>JAJXWM010000012.1 GCA_021781615.1 Pseudomonadota bacterium
AAATTTCAGCAGTAGCTGTATTACAAGTACTATTACCACAGTTATCTCCCCCAGCTACAAGAACTCGGCCATCTGCCAACTTTGTAGCAGTATGAGTAGCACGGTTGGTTTTCATTGAACTAGTGACCTCCCACGTACCAGATGTACCTCCAAAAGCAGAACAGAAAACAAACATCCCCACAAAAATAACGAAAAGTTTCTTGATCATATCTCCCCCATTTTAAAAATGTTTTTTAGTCATCTCAGTGCTCTACCCAAAATCAAAAGATGGCTATATTTATTCTCCTCTCACCTAAAACATACTCTTACTTCAAAAGAACTTTCATCAACAAAAAAAACATCCTAGCAAACATAATCGCTATTGCCCTTTTCAAAACTTTGCCAATCTATATATAATTAATATTGGCCGCTTAATTTTTCAGTGCTTTCTCAAAACATCCTTCCATCTTGCCATAGTATGCAGATAAACAAAGTTTGTTGCATATATCAGCATCAGGTATTTCACCCAGACTTTCTATATGCTTACCTGACCAAAAATTATCGTAGTATGAACATATGCAATTACAGCTAGTTTCTATTGGCGGTTGGGGATGGCTGCTACTATCGATAAGTGACGAAACCTCGATGCCATGATTATACAGTTCTACGCTATCTTCAATACTATTCATATCAGGATAATTGCGGTATCCACCAGCTATTAATGCCACACCATTTGGTAATACACCACCAAAAGACCTAACTCGACCAATGTTCAACGAGTCAGTTAGCGACCAAGTACCAGTAGTTGGATCATACAGCTCTGCGCTAGTATGGGGAGCATTACCATTCCACAAATAATATCCTCCTGCAGCCAGTACATGACCATTTGGTAATAACGCAATTAAAGGGTGGAACCGATCAATACTCATAGATCCAGTCCTGGTCCAAGTACCAGTAGTGTAATCGTATAATTCACTAGTAGTACTATCGCTGGGACTCCAAGTTTGACCGCCGGCTATTAAAACCTTACCATTTGGCAGCAAAACAGGAGAGTTTTCAATAAAGGTACGAGGTACACACATTGAACCAGTTGTGCTCCAAGCACCAGTGATAGGATTATATAACTCAGCATTAGTTGTAATATCCCTACCACCAGCTACTAAAACTTGACCATTTGGTAACAAGACGGCAGCATGCAACGCATGAGCACGATTCATTGATCCAGTCATTTGCCAAACTTTAGTAACCGGATTATACAACTCAGCACTACTAAGAGTCTCATCTTTGTTATCGATTCCACCCGATACTAAAATCAATCCATTTTTTAACAAAGTTGCTGAATGACAAGCACGCGTCTTATTTAACGATTCCGCCATATTCCAAGTACCAGAAATGGGATCATATAATTCAGCGCTTGAAAGTCGTGAGGCAGTAGTATCACCACTTTGCCCGCCAACTACTAAAACCTTCCCATTTGGCAATAGGGTAGCAGTATGATCAAAACGCGCAACCTTTAACGATCCTGTTAGAGTCCATTTGCCAGTAGCCGGATCATATAATTCAGCACTAGCAGTAGTGATAAAGTTATTACTACGCGTCTGCCCACCAACCACCAATGCTTTTCCATTTGGCAATACTGTAAAAGTAGCTCCACTACTGCGAGGAATATTTAAGTTGCCAGTTTTTATCCAAGTATTATTTACGGAAGAATAGGCAGAACAAAAAACAAATATTCCCACAAAAAAAATAAAAATTCTCTTAATCATAACTCCCTCCTCCAAAAAAGTTTTCAGTAATCAATCTCATTAAACACAATCCTAAACATAACTCAGTTATCTTTTCCAAAAGCTTGCTAACCTAAATTAATTTCGGTTTATTAATTTTTTAGTACTTTTTCAAAACATCCTGCCATCTCACCATAGTATGCAGATGAACAAAGCTTATTGCATATATCAGCATCAGGTATTTCACCCAGACTTTCTACGTGCTTACCCGACCAAAAATTATCGTAGTATGAACAGATACAGTTACAGCCACTGCTAATAGACAATGAGCCATCGCTATGATGTACTATAAACGAACTTGATGAATCTATAATGGGTGAAAAATCATGTAACTCGGTAGTAGCAAAAACACTACCCGTATCTATTCGTCCACCAACTACTAATACCCTATCATTTGGTAATAATGTAGCCGTATGATCACACCTTCCAATTACCAATGATCCAATTACTGCCCAAGATTCAGTAACAGGATCATAAATCTCGGTGCTGGATTTAGAAGGAGTTCCCCCAGTCACTAATACTTTACCATTAGGCAATAACGTAGAGGTATGCCAATAACGCCCAGTATTCATTGGTCCAACTACCTTCCAAGTACCAGCAGCAGTATCATATAGTTCAGCGCTGTCGGATGACATAGGATAGTTAGCCTCTATGGAACCAGTTACTAAGACTTTACCATCTGATAATAATGTAGCAGCATGATGACTACGCCCATGAGCCAAAGATCCAGTTTCAGTCCAAGCACCAGTAGTTGGATCATACAACTCAGCGCTAGTAGCTCTATCTCCTCCTCCAGCTATTAAAACCTTGCCGTTTGATAATAATGTCGCAGTATGACCCCCATGCTTGTGTCTCAATGATCCAGTCATTGTCCAACTACCAGTAGCAGGATCATATAATTCGGAGCTACTACCATCTATTCGTCCAGCGGCTACTAATACCTTCCCATTCTTAAGAAGCGTAGCAGTGTGATAGGAATGACAAACATTTGTTGAACCAGTAGATGTCCAAGTACCAGTAGAAAGATCATATATCTCTGCACTAGAAGTACACCCCTGAGCATTATCACCGCCTACTACTAGAACTTTACCGTTAGGCAGTAAGGTAGCGGTATGCCAATGACGGCCAATATTTAGTGATCCAGTAACTGCCCAAGTGTCAGTAGAGGGATCGTATAGTTCTGTACTAGTTGGGGAACTTCTATTATCTTTATCCCCGACACCACCCACTACTAGAATCTTACCACTTGGTAAAAGAGTGGCGGTATGAGTACGACGTGCCGTATTCATTGGCTTAGCTACAGTCCACGTATCACCAGCAAAAGCTTCAAAAGCAGAACAGAAAACAAACATCCCCGCGAAAATAATAAAAAGTTTCTTGATCATATATCCCCCATTTTAAAAATGTTTTTTAGTCATCTCAGTGCTCTACCCAAAATCAAAAGATGGCTATATTTATTCTCCTCTCACCTAAAACATACTCTTAACTTAAAAGAACTTTCAGCAACGAAAAATACCTCACCAAAAATAAAATATAGCCCTTCTCTTTGATTCGTAGGTATGCACTGCAACAGAAATTAACATCTATACCTTGGTTCCGGTACCACATTCTACTACTTCAAAAGTTCCATAGCTCTTCTCAACTTCTCGAGCTCCTTCTACATGTCCGGTTCCGCTTTTATGGCAATACTTATATAACACTAATGCTGAAACGGCACCAACAACAGCTCCACCAAAACCGATAGCACATCCAGCAACCCATGGTACCCACTGACTTTGGGCTACCGAAGAACCTTGATAATCTTGGATGGGTATACTCAAAATTGATCCAACCTCTCCCAAGCGGGCTCCTAGCGGGTCTATCCATACTCGGATCTCTTCATTTTCATTACATTCGCCCGACTGACCAGTTGAGTTTAAGGTTTTGCGCAAAACATCATTACAATATATGTATATAGGCTGAGGTCCATAAGAACCGCCAGCATTATTATTTATAGATAGTGCAATATATTTTATGCCAGGTTTGGCAGGAAGCGATACATTAACATACGGACATGCACTAAAAGGAGCATCAACACTACAAGACCAGTAATTCTGCTCAACAGCGTCACCTAGGGCTACGTTACAAATACACGAAACTATCAAACACAAACCTATTTTTAAAAATTTCATAATTACCTCCTGCAAACATTACTAACAAAATGATAGGACATATCAACCATCTTCAAAACTAGTAAAGGCAAGCTCCACCCCTACAAAATTATCCTAGCCGAATACCATTGTTGCACCTGAAACCACTACCAATTTAATTTAATTACTCAACTTTCTAACTAGTATTGGCCGCTCAATTTTTCAGTGCTTTTTCAAAACATCCTTCCATCTTGCCATAGTATGCAGATGAACAAAGCTTATTGCATATATCAACATCAGGTATTTCACCTAAGCTTTCTATATGCTTACCTGACCAAAAATTATCGTAGTATGAACATATGCAATTACAGCCAGATTCTATAGGAGGTTGAGGAGAACTGCTGGACTCTACAGATGATTGTGAACCATAAACAGGATTATACAACTCTGTGCTAGCAATACTATTGTCAAAAGCGTTTGCCCCTCCGGTCACTAAAACATGGCCATTTGATAGGAGTGTAGCAGTATTAAAGCCGCGCGGAATATTCATTGATCCAGTGTATGTCCAAGTACCAGTAGCAGGATTATATATCTCTGTACTGGAAAAAAAACTCCAACCACTTGCTGCAGACGTCGCCCCTCCAGCTATTAGGATTTGGCCGTTTAATAGCAACACCGTCGATGTCCAACCATTGTGCGCCATATTCATAGATCCAGTGGGCGCCCAAGTACCAGTGGTAGGATTATACAACTCAGCACTGGTTAAAGGAGTACAACGATGACCATTACACCCCCCGACCACTAGAAACTGTCCATTTGGCAACAATGCGGCTACGAACATTCCACTGCGAGCTACACTCATTGATCCTGTTGGTGTCCAAGTGCCGGTAGACGGATCATATAATTCAGCAGTAGCGAGAAAAGGCCCATCCATTTGACTACCACCGCCACCAGCAACCAAAACCTTACCATTTGACAGTAAGGTAGCAACATGAAGAGTACGAGCAACACTCATGGATCCAGTCGGGGTCCAAATACCAGTAGCAGGATCGTAAAGCTCAGCACTCAAAAAAGCACCATAATAAGGATAGGCAGATGTACGTCCACCAGCCACTAAGACCTTGCCATTCGGCAACAATGTCGAGGTGCTAAACATTCGAGGAACGCTAGTTGATCCAGTTTGCTTCCAAACACCAGTAGCAGGATCGTAAAGCTCAACGCTAGATAAATCAGCACCATTACTTTGTCCACCTATCACTAATACTTTGCCACTTGGCAGTAATACTGCTTTATGATAGATACGTCCGATATTCAACGATCCAGTAGGCGTCCAAGTGTCAGTTGTGGGATCATAAATTTCAGCAGTAGCTGTATTACAAGTACTATTACCACAGTTATCTCCCCCAGCTACAAGAACTCGGCCATCTGCCAACTTTGTAGCAGTATGAGTAGCACGGTTGGTTTTCATTGAACTAGTGACTGACCACGTACCAGGTGTACCTCCAAAAGCAGAACAGACAACAAACATCCCTACAAAAATAACGGAAAGTTTTTTAATCATAAATTCCTCGATTAGGAAGACAGCTAGTATTTATTTGCTTTGGTTTTAATATCACTAAACTACATTAAGCAATAAATATAGTTACAATACAAACAAAAAACTAACCCAAACGGTACAATCATCTTACCAAACCTTACGATTAAAGGCTAATGATATTTAGCCATCTGATATTTAGCCATCTAGATACGCTGTTTAGACTATTTTTTCTAACTGAAGATTATTGTGAAACAATATGAAAAAAGTCGCATGCCTGTTGAAGTGCCCATTGAAGCACTGCCGAGACACTAACGAGCGCTTGGAAGCAAATTTAGTAAAAAATTTAAACTAGTCGCTTTTGCTTTGATAATCAAAAAGATGAGCTAAAAAGCACCGTAGCCTAATTTCTTCAAGATAGGCCTTTTCCTCATTATGACCCATATTTATGCTCCAGTTTTTGGTAACGTTTAATATGAGTCAACGATATCTAGCTTACTTTACTTTCGGTAACATTTAATGTGAGTCAATTCGATCACCAAGCAGTTGTTTAATACCACAGATGTATAGGGTATTATGCTTAGTTTGGACTATCGATTGAAATCCTTATTAGAAGATGTTATATACTCAATACACAATCAAATCAAAATTAAGCCGGCGGTTATATGTTTAAAATAAGGTCTATCTTAGCATTCTGTTTAATCTTAAATTCCTTGGTAGTAGTTCCCGCCTTTTCAGCTTCGAAAGAACTTAAGATTATGTCTTACAAAGTTAATTCTGATCGACGGGTAGAACTTTTCTGGGACGGTAATCAGTATAACAAAGGATTCGCCACCGATTCTCATGCCAATTGGAGCTTTGAAAAAAGATTAGATCGTTTAATGAGGCATATTCTAGCTATTAAACCAGATGTTGCTTTATTACAAGAAATGGATCCTGTCTCTGTTCAAACTATGCAAAGAGCATTGGAGTTAAATGAGTATACTACACTAATTCAACCCTATAACTTAAGTAATGGCGCCTTTCAGTTTATTATTGCATTTAACAAAGATCGCTTTAAACTCATGAGCGTAATGAAGCGTTATTTCAATTCACACCCAAAGAGTGGCACTGAAAGACCGGGGAATTATGAGCAACTTTCGGCAAAAGAAAAAGAAAAATTTATTGAGGAAAATTTAGGTGAGGAATTTGAGCGTTCTGTGCAAGAGGTTGCTTTAGAAGATAAGGTGACTGGACAGACGATACTACTTTTCAATAATCATTTTGGACTAGGGAGGGACTATCGTTTAAAAAGCGCAGAGCTTCTTACCCAATTTATAAAAGAGTTCACTAAGATTGTCGCGGGACAAAAAAATTCTCCGATCATAATTGCTGGAGATTTTAATGCCTTCCCAAGTGATGGTGGGCCAGAACAAATAGAAACGCTTTTGAAAGCAGGTTTTAAAGATTTATCTAAAAATGCCCATTTTTTTGATGGTAAAAATGAGGGAACTACAGCAAGTGGGACTTTTTGTTTTTATCCTTATGATTTTGGGATTGGAAAAATACCACCACAAGCGCTAAAGGAGCTTATAAGTAAAATTCATACGATTACTAATCCTGAAGAGCGAAGACTACTTATTAATACGCAAGTAACGAACAGAAGCGCCTTGGGTGGGAAATTAGATTTTATTTTAGGCACCAATAGTTTAAAGGTGAAAAATAGTTATGTATTACTTCAGCCAGCATTGGAAGATATCGATTTTGATTTAAAAAAAATCGGTAATGAAACTTATGATATGTATCTCAAGGAGTTTGTGAAAAACATGAATGCATTAAATATACCAGCATTTCCATCTGATCATTTCCCTTTGGTTACAATTCTCGATACTAATAGGAATTATGAGCAAGCTGAGCTTTAGGATTAAAAAATAATGCTACCTTGCCAGTGTTAGGTGGTTTAAGTAGATAAAGGGGCTATTGAAATCCGAGTTTATAAATATGATTTTTTTAACATATAGTAGCCCCGAAGGGGATAAATATAATAGCCCTGCCCTGCAACCCGCGCTGGTTGCAGGGCAGGGTAAATTGAGCGAAATGAATCGTAGCTCGCAGAGCGAGATAAAAATTCAGTTTCAACGGTCCCATAAAGTTTTTTGGATTTTACAAAGATGACTTACAATCTTTACCACCTAGATGTCATACAGACAATACCATACGAGAATACCTGATTTTTACAATTTATAGTTCTGCTTGTCAGTTTATCAGTTATTGATTCACCGCTTTTTATCAACTTACTCGAGGCAACCCTGGTTTTAGACTAAGCTGATTAAGCGTTTCAAAACAAAAAAAACGCCGTACTTTGTTAAAAAGTACGGCGTTTTCTCTTTGAAATAAAGATATTAATTATTTGGCGATATCTTTAATCTTTTTTAATGCTCTGATTTTGACGATATTACGAGCAGGTTTTGCAGCAAACGTCATGGACTCACCGGTAAAAGGATTGATACCTTGGCGAGCTTTAGTTGCTGGCTTATTGACAACTCTAAACTTTGCAACGTTAGGTAAAGTAAATTCACCAGGACCACCTTTCTTTCTAAGATGTGCAGCTATGATCTCGAATAAAGAATCCAACATACAGTTGGCATCTTTTTTGCTTAAACAAGCCATTTCAGAAACAGCTGTTGCTATTTGTGACTTGTTAAAAGGTTTGCTAACTTTAAGTGAGGCTGCAGAAATTGGCTTGCAGACCGTAACTTTCTTGCTAACCTTTTTAACTACTTTTTTACCTTTTTTCATTTTCTTTGGCATAAAGCTCCTCTTGTTTATAAGTGAATAGAATGATTTCTACGACGTTAACAATACCACAAGTTATAAAATATACTAGCTTTTTCGTAAAAAATTTCCCTGGCGGTTTTTACGGTAAAACATGGTTTTGCTTTACCTTTTTTTGATATATAATACCGACAATTAAATGGCCTATATATGCGTCATAAAATTAACCATTAACATTAGAAATAACACGACATATGAAAAACTTTAAGTTATCGAAACTTGCCGAAAATTTAACCTCCCTTTCCATCAGCAAACTATCTGAAAAAATTGATGAAAAAAAGCGACAAGGGGAAGATATCTTCAATTTTACTCTTGGGGATTTTGCCCCAAAGCACTTCCCAATTCCTGATAAACTTGAGAAAGAAATCATAACTGCTTATCGAGAAAAACATACCAATTACCCCTTTGTCGGCGGGATGAAAGAGCTGCGCGAGGCTATTTCTGAGCATATAAAATTATATGGCCAATTCGACTATAAACCAAACGAAGTTATAGTCACCAGTGGCGCTCGACCATTAATTTATATCTTATTTAGGATGCTAGTCGACCCAGGGGAACAAATAATCTACACCGTCCCCTCTTGGAATAATCAACATTTTATTTATCTTGCGCATGCAAAACCTGTAGTGATCACCGCCAAACCACAAAATAATTTTTTGGTAACCGCTAAAGAGCTAAAACCACACATCAAGAAAGCAGTATTAATAACCCTTAATTCTCCCTCGAATCCTAGCGGCACAATGTTCGACCCAAAAACCCTAAAAGAGATATTTGATTTGGTTGTTGCTGAAAATGAAATTAGACTCAAAAAAAAGAAAAAACCCTTATATATCTTTTTCGATATTATTTACTGGCACCTTGTCTATGGCAAAAACGCATACCACAATCCTATTAAACTTAATAAAAAGATTAAAGATTACATAATTTTTATAGATGGCATATCAAAATGTTTCGCTGCCACCGGGGTAAGATTAGGGTGGGCTTTTGGACCACAACCAATAATCGAAAAAATGCGCTCGATGCTTGCACACCTAGGCTCTTGGGCACCCAAACCTGAACAAATTGGCACCGCAAGGTTTCTACGAAACCACCGAGAGGTTGATAAATTTCTCAATACCTTTAAAAACGAAATTCTGACAAGACTAAATATTTTTTATACAACCATTCAAAAACTCAAAACTACAGGATATAAAGTAGATGCCATAGAACCACAAGGAGCAATCTATCTATCTGTTAAACTGGATCTTATTGGAGCAAAAACAGGAAATAATAAAATATTAAAAACCGTAGATGATGTTCTTTCTTACTTATTAGAAGACACCCGCATAGGCTTGGTCCCCTTTTATTTCTTCGGCATGAAAAAAAATCTTCCATGGTTTAGATTGTCGGTAGGAACTTGCAGCATTAATGAAGCTAAACTAGCTGCGGAGCGTATCACTCAATCAGTTCAAAACCTAAAAAACTGTTCAAAATCTCGCTAAGTAGCTATAACAGCTTTAAGGTACGGATCAATATTTGCTCCTATAGTCCTCAAAACTCCTAGATCTCCCGCCTCATCATAGTTGAAAGTTAAAGAAAAAGTACAAGAGGCATTCGGCAAAATAGCATCACCATTGCAAGAACCATCACCAGCATTATTAACAGTAACTGTCTCCCGACTTGAATCATTAGATGATGATTGCCAAGATACACTAGGATTTTGCCAACTAAATGCGCCGACATTTACATATTTAAATGTTCTTGTTACAGCCAACCCTTTATTCGTTGCTACTAGAACATCGTCATTTTGTGGAGTTGTTTCTTCATATAACATCAAAGCAGTTTTAGCTACCGTCACGCTTACTATTAAACTCTCGTCTCCATTATAGGTAATAACAGCACGACCACTGCCATAGGCATTCTGGGCGGCCACTAAGGGAATTTGACACGTACCTTGGGGTGCTATAACTTTACAAGATTCACTAAGATCGCCAATACCTACACCGCCAAGACTATCACTAAGCACTATGCTATCTAATACTGCTAATTCAGTAGAATTGTTGAACAATTCTATATATTGCATCCCAGGAGCATTGAAAACAACGCTGTCATCTTCTAATCCCCCTCCGCCTCCTCCATCCGCCTTATCTTTAACTGTGTTGTCGCCATTTGAATTAGCTGAACGAGGAGATAATCCAGAAGCAAGGGCTATCCCAACAGCACCTAGTATACCAGCAGCACCGATAACCATACTTTGGGTACTAAAACCTCCAGTAGCATAACTTGGTCTGGTGAAAAAAAATAACATAAGGAAAAAAACTACGACTAACCGCTTAGAGTCCCTAAGACACATATAAACCTCCCTGTACTTCGATCCGATCAAAAAAATGCAACATCCCATGTAGCAAGGTGGATTATAAACTAACAAGGCATTAAAATCCACCAAATTTTCGATAACTGCCAGGATCACCTCATTGTGCGCCACGAAACGGCTCTGAGTAGCCTGTTTTCTTAATAGCGATCGCCTGCGTCTTTATATATGCCACCAACTGCAGACAAAAAGCAAAGCACTTTTCAGATGATTCTCACAAAGATTGAGACAATAACTCGTTCATTCTGCTAGTAAATTCACTTACACTCTCCAATTTACCGCCGGCAATAAGCAGCGCCTGATCATAAAATATATTAGTCCAAGCTGCAAAAAGCTTTTCGTCATCTAAACCGCGTAAATTTTGCACCAACTTATGCTTGGGATTAAGTTCTAAAATAGGCTTGGCTTTTGGTAAATTTTGACCAAAGGATGACATAATCCGCTGCATATTGAAGCTAAGATCGTCAGCAGTAGTAACCATACACACCGGGGAATCGGTTAAACGCTCGCTAAGGCGCACTTCGGTAACCCGATCGCCCAAAATAGTCTGCATTTCTTTTAAAACCTTGTCGTAATCGTCCTTAAGCTTAGTTAAATCAGGCTTAGACTCATCTTTAACCAATTTACTGAGATCAACATCACCTTTAGTAATGGCTTGAAACTTCTTGCCCTGGTGCTCAAGATAATGCGCCAACCACCAGTCATCAATACGATCATCAAGTAATAAAACCTCAATACCATTTTGGCGAAATACCTCTAAATATGGACTATTCTTAGCGGCCAAAAAATTCTCTGCAGTAATATAATAAATCTTATCTTGGTCTTTCTGCATCTTTCCAACATAATCATCTAAAGTAACAGTCTGCTCGGGGTTGTCGTTCTTGGTAGAAGCAAATCTAAGTAATTTTGCAATCCGCTCTTTATGGGTAAAATCTTCAATTAATCCTTCTTTTAAAGCACTACCAAAAGCTTGCCAAAATTTGGTATATTTCTCTGGCTCATCAGCTGCCAACTTCTCTAACATATCTAAAACGCGTTTAACAATACCAGAACGAATTTGATCAATAATACGGTTGCTCTGTAATATTTCGCGTGAAACATTTAATGGAAGATCTTTGGAGTCGACAATTCCTTGAACAAACCGCAAGTAGTTCGGTAATAATTGCTCAGCATCATCTAAAATAAATACGCGCTGCACATAAAGCTTTAACCCTCTTCTCTTTTCCCTCGTCCAAAAATCAAAAGGCGCATGATTGGGAATATATAGCAAAGTTATGTATTCCAGCTTTCCTTCGACCTGATTATGACTCCAAATCAAAGGGTCTTCAAAGTCATGACTAACATGCCGATATAACGCCTTATAATCATCGTCCTTAATATCTTTTTTCGGTAGAACCCAGAGCGCGGTCGCTTTATTTACCGTCTCCTCTTTAGCTACAGTTTCTTTCTCCGCTAAGGGTTTTTTCATGACTATTGGCAGCATAATATGGTCGGAATATTTAGTAATGATCTGATGTAATCGCCAATAATCCAGCATCTCACAATCTTCTGGCTTGAGGTGCAAAATTACCTCAGTGCCTCGCCCTTCTTTTTCAAGATTAGTAACAGTAAACTCCCCTTCACCAGCAGACTCCCAAAGCACCCCAAACTCTTTGGCAAGGCCAGCCCGCCGAGTCTTTACCGTAACCTTATCAGCAACGACAAAACTAGAATAAAAGCCAACCCCAAATTGACCGATCAAATGAGTATCTTTACTCTGCTCCTGGGTTAAGGCCGACAAAAATTCTTTAGTGCCAGATTTAGCAATAGTGCCAAGATTGGCTATCACTTCTTCACGACTCATGCCAATGCCATTATCTCTAATGGTAATAGTTTTCTCTTGGTTATCAAATTCAACCCAAACTTTTAATTCAGGGTCATTTTCATAAAATGTTTGATTGGACAAAGCCTCAAAACGTAACTTGTCAGCAGCGTCAGACGCATTAGAAATCAATTCGCGCAAAAACACCTCTTTATTACTGTAAAGAGAATGGGTAACAAGTTGTAATAATTGTTTTACTTCAGTTTGAAACCCCATGGTTTCAGTTTTGGTTTGTTCACTCATGTATTTAGTCCCCTTTTAATCAACTTTCTGATTTCGCCCAGGGGGGAGAGCTGCGCTTTCCCCCCTGGCAATCACCCATCGCTTTGTCCTCGCAGCAAGCTGCGAGAAAATTCAGCTTATATTATTACCGCATTACAGCTTTGAAGCTATTTCATTTGCCGTATCTTTTATTAATTTATCTAAATCTTGCCGCTGATAATCAGCGGTATCAATCGGTTTACCAATATATATATCAACCTTTTCGTCAACACTAACATCAAAAGTTTTTGTTGGCAAAACTTTGCCACTCCCAACAATGGTAACCGGCACAATAATTGCTTTAACATCAAGAGCTATTTTAAACCCTCCTCGCTTAAATTCCCCTAATTTTCCAGTATGCGACCTGGTCCCTTCAGGGGCAATCCAAAATCTAACTCCCGTAAGCAAGTTTTTTTCGGCAGCTTCTAAATCTTTAATCGCCCGATATTTATTCTCCCGATCAATAGAAACACAGCCACTAAACCTCATCCCACGACCAAAAAACGGAATATCAAATAATTCTTTTTTGGCGATCATCCCAATAATCTCCCGCGGAAAAGCAACATAGATTAACGGGATATCAAAATGACTAGCATGATTGCTCATAATGATATAGGGGCGATCAGGTTGGAATTCAAATGCAAGAGGATTAAAAATTTTGTAATGGACCTTCAGTGCATGTAACATGCTCCGCGCCCAAGCATGGATAATACGACTGGTATAAGCTCGCTTATGCTTGACAAACATCGGACCAATGGCCGTTAACAATGAACATTTTATTAGGATAAGTACTAATTCAACTATTTTTACCCTTTTTCGCCAAGAATGCAGTCGCATAGTTAAGTTTTTTCCTCAAGATTTACCGCTATTGCATCAGCCACATCCGCCATTAACTTTGGTAAATCTTTAAGTTGATAATGCAAAGTGTCAATCGGTTTTCCGATATATATTTTTACCTTTTCCCCAACACTAAAATCAAAAGTTTTAGGCGGTAAAATTTTACCACTCCCAATGATAGTAAGTGGCACAATGATTGCTTTGACATTAAGAGCTATTTTGAACCCACCTTTTTTAAATTTACCCATTTTACCAGTAAGGGTTCTTGTGCCCTCTGGGGCAACCCAAATTCTTACTCCCTCAAGCATGTTTTTTTCAGCAACTTTTAAATCTTTTATTGCTTGATATTTATCTTCACGATCAATAGAAACACAACCACTAATCTTCATCCCCCAACCAAAAAAAGGAATGCGAAACAATTCTTTTTTAGCAATCATCGCAATAATATCTCGAGGAAAAGTAACATAAAGCAGTGGAATATCAAAATGGCTGGAATGATTACTCATAATAATATATGGTCGATCAAGATTAAATTCAACAGCGTGATGATTAAAAACTTTATAATCAACTTCTAATATTCGTAAAATACTACGCGCCCAAGAATGGACGATACGGCTAGCATAGGCGCGTTTATTCTTGACCAACATCGAACCAAACACTTCATGTAGCGTGTCTTTTACAAAGAATACCGCCATCTTGGACATTATTATTATTTTTTGCCAAAAATTTACTTTCATGAGATCACTATATAAATACGGTAGCCGCAGGCAATGCTGCGCCTACCACATTATCACTGAAAAGATGCACCCGTCACTTATATTGTCGAAATGGAAGCTTCAATCTTATGATAGACTTCATGGTTAAGTTGTTTTTCAGATTGACCGACTAGACATGCAACCATAGCATTACCAGTAACATTAACCGCCGTACGAACCATATCAAGCAAACGATCAATACCAATAACTAAAGCCATCCCCTCAATCGGCAACCCCAACTGCTTCAAAACAACGATTAAAGTAACCAAACCAACTCCCGGCGCACCAACAGTACCAAGAGATATAAAAACTATCATCAGAAACAAAATCACATACCCCATCAAACTAATGTTGATATGATAAGCATTAGCAATAAAAAGTGTAGCTATACTCTGCATAATTGCAGTGCCATTTTTGTTAATACTAGTACCAAAAGGGATAACAAAGGAAGCTACTCTCTTGCTCACCCCAAGCTGATGCTCAACCGCATCTAAGCTAATCGGAATCGAAGCATTACTGCTTGACAACCCAAAAGCAAATAACATCGTTGAATAAATTTTATGGAAAAAAACTTTTGGCGAAAGTTTAGAGAAATATAACATCATACTAAAAGTAAAAGCTGCGTGTAAAAATAAAGCAAGCAAAACCGCTACAAAATATTCCAACATCTCAATAATCAGTTTAAAACCATGGGAAGCCGCTAAAACCGCCATTAAGCAAAAAACCCCGTACGGAGCTAAATACATAAGCAATGTTATATACTTAACGCCAACAGCATTTAGATCGTAAAAGAAAGCAGCAATCTTTTTGCCATGCTCTCCAGAAATATTTATCCCGATACCAAATAACACTGAAAACGATATAATTTGCAGCATATTAGATTCAGCCATGGCTTTAATCGGGTTACTGGGAACAACATCATGGATAAATTGCCACAAAGATGGCATATAACTGAGAGGCATTTTATTTACTGTTTCAAGCTGCATCTCTGAACCAACATTAAAAATACCTGCAGCAATTATTGCTAGTAAAATAGCAACCGTAGTAGTTATAATAAATAAAAATAATGATTTAAGACCCATTTTACTTATAGCATGTGATCTTTCAAAAGAACAAATGCCGCAAACAATAGCCACAAAAACCATAGGAACCACTAACATTTGGAATAAAGCCAGGAAAACATCACCGCCTATAACCAACACATTGTCTAAAAAATAGCTAATGTCAATCCCAAATGACAATAAGGCCCTAACAAGTAATCCCAAAAAAAAACCAGCAAACATAAACACTAAAATTTTTATAGTTAGCGTATTGTTAATGCCCATAAATCAAATCTCCTATTTTTTTCTCCCAATGCCGTAGTATTCTACCCCCAAATCTTCCATCTCCCTAGGAGAAAATAGGTTACGACCATCCAAAATAACTGGTTCTCGTAACTTGGTTTTAATCAGAGCAAAATCTGGGTGACGAAACTCATCCCACTCGGTAATAATAACCAAAGCATCAGCATTTTCTAAAGCCTCCGTAGAGTTTTTGCACACTTTAAAATCGTCACGCTTACCATAAATTCTCTCTGCTTCAGACATGGCAACTGGATCGTAGGCTTGTACTTTTGCTCCAACCCGCCATAAAGACTCAAGCAAAACTTTACTCGGAGCATCACGCATATCATCGGTATTCGGCTTAAATGCAAGCCCCCAAAGAGCAATTGTCCGATTTTCTAAATCACCAAAACGTTTTTTTAGTCTATTAAAAATAAGGTGTTTTTGCCGCAAATTTATATTTTCGACAGCATTAAATAATGGTGACTCAAGCCCATGCTCACGCGCCATCCAAATCAAGGCATTAACATCTTTGGGAAAACATGAACCACCATAACCACAACCTGCGTGTAAAAAATCGTAACCAATGCGCGGATCACTACCAATCCCTTCCCTTATTCTTTCAATATCTGCGCCAAAACTCTCCGCAAATTGAGCAATTTCGTTGATAAAACTAATCTTAGTAGCTAAAAAAGCATTAGCTGCATATTTGGATAGCTCAGCCGAACGTACATCCATCTTAACTATTTTTGCTTTTATTGGCTCATATACATCGCACGTTTTTTTTAGGACTTCTTCGTTATTGGCACCAATAATGATACGATCAGATTTCATAAAATCTTTAACTGCATCTCCCTGCTTTAAAAACTCGGGATTTGAAACTACATCAAAACTAATTGAAGACTTACGTTTATCTAATTCTTTCTGAATAATTACTTTGACCTTATCGCCCGTACCAACTGGAACTGTAGATTTATTAACAATAATTGCATTATGATTTAAATTTTTACCAATATCTCTAGCTACGGCATAAACGTATTGCAAGTTGGCCGAACCATCATTAGCCGAGGGAGTACCAACCGCGATAAATAAATAATCACCATGATTAATACCAAAAACCCCGTCCGTAGTAAAAACGATCCTTTTAGCAGCCAAATTATTGGTTAATAGCTCATCTAAGCCACGTTCATAAATTGGTGACTTTCCTTGCTGTAACATATTGATTTTATCTGCATTGATGTCGACACATACAACGTTATGCCCAATTTCAGCTAAGCATATACCTGTAACTAAACCTACATAACCTGTACCAAATACTGTAATTTTCATTTTTCTATTTCCCCGCTTCTTTGTTTGTATAAAGCTACCGCGTCTCCCACGCCCAAGCATGTCTGATGATAGCAGCTAAATCTGTATATTTTGGTTGCCACTTAAACGCTTTTTTGATGGAACTTGCATCAGCAACAAGCGCCCCTGGATCTCCAGCTCTTCTAGGAGATAAAACCGTTGCAATTTCTTTGCCGGTAACTCTCTTTGCCGCATCAATAACCTCAAGCACCGAATAACCTGCTCCATTACCAATATTATAGGCTGCACTTCCATATCCTTGTAATAAAGCCTCTAGCGCCAAAATATGTGCCTCACATAAATCGACCACATGGATATAATCACGAATACAAGTACCATCTTTAGTTGGATAATCGTTTCCAAAAATTTCTATATGTTTACGCCTGCCAGCAGCGACCTGTAACACCAAGGGTATCAAATGAGTTTCAGGATCATGGCGCTCGCCAAGCAGGCCACTCGGATCAGCTCCTGCTGCATTAAAATAGCGTAGACTAATAGATTTTAAACCGTATGCGATATCATAATCGTGCAACATATTTTCAAAAATTAACTTTGAACGCCCATAAGGATTCAAAGGATTTTTAGGATGATCAATACCAATAGGAACTGCCTGTGGTTCCCCATAAATAGATGCAGAAGAAGAAAAAACTAACGCTTTGGTATTAAATTTTCTCATTGCTTCAAGTAAATTCAAACCAGCCGCAACATTATTTTTGTAATATTTTGCTGGATCACGAACCGACTCATTGACTTGAATAAAAGAGGCAAAATGCATCACTGCATCAAATCTATAGCGCGAGAAACAATCTTCAACTGACTGATGATTTGCTAAATCACTCACAAACAAATCGGCGTTACTTGACACCGCATCTTTATGACCCGTAACTAAACTATCAAATACTACTACTTCATAACCACGCTCAATTAACATCGCAGTCATGTGTGACCCGATGTAACCAGCACCTCCGGTAACCATAATTTTAAGTTTTGACATTTTTTACCCTAGATACCCCAAAGTCCTTATGGCTTTAATGCATAGATTCCTGGTAAATTACGCAAATATTCTGAATAATCAAGACCGTAACCAAAAACAAAAAGATCATCTATAGTTAGAGCTTTAAAATCGGCTTCTTCAACACCACCTGGCCTTCTCGGTTTACGTTTATCAAGTAAAACTGCAGTATAAACCTCTTTGGCATTTTTCATTTTGCAATACTCGATAGCTGCTCTAAGAGTTGTGCCAGTATCTAAAATATCATCAACAACTACGACGGTACGACCGAATAAATCGATAGTTGGCTCTGCTTTCCAGTGTAAATCACCAACCTCGTTTTTCACTCCATAACTTGAAACGTGAATATAGTTTATCTCTAACTGAAAATCCAAACGGGGTAAAAGATTACCAAGCGGAACAATTCCTCCAAGTAATACGCATAAAAATACAGGATCACTATTACCTAAACGCGCGCTCATCTCCCCGGCCATTTTATCAAGCGCTGCCTCAACCTCCGCTTTGGAATAGATACAGGTTGATTTTTCATACACCTCTTGAAAACGTTTTGATAATTGCATGCTGTCTCCGCTTGTTGGCTTAATAACTTATTAACCTATTAAGAAATTCTTACTAAGACCGAGCATTATAACGATACAATCGCATACTATCAAATTGAAACCACAATCCAGCCCCACCGGCTTGCGTAGCGAGATTTAGACCATATCGTCTCCCACCTTTTGGAGTTTTCTTGAATTATTGGCTATATTTATCCAATCCAGCGAAGCATGGAATACCTCGCCAATTTTGGAATCAAGCTCCGCGGCCAACTACGTTGATCACAGCAGCGTTATGTATTAACCTAAAAAGAGCCTATCACATATCAAGATATTTAATTTCATAGGTAATTTTTGCGCTCGGTTTTAAACCAGCAACAACACCGCAATATTTTTCTTGCGACAATTTTACTGCTTTTTCTATTTCGCCTTTAGATAAATTTGCGCCGCTAAACTCATAAACAACATGGATATCTTTATAATATTTTGGGTGATCATCGGTTAATGATCCTTCAATATAGATCTTGAAACCTGCAAAAGGCGCGCGCATTTTGTTTAATATTGAAACCACGTCCATACCACTACAACCACTTAATGCTGCCAGCACCAAGGGTTTTGGTCGTGGTCCGCGATCTTTTCCGCCAAAATCCGAGCTGGCATCCATACCAACTTTATGCCCATCAACATTGGCCTCAAAAAACATGCCCTCTTTAAAGTCGCAGGTTATTTGGTGTTTCATATTCATCTCCTTTCTAGTATTCGGTCAAATACCAATCTAACTCACATTGGTGCACTTGTGAAATATATTTACTCCATTCACTACGTTTAGCAGCAATGAAATGACTAAAAATATGCTCTCCTAATGTATCACGCATTAATTTGCTTTTTTCCAGCAAATCGATTGCTTCATTTAAATTAGCAGGTAACGATTTTATTTTTAACCGCGCTCGCTCTCGCTCGCTCATTTTATAGATATTTTTATCTACTGGAGCACCAGGATCCATTTTGTTTTCAACCCCATCGAGTCCAGCAGCAAACATCGCCGCAAACGCTAAATATGGATTACATGCAGGATCAGGCATTCTAAGTTCAGCACGGGTAGCAATTCCACGTCTATCAGGCACCCTGATTAAAGGAGAGCGGTTACGACCTGACCAAGCAACTTGGGTCGGCGCTTCAAAATCTGGAACCAATCTTTTGTAAGAATTTACCAACGAATTGGTCACGGCGCAAAAAGAACGGGCATGTTCTAACAGACCACCAATATAACCAAGAGCAACATTAGATAATTGGTGGGTTTTCTTTGCGTCATAAAATAGATTCTTGCCATGTTTATCAAATAAACTTTGATGAACATGCATGCCAGAACCATTAATACCAAAAATTGGTTTTGGCATAAAAGTAGCGTGTAAACCAAAGTCAAGCGCTACTCGACGCACTACAAAACGGAAAGTTACGATATTGTCGGCAGTAGCAAGAGCATCGCCATATTTAAAATCGATCTCATGCTGCCCCATAGCAGCCTCATGGTGAGCAGCTTCAACTTCAAAACCAATTTGTTCTAAAGTTTGGACAATAGCTCTTCTTGCATTTTCCCCTTTATCTATCGGCGCTAAATCAAAATAATCGCCCGCATCGTGGGTATTAGTTGTCACTCTCCCACTACTATCGCGCTCAAACAAAAAGAATTCTGCCTCCGGTCCAGCATTTATAACATAACCACTGCTTGCAGCTTTATCACACACCCTTTTTAGAACCGAACGGGGACAACCTGCAAATTTAGTACCATCAGTATTATAAACATCGCAAATTAAACGAGCGACCTTACCTTCACACTCTGCCCAAGGAAAAATCACCAGGGTTTTGTAATCGGGAACCAAAACCATATCCGACTCTTCAATCCGAGTAAAACCTTTAATTGAAGAACCATCAAAGAGAATTTGGCCATCTAAAGCCTTGCCAAATTGACTGGCTGGCACTTCAACATTCTTATTGCGACCCAAAATGTCGGTAAACCACAACCTTAAATACGCCACTTTTTCTTTTTTAAGTAAATTTAATACTTCGTTTCGACTCATAACAACTCTCCAATAATTTATTTAACAACCATTCATTTGATACTGTAATACAATAATTGCATAAAATGCAATAAAAGATTGTCGTCTTTGACAAAAAAACCATAAAAGTTAAAAAATGATGGATCTTTTTTGCAATATTAGCTATTGTTGCCGGAATGATCCTGGAAAAGATTGCTTGAACAGGATTTAAATAAGAGGTATGGTATGAAAATGGCGGCGTTTTTTTCTCGGTTTAAATTATTATTTATTTTGCTCAGCATGCTGATAGTTACCATACTATTCGGCGACACCATCCCAATCAATGTAAAAGCTTTTTTTTATGCCATCAGTCTTTCCATAAAAAACACCCTCGTCTTTCTCCTGCCTTTGATTATTTTTATTTTCTTATGGAGCTCCTTGATCGCCCTACAAAGCAAGGCTGGTAAATTTGTTATCTTACTCCTAATTTTAGTAACCACATCTAACTTCATTGGCATCATGACTGGATTTGAAGCAGGAGTTAATATACTACCTTTGCTGAACTTTAACATTACCATGATCAGCAATGAGTTGCGACTAATCCCAACTTGGAACTTTACCTTCCCACAAATTGTGGATACAAAAATTGCCCTGCTTATTAGCTTTATATTCGGCCTACTCTTTGCCTTTAAACCTAACACTTATGTTAGCCACATTGCTCAAAAACTTAATACTGCTACCATTTATTTTTTTAGAAACTACTTTACCCCCATATTACCACTATTCATCCTGGGCTTTTTATTTAAACTACAACATGAAAAAATCTTATCTGAACTGGTAGCATCTTACGGACCAATACTACTTTTGATCGCTTCGACACAAATATTATATCTGACCATGATGTACCTGATTGCCGCTAATTTTAAAATCGGCAGGTTTTTTGAACAAATTAAAAACATGATCCCCGCAAGCGTCACCGCCTTTTCAACTATGTCAAGCGCTGCAACCCTACCCCTAACCATCATGTGCTCCGAAAAAAACCTCGAGGACAAAAGTTTTGCTCGAATCATAATACCCGCCACCTGCAATATCCACACTATAGGTAGCTCGATAGGTTTAACCATTATCGCTCTTGCCACTCTCCAAGCTTTTCATCTTGAATTGCCAGCGCTAAAAAACTTTATAGAATTTGCCGTCTATTTTGCCTTGGCAAAATATGCGGTGGCCGGCATACCAGGAGGCGTAGTAGTAGTGGCGGCCCCACTTTTAGAGACCTACCTTGGATTTACCCCAGAGATGATTGGAATAGTAACTGCAATTTATATCTTGTTTGATACCTTCGGTACCGCAACCAATGTCACCGGCAACGGCGCCTTTGCGATAATTTTTAGTAAAATTTATCGACCTACAAAAAAAGACGGGACTTGAGCCCTTGCTCAATATATTTAAATACCCCACGCAGACAACAAGCTTCTCCGCCCTCAGGTCGCCCAGGTTTACTTGCGGCATTATAGGCATTCATGTCGAAGTGTACCCAAGCGATATCTTTAGCAATAAATTGTTGCAATACTAGAGCCGCGGTAAGAGCACCACCGCCAGCGCTACTAGAAGAAATTACATTTCTAAGATCGGCTATTTCGCTCTTTAGTAGCTCAAGATAAGGCTGATATAAAGGCATTTGCCATACTGGATCTTGTTCCTCACGTAATTTAGCTATCAAATCCTCAGCAAGTTTATCGTTATTAGAAAATAGTGCGGTGATATCTGGCCCCAACGCAACTCTCGCCGCACCGGTCAAAGTAGCAAAATCTATAATTAATTTAGGTTGCCATTCAGATGCATATGCTAAAGCATCGGACAAAATTAATCTTCCTTCCGCATCGGTATTAGCAACCTCAATCGTTATTCCTTTTCTAGTTTTTATAATATCACCAGGTTTTAACGAGTCGCCAGAAAGCAGATTCTCTACTAGCGGCATAATTACCCGTAAATTTACTGGTAATTTTGCACTCATAATCATCCGCGCGAGCCCTAAAACATGCGCTGCGCCAGCCATATCTTTTTTCATTAAAACCATACCATCTGACGATTTTAACTGTAAACCACCACTATCAAAACACACCCCCTTCCCTACCAAAACAACTTTAGGAGCATTTAAATCGCCATAACGAATATCTAAAAGCATCGGCTCTCTCTTACTGCCACGCCCAACAGCATAAATAGCGGGAAAATTGGTTGCGAGCTCATCGCCTTTAATTATTTTTATTTCTGCATTAAATTCTTTAGTTAAGTTAATCGCCACTTCGGCCAACTTCTCTGGATATAAATCACCGGCTGGAGTGTTAATCAAGTCGCGTACCAAAAAGATGGCCTCAATAATTCTATTGATACAATCAAGGTCGTAAGACTCTCTACATAAAAAAAGCTTGGCGGAAAAATCTTTTATCGCCTTATAGCGCTTAAACTGATAACTTCCCAACCCCCAACCAATAGCAGCATGCTCTAATTGCAGAGAAGAAAATCCTGACGCATCAATAGCATAACAACCTTCAGGCAATACTTTGGGCAACACCCCAAATGCAAAAAAATCATCTTGGTTTGCAATGCCGAGCAATACCCTTTCTAGATTACCATCACTGTCATTAAGCAAACAAAAAGTATTTGGTTTTGCTAAAAAGCCATTACTGGCAACTAAATTTTTAACCCGCACTGACTCTGCTAACTTCCATGATGCAAAATCATCCTGACAAATAGGAGTAAGAGGAATCACCTTGTTCGATGGTTTTGTTATAAAAAAATTTGGCATATAGTTCTCAAAAAATATTGTTAAAACCCAACAGACTCCTTGCATAACCAAGTATTTTGCCATACTACCGCGTTGCACGTTCGCCCGCAATACTTCTTACTTACCTGGCAGGGTCACCTCATTTCTTCTAGACATAATTGGGCTAGCCCTAGAATTCTTTTAGTAAGCCACTTTTGCAATAAGATCTTTAACCAAACCAATATCCAATACCATCCCAAAGCGATTCAACTAGGCGCCTAATTCCTCTCGATTTTGGGAGTGCTTCACAGACACTTACCATCACAGTATGACCATATAGCATATATATTGTAGCGCCAATTACTCGTACCTTAGCTCTTCGAGTTTTTGAATATTCTGAATCGTACTTGTTGTAATCTAACATTTGGACAACAAGTCCTTCTAAGGTGGAAACATATAAATATAGGTCACGGTCTGAAATATATAAATTTGAATCGGTTAATGACCCACAATAAGAGGCGCTTACATGACATTCTTTATCCGTTGGTGGCAGAGCAAGTCTTTCTGATGGATCTATTTGCAACCTTAAAAATTTTTCTTTAGATGACTCCCAACAGAATGCTCGCTCTTCATCTATTGCTGCGCAAGCTATTGGCTTATCATCGTGAAGAATTTGAAAAACCTCAGGATCCCCCGTAAATGCAAAAATATTATTTAAAGTTGCTAATAATATAACAGCAAACAAAACAATTTTATTAATCATGCTTCCCTCCATAATCTACGATGTTAAATAATTCTACTATAGTGTAGACCAGAAACACTGCCATTAAGTTAAGAAATTTTACACCAAAGAGTCAGTATAACATTTTTACTTATTTTCAAAGAATCTTTTTTGGGTACAACTGTGTTAGGGTGTCTACGCCCAACCCCTCCATTTTTCCGAATTGCGACAGATCCCATATATATCAAATGATCATCTGGCAACAACTTTCAACTATCGATCCATTATTTTATGCAGATAATGTAGCTGGTCCCGAACTTTAGCGGCTTTTTCGAATTCTAAATCGCGAGCATACTGATACATTTCTTTTTCAAGCTCTTTAATTTTCTTAGCTATTTTATCTGGCTTGTCTGATAAATAGTGGGATAACTCTTGAGAAATCTCACGCTCTTCCAATGTTTCCTCTGGCTCAGGATGTGCTTCAGACATGATGTCACGTATCGCTTTAACAATACTTTTGGGAGTAATATTGTGTTTTATATTGTAATCTTGCTGAATTTTACGCCGTCGACTCATCTCATCTAAAGCAAGCTGCATCGAATTTGTAATCCGATCGGCATACATAATAACTTTACCATTGATATTGCGCGCTGCTCTCCCACTAGTTTGAATTAGTGATTGTCTTGATCGTAAAAAACCCTCTTTATCCGCGTCTAAAATCGCCACTAAAGAAACTTCTGGCAAATCTAATCCCTCACGCAATAAGTTAATACCCACTAAAACATCAAAAACTCCGAGCCGCAAATCTCGTAAAATTTCGACTCGCTCAACGGTATTTACTTCCGAATGTAAGTATCTAACTTTAATTCCATGTTCTGCTAAATATTCGGTTAAATCCTCCGCCATTCTTTTGGTTAAGGTTGTAACCAAAACCCGTTCTTTGACGCTCACGCGCTTTCCAATCTCAGAAAACAGATCATCAACCTGAGTTTTAGCTACCCTCACCTCCACCTCAGGATCAACTAATCCGGTGGGACGAATCAACAATTCCACCACACTTTCTGCCTGTTCCATTTCATAAGCACTAGGAGTTGCTGAAACATAAATGGTTGGTGGCGCTATTTTTTCAAATTCATCGAACTTTAACGGTCGATTATCAAGTGCTGAAGGCAAACGAAAACCATAATTAACTAACGTCGTCTTGCGTGAACGATCACCCTTATACATCCCGTGCACCTGCGGCAAGGTAACGTGAGATTCATCGATAACCAACAAAGAATCAGCCGGCAAATAATCTATCAACGTTGGTGGCGGCTCCCCCGCAGTCCTTCCAGATAAATATCGAGAATAGTTTTCAATACCGGTGCAATAACCAAGCTCTAGTAACATCTCAAGATCATATTCTGTTCGCTGCTTTAAGCGCTGGGCTTCAAGTAATTTATTCTCTTGGTAAAGCACTGCCAACCTTTCTTTCAATTCAGCCTTGATTTTATCAAGCGCGTCTATAATCACTTGTCTCTGGGTTACATAATGGGTCTTAGGGAAAATTCTGATCGTTAACACTTTGCGGATCGTTTTTCCGGTTAAGGGATCAAAATATGAGATACCTTCAATAACCTCATCAAATAATTCTAACCTAATGGCATAATTTTCCGATTCTGCAGGAAAAATATCGATTACTTCACCGTGTGCACGATAGGTTCCACGCTGTAGCTCAATATCATTACGAGTATATTGTAACTCCGCTAAACGATGTAAAAGCTGGGATTGCTCAATTTTATCGCCACAAACTAAACATAGCACCATTTGATGGTAGGTTTTCGGATCACCTAAACCATAAATTGCCGAAACTGAAGCAACGATAATCGTATCTTGGCGTTCAAATAAAGATCTTGTAGCAGAAAGACGCATCTGCTCAATATGTTCATTAATAGCAGCATCTTTCTCAATAAAAGTATCGGTGGCAGGAAGATAGGCTTCGGGCTGATAATAATCATAATATGAAACAAAATACTCTACTGCATTTTTTGGAAAAAATGCTTTCATTTCCCCATAAAGTTGGGCAGCTAATGTTTTGTTATGAGCGATAATTAACGTCGGAACATTTACTTTGGTAATAACATTAGCAAGCACAAAAGTTTTACCACAACCAGTAACTCCTAAAAGAACCTGTTTTGAAACATTATTTTTTAATCCAGACGCCAATCTTGCGACTGCCTCGAGCTGGGCATCACTGGGATTAAAATCTGAAGATAAAACAAATTTTTCTTGCATAGATAATCTACGTAAAATATAAATTTAGCCTTAAACCTAAACACGAAGCTGAATTTTTACATCCAGTAAAGAGGATCGCAAGTAACATCTGTCCCCACAGCTTGCCGCGGGTAATACCTAGCTTAAATGTTTGACTTGACCGCCTGGTGCTAGCTAAAAAATGCGAGCTTAGTCACTACTAATAGCATCAAAATGTACATCATCCAATGAACATCACGCCATTTACCAGAAACCACCTTTAATAAAACATGAAATATTATTCCCGCCGAAATACCATTAGCGATGCTATAAGTAAGCGGCATAATAATAATTGTCAAAAACGCTGGAACTGCCTCGCTAAAATCTTCAAAATTTATCTCCTTAATGCTTGAGATCATAAAGACACCCATTAAAATCAATATCGGCGCCGTAGCAGCATTAGGAATCAATATAAATAACGAGCTTAAAATTAAAGATAATAAAAATAAGATACCGACAACTACTGCAGTTAAGCCTGTTCTACCACCAGCACTTACCCCTGCCATTGATTCAATATACGCAGTTAAAGCTGGAACTCCCAAAAACGCTCCAAAACAGGCACCAACCGCATCAACAAACATCGCTTTGCCAATTAAACGCGAGCCATCGGATCGATTGATAACTCCCGTTTTGTTGGCAGCAGAAATTAAGGTAGCAAAAGTATCCATTAAACCAACAAAAGTAAAAGTAAAAATTATTGAAATATAACCAAGTTTCAAAGCAGCACGAATGTCCATTACCCCAAGATCTAAACTATATATGGATGGTAATGAAAAATGAATGTTGTTAACATTCGTTAACCCCATCGGTATACCAATCAATGTGCCGAGAATAATCCCTATTAAAATAGCCCCCCTGATCCGTAATACAATTAATACTGAAGTTATTACTAAACCAATTACTGCCAATAAAGTATCTGGCTTAGATAAACTACCTAAAGTCAAATCCCACTCAAAAAATGATAGATCAGCTATACCACGCGACACCGTAATCATATCGAGAGATGGCCCAAGATGGGCATGTAACGTCACCAAATGTGACATTTTAAGCCCAATGATCGTAATAAAAAATCCAATACCAATCACTAATGCATGCTTCAAAGATGCCGGGAAAGCATCAACTAATACTTGACGCACCCTGGTTACGGTTAAAACTATAAAAACCAAACCAGCAACAAAAGCAATGCCAAGAGCTGTTTGCCAAGGGATACCACCAGCTTGGGCAGCAATCGTGGCAAAATAGGCACTTAATCCCATCCCCGGAGCTAGAGCAATAGGAAAATTCACTATAAGTCCCATAGCAATACTAACTAAACCAGCGCTTAAACAAGTAGCAAAAAATATCGCCTCCTTATCCATTCCAGTAGTAGACAATATTGCAGGTAAAACCGCTAAAACGTAAGCCATGGTTATAAAAGTAGTTACGCCTGCCAATATTTCCGTTGATACTGAGGTTCCATGTTTTTCTAATTTAAAAATTCTATTTAACATTTGTACTCCGAGATAAATTTTGCTGCCCTAATTAAGAATACTTAAGCAAACCCAAAATCAGAATAAATTGTAATCTATTTTTATAAATAAACCATGTTTTTCTCAATATACTAGGGCAATTGCACCTACCTTCTATCTTATTGATTTATAAAGCGGTAGGCGCAGACTTTAGCCATGATCCTTATATACATTTAAATCGATTTAGAAGAAAACTACAATACAAAACTCACTCGCTATATGAACCATGGATAATGAATGCGAACCTCCAAGGACGGATTTACGGCGTCCCGAAAATAAGCGCCACGAGTAATACACACAAAATACGCGGTTTTATGGTAATAATGTATATTAGGACAACCGCAAGCACCTACCAATTTGAAAAACAAATGCGAGTACCCTGCTCATATATACTTTCCATTGCAGCAAAAACAACCCTCAGTTAAACTAAATCACTAAACTGTTTTGACTTATTTATCTTAAAATTATAGATGGAGAGTACCTATGAGCACAAAGAAAATAGTTTCCATCGGATTTTTAGGTAATGTTTTTGAATGGTACGATTTCTCCATCTATGCTTTCATGGCACCAGTTATTAGCAAAATATTCTTTAGCTCTAGCGACCCCAAAATAGGCTTACTAAAAACATTTTTCATATTCTCTCTTAGCTTTTTGATTCGCCCACTTGGCAGTATTTTCTTTGGTAGCCTGGGGGATAGACGTGGTCGCGCTTATTCACTTAAAATATCCCTTTTTATAATGGGAATCCCAACTATACTCATAGGTTTATTACCAACCTATAGCGGCCTCGGTACGATTTCGGTAGTAGCATTAGTAGTTTTAAGATTAATTCAAGGCTTTGCCGCCGGTGGCGAACTACCAGGCAGCGCATGCTACATTTATGAACTTTCAGATGTCAAAAAGAGAAACTTTTTTTGTAGTTTTGTCGCTGCAAGCTCCGTCCTTGGCGTTTTATGTGGCTCAGTAGTAGCAACCACCTCCTTTTTTATTTTTGATGACGCCCAAATGACTGGTTGGGCCTGGAGACTGCCATTTTTAATTGGCTCAGTGATATTGGTATTTCTCTATTATGTACGAAAGTTATTAATAGATGAAAATTTTGTTAGAGAAGAAAGTAGTCCGGTGGCCAATGTTATAAAATATGAATACAAATCTATTCTAAAAATCATCGCCCTTTATGCCTTTGTACAAATATCTTTTTATACGCTATTTGTGTGGTTTCCATCATATTTAAATGTTTATCTTGGCTTTTCGCGTAAAGTCGCCTTTCTCTTGGGCAGTATAGAAATCGGCCTACTGGTAATATTTACCTTAATCATAGGATATTTCGCCAAAGAAATAGGCAGAAAAAAGTTAATTATCCTAAGTATTGTCTCCATTATTATCATCTCCTACCCAGCATTTAGTATTTTACAATATAAATGTTTACCCTTGATTTTGGCGATGCTCACTATTATTGCTCTATGCAAAGCTTGTATTGATAGTGTTATGGTTGAATTAATGGGCGATTCGTTTCCCAAAAGCGTTAGGTGCTCTGGAACTGGTATTAGCTTTACTTTAGCTACTGCTATATTCGGCGGTACCGCTCCCATCATTAATGGATACTTAATTAATACCACTGGCCTCCTTTTTGCCCCTATAATCGTGCTAGCAGTAGTTGGCCTCCTGGCCTTGCCAGTAGCGCTTTCCCTAAAGGACTAGCACAAAATTTAGGTATTCATTACAGTCCGTTTGCTTTTGTATAATTCATGTTGTAGAATCGTACGCTCTTTATAATATATATATGTTTTTTAGTGGAAATTTATGAAAACCTTTAATCAAAGTATCGAACATAAAAAAGAATGGTATTTAGTGGACGCTGAGAATAAAACCCTCGGCCGCTTAGCAACAACCGTTGCCAAGTATTTGTGCGGAAAAAATAAACCGGAGTACACTCCATTTATCGACACCGGAGATGTAATCGTGGTTATTAACGCCGAAAAAGTTCATGTTACTGGTAATAAACTTAAAGATAAGATTTATTATCACCACACTGGTTACCAGGGCGGCATCAAAGAGATCTCTTTAGAAAAGCAATTGATCAAAGCTCCGGAACAAGTTATAAAAGATGCGGTAAGTGGCATGTTACCCAAAGGTACCCTGGGGAGAAAAATGCTCAGCAAGCTTAAGGTTTATGCTGGCGACAAACACTTACATCAAGCGCAAAAATTAAAACCTTTATCTATTTAATCTAACAACTTAGGGCATAAAGCTAATGACAAAAAAACAATATTACGGCACAGGTCGACGTAAGACCTCGATTGCAAAAGTATTCATGAATTCTGGTAGCGGTAAAATAACCGTTAACTGCAAACCATTAGAAAAGTATTTTGGTCGTGAAACTTCCATAATGGTAGTTCGCCAACCCCTGGTACTTACTGATACGGTAAATAAATTTGACTTCATGGTAACCGTAAGGGGCGGCGGTGATAGTAGTCAAGCCGGAGCTATTCGCCTTGGCATTTCACATGCACTTTTGGACTACGATCAAGCAACAACTACCAAAAGCAACCCTGAAGAAAACACAGAGATGCATAAATTATTGAGAACGGCAGGATTATTGACCCGTGATGCCCGTAAAGTTGAACGTAAAAAAGTTGGCCGTAGCAAAGCCCGTAGAGGGAAGCAGTATTCTAAACGTTAATGTAGTGCATATGCATCCTCTTAGGAATCTTGGCAAAGAGCTCGTTATTTTTGGGGGATCATCTAATGGTAAGATCACGGACTCTGACTCCGTTTATCTAGGTTCAAATCCTAGTCCCCCAGCCAAAAAGCCAAAGGGGATAATAAATAATTAACTTCTTGCATAACCAAATATTTGGGCATAGTGCAAAGCGCTTGTGTAGCGAGCAAGCGGGAAGAGCATCCACCCAACACGAAGAGGTTAGACTAAAAAACGTAGCTTATAAAAAAAGCCTAATAAATTGGTAACAAATTGGAGTAAATAGCGATGGCACTCAAACATTCAACCATGACTTTATATTCTGATGCTCTGGGTATCGACAGCCATAGAACTAGAATAGTTCTTGCCGAAAAGGGAATTATGGTTAACATAATTCATGTAGATAAAAACAATCCTCCAGAGGATCTATTAACCATAAATCCATATCATTCATTACCAACCTTAGTCGATCGTGACTTAGTTCTTTACGAAGCTAGCATCATTACCGAATATCTAGATGAGCGGTTTCCGCACCCGCCTCTCTTACCAGTTTACCCAGTTGCACGCGCAAAATGTCGCCTGATGATCTATCGAATGGAACATGACTGGTTGACATTGGCGGCAACAATAATAAGTGGCAAAAAAGCCGAAGCTGATGAAGCACGCAAAGATTTACGTAGCCAACTAATAACTATTGCTCCATTATTTGCTGAAGCACCCTATTTTTTAAGCGAAGATTTTTCTTTAGCTGACTGTTGTTTAGCTCCAATGCTTTGGCGTTTAAAAAGCTTAGCTATTGAATTACCAACACCAGCTAAATCAATTTATGACTACATGAAGCGAATATTCGCTCGTGATTCATTTCAAAAAAGCTTATCTGATTTAGAACGCGAATTTGGAGGCTAAACTTGAAATCATCTAAACCCTATTTAATCCGCGCTATCTACGAGTGGCTTCTTGACAATGAATGCACCCCTTACGTCGCTATCGATACCACCTATTCGCAAGTAAGCGTACCAAAAGATTATATCAACGAAGATAACACGATCACCCTGGATATCTCTGTAGACTCAGTTAAGCACCTGGTAATAAAAAATGATGCCATGACCTGCCAAGCTAGTTTTGGCGGCAAAGTTCATCATATCTATGTTCCAATTATAGCTATTTTTGCCATCTATGCCGCTGAAAATAGCGAAGGAATGACCTTTCCCAAAGAAGAAGAATCTGAATATGAAGCATATGAATCAGATGATACCCCCACCACAAAGCCAGACAAACCAAAATTAAGAGTTATAACTAATGAGGAAGATTAAATAAATTACTAATAAACATATATAACATATTAGTAATCGGCCTCATTATAAAATCTATTGTGCCAAGCGCCAATAAAAGAAATAAAATATAAAAACCATATGCAGCTAGACGTTCATATTGGATCGCTATAGCTCGTGGCAACAAACTGGCGAAGACATGGCTCCCATCAAGCGGAGGAATTGGTATTAAATTTAAAACCATCAACATCACATTAATACTAATCCCAGCTGCACCGATCATATAAATGGCGAAAGCTCCAGGAATACCAGACGCTAATAACACCACCCCTCCTTTGGCAATGCCTGCCCAAATAAGAGCCATAATGAAATTGGAAACAGGACCAGCTGCCGAAATCAACGCAAAGTCCCGTCGAGGATGCCGTAATTGACGAGTATCGATAGGGACTGGTTTAGCCCAACCCATAACTATTCCACTATTAAGTAAAAGTAAAATCCCCGGAATGATAATGGTACCAACAATATCAATATGTTTAAGCGGATTGAAAGTTAAACGACCCAAAATCTTAGCCGTCTTATCACCGAGCAAATAAGCTACATAACCATGAGCTACCTCATGAACCGTTACTGCAAACAATACGGGTAAGACCCACATTGCTATCTTTTGTATTGTAGTTAGCTCCATATTAGCTCAAGTACTCAAATAACTTTACCACCTTCTCTACTCCAGCCACGGTACGGGTCTTATCTGCTGCAAGCTTGGCCTGCGTACGAGTAGTCAACCCCATCAAATAAACCACTTTATTCTCAGTAATAACTTTTAAGTTCGAAGAACTTAACCCCACCGTAGTAGCGAGTACGGTTTTCACTTTGGTAGTTATCCAAGCATCATTAGCACGATCCATATCTGATATTGGTTTTTCAATAGTAATCTCATTATGCACTATTTTAACTTTCGAATTTGATTTTGCTATTGCTTCAGCTTTGCTACGTAAACCAGCATCTGGTGCTTGCCCTAACAATAATGCAATATGGTTAAAAGTTGCAACCGATACATGCGCCCTATCGTGTAAATCTTGATCGCTATCAAATTTATGTTGGACTTGGAAAGTAATATCACGATCATCAACTATAGTTTTAGTACTACGATGATCGTAAATAACCACACCCGCAGCCGTTCCTGCAACAAAAGCAGCAGGAATACACCCTTGCAATATCAAGATCATCAAAAGGATTATTGGGATTTTTTTCATATTCTTTCCTCAATTTTTTTCAAATAAGATTTTATCGATCAATTCACACAAACAATGAATAACTAAAATATGCACCTCTTGAACACGAGGCGTAACTTTGGCCGGTACTCTTATTTCAAGATCACCAACTGCTAAAGCGCGAGCCATTTCTCCACCATCTCTGCCGGTTAATGCAATAACTCTTAATCCACATTCGTGCGCTCTGATAATGGCTCGAACAATATTTTGTGAATTTCCGCTTGTAGAGATAGCAAGCAATACATCACCTTTCTTTCCTAGCGCTTTGATTTGCTTGGTAAAAATATCTTGGTAACTATAATCATTAGCGATTGCGGTTAAAGCAGCCGTATCAGTGTTTAAACAAATGGCCGAAAGAGGATCGCGTTCAATCATAAAACGATTTACTAATTCTCCGTTAAAGTGAGCTGCATCACATCCAGAGCCACCATTACCACAACTTAGAATTTTACCACCATGGCTAATACAATTTGCTAGCATTTGACCAGCCTCAACAATAACCGGAGCTAAACTTTCGACTATTGAATTTTTCAAACTGGCGCTATCGACAAAATTTGTTTTTACTTGTTCAACTAGATTTTTCATAAACACCTACCCATAAAACCGCGCCAAACCACGCAGGCATCCGCCTGCACCTATCAAAAAATTGCAATCACCCAAAATAAACGTGGTGAATGGTCAGAACTAAAACCTTTGCATTTTCATTTTCAGTAATGGCAAGCGCAACTTCTTATTGGCATCTGCAGTCTCTGCCTTTCGGTACGCTTGCTCTGCTTCACTAAGCCTACCAAGATCTAAAAACGCATCACCCAAAACCTCATTAATTTCAGCAAGATAACCATTATCATCAATCGACCCTAAAAGTTTAATAGCCTCCTGAGATTTCTTCATTGCTATTAATACTCTGGCATCACGAATACGAGCAAGTTGCCGTACCTTTTTATCAGGGGCTTTTTTGATTGCAAAACGTAACCTTTCATCAGCTAATTTTAAATCATTAACCTTTACCGCCTCTTTGGCTAAAATCAAGGCTGCCAAACTCGCATAAGGAGATCCTTTGTGATCTTTTATTAGCTTTTCACCGTATAACTTAAGCTCATCATTTTTTTTCTGATCCATAAGATTCAGCATGTTCATATACATATTAGATGCTTGTTCTAAACGAACATTCTGATATTGTTGATAACGGTGCCAACCAAAGTTGGCTACTATAACAAATAAGATTGTAAATAACAGATAATAGCCATACTCTTTCCACCAACCTTTAACAATTTGCATCTGTTCTTTATCTGACATTGGCATAAAAACCTACCTTACTTTATTTAATTGTTTGAGTTTAAAAAATTCCCCACATCTTCTAGTTTAACATTTTCTTGGGGTTTGTTTTCACGTAAATATTTTAACAACACCTCTCCTTTAACAAGCTCAGCTTCTCCTAAAATCAAAGCGATATTAGCTTCACTTTTGTTGGCGCGCTTTAATTGGGTGCTTAAATCTCCCCCGCCACAATTTACTATAACACTTACTTTACTATTTTGGCGAATTTTGTCTGCAAGCAGCATTCCAGAGGCCTTCGCTTGATCACCCAAAAGCACAAAATAAACCACATCAGAAGAAGGTAATCGTAAGCTATCTACAGCCAATGATAGCAGTCTCTCTAAACCTAATGCAAATCCAATAGCAGGCGTAGCTTTACCACCCATTTCGGCCACCAAACCATCATAATGTCCGCCCGCACATACTGCATTCTGCGCCCCAATATCCGTAGTTACCCATTCAAAAACAGTCAAACAATAATAGTCCAAACCTCGCACCAACCTGGGATTAACCACATAGGGAATATTTACTTTATCCAATATATCGCATAACCCATCAAAATGCCGACGCGCTTCACTATCAAGGCATTCAAAAATTTTTGGGGCATTTTTAATTAAATCCTGTAAGCCTGGGTTTTTGCTATCCAAAATACGTAGCGGATTCGACAATAACCTACGCTTACTATCTTCATCCAAAAACTCATAATGACCCTTAAAATACTCTACCAGGCGCTCTCGATATTTAGCACGAGCATCAGCATTACCAAGCGTATTAATCTGTAATTCAACCTTATTATCTATTTTTAATTCTTGCCAAAAGCTTCTGGCTAATAACATAATTTCGGCATCAATGTCGGGCCCTGCTAAACCGTAAGCCTCAACGCCAAACTGGTGAAACTGGCGATAACGCCCTTTTTGCGGACGTTCATGCCTAAACATTGGACCATAATAAAATAAGCGCCGCACCTGATTGTAGAATAAGCCATGTTCAATTCCCGCTCGTATACAGCTAGCTGTCCCCTCAGGACGTAAAGTTAAACTATCACCATTACGATCCAAAAAGGTATACATCTCCTTTTCTACTATATCTGTGGCTTCACCGATGGTACGAGAAAAAAGTTTGGTAGACTCAATTAATGGTAAACGAATCTCTTGATAGCCATATTGAAGAACAATTTGCTTCAATATGCCTTCTACCATAGCCCAATACTTGCTGGTATCGGGTAAAATATCATTCATGCCTCTAATTGCTTGAATATTCTTCAAGACATACCCTCCGTAAAATAAATTTATACGTTGTTGCCCTTATTTTCCGCAACCGGAGTTTACTTTGCGTAAATGATGGTCGCGGAAAATAAGGGCGCCGCGCCTAAATTCATTTTACGTGGGGTATAGCTCCATTAAGTGACTTACCCTAAAAACTCGATTTCGAGGAGTATATTACCCCAATTTATGCGCAAGACTACCCGACTTTGACCTCTTATCAGCCTTATTTTTATTCGAGTCATCTGTTTTTGCCGACTCGTTGATTTTGGTCGACTCATCAGTTACGGTTTGTTCTACCATCTCAGGAACTGCAACATCAGTAGTAAACATTGGTAATTGTTCGTTCGCCGCAGTGCTGGCATCGTTTACTGTGGCATTTACTCCACCTGCTGCCACTGATTCTATAGATTTATCAGTAAATAATTGAATAGCAAAAAATACTACTACGCCTAAAACCACAGCTCCGACTACTCCTAACAATACTAGGTACACCGGTCGGCTTTTAAAAATGCAAGGTAAGCCAGTGCTCTCCTCAATCTTAACTTTACTCTCGGTTTTTACCTCAGGGCTGGTATAAACATTTAAACGACGAAAACTTTTGATGACGGTATCCGCAGGAATCTGCAAAAACTGAGCATATGCCTTGAGGTAACCCAGCGCATATACCTCTGCCGGAATTCTACTATAATTATCCTCTTCAAGAGCATTAATGATGTGCTTACTTAGCAATAATCTTTGCATCACCTCACCGATACTGATTCTCTTAGCTTCTCTGACCGCCTTAATAATCTGCCCTGGTGTTTGTGTCTGCCAAGAAATATCGGTAGGCTCTAGTTTGTCATTCATACTCAAAATCCTCTTCTAATTTTACCTAAAACCTATTGTATGCGAGTTTTCGCGAGAGTTGAAGCGATTTTATCCTAAAAACGTGAATTGAAATGGTCGTGAGAGCACCAGCGTTCGTAGTAGATTTCAACACGTTTTTAGGATTATAGCTCACTACCTAATAATTGACCACAAGCCGCATCTATCTCTCCACCCCGCGATTTACGCGTAATAGTATTAATATGGGCATCCAATAGAACCTGGCGAAAAACGTCGATATTGGCCTGAGATGATGGCTTAAAATCGGCATGGATTACCACATTTCCTGGAATTAAATTAACCTTATAACGCCCATGCGATAATAATTTCACCAATTGCTTGGCATGTTCAATCTGGTCATTCATTTCATCAAGCATAATATATTCAATCGTAACCTGGCGCTTTTGGTCTTCAAAATAATGGTCGCACACTGCCACCAGCTCTTTTAAAGGATATTTCTTATTAATCGGCATTAAACGACTGCGTAATTCATCGTTTGGGGCGTGAAGAGAAACTGCAAGCGCCACCTCGCTTTGCTCTTTTAAGAGCAACATTTCTGGAACTAACCCACAAGTGCTAATAGTAACTTTATATTTAGACAACCCGTAAGCATTATCATCAAGCATTAAATCTATCGCTTTAAGCACATTAGTATAATTTAAAAGCGGCTCGCCCATCCCCATAAAAACCACATTAGTAATCACATGAGTACGCGTTGTTTGATCGGGTGATAATTTTCTTACAGCAAACCATAACTGGCCAATAATTTCCGCCACACTTAGGTTACGCTTAAAACCAAGAGTTCCCGTCGCACAAAAACTACACCCAAGCGGGCAACCCACCTGTGAAGAGATACATAACGTACCGCGAGAATCTTCAGGAATAAACACGGTTTCAATAAAACTATCATCCTCGAGCTTCAATAACCATTTTCTAGTACCGTCACTAGCAACTTGCTCTTTAGCAATTTCAGGGGCTTTAACCTCGCAATGCTCTGCTAAATAACCGCGTAAAGCCAAACTTAAGTTAGTCATAAGAGAAAAATCGGCTACCCCAAACTGATGAATCCATTTTATAACCTGAGCTGCACGAAAACTTTTCTCATCTAAATCAAGAAAAAATTTTCCGAGGTCGGTGCAGCTATAATTTAGAAGGTTAATTTTAGACATGCTATTTCAAATTCAATTTTAATTTTATTTCGTCTGGCATCACTGGACGTCCGGAAGCACGATCAATACAAACAACTATAATTTTTGCCTCAGCCATAATTTTCCCATCATTTTTACGGATAATCTGTTGGTTACAAACAATACGGATTTTGCCCATCAGGCCTAGTTTTGAGGTAACAATAAATTCATCAGTCCCTCCAAGGGAGGCTTTAAAATCTATTTCTGTCCTTATCAACACTAAATCAAAATTACGATCATGCAACTCTCTAAAATCAACACCTAATGATTTACAATGCTTATATCTTGCGTGCTCCATATAAACAAGATAATAGATGTTATTAACTCGCCCTTGAAAATCAATCTCATGATCACGTGCTTCGCATTCCCAAGTAAATATATGGTCAGAAGTCATAATAATCTAACGGGAATGAATTTCCTCTGGTTTAAAAAAGAAGGAGATCTCTTGTATTGCCGTTTCAGGAGCATCAGAACCATGAACCGCATTTAGATCAATAGAGCTAGCAAAATCGGCTCTAATGGTTCCAGGATCAGCTTGCGCAGGATTAGTAGCCCCCATAATCCGACGATTTTTTAAAATCGCATCCTCACCTTCTAAAACTTGGACTAGTACTGGGCCAGAGCTCATAAACCCCACTAATGCCTGATAAAAAGGCCTCTCTTTATGCACCGCATAAAACTCCCCAGCTTGGGAACTTGTTAAATGCATCATTTTAGCCGCCACAACCTTTAACCCATTTTTCTCAAAACGGCTTAAAATTTCACCAATAACGTTTTTTGCAACCGCGTCTGGTTTAATAATCGATAAAGTTCTTTCAATTGCCATAAAATTAACCCTTGTTTTTTATAAAGTTTGGGGATTATACAAGGTTTTCCAAAATTAACCAATAACCTTGCGCTTTCTCCAGGGCTGTATCATTAAAATAAAGCAATAAATTTGGCTAACAATCCATTGGGCTGGCAAGTTCCAAACGTTACGAAGTAACAGTCATAGTTATAGCCCGAGGTGACCTACACTGAAAGTGTGACGGGAACCCCGGGAAAAGATCCCCCCCGCGATTTTAAGCCCCGAAAGGGCGCGATATATAATAGGGTCTTGTTGAGCGAAATGAATCACAGCTCGCAGAGCGAGATAAAAATTCTGGTTTCAACGGTCCCATCATCTACCTTTTGTTGAGCTAAAATCAATCTGGCTTCGGTTGCAAACGCGCTTACCATATGGATCGCCGGATCATTATTTAAACTGTCTATACTGTTGCAAAGAGTTTTTCCATCAATAGCAATTACATCTTGCAAAGCTTCTTGCAACGATTTTACCTATGCAATAAAACATTTTTTAAATGCTTCCGGATCTAAGACCGCAAATAATCTGGCAAACGTATCCTTCGATGGGATGCCATTGATATATGGGAAATATTTTTTTAGAAAATTAGCTTTTTCCTTCCCAAACAGTACAAAGTCCCTCCAGCTTTCAGCGCCACATATCGTTCCGCACAGCACCACAAATAAAATTTCCATCAACGGGGATAGCTTCTTTCTTTTAATTCTCGGGGCTTGTAATCTTGAAAAATGCATTTCAAAAGCTTGCGATATATCTCTTTCCACTTATTCCTGCTCCTTTCCACTCGTATTCAAACTAACTATTGCGCCCCTTCGAGGCTTAAAATCGCAGGGGGGGTGATCTTTTCCCGGGGTTCCCGTCACACTTTCAGTGTAGGTCACCCCGGGCTATAACTATGACTGTTACTTCGTAACTTTTGGAACTTGCCAACCCAATGGATTGTTAGCCAAATTTATTGCTTTATTTTAATGGTACAGCCCTGCTCCTTTCTCAATTCCCACTTTTCCTAAAAAATCTAAAAAATATCACTAATTGCTATTTCTATTTGGTCAGGTAACCGCCACGTCTCTGGGTCTGTTAAAATCTGAAAATTTTTATAAAAACGATAAATGTAGCTTATTGTTTTTATTAGATTCCCGCTTTCGCGGGAATGACGAAAATAGGCAGGTTTCAACAGCCCCTCTCTCGGTGGCTTCAGCGTTATAAAGACGATAAAAATACTTGGTCATATGGTTATTGCTGGCTTCTCCTCGCTGGGACTGATGGAATGGTTACAATAATTATTCAATAATCATGCGACTGTTTGATTTACTAAATTGTTTACAAACAAAACCTGGTCAAATTTACCTAGATCAATTACTAGAGCTTATCTATAGCTATTTCTAGTATTATTAAGGTGGCGTTCTTCTGCTAACCTGCTTAGTTGGAAGGTTTACAATGCCCCGTAAATCAACAGTAGCAACCTTAGCTTACGTGATTGCTTTTACAAGCTAAGGCTGCGATTTTATTATTTTCCGTTATTTTGCTCTCAACCTTTCAGTCTTCTTCTATTTCGGTCTAACGCTTTCCTGTGGCTCTTCTTGTGGTGTTTGTTTCACCGGCACCTGAGGTAACCGTGTACCAACAGTAGTAACCCATTTTAATACTCGCGTCCGTGAGATGGAGTCAGCTGGTGTCAAAGGTGGGGTACTGGGTTTTGGCGTTACGCTAGGCGCTACTACTACTTCTTTAGCACCCTTTGCTGGTGGCGTCATTGACCTAGGTCTTGGAGGTGGTACTGGTGGTGCTACGCGCTTTGTTGTTGGCCCTGGTGAGGGAGGAACTAAGGGTGTATCTTTTTGTGCATCGACAAATGTTTCTGAAAGTGCTCGCAACCGCGTTGCATGTAGCTGGGTGCCAGCTGCAAGCGTCACAGGTGGAGTACGGGGAAAAATGTCAGATGGTCCTTTAGCAGGAGGTGTCGCTACCACTCTAGGTTTTGTTGGAGTCGCCGACTCAGCTATTGTTGACGACGATGATGGCAAGGCTGCCGCTACTCCTTGACCAAGGCTAGATATTTCCTCCTTTTTGGGGTGGTGGTGATGGTGATGATGGTGGTGGTGCGTTTTTGTGGATGATGAAGCAGAAGATGGGGATTCAGTTCTACCCTTGGTGTCAGTTGTAGATGGAGCTGAAGCTGGAGAAGGAATATCAGTTGCCTTATCTTCTGGAGGTTCAATTTCAACCAGAGTTGCAGACGGAGCTCCTCCTAGAGCTGGAGCTGGAGGAATAATGTAAGCTGCTTTATCTGCTAATGCCATTTGGCTTATTACCTGCTCGATGTCATCACGCTCAAGTCCTAACTTAGACAAATTTTCTCGTAGCTTCTTATCTTTTTTTACCGGGTCTTTCAATTCAAATGCATTATTAACCTCGTTAATAAAGTATTGAGTGGCGCTTTGGTAAAATATTCGTCGTTCAGTAGCGTGAAGCATCTTACCTTTTTTCTCCATCACCCCTCGTATTTTATCGCCAATACGCCGATCAAACAGGCTATAGTAATACTCTTGTTTAATAGCTTTGGCGGTATCATCATTTACTCCTAGAAAACCATATTTTTTTAGAACCCTGGAGATATCTTCAGGTTGTTTGTCCTCAATTGCTTCTATAATCTCTTTTGCTGCATTTTTTACTTGTGCCTCTGGAATTGAACGCCCACACAAAACTGATTTTTTTACTAAGATATCTAGTATGTCTTTTCCTTCTTGTCCATTATCAAGTAGGATTTCAGTACGCACCAGATTTTGATATTCTAAAACTTTTTGTAATTTATCTGGAGTAGCGTTTTCAAAACCCTGTCTTGTTAGTATTTCAGCAAGCTTGGATAAATCTCCATCTAATATTGCATCTCGAATTTCTTTGTTTGCCGCGGAAATATCTCCCGCAAGAGAGTTTTTGCAAAGTATATTATTATCGATAAAATATTCTGCCAAACTTTGTTCGTGTTCGGTGAAACGACCACGAGTTTGTTTGAAGGCAGCTCCGTCAACCATAAGAATATTTAATTCATGAGCAAAAGCAGCAGTTACCTCAAGAGTTTTGTTTAATCTGTCTATTACTGCTTGAGGAACAGTACCTGGGGTAGAACCGTTAAGTTTGGTTACTTGTTTGACTAGTTCTCCTAAAAGAGTGTGATATCTCATACCACGTTGCACAGGTAATATTGATGGATCAAGTATGACCATGAAGCTAGAGGGAGGGGGATGCCGCAGAAAAAACTCAATAAGTTTCGCGTTGTTGATATAAGCGTTTCTAAAAAGTTCTTTGGTTTCGCTAATATGCTTTTCTAGTTCATCACAAAATCTCATTATTACTTCATAGTCTGGTGGTGTTGTAGAAAATGCTTGTTGCAGATTTAAAGGAGCAAAAGGGTTGGTCTCGAGAAGAGCTTGGCATGGGCGCAAAAGAGTCATTACTTCCGATAACATTGGTTCCTTTAACTGACTGCCAACATGCGCAAGTCCAATACGCATTTGTTCACGAAAGGACTGTTCGGTTGTTACTATCTCTTCGAGCACTCTCTGAACAGCTGATTTTCCAATAGCGGTACTTTCTGGCATAAAATCTCCTTTTTTATGTTAGTGACAAAATTTGGCAGGTATGGTTTTTGCTTATTCCCAGCATACAAACATACTTCCAAGTCGTAAAATATCCCTCATTAAAAACTAGCACTTTCCTAATCGATGCAGCACAAAGCACAATGAATGAAGAACACCTTGGATCAATTCTACATGATTTTAATACCTAGTCAATTTTAAAGCCTGCTACGTTTAAAGCTGCTAATACTTATGCAAAGATTAAAATTAACTTGTTTTTATAGTACGTCATTTATCGGATCAATTAGGGGCCTGTTGAAAATTTTTATAAAAACAACAAATGTAGCTTATTGTTTTTATTAGATTCCCGCTTTTGCGGGAATGACGAAAATAGGCGGGTTTCAACAGCCCCATTAGGGAATGACATGATCCTACCCAAACCATACCCACCTCTTTGGCACTTAACTTTATAAATGTATTAAAATCAACATCGTATATACAGCCGGTTGCTTACGCTTATCTTTACAAGCTAGACTGCCCTTCTTTTAATCAATTTATTGACTCCCCCATTGCTTTGTTCTGGCGCAAAGACCGCGTGGAATAAGTTTAATATAGCTACAAACCAAACAAGCTAAAGCTTGCCTCTGCCAAAATAAAATATATGCAATTGACGTATGACAATAAGTTCATTAGAATCTACCCTCTTTATAGTAGTAATGAAACATGGGGCTATAGCTCAGCTGGGAGAGCACTTGCATGGCATGCAAGGGGTCAGCGGTTCGATCCCGCTTAGCTCCACCATTAATTACATATAAAAGCACATAGGTCCCCATCGTCTAGAGGCCTAGGACATTGCCCTTTCACGGCAGTAACATGGGTTCGAATCCCATTGGGGACGCCATATTAATCAAAAGGTTATAATGACAATGCAGCATTATTCTTTGATTTAGGTAATTTTTAGGTAAATGATCATTAGTATATGTTTATCTTCTTCTAAAATCTTTCACGGTAGTAACACCGGTTCGAATCCGGTTGGGGACGCCAAGTTAATTAATAAGTTAACATAGATACATGTGGCGTATTCTAGTTCTAAATACAACAATAATTTTTATACTGCTGTACAAACACAGCTTGTTAGGCGTTTTATAGCGGTTCCCTAAAATACAGGGCCTAATATTTTCTCGTCATTGGGAGCGTTTTTTGCGAAGCAATCAAGCAAAGCCTAAAAAAAATGGATCGCCACGTGAGGCAAAAAACGCCTCACTCGCGATGACGGTGTCTGTATTTTAGGGAACCGTTATAAATAAAACCAAGACAGTATAAAGGTATTGTACGATCTTATATCAAAAAGAGGTCAGGAGAGGTATTCGCGAGCTTAGCTAAATCGTTTAATTGGCCAATATAGAGAAAATCGTTAGATAGGGAAGAAAAGATCGAGTAGGATTAGAAAATACTATCTCAGAGGATTTTATTAACTTTGCCAACAACTCTATTTTTGGCAAGCGACCATTGTCCAAGATTCATTAAATTTAACTACCTCCAGTAATACCTGGAGCTAATGCAGGTATAGCAAACAACATACTCTCTGGCGATTCACTCACCGCCTTAAAAGAAGTTCCTCTTGAAGCATGAATAAACCTACTACTTATAGGTGGCATTTCTGTACTAGAATAGATAAAAAAAGGGCTGTTGAAATCCTGTGGGTCATTCCCAATACCAAACATTTTATCATAGTCATGGTAAATACTATTATCCACTCGGGCCGTATCATACGATACCATGGTCTGCAATATATTCTTTAATGTTTTATATAGCTCAGAGTTATTGTCGGTAATAGCAGATAATTTTTTTTGTAAGCTATCATGATTATTATTATTTTGAGAAAGCGCCTCTTCCAATATTTTATGTGCTAATTTTATTATTTCGTAAGAATTATCCTGAAAACCATCGTCTAAAATTGGGGACGCTGAGGGAGTATTACCGCTAGCAACTGCTAATATAGCCTGTTTATCATTTATAAAATCTGTAAGGGAGTTTGCTCCTGGACCTGATAACTGTTGACTGCTTCCATTTTGAGCAGAGGCGGATGAAGCTTCTAAATTGCTGTCATTTGTGGTCGTTGGTCCTGCAGGTTGTTGGCCCTGGGCAATTACCGGTTGTGGCGCTTGTACTGTAACGGTAGATTGCTGCGGTATTAAAAGCTGGGTAGGTACTAATACTTGAGTAAAAGCTATTGGTTGTTGACCTCCAGATTGATCCACATTAAACAAGAAAGGAAATGGAGAAGTATTTTGCGCCATATGTGGATATAGATAGCTATTAATCGATAAAAATGGTGCTTGTGCAGCATGTGTCATAGGAACTTGTAACGACCCAAATGGCGTCAGATGAACTCCCTGTGATATGGGATTTTTTGTCTTCCAAAATCGTGGACGTTGTGCTGGAGGTTCCTGTGCTTGAAGCAAGTTGTCGGCTGGCATTTCAAGTTTAACGCTTACTGCGGGTTTTTTTACTTTGCTTAATACTTCATGAAATTCACTAATTTGTCCTGCTAAACCTTGACGTGCTAAGCCCCCACAAGCTAAATCTATTTTTACTTTTGCAAGCATGGCTTGACATCTATTAAAAAATGGACGCACTGCTTGTGGCAAGGTCATTATTTGCGCTATTTGTTCTTTTTCAATTACCAGCACAAAATTGGTTATATCTGCACAAATACCGCCACCAATAGTTCTTTCTATATAGTTATCTACATCTGAGCTTAAACTAGAGGGCTGAATTTTTTTTGCTAGTTCTTCTAATGCGTGTTGTGTTGCCACAAAATAAATATATGTGACTATCTCATCTCCAGTTAATGTACGCAATAAAGTTTCCATATCATATTTTATCATCAACACATCACGATCACTTAAGTTATTTCGGTATAACTCTATTATTTCACGACGCAACAGTGTCGGTGGCAACAAATTTATTATTGAATTGGCACCAAGCCTTGGATCTTGCCCCTCTAAAATACTTAAAAAAAGCTTTGACTTTAGCTTTTCTACAATCGGGGGTAATTTCAATATTAGCGAATCTCTTAAAATAAAAACATCTTTAAGTCTACCTGTTGCAAAACTGCTATCGTTGATTAGCTTGTTGCTCGTTTTAAAATTATCTGGAAGTATAGAAAACAGCTCTATTGCCAATTTGTTAGAAGCTGGAATTATCCGTTCCATCGCTTTTTCACAATCTTCATGATCAGAAAAAACACTGAAATCGTAGCAATCCTCAGTTAAAGACAACAAGGGTATACCATCCACCTGCAAGTCGTAAGTACGTAGTTTAGGGTTTGCAGAAATTCCTTTAGCAAAATTCCTAATAGTTTCAGGTTCAAGTGGTTCTATGTCACAAATTGACATATCATCTGGTGTAATTATATCAAAGGTAACCGACCTTAAACCCCTATACTGCTCGCTTATAATATTGTAAATAGCTTGCAGCCTGCTATTACTGAAATCTTGAGGACGAATATAAACAGTCTCTAATTTAGGGTGACCTGCTCGCAAACAATTTAGCATTTCTTGATACCATTCATCTTCACCATAACAATATTTTCCAGGAATAACCGATAAGGATTTTAAATTCTTGCAACCTTGTAAAGATTTTAATATTGGAGTGGGGTATGGTAAATCTTGGCGCTCGTCTCCTTCCCCAAAATCGATATTTTCTAACACCTCGCTATTTGCTTGCAAAAGTGTAGCCACACAATCGTAGTATTTTTCAACAAGAGCAGGGGACATCACATACGAAATAGCATCAAAAAAATCAATGTCAGTTAATCTTCCACTATGAACACTTAAAGCATTAATAATTTTTATACCTTCATCTACCGTAAAATCCATATGTTGCAATCCAACCCTAGACAAATTTTTACAATTTTTTAAAAAATCAACAAGAACATCAACCTCACAATTCTCAACTTTTCTTATACAGAAGTATTCTAAATGCTTACTATCACTTAAAGTATCCATAATGGCCTTAAATTCACCTGGCATAAAACCTACATCACTTATTGTGCAGCCCCCTAAGTCATGTGTCCTAATAATTTTAATAATTTCTTCCGCTACATTTGGATCAATAACTGCTTCAACTTCATCAGCAACTACATATCCATAATGACCAGACAAAACTGATGATATATTTAAAGTAAAGGTGCCATTGCTATTCTTAGAAATTTCATACCTAATCCCCTCCGCATAACCACATTGGCTATAAACCATAATAAAAAAATATAGTAATGTTAAAAATATTTTTGCTAGAACATTTTGACCCATGTTATTACCTTTAGAATAAAATCAACCGCGAGACCACCCATAAAAGATGAGTATCACCTATTTATCTTTTTGTCAATAGTCAAACCCATAAACCATATACGCATGACCAAGTTATACATACACATAACCATTTAAAAAATAACAGGCATTACAAAAAATTGAGCATGATTATTTGTCGAGAGTATTCTTTACTAAGAGCGGAAATGACAAACTGATAACCAACTGCTTCTCTACCAACTATTTTATATAAATATACAATAAGCTAATTATTACAGTCAGCCGTTCAGCGCCTTTCACGGCAGTAACATGGGTTCGAATCCCATTGGGGACGCCATATTAATCAAGATATTGGCGAAAGTACGTAATCACCACCGCTTGATTTAGACAAATGATAGCGTTATTTAAAGTTGCATTTAAAATAAAGATGGCTATTTACCACAAAGCTCTCGTAGCATCACCACGAACAACATTTTACTTATAGATATCTTTAAACGAACTCTTTGCCAAGCACCAAACATCAATTTGCTTTACCCCAACTCTTAGCAATGACTTACACAGCTCGACCACGGTATTTCCAGTGGTAATAACATCATCGATCACTGCCACATGTTGGTAACTAAAACCCTGAGACACAAAAAATGCCTGCTTAATATTTTGTTTACGTTCTTTAGCAACCAACCGAGCTTGCGGTTGGGTGTTTTTTATTCTTTCAACACAAAATTTATCAATTGGTATTTGTAGTTTTTTAGCAATTGGCCGTGACAACTCGAGCGCCTGATTATAACCACGATCACGTAACCGATCTGGATGAAGTGGCACCGGGATAATTATTTCTGGCTTGGTTTTATTTTGATAATGCTCGTTTAAACGAACAGCAAATAGTTCACCCAGTATTTTGGCGCCAATTAGATTATTCCCAAACTTGAGTTTGGTAATTAATAGATCTATCGGCGACTGGTAATAAAAAAGTGCTACTATTTGAACCTCAGGAAGCGAATTATTTAAACATAAACCGCATAGATCCTGCCCTTCTGGGAGCGGCTCTGCACATTTAGTGCAATGATTTTTTAAAGCAGGTAAATCGTTCTCACAAGCAAAACACAAATCTAGCTCGCGATAGCTTTCGGTATCACAAAAAATACAGGTGGGTTTACAAAAAAAGTTCATCATGTTAGGTAATATTTTACCTAAATAAAGAACTTTTCATCACCGTGTTTATCTATTTATCGAGAGCAGGTACTGAATCTAACTGTTTTATCTCTACAGTAACATTATTCAACTTTACATAACCGCTGCTACTAATTTCTTTATAGGCAAAACCACTTGACCATAACGGTGAATGATAAATACTAACGGAACCAAACTTCTTGGTAAGATCGTAGTTACTGGCATCTAAATATAGAACATTATTATGGAAGCAAACTCTCAATTCGGTTTTAGATTCAACATCGGCTGTCTGTATCAGCTCAATATTATGACATTCCCCGCTTAAGATATTAAAATGTACTGGATGGTAAGCATACCAATTAATAAATGCTGGAGGAAACATCGCTTTCCCACCATATATACTAACTTCTAACGCCTGAACATCTAAAGCATTTTTATCTTTCTTTTGCTGCTGACCTAACTCGCTTGCACGCTCTTTGGTCACTCGCTCGTAATTAGTAAGTAAAACTTTTTGCTTATCTTGACTGTAACTTGTCCACTCAAGCTCACTAACACCAAGCCTTTCATGTACATTAGCCGCACAACCAATCAAAAAAAGATAGGCTATAAATAACGATATATATTTTGTAGATCTAATTAAAAACATATCAATTCAAGGCATTATTTACGATACTATTAAAAAAAACACGCCTAGTTCATAAAAACCCTAGGCGTATTTTTAGATTATCTAAACACTATTGCTTTGGTTGTTCAACAACAGGCTGTTCTACTTTAGCAGCATCTACATGGTCTACTACTGTTGTTGGTTCTACTGATGGTTGCGAACCTACAGCTGGAGCAGTCTGCTCAACAATCTTTTCCGCTACAGGGGCTGGTTGAGCTTCTGGAGCTACGGCGGCTGCTGGCTGAACCTTTTCAACACCAGGAGAAATAGCGGCTGTCTCTTCCTCTTTACTACATCCAGTGATCCCAATGATCGCCATTATTGAAATAACAAGTAATTTATTACGCATTTAAAAAACCTCCTCTTATTTATTAGAACTAAAATCATTTGAATATCGCAAAACAGTTTAGTCTAATTAAACTCAATATCAAGATCTACAGCAAAAAAATCTTGCCTATAATTTTGCCCACAACACCAAGCTCAATAATAAATTAGTTATTAATCAACTTGTTGCGTGATTTTTCCTAAAATAGAAAACCAAAGTAATGATAACACCGACAATAATTAAGGATATTTTAACAAAACTATTATAAAACCATATTTTTTTAGATTAAATTCATCCTGGATTTTTCATGCGCGCTTTGATAATGTTCTAGGTTGCTAAAATTTTTTTCGGGGAGATAATATGGGTTTACTACAAAACAAAAGAGCACTTATAATCGGCGTGGTTAACAATTATTCTATTGCCTATGGCATTGCCAAATGCATGCATCGGGAAGGAGCTGAGGTTGCCCTTACTTATCAAAACGAAAAAGTAAAAGGACGAGTCGAAAAAATCGCTACCGAACTTAGTTCAAAGCTTATTTTCCCCTGTGATCTGGCTTACGATGACCAAATTAACAATCTCTTTAACGACCTCCAAAACCACTGGGACAAATTTGATATTTTAGTTCACTCTGCTGCATTTGCTCCTAGCGATCAACTTGAAGGCAGTTATGTAAAATGTGTTACGCGTGATGGTTTTAAAATAGCCCATGACATAAGTAGCTATAGTTTTACAGCATTGGCTAAAGCCGCCTACCCCATGATGATTGGTCGCAATGCTTCATTACTCACACTAAGTCATCTTGGCGCAGAAAAAGCGCTAATGAACTACAATGTAATGGGATTAGCAAAAGCAAGTCTTGAAGCTAACGTACGCTATATGGCTAACAGTATGGGACAAGATGGTATTAGGGTTAATGCAATTTCCGCAGGGGCAATTAGAACCTTAGCCGCCTCAGGGGTAAAAAACTTTCGAAGAATGCTTAGTTATGCAGAAAAGGTCTCCTCCTTACATCGTAACGTAACTCAAGAAGAGGTAGGAAATGCTGCGGTATTCCTTTGTTCCGATTTAGCTTCAGGAATCACTGGCGAGATCTTACATGTCGACGCGGGATTAAATACGGTCTGTTTTCCAGGAATTGATGTTTTTGTTTAGATTCAAGAAGTTCATAGACTTAAGCAATCCTTAATAAAAGGCCGCTATACTTCTACTTGTATTGTTAGCAAATAATACAAACCTTTTACTAATAACAAAAATAAGTACGGAGAAGAACTAATGAAACAATTAACCAATAATGAGATTAAAAATATTTCTGGTGGATTAGATAAAACATACACATGTACATTTACTCATACTTCCATGGTGTGTAAAGACAGTGAATGCACCCCAGTTATTGATGACACCATTACCACGACCTTGAACGTTAAGACTAGCGCTGAGATTATCGAACAAAACAAGGATATCGAAGCATCGGTTGCTAAGGTATTTGAGCGGGTTGGTCAGGTATCGCAAGGATATTATTTAGTTTCATGTAGCTAATAATATGCTTCTTGGTTTTGGTGCTCTGCGGTTTTCAAGCTCCGCAGAGTATCTTATCCAACCCCTGCGGTTGAAAAACATAAGAACTTAACATCATAAATGGGACCAATGAAATGGTTCCTGCCTTGAAACCATTATGTTTTGCGGCTTTTTTGCTCATCCTGACTTCCGCACTTTTTAGCCTTAGACAAGACTAAATATTTTTAAAATCAATAGGTTAACTTTACTAGACACTACATTATTTTGCTTTTTTGACCCTGTGATTTTTGCTGCTTCAGATAAAGTTTTTGATGATCACGTGATATAAACAGTAGCATCTTCCGATCTGGTTAGATCCAAGGCTTTGTAAATTTTGCGTGCAATATTTGAGAACTTTCCAGGTACTCTATATAAATCCTTGGTACGTTTGTGTATATGGATTGATGCTTGTACTTGTAGTAGCTCTTCAATAATAATCGCTGGACTAATTTTTTGGGTCAGGGCAACTCGATATTGTAAATGGCGTAAAACTGCAAATGCCATATAACATATAGATTGTTGGGCATTATGCTGGAATCCAATGTAAAGCCGAACATTGGCTTGAGGCTTTGGACAAGGGTTTAAACAGACAGTTTGTTGATGGCATCCAACAACAGTCAGGATTGAACTTA
>JAJXWM010000040.1:0-4239 GCA_021781615.1 Pseudomonadota bacterium
GCTTTCCCACACTCGCCTCACTCTCACCCACAGGGTCCACAAGCTCAACAATTGGGGATATATTAGGAAATATTTTCGGACAACTCGCATGTTATTAAAACCGGACAAGTTTGCATGTTACTAACAGCTTTTTTTACAGCTTTTTTTGCACTTTTTTGCCAAAATCCTATATTCCGTAAAATTTAGGCACCCTATTTAGCTGTTGTCGAATAAATTCTCGTACAACTTGCTGAAAAATAAACTAAAAAACTTCTTGACGCAGCTACTTTTTACTTTTAACATGGCACCTAAATAAATATAAAAATTAGGTACCATGAGTTTTACAGCATATAAAATAATAAAGGGCAATAAATACGCTTATGAAATTACTTCATATTGGGATCCAAATTTGAAAAAAGCTCGCAAGAAAAGTAAATATTTAGGCATCCCAAATAGCAATAATGTAATCCAGAAAAAAAGGGAAGAAATAAAAAATACAAATGAATTGCTTCAGCTGGACTTTGGTGATGGCTATTTATTAAATGAGCTGTACAAAAAATCTAAACTATATCCGATCGATAAGCTTATTGTCCATGAGCGCAAAGAATTAACCCCTCTTATCTATTACCGTCTAGCAATGCAATCAGCAATGTATAATGCTGAGCATTGGATTAATGGTAATGTAGCAAATAAACACAGGGTGCCAGGCCCTGACAATTGTTTCCATTTAATATTGCATATAATTACCTTTACATATAAGGCATAATTCACTTTACATCTCTCCTGTTATTTTTTAATAAATGTTTTAGCAATACATCAAGATCCAAAGGTCATCTGTACGAAACCAAGAACGCCCTACAGATGCTTGCATAAAATAGTCATTATCAGCAATACTTGTCCAAGAGGTAAGCATGGAGCAGCTTTTACCACTACTATCGAAATAATGCACCCTGTCCTCTCCCCAAGTTTGTTTACGCATAACAAGCACAAACTGTTCTCCATAAAGTGGGTGGAACGGATGTGTAACCTTAAAGCTACAGGTTGCTTCATTGCTAGCATGGCCTGCAGTTGACGACTTAGAAGAAAGGAAGAGTAGAAAGAGCTAATCAAACCTTGCAAGATCGATTAGTAAAAGAGCTTCGTTTAGCAGGAATTAGTGATATTGAAACTGCTAATAAATTTTTGCCTGGGTTTATTGAGAAGCATAATAAAAAATTTGCAGTCGAACCGAAAAGCAGCAGTAACGCACATCGACCTTTAAATTTAACTGATGAAGAATTAAATTTTATTTTTAGTATTCGAGTCTCACGAACAGCCTCCAAGAATCTTGAACTGGGCTATAACGATATAATTTATCAGATTCAAGTCGTCGATCAGGGATATACCTTGCACCATGCAAAAATTTTAATTTGCAAAGATTTAAATGGTGTCGTGAGCTTGGTATATAAAAATAAAAAATTAGAATACAAATGTTATCGAAAGCAAAAACACAATGGGGCCATCGTTGATACTAAGGCATTGAATAGAAGTATAGACAAATTTATAAATAACCATGTTTGGGGAAAAGAGAATCTAAATCTGCTACAGTCAGCAGCAATTGCAGCTACCCCAGCAATGGTTCCAACAGGGTAAATGATGAAAAGCGGTCTTTAGAGTGGGTAGGGTGCTTTCAAAAACACGGTCTCGAGACCCAATAGGGTTATACATTCTGCGACACAGGTAAGCTTCGTTTTTGCCGCGCCTGTTGGCTAAGGCAGACACTTGTGAGGCACCGAGTAGGCGCTTCTTTGCAAAGATAGCACCAATTATTAACGTTACTTCCAGGTTTTAGTCCTCTTCTGGCTAACAAAAGAGGACGTTTTAACTTTGCTCAAAACAGGACATTTTAATTTTGCCTTGACAGCTTTTTTTGCAGCTGTTGGCAAAGAACTTATTTCAGTTGCATGGCACAAATGCAAACGGTAACACGATATTAAAGAAGAAAATTAGTAGGGAGAAATTGCTAGAATTTGTTATAGGATTAAAGCCTTGCCAGATTTATATGGAAGCATGTGGTTCATCAAACTATTGGGGTAGAAAATTTACAGAGATGGGGCATAAAGTGAAATTAATCAACCCAAGGTATGTAAAACCATATGTTAAAAGAAATAAGAATGATGCCAATGACGCGGCAGGAATAGCGGCGGCAGCAAGAGATCCAGATATGAGATTTTGCGATGTAAAAACGGAAGCGCAGCAAGATATGCAAAGCATACATCACGCAAGAAGCTTATTAATGCAGCAACGTACTGCCGTAATAAATCAGTTACGTGGTTTGTTATCAGAATATGGGATTGTTTTTGCCAAAGGGTCAACAAATGTTCGCAAAAATTTATTAGAGATTTTAGATGAAAATAAAGGCAAGATGAGCGAGTTCATAATAAGTACTATAAATAATTTACATACTCATCTTGTCAATTTAGAAAATCAAATTGCTATATTTGATGATAAGATAAAAGAAGTAGCTAAAAATAACGAATCATGTCAGTTGCTAGCAACTATACCCGGTGTAGGAATATTAGGTAGTACCATTTTGGCAGCTATGTTGGGGAATGGTGCACCATTTAAAAATGATCGGCATTTTGCGGCATATTTAGGGTTGACTCCCAAGCAACATAGCAGTGGTGGTAAAGAACGCCTTTTGGGTATAAGTAAAGCTGGGGATACTTATGTCAGAACATTGTTAATTCATGGAGCAAGGGCGGTGTTACGCTGGATAGATAAAAATAGTAACAAACGAGATATTAATACTGTTTGGATAAAGAGTGTATTAATACGCAAAGGGAATAATAAAGCTGCTGTAGCCTTAGCGAATAAAATAGCTAGAATAGCATGGGCTTTAGTACATACTAACCAGGCTTATAATGCAAATTATGACAGAAATGCGGGCTCGCTCGCTACGGCATTATAGAGGGTGCGCTTCGCTCGCCCGCATGGCACTGTGCCACTAAATTGTAAAGGGGTTAAGTAAAGTTTTTGAAAGAACGGCAAGTCTAAAATAGTACGAGGAATAAACGATTAAATGATACAATAGGTAAAACCAACTTTGTTAAAACCTACAACGTAACCTGGTTTTTAAAAACCCATGAATTGATTAGGAAACAAAGTGCGGATTTCTCATTTAGGCACAATAAAGATGCCAGATATATGACTGATACCTTAGTTATTGTTTAAAACGTTTAAATCTTGACTATTAGGGATGAGTCCATATAGGTTACAAAATAATAATTTATTATATGCTGGCATATATATAGGATGAGAGCCCTCTATAAGTATATGACAATACTATTTATGTTGTATCAATAACCTCGCTAATATATCTGCGAATTTTTTTGCTGTCTCTTTAAGACCTTCTGGCGCATATGATAGAGTATAGTTAAAATCATGATTAGACGGTCCAACTGCTCCAACAACGCGAGCACGATCTTCTGACAACAATCTCATTGCCTCATCACGCAAATTACCACGAGGAAGGTAGGCTATAGCAGTAGCTAACTGCTCCGCATCCCTGGCTTCAAAAATAGCTGCAAATCTAGCACGAATTGGGTTGGCGTCCATTCGCCCTAGTCTTTCAGCCTCTCCTATTACATCTCTAAGCCTATCTGCAATCTGATTACGTAACCCGGCAACTGCTTCGCGTGTAAAATGATAAGGGGTCTGGTTATCTAAGTTATACTCAGCTCTTAATGTCGCATGAAACAAACAATTACCATCTTTAAGCACATCATTTGTATGTTCCTCTTTTACTGGATCATAGTTCTCATAGTGTCCACCTTCAAGCCAAAGATTAATTGGTCTACCATTTTCTGGACCAATTGGAGGATTTTGTCTAACCCCATCAGCAGAAGGTTGGTATACAGTTATCATTAAATTATGCAAACTGGCTATCTCAATAAGTTCAATATCACCACCCCATAACACTTCACCTATTTCCCTATCAGTATTCCTTATGGCTGATATGTAGCGCTCAGAAATGTTCGTCAAAAATTCTTCTTTTCTCTTTTCTTGCTCAGGGGATAAAGGAGAAAAATTTGGACCAGACTCGTCGCCATCAGAAGCTTCATCATAACCATCCTTATCATCCATACCTTGATCTAATGAGAGCAAGGCCAGCGTGTCGCTATGCTCGCTAAAGATTTTAGGCCATCCTGACCCCTAAAATCCGCTCGCATGGCCGCGACACATTGTTGCGCTTCGCGCGCCTCGGCCGCCCTGCGGCTG
>JAJXWM010000040.1:4249-11277 GCA_021781615.1 Pseudomonadota bacterium
ACAATGGCTTTACGGCGTGATGCGTTTACGGGCCAAAAGAGACAGCTACGCCCTTCAACGCACGCCTACCTCGGACTACTAACCTTCGCTTCGCTTTCCAAGGTTAGCAGCGGTTGTGGAGCTATTTTTTTTGCTCTAACTTTTTGTTTTCTTGTGCTCTCATCTTTTATACTAATAATTTCACATCGAATTCCTAATTCTTCGATCTCTGATATCGCTTTAAATAAAGCTAGTTTTGAATTAAATGGGAGTTTTGAAGGAGTAAAGTCATCATCATAATGAATAATGGCTAAAATTGTTTTATTGCGATATCTATGGTCAGTTAATTTTCCATACGTGTCGCTAAAATCTTTATTTTTGCTAAGTCTTTCAAGGAGAGTATGTCTAAATTCTTCGTTCTTAATAAATAAGGAAGAGGAAGAAACTGCTTGTGTAGCTAAATGAGATATACCACTACTGCCGCTTGACCATCTTTTAACATGGATAAAATCACCTTCTCTAGATAAAAGATCACAAGGTTCAACCTTGCTCTGTCTACAACCAGAATCACTAGCAAGAGGAATATTTTTACAATCTTGTAAAAAAAAGATTGTAGGGTGTGTTTCTGCCACTCTTCTATTGTAGGTGGTTTCTGAATAGATATCTTTACCTTGTCTTTTTCCTAAATCTTCATCAGTAAATGGTTCTAGCATTCTGAGACTACATCCAATTGAAGCATCGCTATAACTTGAACGTTGTAAAAAATGTGCAGTTAATCCATCATCAATAATTTTGATAAAATCCCTATGAACTTCAAATATCTCGCCTCCTTCTATCCAATATGTCCTTCCACCTGTCTCAACTAACGTCGTAATGAGTTGGTCTGCACTCCAACTGCCAATAATATGGTCGCTTTCGTCTTTTGCTAAAACTTTTAATCTATTTAATTTTGCTAAAATTTTCCTATCTGATCGATTTTCTTGTATAAAATCTTTTAACTCTGTGGCAAATTCAGAAAAATCTGAATAGCTTTTCTGTAAGGTTGCAAAATTCTTTTCCCAAGATAACTTAGATATCAGTTCAAGTTTATTTATAGCCTGTATATCTGGTTTTCCTTCTGCTTCAAAAGGGGGTTCGATATCAAATTCTTCAAAACCATGGTTAAATATATTACCGATATTAATTTTATCTTCTAAAGGTGTAAAATAATCAATTTGACTATATTTTTTTCTATAATCTGTTTTTTCTGAAATTTGTAAAACTTCCTGACATAGATCGCCAATGGTTTCAAAAGTAAATTTACGATTTACTCGAATATGTGTCCCGAGAAAAGAACATATAGGTTTTCCTCCTTCTGTAACAGTAAGGGCGCGAGGTATAAAAGCTCTTACTCCCCGTAAAACTTGAAGTTCCCCTCTCAATTTTGTTTGTTCATGCTTCAATTTTTGCGCGTCCAAATCAATTTCTGTAAAGGCACGGGTTCTGTAACCTGAATTACTACTCAGTATGTTGTAAGCATAATGTTTCCCGAAGGTAGGTTCACAACAATCTAAATTCAGGAGATAACGACCGCTTAATCCAAAAGTTATTGCAAAAAATCTATCTTCATCCCCTATCTTTTTCTTTACAAATATAATAGCTCCCTTAGGTTCTTTATATCGTGCGCCCTCATACAAAAGCCTTTTTACTCTTTCACAAGATTCATGTGCATTAGTTTGTTCTCGGATTATTCTTACCCACTCAATTTGACGAACATCTGTCTCTTGGAACAAATAAATCTCTACCCCATCTCCATCAGGGATTTCAGTGTATACTTGCCCATCAATAAATTGGTCTTGTTCCCTAGGCCCACAAATTAATTCATGTTTATCCTCTTTAATAAATTGCCAGGGAAAATCTCCAAACTTATGTCGTATTTCTTCTGAAATTTCCTCAGGAGGAGGTGATTTCTCATATTTTTTTAATAAATAAATATTTAATTGTGAGTTTTTTATCCCTTCTTCAATTATTTTTCTTATCGCATCACGTTCCTTACGTTTTTCGCTATCTTTGCTAACCTTCTGTGGCAAAGGTATTATGGATAAATGTTGTGATTTCTCACTGTTTGCACTAACAGGAATTGGTGGTGGAAAAGAGGATGCTGTTGTATTTGTTGTTACAACAGGCGGCTTTGACTTTGCAGCTGAAGGGAAGTAACTAGCTAGAACGGCTTGTTTTTTCTTAGGTAATGGTGATTTAGATGATAGCTTATCTCTTTTGAGGGTCGAAGGCGTACCTGTGCTTTTTTCATCATCATAATCTGATAAGTCAGGAGTCACATCTCCTGGCTGTAAATCATATTCAGCTTCAATTGTTGCCGATTCTCCAGGACCTAAAGTAAAAAAATCTCCTGGTGATAATTCTTTTGGATTGCTTGAACCCACACTTTTTAAAATCGTAACTTTCCCAGTGATAGTTTTAGAAAGTTGGTACGTTCTAGATTCTCCGCTTTCATTGTTAATGCTTAACTTCCCAGCAAAAACATCACTACTAAAAAAGATTGCTGCGGTTAATACAAATGGGATTATGATAGAAAACCATCGTTTTGGTTGACGCATACAAATTTCCATTAATTACTTGTGCATTTAAGTGGTTAAAACCTGAATGCACTATACCACGCCTTTTTCTTTATTGCCAAAGAATTACACTTTTTTGTATAGTTGAGATTAATGTATAGACTTATAATGTTTTTACTTATCCACAAATTTGGTAGCACAATATAGCCGGATTAATGGTAAAAAGATTCTATTTGCTATTTTCTCACAAAAATATGGTGACTTAAGTTTTTCGAGTTCTCCTTGGGTTATGCCAAGCTTTTCAGCAAGCTCTTTTTTAGTATATTCTTTTGCTCTTACTCCTGGCTCGTCACAGATTGCAGAATTTATAACTCTGCTGTCATCCGGGGCAGTTTTTATTCTATTCTGAGTTAAAAGCTGATGGATAATTTTCTGCGCCGTTTTAAAATTTAAATTGCCAGACGACCGCCCATCAATTATGCTATCTTCAGACATAGTGACCTCTAGTGTAGGTTGTTATGTTTAGCATCACTGGGGTATTCGCGTGCTCCAGTGGTGCGCCGTTTTAATCTAAGTTACAAAAATTAGCTTTAGTTTTATTTGGTTTACCCTCCTTTTTTGTTTACAAACGAATAGAGTTAGCAAAATGTAAAAACCCCTTAATTTTGCTACCCCGATTGTTATCCCAAGAGTTTTTTGAGAAATGGTGATTGAACTAACTATTTGATTTTATTGGAGCTGGCGATGGGATTCGAACCCGCGACCTGCTGATTACAAATTGTAAACTTGGTTTTTAATTACTTGATTTAATTGAATTTATAACACGGGGCGTCCACTACTTTTGAGCAACGATGCGCAACAATGGCACACCAATCCCCGCAAAATCTACGCAACAATTTTTAGATGCCCTTGATTCTAACAAGCAACTTTATGCCTAGCAGAGTCATGGCTAATAGCAATTTTTATCTTTGCGTCAGCAGCAAAAGCCAGTTTTGTTAGAAGCTCCAAAGATGGAATGCGGCTATCAGCTCCGCTTTCTAAACGAGCTATTACTGGTTGTGTTGTGCCGGCTTTATCAGCTAGCTCTTGTTGAGTTAAGCGAGCCTCTTGCCGTAATTGTACTACCAGCTTTGCTATTTCATTTACTAACAGCTCGCGTTGAAAATGGCTAGCAAATTCTTTATTTTTGCACTTTTTAGTAATAACATCATTTAATGTAATAGCTTTCATTTTTTAATACCTCTAATAATCTTTTTTCTGCAATAGCAATTTCTTTGTTTGGAGCTTTTTGCGATTGTTTTTTATAAGCATGTAATAACACCAGAGTATCACGATGTAAACTTACATAAAAAAATCGATAACCTGTATTAGCAGTATGCATTTTAATTTCCCAAAGCTTGCCTCTAATTTGTCTAAATTGAACTCTAGGGCTATCAAAACCCAAATCCTCAATACTCTTCAAACAAGCTAATACTTTTGCCTGATCTTGCCTTCCCATTGCGTCAAGAAAATCACAAACAGGAACTCTAGTGCTTTTATAAAATACAATTCGCATTTTGTTCATTATATCCTATTGGGTATGTAAATGCAAACACAAATACGGTTGAAGAAATCAGATCTGAAGTACTCTGAATATATCAGCGTCAGAGTATTCACACATATATCAAGCTATAATATAAACGATTTATTCATTTTTACTTAGCCGATGCCTCTGCAATCTTTTCTTCTAAAATATTATTGCTATCAAATCATGCCAAACTATAATTAGCTCTGCATATTCAATGCAGACAACCCTTTAATCAAAGAACTCAAGTCACTCGGCGTTATAGCTGTAGTAGTTGGAACAGCTGGTATTCGACTAGAGTTTAAGTGACTATCTGGTGGGGTAATATTGCTAGAGAGGCTCTCAGTTTTAACCTGTTCTACGACAATGGGTGACGTAACATTCTTTTTTCCAGTAGAAGATGTTGAGGTTCTATGAAAGCTAGAGGATGACGAACTTGGTTGCTGTACTAATTCTTGTCCCATATGCTCAGTTTGTTCTCGCCTAGCTTTTTCTATATCAAAACCATCTCCAGGCAATGCCCCTGTATCGATCAATGCTCTAAAAATTTCTATAATCCACGGTCCACAATTATGGCCATCATGTTGAAATAGAAGATCGTGCCTAGGATATTCTGCATCTGGATACAATTCATGAAGTAATCTTTCTAAAGCTTCAGGCATGGGTCTAGCCAAAGGGTCAAAATACCAGATTTGGGGATGCCCACCGTCTTCTGGATGGCGCAATATATATAATCCAGCCCAGTGAACTCCCGCGGTTCCTATAAGAGGGTCATATGGTCCTAAATTTATAGGGATTATTATTTGAGGAATTAATTCCCCAGTTCGATCTTCATGCGCCTGTATTTCAGCTTCCCTAGCCCTTAACTCCCTTAATAAAAGATCTCCCTCTGTATTTATATTGTAGACACGCATTTGCCCTAGCCCTAAATTATCAAAATATCGCGTCATTAACATATGCATCGCGTGGTCACCGTACCATCCACCATCAGTCTGGGCTTTCCCTTCTTTTCCAGATGAGGGCTCCTTTTTTTCAAAAGAAGTAGTTGAAGTGCTACTAGAACTAGAAGCCGCTGAACCAGTATGTTTTTTTCCGTCTGCTTCCTTGGATTCTGGTTTTCCATAATCCCCACTGTCTTCATCAAAATCTTTTAAAAGGCGTCTACTCACCGTATCGCTACCAAAATCTTCGCCTTCATCATAACTACTAGAATCTGAGTCAATTTCTATTTTTTCAGTAAGACATCTTCCATATCTACGATGAACCCTTGGTGGGGTTACTTTTGCATCTTGTATTTGTTGCGGAGTTTTACTGACTTTCTCAAATACATGTTCTCTTGCTTTCCTAATTGCTATTTTAGTTCCAGATGCAATTTGACCAGCACCTACATCCTGGCGATGCTCATACCCTAAATATCTTTCTTCTCCTTCTTCTCCTTCTTCTCCTTCTTCCCCATGGTATTTTTGTTCTTTTGTTAGCCCAAGATAACTACGGTTTCTAAAATGATGTCTTCTTACTTCTTGGTATCCAGCCGCAGAACTTGCATCAAAAATATCATAATGCTTAGCATCGCGCCAATGATCATCATCATGTGGTAAAGTTATATGTATGCGATCTCCATAATCTTGAATCTGCGATGCGCTTTGAAAGAAATCACTTATCAATTTTCTGTTAGCTTCATATGACAGATCTCTACCCTGATTAGTCATAGGAAAGTTAAAGTGTATTCGTCGAAAATGAAAATCTCTTTTGGGAAATCTATTATGTAAGTTTGTTGCATCAACCCCGAAAATAATTGTTGCTTTAGTACCAGCTTTGTCAGCTACAGCTTGACAGCGTTTCACATTATCTCTAAATGTACCTGGATATGCTTTTTCCAATCCTTCTTCAGATTGAAACTCGGTTGCTGTAATAGTAGCCACTAATCCCGGATGTTTTTCAAGCAAAGAAGCAGTATAACCAAAATCTGCCTCTCCAAGAAATAATCGTTGTTTATATCTTTTCTTTTTTGATTCTTCAGTTAATTTTAGTTTTTCCTCTAAACCTAAAGTACCAACTCCATCATCTTCCTCCTCCTCATCATCACCAGAACCAGCTTTTTCCTCTTCATCTTCTTCTGCCCCAGAATCATCTGAAGAATCTGTATTAGCTCTAGGAGCTTTGGAAAGAGGAGATGGCCGCTTTTTACTACTTATATCAAGCCCAACGGCTTCTACATCACCATCCTCCGTAACCACTTCCATAATATCAACTCCATTAAATCGTTGAGTCTCTTCATTTGTAATCATGATTATAGCTTGGTCACCTGGCGCTAATAATATCCTATCGCCTGTATGTAGATTTTCTCGCCGTAGTTTATCAACCTTACCAGAACTCTTCCTCAGTATAGTAACTGAAAAAACAAAATTATCATCAGTAGTTGTTTTACCTGTAGATGGTATAGTTGTATGTGTACCTCCTTTTGGTCCCGGGATCATATATGTAATCTTAGAGTCACCATCGTTAGTAACTTCCCAACCCGGAATCTTGCTATTAAATTGTACTGCAAAAGAATAGGTATTATAAAATAAAATTACTAATGCCATTAAAAATTGCAGAATATAGGTGATTTTAATTTTTGAATACATAAACAATTCCTCCCCTTCTCCTTTTGTATGTTATGAATCTTTGTTAGTAGATTTTAAAATAAACAATAAAACAAATATAATTTCATCAGAAATATGTTCATTTTAAACGCACATAAACTCCATGCTCTAAATAATATATCAATTTTTGATATACCTCAAGTAGAGGGATTTTTTAATGTTGGTAACATGCCAGTTGTCCGGTTTAAGTAACACGCGAGTTGTCCGATTTTGATAAGGTACTGATTTTCTAAAAACGAGAGGAAATCAGTGAATCGAAGTCGAGTGTTACAGGAGATCAGACGT
>JAJXWM010000041.1 GCA_021781615.1 Pseudomonadota bacterium
TTTCCCAGCCGCAGGGCGAATCGCGGCAAAAGGAAAACCTGCCGCGTAAACGAGTGGCATTTAGGGGTCAGGATGGCCTAAACGCTTAACGAGTTAGCGGCACGCTTGATAACTGTTTCTCGTTAGTGAAATGACTCATGCCTTCTAATTCATTGGCTAAAATCCTTGCGCTTAATGTTCCTGCTCCTGGAGTGGCTCGATACATGGTATCCACATCTTTGTCTTTTAGGGCCTGATCTGATAGCTTCTTAGTTATTTTTAGCGCCGCCAGATTTTGCCGGATTTACACAGCCGTTAACACGTGCACATTTTTCTTTTCAGCATGCCATAAATCCCAGTTCTTTTGAAGATTAAGCCAAAACTCTGGTTCCATTTTTAAAGCTTCGCCTAAAGCCAAAGCAGAATCCGCTGTAACCCCTCGTTGTCCATGAATAATCTCATTGAGCCTTGCGTAGGTCCAATTTAAATGTTGGCAAAATTTTTTTGTGAAACATTCATCGGCTCAAGAAATTCTTTTAGCAGATGAAATTACTTTGTCCCGCGATAATTATCTATGCCGGCCGTATTATCGCACAACAATTATTTTGATGAGGGGTAAGTTGCGCTCAATAAAGCAGCAGCCGCTACTGCAAAATAAGTACTTCTTGCAGGACCAGCATATGGTGAACGCTGGGGAAGCCTGCCGTGACGACGAAGTAGATCCTCAGCTTGATCTACTAATGTACCTTGTAATAAACCCCTCACTCCCATATATTCTTCTTCTGTAGCTACATTTAAAAGACGTTGAAACCTAACTAATATAGGGTTGTTTTGATATTCTCTCCACTCTTGCCCAAATGCTTCAATTTCCAATTGGTTCGCAATAGCTTGACGCAAAGCAATAACGTGTTTTGCTCTTTCTTCTGCAGAAAGCATCATGTAATCAGGTTGCAGGAAGCACAATACTGCATGAAACAGGCAATCACCGTCTCTTGGAACGTCGATAGTAGTTCCATGATTGTTCAATCGATAATGAGTGCCGTCATAAAGTAGGTGGATATTTCTGGTGTTTGCATCAGGATGGTCGCGGTTAATATTAAATGTAGTATTATGTAAACTATCTCTTATCTCGATATTTAAGTTAAGAATATTTGCTAATCTTCCAAGTTCGATATCCCCGCCCCACATCTGCCCATGTCGTAGTTGTTTTATATATTCTTGAGTAACCATCTCTAAAAAGCTATCTTTTTGAGTTTCAAAATCCCCTTCTGGCAAAGATATGTAATCCTCTTCCCTTGTCCCATCATAAGGCAAAGGTACGAATAAGGTTTTTAATTCAGGGGATTTCAGTTTTCCCTTCGTGCTGCGGAAGCAGGCGGCTTGTAGTTCATTATAACAACCTCTTAATGTGTTAATCGCTTTAATGATTTTTTTATCTTTAACATTAAGAAAAGTTCCTAGTTCGGCTATGGTTCCTTTAAGGAGAGAGTAAAGAATTTTACTTGTTATACCGTCATCTACTACTTCTCTAGTGTAAAAGGTTGCAAACTCTTGGAATAAATCTTGGGGTAAATAACTGAATGGAGAGTCAGCCGCAGGTAGTGGCGCTAGTATCTTTACTATTTTTTCCTTCCTCATCTCCTTTGCTAAATAAGTTAATGCTTTGTTCAGCTCTATAGGGTCATAGAGTCTTGCAAAACCATACTCAGGGTAACCGTGTAAATACCAGGTGCACTCATCAAGCTGTCGCTGAACTACCCTTGTTTTGATTTCTCCCCTTAGTAATGCCCTATTGATTTTTTCTTCATCTCCATCACGAAGATCCCTAAGTTCAAGGTATTTTAATGCCTTATTTTGCTTTAATAAATGCAATAGTATGTCAACTTCCATAATTTCTTCTTGAGAGTCAGGCCAATCCTCATCATGAAGGCGACCCAGACATAAGCTTTCTAAAGTATCATTTTTTTCCAAGCTTTTTAGAAGAGTAGTCATTTTTTTACTATCAAGATCAGAGATTCCAGTAAGATCTAAGTGCTTTAATGTTTTGTTTACAGCAAAAGCCTCTACCAAAACGTCTAATAAATCTTGAGTGAGGGTCAGGCCCTCGCCACCAAAATAAAGTGCAGTTAGTGTTCTATTGTTTTTTAAAAGGTTACTGAAGGATTTTAGTGACTTAGGACCAAAGGGCTTAGTGCCTTCTGCAAGCTCAAGAGTTTTTAGTGCCTTGTTTTCACTTACAGCGTCGAAAAGGGCTGCTAGCCCCTCGTCGCTAAATTCAGCATGGACAATAGAAAGACTCTCCAAGCCAGTATTGATTGCTAAGCCTGCACCAATCCCCTTTCTAATTGTTTCACCTTCTATAGTACTTGTAGAGTCAGATTCTCTTGTTTCACCGTCTATAGGAATTGTAAGGGCATCTTCTCCGCTATCAATTGTCAGTTTCTTTAATGACTGATTGATTCCTAAAGCTTCCCCTAAAAGTACAGAAATCCCTGTTTTGTGAAGGAGGGCATTTAAAGTAAGCTCAGTCAAGGTTGCCTTTGGCGACGTTAAGTATGCGGCCAAATATTTTATAGGGCCAGGGCTGCTAGGAATATCACAAGATAAACTTTTTACCCCATTTACCTTTAATAAGGATTGAGCAATATATTTTGCAATGTAGCTATTTATCTTTTCATTTTCAATCATAACCTTTTCTTTTTCAGGATTTTCCCTTAGAGCAAAATACTGTGCCTTGTAGCTATCTCTCTTTTCTTTAATCATAACCTTTTCTTTTTCAGCAAATACTGCATCAATGCGCTGCCTAACACCTTCAGTTAAAACCGCCTTTTCATCTTCATCTATTTTATCTTGCTGTAATGACTGCAATGCCAGATTCAGCTCTTTCCAGGCCCAATCTCTACTGTATGAAGAGGGTTTCTCTGGGGTGTCTTGATAGAGCAAAGCTAAGTTTAGTTCAATTAACTCAAAACCTTTCTCAAAAGATTCGGATGACCCACTGTATGGAAACACAACTTCTGGTGTCCCATATTTTTCGGGAACGATATAAAACGCGAAACAAGCTGAATTAAAGCTAATAACAATAGTGCACGTTAGTAGTATTAGGAGGTTTTTAATGTTCATATTGGTGCCTTTATGTTTTTCTTAAAATCCACTAAAAAATTTAATTTTTTGTAACTAGTCAGGTGTAAATGGGATTTTTTCTACAATGTTCACATTTAAATGTAAGTCTGTAGTTACAACTTTACATAAAGCCGCTTATTTTCACAGCTTGTCCCAAATGTTCTGCGGCATATTATATATAAATGTAGCATACAATTATTAAAATTATCTTAAGTTGTATACTTTTTATTTCTTTCGGTTGACTTTTTTCAATCACTTTCTGATTTGTGGTTTAAAAACGGTTGTTTTTCCTCTATTTTAAATATGCTATTTAAAATGTTCCCAGCGATAATCCCTCCTATCTTGTTTCGTAGTTCCAAAATTCCCTTGCTAAGTTCACACTAAGGCGTGCTTTAGAAATGGACTTGGAAAACAGCAGCTAAAAAGCTGCTGTTTTGAAATTCCTGCAATGCTTTTGATAATATATCTTATTATTAGCGGCTAATTAGCGGCAATTTCCTACCCTATTTAGAGCCTGTCCCAATTAAATAATAACCTACAAAGGCAGGGGTTTTCTACTAAAAATAGTTCGGGAAAAAGTGCAAATAAAGCACTTCTCCCCGAAAAATGCGTGTTATAATCCAATTTCCCACCAAGAAAATAGGAGAATACACATGAATAAAATACCATTACAACTAGAGCTAAGTCCAGAAATGCCTAACGTTTATGGCGCTTTGGATTATCGCGAGTTCCGTGAAGCTCTAGTCAAAATCCATGAGATTCTTGTAAAAAGCAGCCTTGAGCATAAATTGGTATCAGAAGCTTTAGATCAGTATTTAGTTGGGAACGAACTTAATTCTGTCAAATTTTACAACAGGGGCTGTTGAAACCCGCCTATTTCGTCATTCCCGCGAAAGCGGGAATCTAATAAAAACAATAAGCTACATTTGTTGTTTTTATAAAAATTTTCAGATTTCAACAGGCCCAACAGTAAGGGGAGTGTTGCAATCTGAAAGTAATTAATGGTAAGCAATTTTATTTAGTAAGCTTTTTGGCCGTTCCTATTCTAAAATTAGCACAATGATGTTCAAAAAATTATTGGTATAAAAACGCCTAAAACCCTATTATAATAGAGTTTTTAATGATTGTCGGATTAATAAATATGTCACAACAAATAATGATGATTAGCTTAGAAGATTTGGTACCAACAGATCATATCTATCGCAGGTTCCGCGAACTTTGGAAATTTGAAACGGTTGAAAAACAACTAAAGCATGTTGAAAAAAATAATAATTACAAAGGATATGGGGTATTACGTTTGTTTAAATGTTTGGTGCTACAATTTCTTGAAGATTTAAGCGATGGGGAAATGGAACATTATTTACAGGAAAATAACGCAGGCAAATGGTTTTGTGGATTTGATTTGGCAGAGCCAACACCAAATTACACCGTATTTGGCAGGATAAGGCAACGAATAGGAACAAGCAGGCTGTCAAAGATGTTTGGTGATCTCCGTGACCAATTAAAGGCACAAGGATACATGAATGAGGTGTTTAGCTTTGTAGATGCTTCGCAATTAATATCCAAAGCTAGTTTGTGGCAAGAAAGGGATAAGGCCATCAAGGAGAAATATGAAAAGCTTAACAATGAAACCTTGTCTAAAGTTGCCTATGACAAAGAAGCCCGGATTGGTTGCAAAGGCAAAGGCAAAGACAAAGACAAAGACAAATACTGGTATGGTTATAAAACTGCGACACGAAGCTGTAGTTAAGAGTTGTCTTTTTTTTGCAGAAAGAGACTATCCGTACCACCGGATAAATCTACAAGCATGAATAAAGAGCTGCTTGGACAATGTAACGAAACGCGGTAACGCGTGGGGCGTTAATCGTAAGAAATACGCCTTCCTGCTAATCACGAAGTGGGTAAGTGCTAGATAGTTAGTATGGTGAAGATATCTAAATCTGCATAAGGACCGTCACCGTAAACAAGCGATACGTGAAGATTAACGCTTGAGCCAAAATGGCAAAGGATGTGAGAGAGTCGTCTTTTTGTTGCGACCTCGTGGTTCACTAGCATCCAGGTCTATAGCAGGCACCTAACCTAACAAATACTCTTAACAACGGAACGTGGAAATCCTCTATCGTTCCTAGTCTTCTAGGAAAGTAATTTGTGAAACTTACTAACGATGGAGGTTTGGGAGGTTGGAAGAAGCGAATGCTATGCTGTAATGGTATAGATACCGGTTTAAACATTACCGGGCATGAAAATGAGCTGACGTCTAACTGGTCTTTAATCGCGAGATAATTTATAGAACTGACTCTATGGAAAAACGCAAATGACAGTGATAGATAAACTATTGACTGGTGCAGTTCCAGCGACTCCATCACATTGGAATGAGGTTGATTGGCATGAAGTGGTGGCAGAAGTACGTCGGCTACAAATGCGTATCGCGAAGGCTTTTCGAGAAGGAAAGCGCGGCATGGATTTAGACCAATGAGATCTACTGCGGATGCAATCGAGCAATGTTTCAAATCGCTTGCTCGAAGATGCTCTGCACAATACATCTTGGAGGGAGATATCCATTCTTGCTTCGATACCATATCCCACAAATGGTTGTTGGAAAACACACCAATGGATAAGGAAATATTGGGTAAATGGCCTGCTGCTGGATACATAGAAGATGGAAAGCTGTCTCCGACAACAGTCGGAGCACCGCAAGGGGGTATAATCTCACCAACTCTTCTAACGATCACTCTTAGTGGTTTAGAGCAAATGGTTAAAGCTATCACTAAGCCACAAGATAAAATCAATGTCTGTATTTACGCTGATGATTTTATTATCACTGGCGCTACAGCCGAGGTGTTGGAAAACAAGGTTAGACCAGCGGTTGATGCTTTTCTGAGGAATAGAGGTTTATCGCTGTCACAGGAGAAAACCAAAATAACTCACATCAATGATGGATTTGATTTTCTCGGAGTGAATATAAGGAAGCATCGCAATAAACTAATCGTCAAACCTGCAAAAAGCAGTGTTAAACGACTGTTAGCTGACATCCGAGAGAAAATAAAGTCTAATAGAACAGCCAAAACGGATAACTTGATCCGTCTACTAAATCCTATGGTTCGTGGGTGGGGAAATTATTATCGCAATGTTTGTTCTAAAATGACCTTCAGCTATGTTGATCATTATATTTTCGAAGCATTGTGGCGTTGGGCTGTCCGACGGCACCCAAATAAAAAGTTCACATGGATAAAACAGAAGTATTTCAGAACTGACAAGATACACAACTGGATATTCTCTACTGTGGTCAGGAATAAATATCGGGAAAGTGTTTATTTGGATTTGGTGGAGATGAAAAAGGTGCCAATTAAAAGGCATATCAAGATTAAATCAGCAGCGACGCCTTATAATCCTGAGTATCACAATTATCTTGAGAAGAGGATTGTGGGTCGAGTTATAGAAAGCAACAACAAAAGACGGCCCTCATGGTGGTTATGTTGGTGGAACTTGATTGGAGCTCATTGATGGGAACAGAAGTACCGGGTTTTTTTTGAAAACCATATAAAGGCTCGAGCGGAGTGCAGCGAAAGCGGCATGCTCCGTTCCCAGGAGAGCTGCAGTTGGTAACAACTGCAGCTTATCCAGCAGCATGTTTGTGTAGATAGGCAAAGCGGCCTGATAAATAAAGTGGCAATAACACCAGCGAATGTTACGGATGGCAAAGGCTTGGAAAATGTCTGCCCTAACCAAGGAGCAATATATGCTGACAAGGGCTATTGTACTGAGCCGGCAAAATCCTGCGCTGCCAGGAAGCGATGCCATTTAGCAGCTATTAAGAAAAACAACATGCAAGGTAAAAACAAAGACAAGGATCGTTGGTATAGCGGAATTCGCTCACCGTACGAGCGAGTGTTCTCTCAACAAAACAAAAGGACCAGGTATTGTGGTTTGATCAAAAATCAATTTGCCTTATTCATGGAAGCCATTTGTTTCAATTTGAAAAGATTAACAGTGCTTGGTCCACCTGGTTTAGTTCTTGTCTAGGGATAAGTGTGTCCGAAACTTGAGAAGTGGGCAAAAAATAGAGAAAAAACCGATTAAACTGCAAAAATCAGGAAACGAAATCTGATAGATTTTAATTATAAGCATTTTTTTAAAAAAGTATTCATCAAAAATTGGGATTGCAACGGCCCCTGGATGGTGTTTTTTTTTGAGTTTTATTTTAGGCGGCCATGGTTTTCTTGAGGTCGGTTTATTACAACCGATTGATTATAAGTATAATATTTTTTATAAATTTGGTCCGTCCAAAATAGAGGGGACGATTTTTTTATACTCGTTCATTTATGATAATGCTAAATTTATTCGGATAAGAGACATATTTAAGTATAGGGCTTGACATAACAAGCTCGGATCATTAGAATCGCGCCTCCATCCTGTAATATGTCTGTAATGTGTTCGAGTATATTCCGGGTTTTAGGGGTTTAAATTATTTATTTTTATTGGCTAGTGTAAATTTATGGCTACTGTAAATCAGTTGGTAAAAAGCTCTAGAAGAGTGAGGCCTTGGAAAAATTCTGTTCCAGCCTTGAATGGATGTCCGCAAAAACGTGGGGTTTGTATGCGTGTTTATACTACAACTCCTAAAAAGCCAAATTCGGCTTTACGTAAAGTTGCGCGCGTGCGTTTGACTAATGGTATGGAAGTTACTACCTATATCGGTGGTGAGGGGCATAATTTACAAGAGCACTCAGTGGTGTTAATTAGGGGTGGTCGTGTTAAGGATTTGCCAGGAGTTCGTTATCACGTTGTCCGTGGCAGTCTTGATACTACCGGAGTTGATGGTCGAAAGCAGGGAAGATCTAAGTATGGCGCCAAGAAGGCGAAAAAGTAATTACATGCGACGAAGGGCATATGGCTAGAAGAAAAGCAGCAGCAAAAAGAGGAATACTTCCAGATCCACTGTTTGGTAGTGGGTTATTGGCAAAGTTCGTCAACGTTTTAATGTGTAGCGGAAAAAAATCGGTTGCCGAAAAAATTGTTTATGGTGCTCTTGAAAGAATTGCTGAAGTTAAAGCCAAAGGTGAGGGCGATATTTATAACAGTGAAAATGCTCGCAAAGTTGTTCTTGGTTTGTTTGAAAAAGCTTTAGATGCTTTAAAGCCAGCGGTTGAAGTTAGGTCGGCTCGAGTTGGTGGTGCTACTTATCAAGTTCCCGTTGAAGTTAAGTCCAATAGAGGTTTAGCTTTAGCTATGAGATGGTTGGTGGAGGCTGCGAATTTACGCGGTGAAAAAGGTATGGTGCTACGTTTGGCCGGTGAACTTTTAGATACTTTAGAAGGTAAGGGTGGCGCAATTAGAAAGCGTGAAGACGTTCACAAGATGGCCAAGGCCAATCAAGCGTTTGCTCATTATAGATGGTAAAAAAATATGTCACGAACTCACCCATTAAAATATTATAGGAACATCGGAATCACCGCGCACATCGATGCTGGTAAGACGACGACTACCGAGCGTATCCTTTTTTATACGGGTGTTTCCCACAAGATGGGTGAAGTCCATGAAGGTACTGCGGTAATGGATTGGATGGAGCAAGAAAGGGAAAGGGGAATCACTATTACTGCTGCGGCGACTACTTGTCGGTGGAGTGGTATGAGTAAACAATATCCAGAGCATCGTATTAATATCATTGACACTCCTGGTCACGTTGACTTTACCATTGAAGTTGAGCGCTCTTTGCGTGTGCTTGATGGTGCGGTAGTGGTGTTTTGTGCCGTTGGCGGTGTTGAGCCGCAATCTGAAACGGTGTGGCGTCAAGCTAATAAATATAAAGTACCAAGAATTTGCTTTGTTAATAAAATGGATCGTGCCGGCGCTGATTTTTTCAGAGTAGTAAAACAAATTAGTGATCGTTTAGGTGCAAGGTCTGCAGTTATGCAAGTCCCAATTGATAAGGAAGAGAACTTTAAAGGAGTTATCGATCTTGTTTGTATGCGCGCTATTTATTGGAACGACAGCGATCGTGGAATGACCTATAAAGAAGAGGCAATTCCTGCAGAATTACAATCAATTTGTAATGAATGGCATGATAAATTGATTGAACAAGCGGCAGAAGCTGACGAAGAGTTAATGCATAAATATTTAGAAGGGCATAAGCTAAGCAGAGAAGAGATTATGCTTGGAGTCAGAAAGCTTACTTTAGCAAACGATATTGTTCCAGTATTTTGCGGCTCAGCTTTTAAAAATAAGGGTGTGCAGGCGGTTTTAGATGCGGTTATCGATTACTTGCCGGCTCCTGATGAGATTGCCGCCATCAAGGGGTTGCTTGAAAATGGCGCTGAGGCCTATCGTAAGTCCTCGGATGAAGAGCCATTTGCTGCATTAGCTTTTAAGATTGCTACCGACCCGTTTGTTGGTGCTTTAACATTCTTCAGGGTTTATTCTGGCGTTTTGCGTTCGGGTGATGGTGTTTATAATCCGGTGAAATGCAAGAGAGAGCGTATTGGTCGTATTGTGCAGCTGCATGCAAATACTCGCTCCGAAATTAAAGAAGTGTATGCTGGTGATATTGCGGCCGCGGTAGGTTTAAAAAGTGTTTCAACTGGTGATACGCTTTGTGATGAAGATAATATTATTACCTTAGAGCGAATGGAGTTCCCAGAGCCAGTTATATCGGTGGCGGTTGAGCCAAAAACTAAGGCTGATCAAGAAAAAATGGGTATTGCGCTTAATAAGCTGGCGCAAGAGGATCCATCATTTCGTGTTCATACCGACGAAGAATCTGGTCAGACGATTATCGAAGGAATGGGAGAGTTACATTTAGAAATTATTGTTGATCGCATGAAGCGAGAATTTAGTGTTGACGCTAATGTTGGTAAGCCGCAAGTTGCTTATCGTGAAACCATACGAAAATCTGTTGAGCAAGAAGGTAAATATATTAAGCAGTCTGGTGGTAAAGGTCAATATGGTCATGTTTGGATCAAGCTTGAGCCGCTGCCACGTGGTACGGGTTACGAATTTGTTAATGATATAGTTGGCGGTGTAATCCCGAAAGAGTATATTCCTGCTGTTGACAAAGGTATTAAAGGTCAAATGGAGAGTGGCGTGCTAGCTGGATATCCAGTAGTTGATGTCAGAGTTACTTTATTTGATGGTTCTTATCATGATGTTGACTCTAATGAAATGGCGTTTAGGATAGCTGGTTCGATGGCATTTAAAGATGGATGTCGTCAGGCGAGCATGGTTCTTTTAGAGCCAATAATGAGTGTTGAGGTAGTTACGCCAGAAGAATATATGGGTGACGTTGTTGGTGATTTGAGTCGGCGTCGTGGAATGATTCAAGCGATGGATACAGGTCCATCTGGTAAGATCATTAAAGCCGAGGTTCCACTCGGAGAAATGTTTGGTTACGCGACAGATGTTCGTTCAATGAGCCAGGGGCGAGCGACATATACCATGGAGTTTGCAAAATATAATGAAGCTCCAGCAAGCGTAGTAGAAGCTATAACAAAGAAAAATAATTAATAAAGGTAAAAACGGGGGAAGCTATATGGCGGAAAAATTTGAGCGGACTAAACCGCATATAAACATAGGAACCATCGGTCACGTTGACCATGGTAAGACGACGTTAACAGCGGCATTGACGGTAGTATTGTCAAGTAAAT
>JAJXWM010000013.1 GCA_021781615.1 Pseudomonadota bacterium
GGCACGATGCATCTACGGGCCAACAGCAAACAACGCCCTTCGATGCGCACCTATCGCGGACTACTAACCTTCGCTTCGCTCTCCAGGGTTAGCAGCGTTAGAACCACAGATAAGGTCAACACCAAGATTTATTTTCTAGGCAAAACCTAAGGTTTTGCTTTAGAATACCCTAATGATTATTTTAGGTATTGAAACTTCTTGCGATGAAACTGGCGTTGCCATCTATGACACAGAGCGCCATTTGTTAGCGCATAAATTGCATAGTCAAATTAAACTGCACGCCGAATTTGGCGGAGTGGTTCCTGAGCTTGCTTCACGTGATCATGTGCGTAAACTTTTACCGCTGGTGAAAGAGGTGCTGTTAGAAGCTGAAATTACCTTACAAGATTTAGATGCTATCGCTTATACGGCGGGTCCAGGTTTGGTCGGTGCTTTAATGGTTGGCGCGGCTTTTGCTAAAAGTATGGGCCTTGTTTTAAAAATCCCCGCCATTCCTGTTCACCATATGGAAGCGCATCTACTGGCCCCATTTTTAGAGCCTAGTCCTCCACAATTTCCATTTTTAGCGCTCCTGGTTTCTGGGGGCCATACCGAGCTTATTGAGGCCTCCTCTTTTGGTGAATATAAAATTTTGGGTGAAACTTTAGATGATGCAGTTGGTGAAGCTTTTGATAAAGTGGCAAAGATTTTGGGGTTGCCATATCCCGGAGGGCCGGTGCTCGCCAAGCTTGCAGAAAAAGGCAATAAGAACAGATTTATTTTTCCGCGGGCAATGCTGAAGCGCGGGTTAAATTTTAGTTTTAGTGGTTTGAAGACTTGTGCTTTGCAACATTTCAAGGAGTTTGGTAATGCGGAGCAAACCAAAGCCGATATTGCCTTTGCTTTTCAAGAAGCGGCAGTAGATTCTTTAGTGATTAAATGTCGACGCGCAATAAAAGAACATAATTTTACTCAGCTGGTTGTTGCCGGTGGTGTTAGCGCCAACACCAGACTTCGCGAACAGTTAAATATTATGGGGAAAGAGGCAGGGGTAGTGGTTTATTATCCGCGCCTCGAATTTTGTACTGATAATGGTGCAATGATTGCTTATGCTGGCGCGCGCCATTTTATGGCTGGGAAAAAAACTGACATGGAAATTAAAGTTTATCCGCGCTGGGAGATGTAAGTTAAAACTTTATTTTGTTTTCTGTTGCGGCGCGTAATCTTTTAATATTTTCTCGGTGGCGCCAGATTATAATTGCTGCCATGATAATAGTCGGGAAAAAATATCCCTTATCGGAAAATATCAATATTGATATGGGGGCAGCAACGGCTGCTATTATGGAACCAAGAGAAACATAACGGGTTACTGCTACCGTAGAAATCCAGCATACCAATGCAATAGCTGAAACTAGTGGTGATAAGGCTATAAATGCTCCTAAAGAGGTTGCTACCCCTTTGCCACCCTGGAATTTAAAAAATATGGGAAGCAGATGACCCAAAAAGGCGCATAAGGCAACTATTCCTAGCGAAAGTCCGTTGACACCCGCCAAATGGGCGATCAGTACGGGCAAGAAACCTTTTAGTATATCTCCAAGCAAAGTGATTACGGCCGGCAGTTTGCCACCAATACGTAAGACGTTAGTGGCGCCCGGATTTTTAGAGCCTTCGGTGCGGGGGTCGGGTAATTTAAAGAGTTTACAGACAATAATTGCGCTGGATAGGGATCCAATAAGGTAAGCAGCGATTGTACATATAACGGTCGTTATCATAAAATTATCCTCAAACTTAAAAACATAAATTGAAATCTACTGCTAGCGCTTAATATATTGAGTCTAAGAATTTTTTACAACAAATTTATTTGGGTACCACTTAGCTTAGCCTTTACATTCAGCATAATTTTTGAGTTGCGCTTTTTGCTACTCAAAATTATGCTGAATGGTTACGAAAATAACTTGTAATATATTAAGAAAAGTGATTATTATCTATGCAGATTCTACTCCTGTTGCTACATGAGGCAAGGTTTGTAGAAAAATGGTGTTTAAGTTTGGGCGGAAATTATGAAATTAAGCCAAAATAATTTAATTTGGATCGATTTAGAGATGACTGGGCTAGATCCCGACACCGATCGTATTTTAGAAATTGCTACCGTTGTAACCGACAAACACCTAAATGTTTTAGCTGAAGGGCCGGCACTTGCTATTCATCATAGTGATCGGGTTCTTGCCAAGATGGATGATTGGTGTACCCACCAGCATGGTACCTCTGGTTTAACGGCGCGGGTTAAAAAGAGTAAGATTACTACTGCCAAAGCTGAAGAGCTTACCTTGGATTTTTTGCGAGAGTATGTTCCTGAGGGCAAATCTCCGATGTGTGGTAACACCATTTGCCAAGATCGACGTTTTATGTACAACTATATGCCACGTTTAGAAAAGTATTTTCATTATCGTAATTTTGATGTCAGTGTTTTAAAAATTATCGCCAGACGTTGGTATCCGCATATCGCTAAAGGTGTTAATAAAAAAACCAAACATCTGGCTTTAAGTGATGTCCATGATTCTATTGAAGAGATGAAATATTATATTAAGCAGCTATTTATCCTGCCGCTTTAGCGCCCATTTTACATGTTCGCGAACCAACTCTGACGGGTGATTTAAGCGTAATTTTAAGGCGGCTAATGTTTTATCGGTTTTTGGCAAATTTCCTAATGCCACCGCAATATTACGTAACCAACATTCATAACGGACAAGGCTGATTGGTGAATTTTTGGTTTTTTCTTTAAACACTTTTTCATCCCATAAAAACCAATCAATCAGGTTATCTGCAGCAAAATGTGGTATCTTTTTAAATGGGTTTTGTAGTGAGATTTGTAAATATTTATTCCACGGACAGACATTTTGACATAGGTCACAGCCCAAAATTTTGGTACCAATTAGTGGGCGAAGTTCTAAAGGGATTGAGCCTTTGTATGACCCAGTTAGATAAGAAATGCACCGTTTGGCATCAAGTTTATGTGGCGCAATCAAAGCCTTGGTTGGACATTTTTCTATACATTTAGAACAATTACCGCATCTATTAGCTATTGGTTGATCTACTGGCAATGGTAGATCGGTAAGGATTTCTCCCAGGCAAAAAAATGAACCAGAGGTTTCGTTAATTAAGATATTATGTTTTCCATACCAGCCAAGCCCTGCTTTACAAGCCAGGGATTTTTCGAGAATTGGCCCGTTACCGGCAAATACCCGAGCATTTTGTGGAATTTTTAATTTATGGTTTATTTTATCGACATATTCTTTAAGTAATTTAATAACCAAAGCCGAGTAGTCTTCGAGCATAGCAAATGATGCCAGGGGGTGATCGGGGGACGATGATTTTGGATAATTCAAACCGCAACAAATTACTCTGATGGCGCTAGGAAGTAGCTTTTGCGGATACTCATAAATGTCGCCGTTTTTTTCAAAATACTTCATCTCGCCATAGTGCCTGGCTGCTAACCACTCTTTTAGGTGAATATTTTCTTGTAATAAGTTAGTATCAGTTATACCAATATGGTCAAAACCGAGTTCTTTGCCAAGCTGCTTGATCGCAAGCGCCAGTTGGTTAAAATCATGATGGTGGTTTTTGTTCATGGCAAACATCACGAGAAATATTTATGCTAAATAATACTACTTCATTATATAAAATTGAGCAAATTCAGGAATTAGAAAAAATAGCTATCGAGAGATTTGGGGTTAGTGTTGATAATTTAATGCAGCGTGCTGGAAAGGCTGCTTTTCGTGAGCTTAAAAAGCGGTGGCGAGCAGCCCGGAATATTACTGTTGTATGTGGTAAAGGTAATAATGGTAGTGATGGTTATGTGGTAGCAAATCTTGCAAAAAAGGCCAGATTAAATGTCAAAATTTTACAACTTGTGCCATATGATAATTTGAACGGGGCGGCAAAACGCGCGGCGCTAAGATGCAAAAAACTAAAAATTAAAGTATTGCCGTTTAGTGCTAAAGAGCTTAGGGGGAGCGATGTAATAGTCGATGCAATTTTGGGTACAGGTTTAACTGGCAAAGTTACGGGGAAATTTAAATTAGCAATTGATGCGATTAATGAGGTAAGTGGTAAAGCGAAAATTCCGGTATTTGCTCTTGACTTACCCTCTGGTATCGATGCAGATACTGGTAATATTTTAGGAAGCGCAATTTCGGCAAGTGCCACGATCACTTTTATTGGTCTAAAAATAGGATTATTGATCGGTGATGCGCGAGATTGCATCGGTGAGCTAACCTCTAGTGATCTATCTTTACCGGCAAAAATATTTCAAATGCTCACTCCTTATGCCGAGAAACTAAGTTTAGCTCAAGAGATAAAACCACTTGCGCCGCGAAAACGTACGGCTCATAAAGGAAATTTTGGCCATGTGTTAGTTATTGGGGGTGATTATGGTATGGGTGGTGCGGTTAGAATGACAGCAGAGGCAGCGTTAAGAGTTGGAGCTGGGTTAGTTACGGTGGCAACGCGTCCTAAAAATGCCCTGGTTATTAATGCCGCATGTCCAGAAGTTATGGCACACGGAGTAAGCACCAGTAAAAAATTATCACCTTTATTAGCTAAGGCGAGCGTCATAGTTATTGGTCCTGGTTTAGGAACATCCAGTTGGGGTAAGAGTTTATTTAATGCTGCTGTAAAAGCCAAAAAGATGATGGTGATTGATGCCGATGGGCTAAATATTTTAGCTGGGTTTCGTAAGCGACAAGGAAATTGGGTTTTAACGCCTCATCCAGGCGAAGCAGCGCGGCTATTGGGAGTAAGTAACCAGATGGTTCAGCGCGACCGTTTGCGTGCGGTGCAAAATATCCAGAGCACTTTTGGCGGAGTTAGTGTTTTAAAAGGTGCCGGTACGTTGGTTGCTGCGGCTGCTGAAAAAATCAGAGTATGTGACGCCGGTAATCCCGGGATGGCAACGGCGGGAATGGGAGATGTCTTAAGTGGAGTAATTGCGGGTTTGCTTGCGCAAGGTTTAAGTTTATTTAATGCGGCAAAATTAGGGGTTTTGGTGCACGCCATGGCGGGGGATAGCTTGGCAATAAAACAAGGCAAATTAGGTATTCTTGCTTTGGATTTATTGCCGGAAATAAGAAGTATCATTAGTTCTAAATTAAAATAAGGTTAAATATGAATACATTTTTTTCTAAAAGATTGAGGTTGTTGGTTTTAGTGGCAGGTTTATTTAGTTCGGCGATCTATGCAGCAGATGCTTCAGATCTTTCTTGCTCAGGTGGGACGTGTACTGTGGGATTGAATCATGAAGAACCAATCACCTATACTGTTACCACTCCCAATAAAAAAAGCTCAGCTATTCCAGTCAGGCGAGAATTTCCAGTAAATGCGACCATTAATCCGTGTGATAATTTTTACGAATATGCATGTTCTCCAGTTATTAGCAGCTTTGAGCTGCGCGCAGATCGCTCTCGACATACTTTTTCTTTTAGCGATGCGGATGAGCGGTTACTTGACTTTAAAAAGCAATATTTTAAGGATTTGGCGCAAAAACAACCTGAATCTGTGATGGAGGAGGAAGTAAAAAATAGCTATTTAGCGTGTATGAATCAAGAGGGAAGGAAGCAGGAGGAGTTGGCCTATGTTGCAGCTACTAAAGAAAAACTAGGGAAAATTACTACGAGAGAAGAGTTTATAGATATGATTGCAGGAAATATTACCAATTCTTCCGAGCTAAGTTTTGTGGGTTTTGCTGCCGGTATGCCAAATTTAGATCGCCCAGAATATAATGACTTATTATTTAGTGTTGGTTTAATGAGTTTGCCAGAAAGAAGTTATTACGAAAATGAAGAGTTGGTAAAGGAGCTGAAAGAAATAATTGAACAATTTTTTGTAACCATCGGAGAAACAGCTCCTAAAGAGAAAGCTGAGCTTGTTTTTGGTTTTGAACGAGAGTTAGCTGGAATTTATCCAACTCCGCCCGAGATCGACGATCGAGTTTTTTCGCGAACTGAAATCTCAAGAGAAAAGTTAATTAAAGATTTCCCTAACTTAAAGTTGGAGAAATTTTTATCTGCTATTCCTGGTCAGGTGGTTATCAGAGATATTGTGGGCGTTGATACCATGGCTTTTATCAATAGAAAGCTAGAGACGGCATTACTTGAAGAGCTTAAGAGTGTTTATTTGTACTTTCAATTAAAGTCAATAATGGATGATGCGTATCCAGAATTTTATAATAAAAAATTTGAATTTAATAAGAAATATTTAGGTGGACCGAATCAAAGATCAGATCGGCAAGAGCGTTGTACTCAGTTGGTAATGGGATCTTTTGAAAAGGAGGTAGACTATATCCTTTTACCCAAACTTTTTCCTAACTTCCCTAAAGAGAAATTTATAAGATCAATTGAAAAAATAAGGGTTTCTTTGATTGAGCAATTGCAGAATAACAATTGGCTTAGTGTCGGTACTAAAGAGGAGGCCATCCGTAAAATGAGGAAAGCTAAATTAGCGTTGGTTAGTCCTAATAATGAAGAGGAGTGGGATTTTAATCCAAGAGGGAGTTATACAACAGATGCCCCAATTGCCAATAGTCATAAGCTTGACCAATTGTTGCTAGAAAAGGGGTTGCGGGAGTTGCAGGGACCTATAAATACGAATCGCTGGGGAATGGGACCTCTTACGGTCAATGCTTATTACGATCCATCGTATAATAAAATACTCTTTCCGGTAGGAATATTGCAACACCCTTTTTACGATGCGAGTGAGCCAGAAGAAGTAAATTTAGGAGCGATCGGGGTGATAATCGGGCACGAACTTGGTCATGCCATAGATAACCATGGTAATGGTTACAATGCTGATGGGGTTTTAAAGCCATGGATGTCAGATGGAGATAAGAAAATATTCGGTGATAAAACCCAATATTTAATCAATCAATTTAATAAAATTGGTCATAATGGCGAGTTCACTCTTGGCGAAAATATTGGTGATTTAGTTGGTCTTACTACCGCTTATCGTACAGCTTTTCCAGCCGATAAAGAGCATGATCAGGAGCTAAAGCGTAAGTTTTTTCTCCAGTATGCAAGAGCGTGGTGTAGTATAGAAAGAGAAGGGTTTACAGCAAGACGTCTTAAAACTGATCCGCACTCTTTAGAATGGGCAAGAACAAATGAACAGGTGAAACATCAGCCTGGTTTTCAAGAAGCTTATAATTGTAAACCAGGGGATCCAATGGTTCTTCCTGAAGGGGAAAGAATTAGGGTGTGGTAACTATTGAAGGTATTGTTATAATAAATCGTATGCAACGAACAATAAAAACAGCAACTGCAATGCGAAAATTAGGAGGTAGCTTAGCTCGCGTCTGTGCGTCTGGCTCAATCATTTATTTGCAAGGGGATCTTGGGGCTGGCAAAACCACTTTTGTTCGTGGTTTTTTGCGTGGTTTGGGGTATTTACGCAAAGTTTCTAGTCCAACCTTTAATTTGTTTGAAATCTATCAGGTAAAGGACCAAATAATTTGTCATTTTGATCTATATCGATTGAAACATCCGGAGGAATTGGCATATATTGGTATTGCTGATTACTTCACTGGTAAAAACATTTGTTTGATCGAATGGCCGGAATATGGTAAAGGTTTTTTGCAAAGAGAAGATTTGCTTTGTAAGTTTGATTTTTTACCTAAAGGTGGTGGGAGGATGGTTGAAATTTCAGCTATTTCGCCTAAGGGGAGAAAAATGGTTGATATATTAGATGCATAACGTTAACGACATGAAATTTTATTTTAAAATAGCAATAATTTTTTCGTTGGTTTTTTTAGGACAAACGGTATTAGCTGATACGGCAAAGATAAATAAGTTTCGGTTTTCCGTTGATCCTGATAAGACTAGATTGGTGCTTGAAACTACCAAAGTGGTTAGTTATGTATCCACAGTATTTCCCGATAAAATAACGATCGAGATTAAAAAAGCTAAACTGAGTGCCCCATTTAAAAAACCAGTTCTTTCTAAAACTCCAGTTGCTGCGGTTGTGAGCCTTCAAAATGGTAATGATTTATGTTTAACTTTAAAGCTTAAAACCTCAGTAAAATTGCAACATTTTACTCTTGTTCGTCCTGACCGTTTGGTTTTTGATTTATATCCCGCCGAAAAGAAGGAGCCAAAGGTGGTTTTAAAGCCGCCATCCTCTGTTTCTGATTCTGCAAAGGCGGTGGATGATTTAGAGCAACGATTGATCGATAAGATGGCTAAGCTTGATGCTGTTAATGGCGTTGAGGAACCTAGTGGTATAGATGAAAGTAAAAAATATCTAGACCAAGATAAATATGGAGACAAAGATCAGGATAAATACCAAGACGAAGATCAGAATAAAAGTTTTTATAGTAAGAAAAGTGATAATGATTTACGACCAATCACTATTGTGATCGATCCTGGTCATGGTGGTCATGATAGTGGAGCTATCGGCTATGGTGGTACTCTAGAAAAAAAAGTTAATTTGGCGGTTGCTAAAGCGTTACAAAAAATCATTAATAAAAAACGGGGATTTCGCGCAATCCTTACTCGCGATAGTGATTACTTTATACCACTCCGCAGGCGTTTAGGTATTGCCCATGAGAAAAAGGCTGATATGTTTATTTCTATTCATGCCGATGCTTATATCAACAGAGAAGCGCACGGGGTGTCAATTTTTGCTTTATCGCAAAGAGGCGCTACCAGTGAAGCTGCGCGTTGGTTGGCTGATAAGGAAAATGAATCAGAACTGGGTCAGGCTATTTCTGATAAAAATATGTTGTTACGTTCGGTATTAATTGATTTAGCTCAAACTGCCACCATTAGCGCCAGTTTAGATATTGGTGGTAGGGTTTTACAAGCAGTATCGCAAGTTGCGAGCCTGCATCTAGCTAAGGTGGAGCAGGCTGGTTTTATGGTTTTAAAATCACCAGATATTCCTTCGTTATTAGTAGAAGTTGGCTTTCTTACTTATGGTCCTGAAGAGAAGAAGCTGCGTGATGCTAGTTATCAAGAAGAGATTGCCTCTAGGTTGGCAGTTGGTATCCAGTCTTATTTTATGCGTCGCCCGCCGCCAGGGACCTATTTAGCTAAGCTTAAACCTCGGCGGTTTACAACGCTTAGTGATTCATTACCGACCGGTAATATTTAAGGGGATTATGCCGATGAATATTAAAATTTTAGATTCACAATTGGTAAGCCAAATTGCGGCTGGTGAAGTAATTGAACGTCCGAGCTCAGTAGTAAAAGAGTTATTAGAAAATAGTTTAGATGCTGGTGCAACCGAAATTAATCTGGAAGTTGTTGGTGGTGGTATAAAATCCATTCGGCTACGCGATAATGGCAGTGGTATTGCTAAAGATGATTTAAAGCTTGCTTTAAGTAGGCATGCTACGAGCAAAATCCAGAGTTTTGACGATTTAGAGCAGGTTAAAAGCTTGGGTTTTAGAGGGGAGGCGTTGGCCAGTATTTGTTCGGTATCTCGTTTTAAATTGATCTCGAAAGTTGCTGACGAAGCTGTTGGTTGGCAAGTTGCTAGCGAAGGGGAGTCGGTAGAATTATCATTACAACCCAGCTCACATCCAATAGGAACAACCGTTGAAGTTAACGAACTTTTTTTTAATGTGCCAGTGCGGCGTAAATTTTTGCGTACGGAACAAACCGAGCTTAATCATATTTTAGAAATAATTGGGCGTCTGGCCCTTGGTCGTTTTGACGTTGAGTTTTTGTTTAAGCATAATGGCAAAGTAATTTGGTCTTTACCGGCGGCTAAAAACCCCGATGATTATATTAAAAGAGTTGGGGAAATTGTCAGCAAGGAGTTTCCAGAAAATGCTTATGCCATCGATTTTGGTTCCGATTCTTTAAGATTAACTGGTTGGATATCGCAGCCAAATTACACGAGAAGTCAGCCTGATCAACAATATCTATATATTAATGGCAGAATTGTTCGCGATAAAACTCTCTCGCATGCTATAAGACAAGCTTATCAAGATGTGCTGTTTCAGGGGCGTCATCCGGTGGTGGTTTTATATCTAAATATTGATCCAACGATGGTTGATGTTAATGTGCATCCGACAAAAGCTGAGGTTAGGTTTCGAGATAGTAGATTAATTCATGATTTTGTGGCGCAAGGGTTAAAAGATGCTTTGCGCGTAACAGCAAATAGAGATCAGGCGACAACTGCAGTATCTCAAGAGCCCAAAGGATATATAAGTGATGTTCAAAAACCAACGGCGCCGCTTTATGCTCACGTCGAGCAAGTGTCAATTTATGAAAAACCAGCTCCTGCTTTATCTACAGTCGATCCTAATGATTTTAGTTTAAAGCGTGATGTTTGGAGGCGGGGTATAGAAAGTGAAAACTTTGCTAGAACTAATAAAAAAGATACCATAGATGATGCTGTTATTTATTGCTCGGCAAAAGGTCGTGGGGTTGATACGGATGCCCGCCAAAATCTCGATCCATCTTTTTCTCCCCCCTTAGGCTTTGCATTAGCCCAACTTCATGGAACTTATATTTTGGCGCAAAATAAAGATGGTTTGGTGATTGTTGATGCTCATGCTGCGCACGAAAGGATTAACTATGAAAAGTTGAAAGAATTATATAATAAATCGTCAATACTAACCCAAACTGAGCTTTTACCAATATCTTTGACTTTAAATAATACCGAGCTTAATTGTGTAGAAGCTAATAGTGATTTACTGCAAAAATTTGGTTTTATAGTGACGCGGTCATCGCAAGACAGTATTTTAATACGGTCGATCCCCGTGTTATTACAAGATGCAGATGTTGAGCAGTTGCTTAAAGACGTTATCGCCGACCTTTTAGCATATGATACCGTGGATAGTATAATTGCAAATAGTAATAAGATATTAGCAACCATGGCTTGTCACAGTAGCGTGCGGGCGAACCGCAAGCTTAGTATTGATGAGATGGATACTTTGCTGCGGGAAATTGAAGCAACTGAACATGGCGGGCAGTGTGGTCACGGTCGCCCGACCTGGGTGCCGTTTACCTTAGCAAATTTATCTAAGTTATTTTTGCGGGGATAAAAAAGCGTCAGTATAAAAAGAGATTTTTATTTGATTATGAGTCATATCTAAGGACTTAAATTTTAGCAGCTTTGTCAAGGGTGCAATGTCCGATATGTTGTTTTGGGAGAGCTCTAGAAATTTAAGATTAGTTAAATTAGCCAAAGTAGTAACGTTTGAGATATTGTTTTGATTGAGGTACAGATATTTAAGATTTGTCAAATCGGCTAATGGTGTAATGTCTGAGATTTTATTTTCACCAAGAGATAGATATACAAGCTTTGTCAAGCCTGCCAAAGATGTAATGTCTGAGATGTTGTTTTGGTCAAGATCTAACGAGTGAAGTTCCTTCAAACTTGCCAAAGGGGTAATGTCTGAGATTTTATTTTGATGAAGATTTATATATTCAAGATTTGTCAATCCCGCCAAAGGAGCAATGTTTGAGATGTTGTTGTGATTAAGAGATATATTAACAAGGTTTATCAATCCTGCCAAAGGAGTTAGGTCGGAGATGTTTCTATTAGCAAGAGATAATGCTGTAACATTTCTTAGTCGTTCGGCTGAACCTATTTTTAATAACTCTTTTATAGTATGCTGGATTTGTTCAGGATATTTGTCTAGATTGTTAATCATCCAGTCAAGGAACTCTTCTTTAAGGATATAAATTTTATATATGTTATCCCAGGCATACATTTTATCAAAACCAGCAGATTCTTTATCCTCTATTAAATTATACGATTGATCGGGTTTTATGGAGTCACTTTTTTTGTGGCGGATTAATCTAAAGCCTATCGATGTTTTTGTATACAATATTGGTAGTTGTATTACGGAGGATAGTTCGCTTAACTTGCAGTCGGTGGAATGGTACGATGAACCAAATAATATTTTATTATCTTTTGGTAGATCATTTCGCGCAAGATGGTCTCTAGTAAATTGTAGTACATTATCTGATATTGAATAAATATGCTGATCGTCAAGATCATAGTAGCTGCTAGTTTCAACGGGGCAGGTCTCTTCTTTATTTAAGCAGCGGGGGCCTTTCGCTTGCAGATCATTTCCAATGACAGCCAAATATTCTTCTACTGATGGTAATTGGTATTCATAAGTACTATCTTGCTCGTTTAGAGCTTTTATGAATTTGATAATGTCGTCGTATGACACATTTTCAACTGGTCGATTTGGGCACATCTCCATTTGTTTGCCAGCGATCTTTACTTGGCGGGAGTCTTCTCCGGTTTTGAAATAGGATGGATTATCGCCCATAACCCTTGCCCATTGGTATTGAGTAACTGGGGTGGTTTGTATGGCAACTTCATGGACTGTATCAAGGTCGCGGGTAAGTTGAATGTGATGGTTTGCTATTGGAAGGCTTGCTTCTAATGCATATGCTAATGTACTGCTATAGTTTTCCATTGGGATGGTTGCAAAATCCATTTCAATGTTGATATTTTCAGTTTTAATCCGTGCTTCTTCTCTTTGTTTTCTGTTTTTTCTGATTTGGCTGATTGTTTGTTTTATATTGGAATGGATTTTTTGATAATCAAAAAGTTCAGGAGTTGCGACCTTGATTATTTCGTTAAAATTATTCCAATATGGATAGCAGGTGGTTAATATCAAGGCGGTTTCTTTTGATATTGGATTTATTAGTTCTGGAGGATTTTTTCCAAGCGCTTCTTTCATCGCCATACACTCTTTAGTTTCGAAATTGCAATGTGTTCTTAGTTTATCAAGGTAATTAGAGAAAAGCAGGGTTAGTTCTTCTTTTGCTATGTTTTCGTTAGCAAAAGTCGTTTCGAAACTTAAAATCAAACTTAGAGTTAGGATAAAAAAATATCGTAGTGTTGTCATTTTTCTTTTCACATTAAAATCGGTTTCTACTTTCGGATCAGCTCTGAACATACCCCTCTTTGAAGTTGATCTTATTCAAACCTTAAGCCTCCATCTTCAATAACTTAAACGCTTTTGCTGTGGTTGCAACTGCTCTTTTTGGGATCCTCGGTAAAAATAATTATGGAGAGATCTCTAACTATATATAAATATAATAGCATATATGTAAACAAAAACATTAAGGAATAATTAAGAAGTCTGGTTGATTTTAAGTAATTCAGCATAATTTGGCATAGCAAAAAACGCTATGCGCAAATTATGTTTAAAATTAAGGCTAAACTGGAGTAGACTTCTTGCATAACCTGCGTCTTTTGCCATACTACTGCGTTGCACATTCGTTTGCAATGCTCATTTACCTAAAAGTAAACTCCGCTTGCTCGCTTCATGTGCGCCTTGTATTATGTCAAAATACTTGGTTATGTAAGAAGTCTAGTGTATACGAGTATTTTCCAAACTATAATTGTTACAATTTAGCTTAGGTTGATTAAAATAAAAATAAATTTAATTAATTGATAATTTATTGTATTACTTACTTTTTTAACAAAAAATTCAGCACAAGTGGCGTTTTTTGCTACTTGTGCTGAATGAATAGTCAAACCGCTATTCTTGTTCTTTCAACGTTTGAATCATCTTGGTCATGACTTGTTTAGCATCCCCATAGACCATACGACATTTGTCATTGAAGAATAATAAGTTCTCGATGCCAGCATAGCCCTTACCTTTTCCACGTTTAATAACGAAAATTTGTTTGGCATAATCAACATTCAAAATTGGCATACCGTAGATGGGGCTTGCTTTGTCGGTTCTGGCTGCTGGGTTTACTACGTCGTTAGCGCCAAGCACAATTACAATATCAGTAGTGGGGAAGTCATTATTAATGTCTTCCATATCTAAGATGTAGTCATATGGAACACCTGCTTCAGCAAGTAAGACGTTCATGTGTCCAGGCATTCTTCCAGCTACTGGATGAATGGCGAATTTCACATCTACTCCTTTTTCTAAAAGCAGAGAGGCTAATTCCCAGACCTTTTGTTGGGCTTGTGCTACCGCCATTCCGTATCCAGGAACGAAAACAACTCTGGTGACGTAGTTTAACATCATTGCCGCATCTTCAACTTCCATTGATTTGGTAGTGCCGGTTACTTCGGTGCCACCACTAGAGCCACCAAAACGGGTAAACAGTACATTGCTTAATGACCTATTCATCGCTTTTGCCATAAGGAGCGTTAACAAAGTACCAGCTGATCCTACGAGAGTGCCGGCAATAATCATCGAGATATTATTAAGCACGAAACCTTCGCAAGCTACGGCAAGACCAGTAAAAGCATTGTAAAGGGAAATTACCACTGGCATATCTGCGCCGCCAATACTCATGGTCATTAGAACACCATAAGCTAAACTTGCGATAAAGAACAATACCAAGATCAAGGTGGAGTGCCAGAAAAGAAGGATAGCTCCCAGTACCAGTGCTATCGCAAGAACACTAAGATTAATAACCTGCTGCATTGGGAAGTAAATATTTTTTAGCCAATCTCTCAGTTTAAAAAAGGCTAAAATACTACCAGAGAACGAAATGCTGCCGATTAAAGCGCCAGTAATTGCCAAGGAAAATGTGGCGGCAGACATGTGATGAATGTTTGGATCGATGATAAACTTTGATAATTCTATGGCTGCAATTGCCGCAGCGGCGCCACCACCCATACCATTATACATGGCGATCATTTCTGGCATGGCAGTCATTGCTACTTTCTTAGCAGCTATCCAGGCAGCTACAGTACCAAGGAAGATCGCGACAATTATAAGTAAAAAGTTGTGCATACCAGGAAAGAAGAAAGTAACTAATACTGCAATTAACATACCAATACCAGCCCATTCTACTCCACTAGTCGCAGTCTTGGGGGAACTCATTCGCTTGAGACCTAAAATGAAGAGGATCGCAGCTGCAAAATAAGCGACTTGAATAATAATTTCACGCATTGTTATCACCTTTATTTATTGTCATTATTTTTGCTTTTAAACATTTCGAGCATTCTTACGGTAACTACATAGCCACCGACAGCATTACCAGTTGCCAGTAATACCGCGATGAAACCAATAATTATTTCGCTGGCGGTAGTGGCATGACCAAGAGCAATAACTGCTCCGATTAGCACGATGCCGTGAATGAAGTTAGAACCCGACATTAGTGGCGTGTGCAAAATAACTGGAACGCGGCTAATTACCTCGTATCCAGCAAACGCCGCTAAAGTAAACAAATAGATCGCAGTGAAGCCGTCGATGGTCATATTTTCCCCCCTAATAGTTTTTGTACTTGTTCGTTTTTAATTACGCCTTCATGAGTTACAACAGAACCAGCTATAATTTCATCAGTCCAGTCTAAATTTATTGTTTTATCTTTAATCATTAATCCAAGTAGATTTATTAAATTGCGTGCGTACATCTCGCTGGCGTGAATTGCCATGCTACTTGGAATGTTAACTGGGCCAACAATCGTAACATCGTTGTGATTGATCGTTTCACCTGGTTTAGTTAGTTCACAGTTACCACCCATCTCGGCTAGAATATCTACGACTACTGCTCCTGGTTTCATTGCCTCTACCATGTCTTTAGTTAAAATTTTTGGTGTTGGTTTGCCTGGGATGCCAGCAGTGGTGATAACGACATCGCAACTAGCGATGTGCTTCTTTAGTGCTTCCGCTTGCTTGGTTTTTTCTTCAGCGGTTAATTCACGGGCGTAGCCACCGTCACCAATTGCTTGGACGCCGGTATCAAAGAATTTTGCGCCTAAAGATTCAGTTTGTTCTTTGGTATCCGGTCGTACGTCATAAGCACTAACTTGGGCTCCGAGACGTCTTGCTGTTGCTATCGCTTGCAGACCAGCAACGCCGACCCCAATAATAAACACTTTAGCTGGACGAACTGAACCGGCGGCGGTGGTTAACATGGGAAAGAAAAATTTGCTATTATCTGCTGCTAATAATACGGCTTTATAACCGGAAATGGTTGCTTGGGATGAAAGGCAATAAATATCTTGAGCGCGCGAGATACGTGGAACAAGCTCTATTGCGAAACTGGTGATTTTTTTGTCTAACAGTTTTTTTACCGTGCAGTGGTTCAGATGTGGATATAAAAAAGAAATAAGAATTGAGTGTTCCCTCATTTGCGCTACTTCCTCTTCGGTAGGAGGCTGTACTTTGAGAATAATGTTGCTGTCTGCGCAGAGCTCGCGCCAATTTGCTACGATAGTAGTGTTCTTATATAAAACATCTTGCGCATGAATACCAATGCCAGCGTCATGTTGTACCTTTACGGTAGCTTCAAGCTTGGTAAGCCTGCTAACTAAAGCTGGTGTTATTGCTACTCGTAACTCACCAGGTTTGGTTTCTTTGGGGATGGCAATTGTTATTGTCATTAATTATCTCCTATTTCTTTAAATGTTATTCTTGGGTATTGTTTTTAGTTTTACTAGTGCCCCTTGGTTGCGATGCTGAATGTTCACCGGTTTTTCTGGTTTTCTTTGCTCCTGATAATATGGTGATCATCTCGCTTGTGAGTACCCTCATCAAGCTGAAAATTTCCTTTTACCCGTTTTGCGGTTAATTTGTGGTAGGCGTCTTTCTTTAAATGTTATTCTTGATCGTTATTTTTAATGTTACCAGTATCTATTGGTTGCGGTGCTGCATGTCCAACCGGTTTTTCCGATTTTACTTGTTCCGGAGTAGTATGGTGAGTGTCTTGTTTAGGAGCCCCCCCGTCTAGTTGAAAATTTCCTTTTACCCGTTCGGCGGTTATTTCATGGTAGGTATCGCTTGGTGGTGGTGGATTAAATTTTTTATTGCCTCGTGGTGGGACTTTGGGATTTGGTCGACTACGATCTGGCCTTTTCTCGCCAACACGACGATTTTTGTTCTCGCCATAATTACGATGAAACTTTCTTGGGCCACGAGCTTGTGGTTTAGTTTTAGATGGTGCTGAACCTGAAGTACCAAGAGCCGTTTTAATTGGTGCAACGACCGGCTGTGCTTCGGCTGCTTCTCCTTTTTTGAATAGCCCACCAAAAATGTTTTTTACGTGATCCATAATTCCAGGGCTGTGACTTGATTTTTTTATGTCTATAGTGCTAGCAGTTAATGCCGGTTTTTCTATAGGTTTGGGTGCTGCTTCTTTTTTTTCTGGTACTTTAGGATTGTAAGAGGTAGCTAGTTTATAACTTGCTTCTCGATTTTTAGATGTTTCATTAGCGCGAATCCTTTTTATATTATATTGAGGTGTTTCTAGGTTTGGATTTGGAAGGATTACGACATTAACACCTTGGCGTGTAGATACTTCGATGATGATTTCACGTCGTTCATTCAACATAAAGGTAGCTAAATCTACTGGTAATTGTGCTTGAATCTCGGCGGTATCATCTTTGATTGCTTCCTCTTCGATAACGCGAATTATTGATGATGTTAGCGATTCAATGCTTCTGATGGTTCCTTGTCCGTCGCAGCGGGGGCAGGGGACTTGTATTGATGAACCTAAATGGGAGCGTAAGCGTTGGCGTGACATCTCTAAAAGACCGAAGCGGGTTATGTGTCCAACTTGTACTCTTGCGCGATCATGTTCTAAAGCTTCACGTAATTTATGGCTTACTGCGCGTTGATTTTTTATTTGTGACATATCAATAAAATCTATAACAATCAAGCCACCGATATCGCGTAAGCGTAATTGACGAGCTATCTCTTCTGCCGCTTCAAGGTTGGTGTTGAGAGCGGTTTCTTCGATATCACTACCACTGGTTGCTCTTGCTGAGTTAACATCCACGCTTACTAAGGCTTCAGTGTGGTCGATCGATATTGATCCGCCAGATGGCAATCTAACGACGCGTTGATAAGCCGTTTCTATTTGTTTTTCAACTTGATAAAAACTGAAAAGCGGAATCTTGCTTTGATACAGCTTAATCCTATCAGAGAAATCCGGTTTGACGTTTTCGATATATTGCTTGGTTTTATCAAACAACTCTTCTTTATCTACTAAAATTTCTGTGATGTCTTGGCGCAGATAGTCACGGATGGCTCGCATTACTGCATCACCTTCTTGATAAATAAGAAAGGGTGCTTTATTGGTAGAGTAAGCTGCTTCGATTGCTTGCCAGCGTTTTAAAAGAGAGTCCAAGTCCCATTTTAGTTCACTCTCAGATTTTCCGGTACCCGCCGTGCGGACAATTAAGCCCATTCCTTCAGGTATACTTAAATGGTGCAATGAGTCTCGAAGTTCATCACGTTCTTTCCCTTCAATGCGGCGAGAAACACCACCTACTCGTGGATTATTGGGCATTAAAACCAAGTATGATCCGGCTAGGCTAATAAAAGTAGTTAAGGCGGCTCCTTTATTACCGCGCTCTTCTTTATCGATTTGTACCATTAGCTCTTGACCTTCAGAGAGAACGTCTTTAATGCCAAGGTGGGAAAACGGTTCATTAGCTACTCCAGGTTTGAAGCAGGAGCGAGCAACCTCTTTGAAAGGCAAAAAACCATGGCGATCAGCGCCATAATCAATAAAAGCAGCTTCTAAGCTTGGTTCTACGCGAGAAACTTTGCCTTTATATATATTGGCTTTTTTTTGTTCAAATCCGGGGTGTTCAATATCGAGGTCATATAGAGACTGTCCTTTAATTAAGGCAACACGCACCTCATCCGCTTGAGTTGCGCTGATTAACATTTTATTCATTTTAATACTCTTTTAATTAAGCGGCACCTTTTATAAGCTTAATTGGTAGCACTTCATCTACCTCTTGCAAATAATGATCAAAAATGGAACTTATATTTGCCCGTTCTTACAGTTTCTTTTAAAATGTGCCTTTTTAAATTTGTTAAATTTGTTTCTGGGGGAAAATTGTTTTTTTGCAACCCCCACCTATAACTTGTGTAAAAAAAACATGCAATCAATGGATTAGATGCATTATTTTTTTACGGCTACCAATCCTATAGCTCGCGCCTAACTTACTATTAAAGTTTAAAAAATGCAACTGGAATCAATAAATTTTGTTGATATACTGATAAGAAAAGATCCGGAATATGAAAAATATAACAATCGGCAAAAAGTGCGAGCCATCTATATTGATTATTGACGAAGAATTCGCCAATCAACGGATAGATAACTTCCTGTTCAATAAGCTCAAAAATGTACCGAAAAGTCGTATTTATCGGATGTTGCGTGGCGGTGAGGTACGGGTTAATAAAAAGAGAGTGAAGCCGCTTTATAAAATACAGCCAGAGGATGTGATAAGAGTCCCGCCTTTTTGGGCAGAAAGTACGCCACATAGTGGTAAAAAACCTACGACGAGCTTAACCCAGCTACTTCTCGCTTCAATTATTTTTGAGGATAATAGAATTTTGGTGATCAATAAACCATCAGGGGTTGCCTCCCACGGTGGTAGTGGTATTAATTTTGGGGTGATTGAAACCTTAAGGGTAGCAAGAGATGATTTGAAAAATTTAGAGCTAGTGCATCGACTTGATCGTGATACCTCAGGATGCTTAATCTTGGCTAAAAAGCGGAGCGCCTTGCGAGAGCTGCATAAATCAGCGATAGAAGGGAAAATTTTAAAGAAATATGTCCTGTTGGTTAAGGGTAAATGGGAAAATGGTAAGCGAATTATTGATTTACCACTGCTTAAAAATCAGTTAAAATCTGGGGAAAGGATAGTTAGGGTAAGTGAGGGGGGTAAGAAATCCATAACTATTTTTCGGCCGATTAAAATAGGCGAGTATGTTTCTTTAATTGAAGCTGAATTAAAAACTGGTCGTACTCATCAAATTCGGGTGCATGCCGCTCATATCGGCCATCCTATAGCTGGTGATGAAAAATATGGTGATAAAGAATTTAATAGCGAGATGAGTAACTACGAATTAAAGAGGCTGTTTCTCCATGCTGGGGAAATTGGATTTTGTTGGATGACAGGGGAGAAGGTTGGGTTTACGGCAGAGTTAGATGAGGGGTTGAAAAAGACTTTGTCAAAAATATAAAAAGGGAGATTTTATATGTACGCTAGAAGGGGTACCGCTATCAGTAGAGTTGGTAAAGGGAAAAAGTATTGGTTCAATTTTTCTGCATCTATAATCAGCATGGGCTTAGCTTTTACTGTGGTTGTTAATAAGCTTGTGAAAGTCGTAGGTTTTGTATATTCCCAGCATCCTCTTGATGTGTTTTTCCGTGCTTTTGCTTCTGGATATGAAACCACCTCGGCGCAGTTGGTGTTGAAAGGCAGCGCGCCAAGTAGTTCAAGAAAATTAACATTACTTGGTGTTGGTGAGGCGTCGCAGACCCCTGGAAAATTAGAAAAGGTTTATAAGGTACTAACAACAGCTCAAGAAGATATTGTGCGTCTTTCAGTGGCAGATAAAAGCTACGGAGATTCTGCTTTTAGACGTCACATAGGCGCTCCTTTTGAAGCAGCACTTGAATTTCAGAGAAGAAAATTTCAAAAAATAGTTGATGGTGAAAAATTATCAAGAGAAAAAGGTAGGATATCCAGCGAAGATTGGCTGGTTAAAGCGGTAGTTACCGGAGAAGATTTTTGGCGAACAAGGGCTTTGGGTAAAGTTGAATCCTTCGAAGGCCTTCTTGATCCTCGAGAGGGCCTTAAGAACATGGCTAAGCCTTGGAGAGCAATGGATCGAATGTTCAGAATGGCTTATTCTATAAATAAGTCTGGCTGGGCTACGAATATTGAGCTTAAGTCTAGAGAATATGTGCTTGGTGTGCCGACCGCTATATGTAGCACATTGTTGGTTAACGCTAATAGGCTTGGTAGGTATTGGGGGGCGTTTACCGCTGCGGTTTCATGGGAATGCTTTGGGAGCGAATTTACTACCCGTAGTGGTGTTCTTACGCGGTCGATATTGGCAGTTTTGTTTGTATATAGGGAGATTACAGACTTTTGTGTTGAAAGGACAAAAGAAATTTACAATTTTCTTCACCGGGGTATTTTTTTTCCGGTGATTACAGGAGCGGCTTTAGGGCTGCATGAGGCTATGGTGCAAGAACATCCCGCGCTGGCGAGAAGCTTGCAGGGGGATCGGCCACTTGTTCCAGAGGAACTTAACAAAGAAGCGGGTTTCTTGCAGACAGTAAAAAAATGTTATGAAGTAGTAAGGAAATATCAACAAAAGTATGATCCTGCTTTTGCAGCTAAAGAGGAAGATGGTAGTGAAAAGGATCGTGGAAAGGTAATGGATGAGAGTTACGTCAGGATATCTGCTAGCAAAAGATTTTTAGAGGGGCGGCTTGCGTTTTTTGCTATTTGCAAAAAGGGGGGTGATATTGGCGAGTGGGTGAAAAATTTTTCTTTGTTCGCTAGAACCTCCATGCTTACTTTTCAGAATATTATGGCAAAGGTCTCTTTTGTTGTGGCTAAGGGATCTGCGAAAAAATTCATTAGCTGTGGTCCTACTCAGCTTCTCATGAAATCTGTTATGGGTCCTACTGCAAGTGAAGAGTTAGAGGGGCTGTTGCTTGATGCTATGGGGTCCAAGGTGGGATTAAGAGAAGTCAGGATATTTACAGAGAGGACAGTATTAACAGGGGAAGAAAGACTAGAAGAGCTGGAAAAAATAGGTAAACGAGCTATAGCTATAGTTAATGAATTTGTAAAAACAAGAAAAGATGATGAGCATGTTGTAGCGGAACAAGTGGCAGAAATAGAATTAGGAGCATTATTTGAATTGGAAGAAACTATTGATGGTGCTCTAATTACAATAAAGGATGAGGGCGATCTAGCTCGGGTTATTGATGAAGCAATGAGGCAATTTATAGTAAAAATGAAGATAGTAAAAATGAAGGAGGTGGAGGCGGAGCAACTTAAATACATGGTAGAATTAAGTGAGCTGATTAAAAAGGAAGTAGAAATTTTAATAGTGATAGATAAGAAGAGGAGGGTGATGAAGAAAAAATACCATACAGGTGTTGCTGGATTATTGGAAAAAGCAATTAAAGAGCATAGAAATGCAATTCGCTTGGCTGAGGAGAGTGTGGCTATGAGCGAGCAGCATTATCTTGGCGTAGTAGAAGAACCTATGGCGGCAGGCTCAGTAACAGAAACAATAGATAAGTTTATAGAAAAAAGACGGCACGAGATAGGGAAAGAGTATCCAGCTCAGGTGGAGTCAGACAAGCAAGTGATAAAAGAGACACGGCAAAGAGTATTAAAAGCGCAGCTTGATCGAGTGGAAAAAATAGAACAAATGGCCAAAGCGGCGTTATCAACAGAGTCAGGGGAGTTAGTGCAGATAACAAAACAAGAAGCAGAAGAAGCCCTTAAATCGACAAAAAAAGCTAAAATAATGCTAGAAGAATCCATTATGATTGAGCCATCATCTTCAGTAGAAGCGTGGCGAAACACAACGAGAAAAATGCGCGAAACTAACGAAAGTCTGGGTCATTTGGAGTGGATATTTTCATATAGATTGGTAGCGGAAAAAGAAGTGACGAAAATAAATCGAGTAACTTTTGCAGAGGTGGCGGAATTAGAAAAGAAGGTTGCTGCAGAATTTAAAAGACAAACAGTAACGCGAGAGTTGTTAGTTGCTCATGATAGTACTTTGAGTAATTTGCCTTCAAAGGATAAGAAGAAAATAGGAATAGATTTAGATGATGATCTGCTGAAGATGGCGGAGGAGACCAGGAAAATGATAGATGTTTTCTTGGCAGAGAGGGAAGCAAGAATTCCAGATTTAAGAATGTTAATGTTTAAAAAAGAGCAAGAAATGCTGAGTGATTTGGAAGGGAGATTGCAAGGGGTGGGAATAAAGGCAGGGCAGCAAGATGTTAGTGAACCCCTCGAACAGAAAGCAAAGCAATTGATGGAACAGTTCACGGTGAGAAATCGTGCGATGATGAATGCGATGTGTTTAGAGCTTACCAAATTAGAAACGCTGATTGAGCTGGAAAAAAAAATCATTTCCTTTATGACAGAAAAAGGAGTGGCTGCTGAAAAGATCGCTAGTGTGGAAACAGAGCTTAGTAGGCATGTAGCAGAATATGAAAAAATAGTAAAGGTGGATGAAAAGGCGACAATAGAGGAAAAAAAACAAGGGATACTAGAAAAGTTGGAAATAGGGCCACCGCTGGAAGTATTATTGGTTGAAACAAAGGTTGGTGAAGCCACGCCATTGTCACAAAAACCATTGTCGGACAGAGTTGGCGATCAATTAGGGCTTATAAAAAAAAGGCTGGAGAAGATAAATCAAGAGCTGTTTGGTTTGGCTGGTGTTGGGGATGCGGTTGTTGATCATGCGCGGCAAGTAGTATATAGCCCCAATCAGTAAAGGTGAAATACTGGTGTAGCAATGGTGTGTGAAATCTATATGACCTAAAAGGAGAAATTTGTATGTTGGCTGATTCCATAATGAGATTAAAGCTTGCTTTTGCTGGTGTTCCTATGAACGGTTTATTTTTTTGGGAGAGTCTTCTTTCTTTTGATGATGAAGGATACAAAGGGATGGTGGAAGAAAACTTTATGAATATTATAAATTCTCTTTCAGAAGAAGATGGGGAGTTGAAGGTATATTGTATGGAAATATTAAATGACCTAAAAAAAATGCGAAAAGGGGTCATCGAATTTCCAAAAATAAGAGAGGAGATAGAGAAGATTAGGGAAGAGCTGATAGAGGATGCAGCACAAGAAGCGTTTATCGGTATTTTAAACGATAGCTTAGCTAAGCAAGAAGTAAACAAAACTAAATAAAAATAAGGGTCTTATCCGTGAGTTACCGCTATTGTTTTTATCTTGAATATGGTGAGACAAAGACCTGTTAAAGCGACGACTACTAGTGCCAGAGAGATAACAGACAAAGACGTTGTTATATTACGGTCTGCAGCTTCTATGGCTGGGTCGGTGTAATCATAGCCGCCAGTAACTAAGGCGATTTCTTTTTGGCTTAATATATTGATTGTACACATAAAAATGTTCTCCACTATTGCTTTTTAAAAATTAAAATATCATAAAGATTAGATTCATTTCGCTAAAAACCAACCGCCTGCGCCTGCCTAGCGCATCATTTCAACACATTTACGGATAACGATATACGAATATAGGTTAAGTATTTGTGGTATGTTTTAATCCGTGATCTAAGTTCAACCTTCTGTGCTAAGTATAGCATGAAGTTAATGAATTAGCAGGATGGAGTATCGAAAGTTACATGTAAGCCATAAGTTGTCGCTTTTTTAACATACCACGTTCCGTTTGCGGCGGGATAGTTGATTAAATTATGTCAATAATACAAGAAGTTAATTGTAGTTAGGCTATTTCTTTTATTAACTTTGACATAGTAAATTCATGAGGTTATATTCAGCAAATCATAATTTTTGTTTAGTTTGATATTTGGAGGACAAATGGCAGTTCAAAAGAGTAGAGTAACAAGATCTAAACGTGGCATGCGTCGCGCACATAATGCTTTGACAGGTCCGACTTTGTCATCGGATAAAACTAGTGGTGAGACTCATCGTCGTCATCATCTGACCAAAGATGGTTATTATCGTGGACGTCAAGTAATAGCACCAAAACCTATTAAAACTACTGACACTGATAAAGCAGAGCAATAATCTTGGAAAAAGTCATAATTTCAGTCGATGTGATGGGTGGCGATTACGGTCCAGCCGTTACTATACCTGCTGCCTTTCAGTTGTTGGCTAAATATTCCAGTGTCCAGTTAATCTTGGTTGGTAAGCAAGAGGTGCTGAATACTGCTATTGCTGCTCAAGGAAATTCTGAACTAAAAAATCGAATTACTGTCCGTCATGCGTCGGAAGAAGTTTTAATGGATGAAGTGCCATCGAAGGCTTTGCGGAATAAAAAAGACTCATCAATGAGGGTGGCTATTAACTTGGTGAAAGATGGTACGGCCCAAGCTTGTGTAAGCGCTGGTAATACCGGAGCATTAGTTGCAACGGCAAGATTTGTTTTAAAAACCTTACCTGGTATTGACCGGCCAGCGATTACTACCCATTTTCCAACCATGGTCCCAAATAAGGGAACCAATATCTTAGATCTTGGTGCTAACGTTGATTGTAAGGCAGATTATCTTTGTCAACTTGCAGTTATGGGGACAGTTTTAGCTTCAGTTATCGATAATAATCCTAACCCTAAAGTTGCTTTACTCAATATCGGGTCAGAAGAGATTAAAGGTAACGAACAAATTAAAGAAGCTGCGCAAATATTAGCGGCAAATAAAAATATAAATTATGTTGGATTTGTCGAAGGGGATGAGCTTTTTAAAGGTCATATTGATGTCGTTGTTTGCGATGGTTTTATTGGTAATGTTGTGCTAAAAACAATTGAGGGGGCGTTAAAATTGGTAGGATTTTATGCTAAAAGAAATATGATGCGTAATATTTTTACCAAGCTTACCACCTTGCTTGCTTTGCCAATGTTGAAGGGATTACAAAGAGATATCGATCCCGGTAAGTATAACGGTGCAACCTTGGTCGGTTTACAAGGGGTGGTGATTAAAAGTCATGGTGGGGCAAATGCAGCGGCATTTTTCCATGCTCTTGAAAAAGCGGTTATTGAGGCAGAGAAAAATGTTCCGCAGAAAATTGGTGATGAAATAGTAAGAATTCTTAAAGCAGGCGCGGTGAGTTAGCATGAAATATTCTCGAATTATCGGTACTGGCGGCTATTTGCCAGAAAAAATTTTAACCAATGATGATTTAGCAAAAATAGTAGAAACTTCTAATGAGTGGATTGTAGAGCGCACTGGTATAAAGCGTAGACATATTAGATCCCCTGATGAAACAACCACCTCGATGGCGGGCATTGCTGCCAATCGAGCGATAGAAGCTGCTGGTATTGATCGAAGTCAGATTCAGATGATCGTGTTCGCTACTTGTACCCCCGACCTATTTTTTCCTAATGCGGCAAGTACTCTCCAACGTCTTTTGGGTATAACTGCGACGGCTTGTCCAGCTTTCGATGTTAATATCGCTTGCAGTGGTTTTATTTACGCTTTAAGTATAGCCGATCAATATATCCGTTCTGGTATGGTCGAGCATGCTTTAGTGGTAGGCGCTGATTCTTTAACTAGGCTTATCGATTGGTCTGATCGTTCTACTTGTATTTTATTCTCTGATGGTGCGGGCGCTGTTGTGCTCAAAGCTGATGATAAACCAGGCATTTATTCTACTCATTTACATACTGATGGCAGTTATGGTGATTTGTTGCATGTCAAGGGTGATGTTTATAATGCTCCTTCGTGTCAATATATAAATATGCAGGGTAATGCAGTTTTCAAAGTTGCGGTTACTAAACTTGGTGAGGTTGTCGAAGAAACACTTAGATTTAACAATATTGATAAAGAAGCTATTGATTGGCTTATTCCCCATCAGGCCAATCTGCGTATTATTGAAGCAACTACCAGAAGGCTTGGTTTTCCGATGGAAAAAGTAATTTTGACTGTTGAAGATCAGGGTAATACTTCAGCTGCATCGGTACCGCTTGCTCTAGATATTGGTGTGCGTGATGGTAGAATTAAACCTGGTAATTTATTGTTATTTGAAGCTTTTAGTGCGGGGTTTGCTTGGGGGTCGGCATTGGTTAGGTATTGATTAGTATAAACGCAATTAACGAAGAGTATATGCAAAATAAGTACGCGATGGTCTTTCCTGGGCAAGGTTCACAAACAGTCGGCATGTTAAAAGAATTAGCAGCTGCATATCCTCAAGTTCAAAACACCTTCAGTGAGGCCTCTGAAGTTCTTGGTTATAATTTATGGGATTTAACGCAAAGTGGCCCAGAAGAAAAACTTAATCAAACAGAGTTTACCCAGCCGGCGCTATTAGCAGCAGGAGTAGCAGTGTGGCAAGTGTGGAATCTTAAAAGTCATGCTACCCCAGCTTTTTTTGCTGGGCATAGCCTTGGTGAATATACTGCTTTAGTTTGTGCCGGCGCAATCGCTTTCAAAGATGCAGTTAAGCTTGTCGAAGCGCGTGGTCGCTTTATGCAGGGTGCGTTTAGTGATGAAGGAGCTATGGTTGCTATAGTTGGTTTGGCTGACGATTTAATAAAAAAAGTATGTATTGAGTCAGCGCAGAGTGAAATTTTAGTTGTGGCAAACTATAATTCGATTGGGCAAACTGTGCTCGCTGGTCATTTGTCCGCGGCCAATCGCGCTGTAGAGCAAGCAAAAACGCTTGGGGCAAAAATAGCTAAAGTTTTGCCGGTTAGTGTGCCGTCACACTGTGCTTTAATGAGTCCCGCGGCTGATAAGTTAGCAGAGATGTTAAAATCGATTAATATTAATCCACCAAAAATTCCCGTTATCCAAAATGCTGATGTTGCTTTTTATAATGAACCACAAGAAATTTGTGATGCATTGGTGCGTCAATTGTATAGTCCAGTGCGATGGGTTGAGACTATACAGTTGATGATTAAAAATGATGTAAAATCTATTTTCGAATGTGGTCCAGGCAAGATTTTAACCGGTTTAAATAAGAGAATCAGCAAAGAAATTATGGTTGACTTTATTGGAGAACCAGCGAAGATTGCTATTTTAAGTTAAAATCTAAATTTACTCGCAGCTTGCTGCGAGGACAAATGCGATTTATTTTACGAAGGGTATATATGTCAATAGAAAACAAAGTTGCTTTAGTTACCGGTGCTAGCCGCGGAATTGGTAAAGCTATTTTGCTAAAGCTTGCCAAAGCAGGTGCGATCGCTATTGGGGTCGATTATAACGAGGAGTTTGCAAGTACTATTTCTTCGTTTTTAAAAGAACTTGGTTATAAAGGCGAAGGTTTTGCAATGGATGTAACCAAACAAGAGTCAGTCGAGGGGGCTTTCGAACAAATTACTCAAAAATACGGTGCGCCCAATATTTTGGTTAATAATGCTGGTATTACCAGAGATAACTTAATGATGCGGATGTCACAAGAGGAGTGGGAGCAAGTAATCGCCACCAATCTTACTTCGGTGTTTCGTTTAAGTCGTGCTTGTATTCGTAATATGGTTAAGGCACGCTATGGCAGGATTGTTAATATTGCATCAGTGGTTGCTTATATGGGCAATCCAGGGCAAGCTAATTACGCAGCAGCAAAAGCTGGTATGGTAGCTTTTAGTAAGAGTTTAGCTCTTGAGGTAGGGTCGCGTAATGTTACGGTAAATTGTATTGCTCCAGGCTTTATCGAAACTGATATGACCAGAAAGTTAACAGCGGAGCAGAGAGAAAGGTTATTATCAGTGGTGCCATTAGGCCGTATTGGCGAAGCAGAAGATATTGCCAATGCAGTAGGTTTTTTAGTGGGTGATGAGGCATCCTACATTACCGGATCGACCATCCATGTTAATGGCGGGATGTCGATGATTTAACCAGGGGTGGTTGCAAGGAAGACCTGTTTGTGGTTAATATGTTGATTGTTTAGGTAAAAATATTGCTTGCAAGTTGATATCTTTTGAATAAACTTAGGGCGCTGTTTGAGTGATTTAATTATATTTTATTTTCTAAAACGCAGGGGAGTTTTTGTATGCCAACTATAGAAGAACGTGTTAAAAAAATTATTGCTGAACAACTTGGTGTTAACGAAGGGGAAATTACCAATGAGTCATCTTTTGTAGATGATTTGGGTGCCGACTCGTTAGATACGGTAGAGTTAGTTATGGCTTTAGAAGAAGAATTTGGTACTGAAATTCCAGATGAAGAAGCTGAGAAAATCACCACGGTTCAACAAGCTGTGGACTATATTCAATCTCATACCAAACCAACTGAGTAACATTTAGTAGGGGATATTTTTTGTCAAAACGGCGCGTTGTTGTTACAGGTCTTGGAATGGTGACTCCGTTAGGTTTGACCGTCTCCGATACGTGGAATGCTCTTCTGGTAGGCAAGAGTGGGGTGCGTAACGTCACTACTTTTGATGTTTCGGAATTTCCAGTAAAGATTTGCGCTGATGTCAAAAATTTTGATCCACTATTATATTTTGATCCCAAAGAAGCTCGTAAAGCCGAAGTGTTTATTCAATATGCAGTTGCTGCTGCAACGCAAGCAGTTGCTGATGCTGGATTAACAATAAGTGAGGAGCTTGCCCCTAAAGCTGGGGTCTCTATTGGGGCTGGGATTGGTGGTTTATTGTCAATTCAGCGAAATCATGAAGCTTTTTTATCCGGTGGGCCAAGGAAAATTTCTCCAATGTTTATTCCTTATGCTATTACCAATATGGCCCCAGGAGTAGTAGCAATCAAGTACGGTTGTAAAGGACCGAATTTATCGATTATTACGGCTTGTAGTACTGGTGCACATAACATAGGTAACTCTGCTCGTCTTATTAGTTATGGTGATGCTGATGTTATGATTGCTGGTGGTTGCGAGATGGCAACAACGGTGCTCGGTATAGGTGGTTTTGCAGCGATGCGTGCCTTGTCAAAGCGCAATGAAGAGCCGGAAAAAGCTTGTCGTCCTTGGGACCGAGATCGTGATGGTTTCGTTTTGGGAGAAGGGGCTGGGGTTTTGATTCTTGAAGAATATGAGTTTGCTAAACGTCGTGGAGCTCGTATTTATGCAGAGATTGCCGGTTATGGGATGAGCGATGATGCTTCTCATATAACCTTGCCAGATCAAGATGGGAAAGGTTCAGCTTTGGCTATCCAAAATACTTTAAATGATGGTGGCATAAATAAAGAGCAAGTTGGATATATTAATGCTCACGCAACATCTACTCCGCCTGGTGATATCGCTGAAGTGGTGGCGATCAAGAAAGTATTTGGGGATTATGCTTATAAGATTCCTGTAAGTTCTACTAAGTCTATGCATGGGCATTTGCTAGGTGCTGCTGGTTCCGTAGAGGCAATTATTTCTATATTGGCCTTACATAATCAAGTTGTGCCGCCGACCATCAATCTTGATAATCCAAGCGAAGGCTGTGATTTAGATTTTGTTCCCCATGTAGCTCGCTCAGTAAAAATCGATACTGCAATCTCTAATTCTTTTGGTTTTGGCGGGACTAATACTTGCTTGGCTTTTAGAAAAGTGTAGATATGATTGTGGGGGTTTATCAAGACCTGATTCCGTGATTCCAACAGAAAATCTTATGAAACTAACCAAAAAAAAACTTATTATCTTCGCAATTTCTTTGTTATTAAGCATTTCTATTTGGTTTGGTTTTAAATTCTGGTCGTTCTTAAATGCTCCACTAGTGGCTGAAGGTAATTCGCAAGTCACCTTTATTTTTGCCCAAGGTACTTCAGTAAAGAAAGTTGCATATTATTTAGGACAACAAAAGCTTTTAAAATATCCGTTATTTTTTGTGCTCTATGTTCGTTTAAGTGGCGTTGAGTATGATTTAAAGGCAGGTGAATACGTTATTGAGCCGGGGCTAACTCCACGGAAATTAATACAAAAAATGGTAAAAGGGGAAGCTCTAAATCATACTGTTACGATAGTTGAGGGTTGGACCTTTAATCAAATTGTTACTGCGCTAAATAATAATCAATATGTTACGCATACTATCCAGAATTTAAGCCCACCGGAAATAATGGAGAAAATTGGGCATTCCGGTGAGTTTCCTGAAGGAAGATTTGCGCCTGACACTTACGTATTTAGTGGTAATATAACCGATATCGCCATTTTAATTAATGCCTACCAATTAATGCAAAAGCAGTTGCAAAAAGCCTGGGATAACCGAGCCAAAAATCTTTTATATCATTGTCCACTTGAAGCGTTGATTGCAGCGTCAATAATTGAGAAAGAAACAGCATCGCTTGAAGAAAAACCGGTAATTGCTGATATTATTTTACGACGTATTGAGAAAGGGATGTTATTGCAGGTTGATCCAACGGTGATTTATGGCCTTGGGCAGAAATTTTCTGGTAAGTTGACGCGAGCTGACTTATCAAAAGACACGCCATACAATACTTATATCCATAAAGGGCTACCGCCAACTCCTATTGCTATGCCTGGTAAAGATTCAATTAATGCAGCATTACATCCAATTGCTGGCACCTCTTGGTATTATGTTTCTAAGGGTGACGGTACCCATAAATTTTCTGAATCTCTTAAAGAGCAGAGTAAAGCTATTAAAAAATATTTGACTGGGGTGTCGTCACGAGCCAAATGACATATGGTACAATGAGCGTCTATGAAAAGAAGTTATTTTATTACTCTCGAAGGCATCGAAGGCGCAGGTAAAAGTACGGCCACCGCGTTTTTAACCGAATGTTTACGCAAAGCTAATATTAAATTTACTCTAACTCGTGAGCCTGGTGGTACTGAGATTGCTGAGAAAATCCGTAAAGTTATTTTAGATCATTATCAAGAAAAAATGCATCCTGATACGGAGATGTTGCTTTATTTTGCCGGTCGGGCTCAACACTTGCATCAAGTAATTATTCCGGCATTACAGCGTGGCGAATGGGTAATTTGCGATCGGTTTACCGATGCCACTTATGCTTATCAGGGTGGTGGTCGTGGTTTATCGCAAGAGAAAATCGCTGTATTAGAGCAGTGGGTGCAAGGAGAGATACGCCCTGGTTATACTTTATTGTTTGATGTTGCTGTTAGTACTGGTTTAAATCGGATCAAAAAAAATCGCTATCTTGATCGTATTGAGAAAGAGGAAGAATTATTCTTTGAAAAAGTGCGGAATTGTTATCTTGAGCGCGCAAGTAAAGAGCCGCATCGTTTTTATATCGTTGATGCCAATAAAGATGTTTCTGAGGTTAAGCAGCAGATTGAAAATATCTTGCTGCGGATCATGCAATAAACCAAATTGAAGATATATGCAATATACTTTTCCCTGGCACGAACAAGCTTGGCAATATTTAGTGAATCGGAAAAACCTCGATAGTTTGCCGCATGCTATTTTAATTGGCGGGATGAGTGGCATTGGTAAATTTATTTTTGCAAAAAATTTTGCTTCATTATTGCTTTGTCAAGATAAGCCCGCAGCCACACCTTGTGGTACGTGTGATGCTTGTAGGTTATTACAGGCTAACAATCATCCTGATCTGCTTGTGGTACAGCCGGAAGAAGAAGGAAAGATTATAAAAATCGATCAAATCCGCGAGGTAATTACTGATTTAAATAACACCTCCCACCAAGGTGGATATAAAATTCTTATTATTGAACCGGCAGAACTATTAAATATTGCTGCTGCTAATGCTTTATTAAAGACGTTAGAAGAGCCGGCTCCACATGTTGTGATAATTTTGGTAACCTCTCATCCTAAGATGCTATCTGCAACTATTCGTAGTCGTTGCCAGTTGTTATCTATGGCTGCTCCCAAGTATCTTGCTGCTGAAGCATGGCTAAAAAAACAAATACCAGATGCTGATGCAGCGCTTTTGCTTGCTTTGGCTGAAAATGCTCCCCTTAAAGCTTTAAATCTTGCTAAAGATGATATATTACTTAGACGGCAAGAGTTTTTTATCGGTCTCGATGATTTTTGGCAAGATAAAATAAGTTTAATATCAATGGTTGCGCAATGCTTAGATTGGGATTTGGCGGAATTTTTAGTGGTGTTGATGTATCTTGTAGATGATATGATTAAGATAAAATTTAATGTTGTTCAGGGCATTGTTAATCGGGATCAGGTAGTACGACTTACCAATTTTGCAACCAAAGCAAGTATGGAAAAGTTATTTTCTTATAAAGACCACTTATGCCAATTACGTCGCTATCTTTTTAATAAGATCAATCTTAATCAGCAGCTGATAGTGGAAAATTTGATTATTACGTGGGCTAATCTGTAGTTTTCATCAGAGGAGTATATATGTTAACCGATTCACATTGTCACCTAGATGGCCTCGATCTTTCTAGTTACGATGGTGATGTGCATAAGGCTATTGCCGCTGCCAGGCGCAAAGGGGTGAAATATATTCTTTCTCCGGGGGTAACTTTTGAAGCTTTTCCTGAGATTTTAAAAATAGTCGAGACTGACAATGATCTTTTTGCTTCAGTTGGGGTTCATCCTACCGAAGAAAATGTTTATCAACCGACCTTAACTGAACTAATAACCTTAGGACAAAACAAAAAAGTTGTGGCCGTCGGTGAAACCGGTTTAGATTTTTATTATGGTAAGGATGAAGCCAAGCGTAAGCAGCAAACATCATTATTTAAACTGCACATAAAAGCAGCGCAAGAATTAAATAAACCACTTATCATCCATGCACGCGATGCCGACCAAGAGATTATCGAGATTTTAACTAATGAAGATGCAAAAACTATTGGCGGAGTTTTGCACTGTTTTACTGGCAGTTTAGCGATGGCTGAGGCAGCCATCGATCTTGGATTTTATATTTCTTTTTCAGGAATTATAACTTTTCGTAATGCGGAAAACTTAAGAAATATAGCTAAAAAAATACCTTTAGAGAAAATGTTAATTGAAACCGATGCACCATATTTAGCACCAGTTCCTTTGCGTGGTAAACCTAATGAGCCAGCATATTTGCCCTATATCGCTGAGTTTATGGCAAATCTTCTCAACGTCTCTTATGAATCGTTTACTAACCAGATAACGGAAAACTTTCTTAGGTTCTGTAAGGGTTAACTATTTGTTGACTTTATAGTTTAATAAATTAGATCATTATTTGGATGGGTAAGTAGCTGTAGGTGATGTTGACTTCAGGCTGAAATCTATGCATTAAAGCGTCATTTGAGTAGCTTTGCCGCATGATCAAAATCTAAGTTTTCGGCTTAAATTTTTTAATAAGGAGATAATATATGGCAATGTCTAAAGGCCCCAAGCCTCTTTTAAACCAGGTCGGTGGTACAATAATCGTGCAATTAGATGGCGATGAAGCGACTCGAATGTCTGTAGAGAGGTTAATAAAGGGTGCTAGCAGCCCCGTTCTCGCAGTTATCCCAGTTAGCACAAGAACCAAATTAGATAACCTTAATGAGAGTATCATGGCATTAATCGACCAGTTTGATCAACAATCCCAAGTAAGTGGTTTACTTAAATTTAATTTGGTGGTAGCTGGTCATGGTAATGTGGGTTTAATAAGCGAGACTTACCACTTAAATGCCAGCGACTTTTATGCAAAAATAAATGTAGCGGTTGAACGACATAGAATATCATCCATACAATTAGATTCCTGTGATGCTGCGGCTAGTGCTGAGCAAACTTCAAGGAGTGGTTTTATCCCCCAAACATTTGCTCAAACTCTTACTAATATGGCTGCTAGAGATGATAGCACAGTAGCAGTGTATGCTGCCCCCGGGCCAGTCGTTTCGCTTACTGGTCAATCGGTGCCACATGACCGGATGTCAATGGCTGTTTATGGTTCCTCACTACAACGAATGTATCCTTCTGTAAGTTCTCAACCTAAAGCAAGTACGGATGAGCCAAGAGAGCTATCATTATTGCAAAAGCTTAGGGCTGCACACCCTAATTTGTCGCATGAGGAAGCTAGTAAGTTACTTAGGAAGATGTACGAGGATGCAGAGGAACGGTTAAAGAAGGAGTCTACGCTGGATATGGATAGCAGAGTGAGAAATTGGAGAGCATCAGCCTCGTCTTCAGCTCCAGCAGCCTCATCTTCAGCGTCAGCCTCGTCTTCAGCTCAAGCCTCGTCTTCAGCTCCAGCAGCCTCATCTTCAGCGTCAGCCTCGTTTTCAGCTCAAGCCTCGTCTTCAGTTCCAGCAGCTACGTCCTCAGCTCAAGTCTCACCTCCAGCTCCTAGCGATGATAGCAATGATATGGATACGACATTCCACAGGTAGGTTGGTAAAAAAAGATAATTTAAAAAGGCGTTGTTGAATAAATCTCGTCATTGTCCGGCAGCTACTATGGGTCTGTTGAAATCTGAAAATTTTTATAAAAACAACAAATGTAGCTTATTGTTTTTATTAGATTCCCGCTTTCGCGGGAATGACAAAATAGGCGGGTTTCAACAGCCACTATTCGTCATTGCCCGGCAGCCACTATTCGTCGTTGCCCGCCACTATTCGTCATTGCCCGGCTACGTCATCACCCGACTTGATCGGGTGACCGGGCAATCTAAACAAAATTCTGTTATTTACTGAGTTATTTTATGGTATAGGTCTTGCCAAAAAGGATTCATTTTATCAATAAGAGATAATTCAGCAGAGCATATTTGCCGCAAATTCCTTGGTCTTTGGAAATTTGGTGGACAAGTCTGTAGGGGGAGGCATTGGGAATGACAAGCTCCCCAGATTGCGACAACCCCAAAACCCCAGATACAAAATATTTATCGTAGATCAAATTGGCCAGATCTTCTATTTTTTTAGTGGTTTTTATGCATTTTTAGAGGGGTGTCTAAAAATAATGGCGTGATAAATTGACATATTGCTTAAAATTTGTTACAGGTTTATTATGACTGGGTGTCAAGTTTGCTAGTCCAATCTAAGTTAGCTCAAGGTAGGGACAATCCATAGAAAAGGAAAATCAAAGATAAGGTTAGGAAATTAAATATAATTAACAATGAACAAAGAGGATGCTTTATGAGTAAAAAAAACAGGCTATTCTTAGTGTTATTATGGATTACTTTTCTTACTATTAGTGAGTCTGGTTTTGCCAGCAAAACCAAGGGAAGTGAATCATCTTTTTCTAGCTCGGAGGAACGTTATCAAGGAGATTTGTTTAGACTTAGAAAATCTGAAAAAACAGTAGAGACAAAAAGGTCCCCAGATGTTGCCGCAGTTGCCAAAATTAATCGTAATTATTTACCATACGCACAGATTGGCGGTACCCGCTTTTTTAACGTAGATGAATCAGTTTGGGGTACAGGGGTGGATTTTTTTATCCCCCTTTGGCAATTGTCTCCTGCTCATTTGGTTTTTACTGATTTGAGATTTTATGATCGGACTGGAAAACCTTTTGAAGGTAATATCCATTTGGGATACCGCCACTTATCCGAAGAAAATAATGCAATGTATGGTATTTATGGTGCCTTTGACCGTAAACGCAGCATAAATAGCCATTATTTCAATCAGCTAACATTCGGTATAGAAACTTGGTATAAAAGCTGGTTCATCGGCGCTAACTATTATCAACCAATTGGCCAGAAGTCAAAAAACACTCGCGTCGAAGATAGCCTTGAAAGCAAATATATTAACAATATAGGTAATATATTAGTAACTCCAAATTATTTTGGTGAAAAAACTGCTGGTGGTGGTGATGCTGAAGTTGGCTATGAATTTTTTCCGGGAATAACTGGTTATGCCGGAGGTTATTATTTTAAAGCTAACAACATGAGTACGATTTGTGGACCTAAGATGAGGTTATCTTACGATTATTCTTTGGATAATGGCCAAAGAATCTTAAAAATATTTGATCAGCTTGGTTTTGATGCTGGCATGCAGCATGATCAGCGGGGAAGCGTTGGGTTCTTGAGTCTAAACGCCAGAGTAGGACTATTTCCCAATAATGGCAACAAATTGCGGGGTGTTGCTCGCCATATGGTTGATCTTGTTCGTAGAGATGTTGATATTGTTGTTCAAGAAGGTTTTATTGGTGTTGGCACACCAAAGCCTGCAGTACATGGGGTTAAGGTTGTAAAAATTATTAGATGGAATGATTCTTATGGTGATGATGGCAGAGAGCTCGAAACAACTTTGCAAAAATTTAAGTCATCTAATCATGTTGTTATTGTGACGAAAAGCGGGGATACGATTAGCGAGAAAAACCAATCAATTATTAAGGAGTATAATGCAGAGACAGTATCAGAGGGGCAGTCTATACGTGCTTTTTCTCCTTTTAGCGGTAGAGGGCTACCAGTAATAGCTAAACCTGCTGAGGTACCACCTCAAACAGCACCTGCTGATCAAACGATGGAACAGATTTTAGAACCATCTAAGCCTGCTGAGGCACCGCCTCAAACAGCACCTGCTGATTTAGAACCACCTATGCCTGAGGTACTAAAAGATCCAGTTACGGCCATTGATGAGCCTACACCACAACCACCGTGTGTTACTTTTGATTGTTTAAATGAAGCAGCAAAATCTGATAAAGCTCGGGCTCATGAAATGCTTAATGATCTTTTCAGCCAAAGCAGCGATAAGGCGCGGGCTTTTGTGGAAAAATTTGGTGATTCTATAGGTAAAAAATATGGGAAAGACAGCTTTCAACGTTCACCCTTATACCAAGCTATGCGATCTGGATTGAACCGACCAGAGGCAAACGATCTTGAAGCGCGCATGAACGCTAAGAGGTTTGATTAATAAGAAAGTAGAAGACCCATATTTTTTGTTATGTGCTATTGAACAGAGGTATTTTGTAATTAATGATGTTTAACTAACTTAAGTGTAGGAGACTGTTATGGCTGAGAGAAAAAAAACTGTTGTTTTATCAACAGCGTTATTGAGTTTGGTGTGGGCATTACATTCTGGTTGTGTACGGGCGGATGAATCAGAATCGTACCCAGCAGATGTTACAAAGTGCTATCTAGAGCAAACACTGGGTAGTGATGGGATAAGTAAACTTCGTGTTTATGGGAAAAATAAGGATGCAGATTCTCGTAGTTATGAAGTAGTTTTTCAAGAAGGTTCTAGCCATGGTTTCCGTTTTAATATTTACAATAGCGCCAGAAATGAATGTAATTCTGGGGAAGCAGTTAATAATTATCTTCCCCCAAGGGAGAAAGAAGGAGCATTTATATGGAAATTATCGAACTTAGTTGATAGTGGTTGTGGCATACCTACTTCTTTTGAAGTTTTTGATATAGATACTACTAAGGGCAAAAAATATGACAATGTTTCTTTACCAGAAGTACAGTTAGATCTTGGCAATGCTAATCCAGATGGCAAACAACAAGTCCTAATAACAAATACTTCATCAAAAGCTGTAGAAATAATTGGTTTCGTCAATGAAGACGATGAAACGGCAAATGAGCTAAAGATTGAAGGCGAACTATCAACTATTCAAGTCGGTCAATTTTTGTCTGTTGTGCTGGAACCTAGTGTTATGTGTAAGCCAGGCGAAGTAGGAAACAGCACTAACAAAAAGTTTGTTGTTAAATATAAGGGTGTTGGTGAAAGCGAAGAAAAAAGAGCGCGCATTGCTTTTGAGTACCTTTGTGGTAAGGGTTTAGATGTGTCTGCGGTTCAAAAAGAAAGAGCCCAAGCTCAAAAAGAACTTACTGAGAAAGATGAGCTAATAAAATTGAACGAAGGTTATGCGGAAGGTAATGCTACATTGACCAAGATGTTAAATGCAACGCTAGGTATATGTAAAGGCGCCCAACAGTCTATAGAAGCGTTTTTAAATGCAAAAAAGGTGGATGAGGAAAAAACTATTCGGATTGTTGATTTAGAGAAGTTTTTAAAAAATCTTAAAAAATAGCGTTAATGAGTGTGTCGGGAGATAGCGCCCGACACACTTTGTTACCAGAGTGTTGTTGGATATGTAATGGGTTGGGATATATTATTGTTTATTATAGAGATGAGAGATGAAGAATAGAAAAGTCATAATGTTATTGTTGTTGTGTGTTTATATATTGCCGTTCCAGCTTGCTTATGCAGAAGAGGGTCCTAATGAGCAGCAGAATTACCATATTAAAATTAGTGGTTTTTTCATAGAGCAACCTATCAATGGTGATACTGGTAGTTTTAAAGATTATGGGGTAGGCAGTGATGGCTTACATAAATATGAGGCGATTTTCTTAGGGGATAGTTATAAAGAATATGATTTGCGTGTGGTTGGTAAAGATGGAAAAACGTGTCAACTCGCACAAATAGTTGAACCAAAAAAACTTATTTCAAATCTAGATATGGAAAGCGCCACTTGGAAATTGACAACTATTGTTAATAGTGCTTGTAACCCCGAAAATGCTGAAGTTATTGATAACGGTAATGTTAAATTTTCAGCTCCAATACCAGAAATACAGATACGAGCTGACCATGTTCAATTAGGAACTGATAGGCTTCTTGTAACAAGTAGTTCAGGAAAAGCTATTGAAATACTTGGTTTCTTTGATACAGCAGGAAATAAGTCTGATGAATTAGAGGTCGATGGCTCAACTCAAATTGGTGCAGACACTGGTAATCTAGCAGTGGTAGTTATGTCAACACCAGCTATTACTTACCTGGCAAAAAGTGAAACCTATAAAATACAGAATGAAATTAAGTATAAAGTTGATGGCGAAGAGAAATCCCAGATAATTTCAGTCACATATTATAATGATATGGATAAGGATATTACCCTTTCTAATGAAAAAACTTCTAGTCAAAGCTGGACTGGATATATTGTTGGGGGATTTGTAGCCGCAATTACTACTGGCATGGGAGTTTGGTGCTTAAAACCTAAGCAAAGCAATACTCATGGTGATGAACATACTCATCATAGTCAGGAACAACGGCCAATGACTGTTCAATTTCCGCGTACCGTCATTGCACCAGCACCAGAAAGTTATCTACCGCCGCCACCGCCGATTGTTGGTTTTGATCCTAGTACTGCCGGTAGCATTTTATTACTCCACGGCAATTTAGGAACTACCATTAACCTTCAAATCCAAGCGGCGATAACAGAAGGCTGTACAACTGGTATAATAACTATTACGCCTGGATTAATGTTAGACGTTATGAAGCTGCGTAGGTGTGGGGAAGAAACAGCTCAAACTCTTATACTGAAACTAATAACTGATTCTATAGGGTATGTATTGGTAGTTACTTATGATGTCACCTAAATTTAGACCGCTAGCTAAGAAGTAAAATGAGACTAAAAATAGTTATGTATTTTTTCTCCAATACGCTTGCCTTTTTCACGGACAGTCACAGGCGATTTATTTTTATTTAGTCTAAGGAGTCATTTTACTTCTAAATTCCATCATTCTTTGTAATGGAATAATTGCTTTTTTGATGATTTTTGGTGGGACTAGTACTTCTTCTTTGCCCGTAAGCAGACAACCTTCGATGCTTGCAAGAGTATTCATAGCCATCCAAGGACAATTAGCGCAGCTTTTGCAGGTGGCCCCGGTGCCGCTAGTGGGGGCGGTGATGAAGTTTTTATGTGGAGATTTTTGTTGCATTTTGTAGAGAATACCGGTTTCGGTAGCAACGATGAAAGTGTCATTTGCTAGTTTTTGTGAGGCAGCTAATAGCTGTGAAGTTGATCCGACAACATCGGCTAGCTCTATCACTGCCGGTGGTGATTCTGGATGAACCAATACTGCTGCATCAGGGTAAAGGTTTTTTAATTGTAAAATACCTTTTGCTTTGAATTTTTCATGGACAACGCAGGAACCTTGCCAAAGCAACATGTCTGCTCCGGTTTGTTGCTGAATATATGATCCCAGGTATCGATCGGTAGCCCAAATGATTTTTTCTCCTTGCTCATGTAAGTGACGAACCACGTCAACAGCAATACTTGAAGTTACGACCCAGTCAGCTAGAGCTTTTACTGCGGCTGAAGTATTGGCATAGACCACTACTTTTCTTTCAGAGTTTTCTTTACAGAATTTGGCAAACTCTGGGGCTGGGCAGCAAAAATCTAATGAGCATTCTGCAGCTAAAGTAGGCATTAAAATTTGTTTTTCGGGGTTTAAAATTTTGGCAGTTTCACCCATGAAGCGTACACCGGTAACGATCAGGGTGTTGGCTGAGGTTTTATTGCCAAAATAAGCCATGTCTAGAGAGTCACCAACAATTCCGCCGGTTTCGTCGGCAAGTTGTTGAATGTTGGAGTGTACATAAAAATGAGCGACAAGAGCCGCATTTTTTTCTTTCAGTAGGCTCTTTATCCGATTGAAACATTCGGCTTTTTGTTCTTGACTTAAAATTGCTGGAGAATGAAGTTCCATAAAGTTCTTATAACGCAAACGAAGTGTAGCATATTTTTTCTGTAATTACTCAATTATTGTTAGGTAGCGACGGATTAATTTTTAATTGCGGCTGAGCTATATTGCTGTAACAATTTGATTGCAATCATTATTACTTATATTAATAGTTTCTCCAAATCGACGCCATACTCCTCTAAATAGTTGGTAAAACTTTTCCAAAGCTGGTTATCTTGTTCTTTACTAAAAGTTTTTGCATAAGCCTTTAAGATTTGTAAATACTCAGCTTGCGATAAAACCGCCAAAATTTTATTAGATTTTGCTCGATCTCGGGGATTTTCATTGTCACAAGCTTGAAAGAGAATTGCTGCAAGTAAAGCGGCTTTTGAACATCGGCGTGCTTGGTCTGCATCTTTCAGGCTTTGGACACAAAAATCGAGGGATCTGGTGTTGTTCCACTCTCGCCATTCATAATAGAAATTTAACGCCTCCTCTTCTGCGCTTTTGGTTTTACCTTTTCCCCTTTCATCAAGGAGCATGGAAAACATTAGCGCGGGGATAACTGCTTCTACATTTGCCCAAGAACAATTACCGGTTTTTTGTATTGGTAAGCCAAGGGTAGCTCTAGGCTGTAATCCTAACTGTTCTATTAGGCCAGAATTGATATATTCAGGATATTGTCGTTTGTATAAAAGCTTACGACAAAGTGATTTTGTAAGGTGGGGTTGATGCAAAATGTCATAGTAGATTACGGTGCCATGGTCTCGACCATATGCGCCACGATCACAACGGATAAATTTATCCCAGCATTTAATGAGAGTAATAGCATGGCCACCAAAGGAGATAGGTAAAATTAGGGGTTCGGTATCCAAAAGTTTATTAATCTTATCGAGGAATTGTTTGACGTCGATCAGATAGTGCTGTAATCGCAGGAGATTAGTAGCTACTTGTAAGGAATAAATAATTTTATCAAGGATGGGGAAATATTTGCGCATTTTTTTGGCAGCGTAACTATTTCTGAAGTCAGCCAGTGAGCTTGCTACAACTTCTAAGGTAAACCTTAGATAAAATCCTTCTAGTTCAACCTCAATGAAAAGATTGCGAGTATCGACGATATCCACTCGACCTTCAAGTTCGAAGCCATGGCCAATTAGTTTGGCGTTAAGAAAATCTTGAGCAAAATCTAATTTAGCCCCAGATGATACTAATAATTTTTTGACCTCCTGTTGGTTTTTCATTAAGGGCATGACAAGTATTGGTTGTCCGCCACTAGAATAGGCGTTAGGGTTAGCATGATATTTCAAATAGAGGGTGCATAACTCTAGGTTATTATTGTCTGCAGCCCAAAAGAGGGCAGTTCTGCCAGTTAAATCAGGAAAGTCAACGTTGGCTCCGGCTGCTAGTAAAAGCTTTGCTTTGGAGGCGGTATTAACAATAGCGGTTTGAATTAGAGGGGTATAACCATATTCGTCAATAATATTTAATTTAGGTTTGGTTTTTAGAAAATTAGCTACCTCTTGGTCGGAACCATGAATTATTATTTTTGAGAGGGATGCTGCCATATAAAATTTTCCCTATTAGCTATAAGAGTGGCTTCATGTATTGTTGATATAAAAATTGCTTTTGTTTTTTTTGTCCAAGTGCTAGGTTAAGTTTATTTTGTAGTTCTTCAGTCATTTCATCGCTACGTTTGTCTGCTTCGTCAAGGGTTCTCTCGTCGGCTACTAAAACTGATGCTAAATCAGACGAAGCGCCGATAGGCATTTCATTTAAAAAAGGGTGCCCTTCGAATAATGGCGGAGCGTTGGATGCGGCGCCCCCTTTGTCTTCATCATCTTCATGATACTTGCGCCGTGGTGCTACCTTGCCAAAATTGCGATACCAGTCGGCCAAACGTTCTCCGAGGTCGGCTTTAAGTTTAGCTGGTATTCGTTTAGACATTTGAGTAATTTTATATTATTTTATCGATAGTGGGAATTGGTATGTTTAAGTACAACAAATAAAAATGGTATAAGTTATGAGTCTCAATAAGTTTATCGGTAGCATATTAATAGTAATTGGTACGACAATTGGTGGAGGGATATTGGCATTACCACTTGTGTGTGCTCCCCTCGGTTGGTTTTTTGCAACCATTGTTCTGATTGTTATTTGGATGCTTATGACGGTAACTGGGCTTCTGGTTTTGGAAGTTAACTTATCTCTCGCTCCCTCGGCGTGTAGTTTCAGTAGTATGGCAGGGGAAACTATTGGTCGTTTGGGAAAAATTGTTGTTTGGTTGTCATGCTTATTGTTGTTATACGCTCTTACTTCCGCTTATATTGCGGGGGCTTCCTCTTTATTAAAAGAAGTACTCCAGTTTTATTTTAGAGTGAATGTTCCTGGTCCTATTAGTGCGATATTGTTCGTGTTAATCTTGGGATCGGCTGTTTTTTGGAGTACTAAAGCTACTGATTATCTGAATCGAGGGCTGATTAGCATTAAAGGTTTTTTGCTGTTTGTGACGATATTATTTTTGGCGCCCAATGTCGATTTTGCGTCGATGGCAGTAAAAGTTGGGAGTGGTGATAGTAAATATTTGTTTGCCGTCTTACCAATTTTGATGACTGCTTTTGGTTATCATACGGTCGTTCCTAGTATTAGAGTTTATTTTGGTGATAAACCTCAAGAGTTGCGTCGGATTATTATTTGGGCAACTAGTATTGCGCTGGTAATTTATCTGGTTTGGGTATTCATTGTTTTAAATATAATTCCACTTGTTGGTGCCAATAGCTTTGAGCAAATAGCTACGGAGGGAACTTCGGTGGGGGGATTGGCTGCTACTATTGCTGCGTTTGTTAGCAATAAGTGGGTAATTTATGGATTTAACGGTTTTTCTAATGTAGCAATGACTACCTCTTTTTTGGGGGTTACGCTCGGTCTTTTTGATTTTGTTGCTGACGGTTTTAAACGTCCTGATACTCGTTTCGGGCGCTTACAAACTGCTGGCTTAACTTTTATACCGCCACTTATTTTTGGTATTTATTATCCGAGAGGATTTATTTTAGCTTTGAGCTATGCAGCACTTTTTGTGACAATACTCGAGGTTATTTTGCCAGCTATCATGGCTTATAAGTTACGTTATTCAAAAAGGGTAGTTTCGCAGCCATATAGGGTTTTTGGTGGAAAATGGTTGTTATTTACTGTCGCTGCTTGCGGCATTACTTTGATTATTATACAAATTTTACTTAAGGTGGGAATGTTGCCAGGGGTGGACTAGAGTTTTAGAGTTCGCCAAAATGATAAAAAAGCGTTACAATTTGCGGTCTTAGAAATATTGGGCAAAAATGAAGCTTATACTATGAGTTGGTTTAAACGTTTAATTACTACAAAAATTTCCACAAACTACTCCGATAAGAAAGGGGTTCCTGAAGGCATTTGGGCTAAATGTAATGCTTGTAATGCTCCTGTTTATCACGCTGAGCTTGAGCGTAATTTGTTTGTCTGCTTAAAATGTGGTTATCACTTTCGTATTACAGCTCGGCAACGGATTGACATGTTTTTAGATAAAGATGGTCGTTACGAGCTTGCCGAGGAGGTTCGGCCGGTAGATCGTCTTAAGTTTAAAGATGTTAAGAAATATAAAGATCGGTTGGCGGCGGCACAAGAGGCGGCTGGGGAAAATGATGCGTTGGTAGCTATGAAGGGTAGGGTAAAGGGCATCCAAGTAGTTGGTACTTTTTTTGATTTCAGTTTTATTGGCGGATCAATGGGGGCTGCGGTTGGGGAAAAGTTTGTTTGTGCAGTTGATGCTTGTTTTGCAGAACGGTTGCCACTTATTAATTTTTCTGCAAGTGGCGGTGCCAGAATGCAGGAAGGATTAATATCTTTAATGCAAATGGCAAAAACTAGTGCGGCACTGGCTAAACTTGCAGCGGCAGATATCCCTTTTATTTCAGTTTTAACCGATCCGACAACCGGTGGTGTTTCGGCCAGTCTTGCAACGCTCGGTGATATTATTATCGCTGAGCCAGGTGCCTTGATAGGTTTTGCCGGGCAACGGGTGATCGAGCAAACTGTAAGGCAACAACTGCCAGAAGGGTTTCAGCGTAGTCAATTTTTGTTAGATCATGGTGCTATTGATATGATTGTATCGCGCCACGATATGAGAAATATTATCGCGAGTCTTCTGGCTAAATTATTGCACCTAGAACAACCACCAGCAGATGAATTTAACTGATTGGCTACAGCAACTTGAATCGTTACCTTTTGGATTGACCAATAAGTCCCTTGCTTCGGTAAAACATGTTGCCAAAAAGTTGGACATACTCAATTTTTCCGGAAAAATTGTGACTGTAGCTGGCACCAATGGCAAAGGCTCAGTGGTGATCTTTTTAGAATCTATTTTACTTCAGGCCGGTCTAAAAACGGCAGCCTATATTTCGCCTCATGTATTAAATTATAATGAGCGGATCCGTTTAAATGGTAAAGATATCGATGATACAACTCTTTGCCAAGCTTTTTCTTTGGTGGAGGCGGCGCGTGCCGACATTATTTTAAGTTATTTTGAATTCAGCACTCTTGCGGCATTAGTTGTTTTTAAAAAACAAAGCCCCGATATTTTAATTCTAGAGGTGGGTTTGGGTGGTAGGTTTGATGCGGTAAATATTCTAGATAGTGATATATCGGTTATTACTACGATTGCCCTAGATCATACTCATATTTTAGGCGAAAGTAGAGAGGCAATAGGCTATGAAAAGTCTGGAATTATGCGTCCACTTAGGCCAGTTGTTTGTGGTGATAATATGCCGGCAAGTGTGTATGCGGCGGCAGATGGTTTAAAGGCAAAATTATATTGTTTAAACAAAGATTTTTCTTATCGTGAGCAAACCAGTTCTTGGCTTTGGCGTTTTGGTAACGGTGTCATAGATAATCTGCCATTGCCACGGTTACCGATAATAAGCGCTTCGTTAGCGCTGATGGTGGTAAAACTATTAGCCCAAAATTTTACCATAACGGGATCGGCCATTATTAATGGTTTAAAAGCTGCTTTTTTGCCCGGTCGTTTTGAGCGATTAGTGTTTTTTGGTAAAGAGGTTATCTTTGATGTGGCACATAACGAAGAGGCGGCAAGCTTACTTGCTATAAATTTAGCTAAGGAAAAAGAAAAGTTTCAAGGTCGAATTTTGGCGGTAGTGAGCATGCTAAAAGATAAGGATATCACGGCAAGTCTTACGCCTTTGGTAAAGGTGGTGGATCGCTGGTATTTAGGCTTATTAAGCGATGAGAGGGCAGTAACGGTTGCACAGTTATCCCAAGCTTTACGGAAGGCAGGGGGGGCTAATTTTACATTGTTACCTACAGTCGCAGCATCTTTTTCACAAGCGATTGCAGAATGCCAAGAAAAGGATAGAATAGCGGTGTTTGGATCGTTTCATACGGTTGCTGAGGTTTTAAAAATAAAAAATTATTCTATAAAAAATGTTGGAGAGTGAACAGTGAGTCCAGAAAACAAACAAAGAGTAGTTGGAATTATTGTATTGGTCGCTTTTATTGCTTTGCTAATACCATTTTTGTTTACTAGTGGAATTAAAAAGAAAGAGCAGTCTATTTCCGAGGTTGAAGTTGCTCCGGTTCAGCTGGCAGATACTAATGCTCCGGCAGTAGAAGCTAATTCTCTAGAGGTTGTCTCTGATAAGCTGCCTGGCGATATATCGCAGCAAGCAGAGGCAGTTAAACCTGAAATATTGCCTCCTCCTGGCAGTGCAAGTGTTAGCGTGAATGCTGGCGCTAATCCGGATATAAATACGCCGGTAATTGTCACTACTAACGAAGCTTCTACTAATGTGCCAGTAGCTAATGTAACAGTTAATGAGCCGGCAACTGTTGTTAAAGCTGAGGATGAACCAGTGGTTAATCCGCAGCCGATAAAAGTAGAAGAGCCGACTATTAAGATGGAAAAAAGCGCAGTAAAAACAAAGTCTGTCACTGCCAAAACCAAAAAAGCCAAAAAGAAAGCGGCTGGTAAAGTTACAAGCAGGGTAAAATATTGGTCGGTGCAGGTTGGTAGTTTTTCTGACGAGCAGCGCATGCAAAAATTTGTTTCTATTTTAAACGCTAAAGGCTATAAAGTTTATTTGCAAAAGATCAATACTTCTCACGGATTAATGGTTAGAGTTTTAGTAGGGCATGAGGCGACTAAAGAGCAAGCAAATAAAATCGCTGCCGAGCTACAGAAAAAGCTAAAAATTAATGGACGTGTAGTAGGTAATAAGAAATGACCCAAACTCAAGAACTGCTTACTCCAAACGTAGTTGACTACGTAATCGTTGCGATTGTTGCTCTATCGACAATAATTAGTTTGGTGCGAGGGTTTTTGAAAGAAGTGATCTCTTTGGTTATTTGGGCTTTAGGATTTTGGATAGCAATAAAATTTTACGAGACATTTGCTGCAACTTTAGAGCCACATATTGCTAATATCGTTATTAGACAAGCAACGAGTTTTGCCGTAATATTTTTACTGATATTGATTTTAGGCGCATTATTTAATTATTTGCTTTCTTTTGTTATTGCCAAATCAGGACTAAGTGGGACCGATCGTTTGCTTGGAACATTTTTTGGATGTGCGCGCGGTATTTTGCTGGTGGCGGTGGTTTTGTTATTGATTTCTGCCACCGCATTTGTGCAAGACGAGTGGTGGAAAAAGTCGGTTTTAATACCTCATTTTCAGGTGGTGGTCGATTGGTTAAGAGTTTTTCTCCCACAAAAAATGACTGGTGTCGCTGGGGCTATAAAATAAGCAAGCTTATTTAATTTTGCTAGTTTGCATTTAAAATTTATGATAACGAACCGCTTCAACGAACCCAGCCCAAGCCTCATAAAACGTGGCTTAGGCTGGGCTGAAAAGCAATTTGGCACCAAAGGAGCTGAATTTATTTTGATTTTTTATAATAATGAAATATCAAAATAAAATAAATCGACAGCTCCGTTAGGAGCGACAGGCCTCACCAGCCCAGTTCAAGCCGAGCGCTGTTTGCGAGGCGTAGGACTGGGTTTTAGATGTAGAACGACCCAAGCTCAACGAGCGCAATAAAAGATATGGGGTATGATATGCACCCGACTTGATCGGGTGACCGGGCAATCTCAAAAAACTATGAATATGCAGGCATTCCTAGTCTATTCATCGTATTGATGACTAAGCATTTAATTCCAATTTCTTTAGCTTGTCGCTCAAGAGTTCTAGCCATTATCTTATCA
>JAJXWM010000042.1 GCA_021781615.1 Pseudomonadota bacterium
CATCTGTTTTGCGGTTGTTGCTTGGGGTACATATAAAACCTACCAATTAGCACCACCACTACCTCAATATTTTATAACCTCTTCTGGACAAGTCATTATGACGGAAGATGACGTTGCTGCTGGCAAAGCGGGTTTCCAACGTGCTGATCTCATGGATTATGGCAGTTTATATGGCATGGGCTCATATTTTGGTGAGGATTATACGGCGAAATACTTAGTACGTTTAGGACGAATCATCGAGGAAGAAATAGCGCAGCAGCGTTTTGGGCAATCATTTTCAAATCTATCTGAAGGTGATCAATATATGACCCGTAAAACGATGCAGAAGGCATTACAACAGATTGATCTTAGCCATCCAATAGCCACATTATCACAGCCGATCTCAAAAGCAATACAACAACTACAATCTGAAATTTCAAACTCTTTGCTTAATCATAATTTTGAGTCTGGCTGGACAAAAGCATATAGCTTAGATAACCAAAGTGCGTTGCAAACAGCTGACTTTCTTATTTATTCATCGCTTACCACAGTTGTTCATAGACCAGGAAAAGATTTTTCTTACACTAACAATTGGCCCTATGAACCAACTATGGGAAATATACCCACGCCGAATACATTTTATTGGACGTGGATATCATTTTGTTTTGTATTTTTTGGCTTTGGTGTTGTGTTATATATTTATCATCGTTACCTCAGTGCGCCGGATAGTGCACTAAGAACGCCTGTTCTGCTGGGTTTTCAACCATTAACACCGAGTATGAAAAAAGTAGGGCAATATTTTTTTATTGTTGCACTCGTCTTATTGGTACAGATCGGTGCCGGCACGATTATGGCACACTACTATACAGAGCGGACTGGATTTTATGGGATTCCCATTGATTCTTTCCTGCCATTTAATTTTTTACGGGATGTACACATACAAACCCCCATTGTTTGGATAGCATTATCGTGGATTAGCGCCGCTATTTTTCTTGCTCCTATTATTAGTGGTAAAGAAGCCAAATGGCAAGGATTTTTGGTTGATTTTTTATTTTGGGTAACACTCTGTGTTGTTGCAGGTGCTATAGTAGGCGATTATCTTGGCATTATGGGATTAGTTAATAACAAATGGTTTTGGATTGGTAATCAAGGCTTATCCTATCTCCAACTGGGCAGGGCCTGGCAAATTGGTTTTTGCGCTGGACTTTTTTTATGGAGCTTTATCATTTTTAGAGGAATGTGGCCAACCTGGAGCGGATTTAAAATGGCTACAATTGAGTTTTGGACTGGACGAATTAGACTAGAACATCTTTTTTGGGCAAGTACGATAAATGTTGCAGTGTTGTATTGTTTTGGGATGATCCCTCTAACGGGAATTGAGAAATCCTTCACAATTACTGATTTTTGGCGCTGGTGGGTAGTACATCTTTGGGTAGAGCAATCGTTTGAGTTTTTCGCAGCAACCGCAACCGCTTATCTTTTAATGGGAACAGGATTAATTTCTCGTCTTCTTGCAGAACGAGCCATGTTATTTGAAACAATTCTTATTTTTTTAGGTGGCGTCATCGGTACAGGACATCACTGGTATTGGACTGGCACACCTGATATATGGGTGCCACTTGGTTCAATGTTCTCATTCATTGAAGTGTTACCACTCGTTCTTCTGATCATTGATGCGATCGAACATCGTCAATTGATCAAGAAGCAAAGCATATTTTCTTATAATTTAACTTATCTTTATATCTTGGGCGCATCATTTTGGAATTTTGTTGGCGCAGGTGTATTTGGTGGTGGCACGCTCAATGCTCCGCTGGTTAATTATTACGAACATGGAACCTTTCTAACCTTGAATCACGCCCATACAGCTTTGTTCGGCGCATTTGGGTTACTGGGAATCGGGTTAGTCTATTTTTGTTTACGTTATGCTGCAGGCGATCGGCTTCCTTGGAGTGATCGATTAGGTTTTTGGGCATTTTGGTTCTATAACGTAGGTCTTGTGTTGTGGATCGCATTAAACTTTTTCCCTATTGGTTGGTCACAGTTGATGGATGTCTATGAACATGGTTATGCGCACGCAAGAAGTCTTGAGTTTTATAATACAACTTTGTTATGGCAATGGTTGAGAATGCCAGGAGATATTATATTTACTATAGGCGCATTGTTAATGGCATATGATTTTATCAAGAAGTTGCGGCCATTTTTCCCAAGATTATTGAGGTCAAAGGCTCTTGAAGATAATTCAAGCAGCACTTTTCGAATAAAGGAATAAAAATTATCTATGCCTACACTTTATACGGTTGGACATTCAACACATACCTTACAAGAATTTCTTGATATATTGCATGCATATCAAATTACTCAGATAGTCGATGTGCGCACCATACCCAAATCTCGTCACGTACCGTGGTTTAATCAAAAAGAACTCAAAGCATCACTTCATAAAGAAAAAATTGCTTATACCCACATACCAAAACTAGGGGGCTTACGTCGCACGATTAAAAATTCTATTAATATGGGATGGCGCAACGCAAGTTTTCGTGGTTTTGCAGATTATATGCAAACCCCTGAATTTTTTCAAGGATTGAAGGAATTGAGAAATTTAATAAGGAAAGAAAGCAAAGTCGCTATCATGTGTGCTGAAGCAGTACCATGGCGATGTCATCGTTCTCTTATTGCTGATGCGGAAGTAGCTCGGCATTTTGTTGTTTGGGAAATCATGAGCAAAACTTCTATTCACGCTCATAAATTAACTACCTTTGCTGTAATTAATAGAAAGAAAAAACCTATTCAAGTTTATTATCCAAAAATATTCTCTTAAGTTAAAGCCTATTTTTAAAGTAAAAAACATATATATTGGAGACAGGTCGGATCACTCCGATCCTGATCAGCCGCTATAGTATTGCCTAAGCTGAAACATCAAAATCCAAAAACAAGGCTATTGCGCATGCTGAAGAGCCAGAGGATGATATCTCTGGTATTGGAAAACCACCACAGATGACAAGTTACCCGTAGTGGATGCAAGCTACACCAATAGCACAAAAATAACTGGTTATAAACCCTCACAACGGTTTAATTCCAACAGGATACCTGGGGATTGGATTAGGCGGTTTATTTTTGCGCACTTTAAAAAAGAGCGTGACAATTTAAATCTTATTCCCGCAACTTGTCACGGAGAGTAAGCTTTAAACCTATTTTGCTGCCAGCAATAATATTTTCCTTTTTCGCACATATAAATTACCACATCAAATTAATACTGAAACCGACCAAAAGTAATAATTTTATTAATTCTAGAACGGTATAAATACCATGCAAAGCGGATGGTTTTGGTATTTGGCCAGCAATAATCATATTAATTCGGTGTTTTAATTGCGGGTGAAGCCATAATGTTTGAACAATTAAAATTAATCCTATACCCACTATTAATAACCAATTACTAATGCTGAACCAAGTAAACAACATCATACTCATTATCAGTAAAAATAATACCCATTGTGCGATATGGAATGCACTAAACACCGTGCGCCCTACATCTAAGCCAACCGGTTTGGTAAGTAGTTTCGCCTTAAACTTTACCCAACTTTCTAAAAAGGAAATGCCTAATATCATTCCTGCCCATAACAAAATAACAATCGTCGTTAATTTTATCAGCATGGTTTCTACCTTAGTTTTTATCTAATTACATATCATTTTAAATTTTACAAACTTACGAAATATTCCCGCCCTTGTCTTTCCACGGCAAATTATGATAAGTATTTTCCGATAATGTAAAAATGGGATATTTAATGATTTGAAAAAAAGGAGAGTAATCAAAATCTTTAGGGGTATAGAGCTTGGGGTTTCGCTTAATTAGATGTATGTTTTGGTCAGGGCTTTTCTGAATAATAGGCAAAATAGGAAATTGCACAGAAAGAAAGGCTTCTGCAATTAAACTAGAGCAGATTTCTCGAGTTGAGGCACTGTCTTCCGAGAATAATGTAGAATGCCACTTTTTAGGAAAAAATTTCAATGGCAATAAAAACCGTGCTAAGTCTAGCACCTGCCGCACGTCATATTGATAGCCTAATCGTTTAATTACATAAGCGATAACCTTGTCTGCATCTTCTTTAGAAATACCATCCGGTCTACAAATACGGATATGCTCCATCCTATATTTTGCTAATGGTGAAATAATAGCCCCCGAGCCCAATAAACTTTCGATTATTAATTGCTCTGTTGGCTCTCCTTTATAAAAATCTTTGACTTTTTGACGTAGGGTAAGATCTCCAATATCTTGTAAACGGCCTATGTATAATACGGCATGAGACCAGGAGCTTTGGGTGAAGATTCTGGTAAAATCACTAATACGCGTTCTACCCTCAACCAATAACACGTCAGCATTCTTTATTTCATGCGCTAATTTATTGAAATCACAGATCGGCACACTAGCTTGTGGTTTTTCATGCATCAAATAATCAATAATCCATTTTTTAAAAAAGTTCACGAATTTAATATCCTCTTTTTATACTAAGCTGTGGCACGACCATCCACTTGTTTCAATACATTGCATCTGTAGAGGTTCGAGCGGAAGTCATATAAAAAACATTATATTTCTTAAGGCATCAAATAAAAATATTATTTATTTTTCTATCTGACTTTTTCTTTTTCCTTACTCTCTTTTGCCAATTTATAGACCTTTAAAGCCAGAATTTCTTGTTTCAACGCCTCTAAACTGGCTAAGCTATCCTTAATGAGGATCTCTTTTTCAAATAATTTTTGCTGTAATCCGGAGATGTTCTGATTTAAGTCTTTTACCTCCATTCCATTTGCTTCTGCTAGTTTTGCCGCACGGCTTTGCAGATCCTTACTTTCTTGTCGTGCAGCATCAATCAGCTTTACCCAACGATTCTCAGATTGTTCATGTCGGACACGTTCCTCGAGCAGTACTTGTTGGCTCTGCCGAGATTGTTCACGGCTCTTTTCTTGTAACGATAAAATCTCTTTTTCTAAAGCATTGTTTTTTTCAATGACAGCGTCTTTTTCAGTGTAAGCACGTTGTAACCTTGCTTCATGTTGCACATTTTTATTTTTAAAGTCAATGCCTTGCTTTTCTAAACGCTCAACTGCTAAAGCCAATTCAATTTCTTTTTGTTGGCATTCAGACTGCAAGTTTTCAAATTTATCCGTTAAAATAGTCATTTGTTCTTTAATTTCAGCGACTACCTTTTCCGCTTCTCGCTTGATTTGCGCTAGAATAGCTTTTTCCTGATCTAGAGATTGCTTTTGCTGAGCTAAATGCTCGCAGGCTTTTTCCATGGCGGTTTGCCACAAAATTTCCATACCGCTGATAAGCTCTGTGGGCAGGGTGGCAGGCAGATGGCGAATCACTTTTTGCGCATGATCCTCACGCCAATTTTTTAAATGCCCGGCAATAGTGGTATGACTGCCCGTACCTAAGATCTCCCGTATTTTTTGTACCGAGGGCGCCTCACCCTGAGCGAGCAGCTGCAGTGCTGCCTGCTTAACATTGCCATAATCAATCCCCACTCTAGACATTTAATTTCTCCACGGGTTGCCATTTTTGCATTATAACAGGAGATTACATCATACGTAAATCATGTCATTCTATGATTATAAACCACAATAATTCATGATAATCGTACTTATCTTGAATATAAATCCCGCTTTATGCCAAAATAGCCTTTTGAAAATAGGAAGACCCAAAAAATGACTCATAACCGCGATCTGCACCCTATGCCCTTTGAAAACTTACTATTGCCAGACGATCTGGCCGGAGTAGACGGCTCTAACCGCGCTCGTGGCCTGATCACAAAGCAAATTGCCGCCAATAACGATTTACAGGCTATACAAACCTGGTTAGCCGAGTTTAATGGTTCACCACAAACCCAACGTGCTTATCGCAAGGAAGCCGAGCGTATCTTGCTGTGGACGCTTATTGAAAGGCACAAACCGTTGTCTAGCCTGACCCGTGATGATCTACAACTTTATCAAGCGTTTTTATCGGATCCCAAACCTGCTTCGCTGTGGTGTGGTGAGCGTAAATCACGACAGCACCCAGATTGGAAACCCTTCGAGGCACCCCTATCCCCTAGCAGTCTAGCCCATGCTATTACCGTTATCAATGCCTTGTTTTCTTATCTGGTTGAAGCCGGTTATTTGGCGGGGAATCCATTGGGGCTAATGAGAAAGAAAATGCATAAAGAAGCTTTACTGAAGACACAAACCATAGAGCGATTTCTGGAGCAAGAAACCTGGCAATATGTCGTAGATTATTTAGCGAATTTGCCTAGAACCACACCAGAAGAAATAACCTTTTATGAACGTATCAATTTTTTGTTTCACTGGTTTTATTTATTGGGCCCGAGGATCAGCGAGGTCGCCAATGCGCACATGTCAGACATTCATGAACACTTAGGACGGTGGTGGTGGCAGGTAACCGGAAAAGGCAAGAAAGTCCAGCGGATCCCACTTAACACTCAAGTCATAACAGTATTAACGCGTTATAGGGCTTATTATGGACTAAGCCCATTACCACATTCTGATGAAAACCATGCTTTATTCATGTCCTTAAAAGGGAATTCTTCCGTAAGCAGCAACATGATTTATAGACTTGTAAAAAGTATATTTTTAGATTGTGCGTCTTCTCTGGAAAAAGAAAAGCCCACCGTTGCTAAAAAATTAAGCGCGGCGTCTACGCATTGGTTACGACACACTTCCATTACACACCAAAGCGATGCAGGAATTGAGCTTAGATACATTAAACGAAGCGCAAGGCATGAGAACATACAAACAACCATGTTATACCAGCACGCAGAAGATCACTTATGGCATGAAGCCATGGAAAAACATAAAGTAAAATCATTTTCAGATGAACCCATACCATGATAAATTCAACCTTTATCCTCTTTGGAAAAACCCTGATTATTTATTGCTTTAAACAGAGCAACCCATATTTTAGAGCGTGAAATTATGCTTGACAAAAGATTTAAAATTTTAAATGACACTGAAGTTGCAGAGCTCTATGCTTTTCCTAAATTTAGTGTAACGGAGCAAAATCACTACTTTACATTGCCAGAAGATGTTTTATCGATAATGAATATAAAGAGACTAAATACGAAGAAGGCCTCCTCTAACTTATACCACATTTTACAATACGGCTATTTCAATGTGAAACACCAATTTAGAAATATTAATAATTATTACAATAAAGATGTAAAAAAGGATGTGCTTTCAGTCATGTCTCGCTATATGCCAAATGATATAATCCCTAAAAAATTGCCTTCCCGGAAAATGCAGATCCTTATTAAGGGTAAGATTCTGGCTGCTACAGGATTTAGTGACGATCTGGATAGGATCGACAACCTCGTTTTAGAAAAGTCAGGCTCTATGGCAAAAATAACACAGAATCCATTTGAGATTTTTAATGAGACCGTAAAGTGTCTGAATAGCGCGAAAATGGTTCTGCCAAAGTATTCAAGGCTACAAGATCTTATAGGGCGAGCTCTAAAAAATGAGGACCGACACCTTATAAGTGCAGTTAAAGATAGCTTAAAGAAAAATGTAAGGACGGCATTGAACGCATTTCTTAAAGTGGACGATATTTTTTATCAGATCACTGAGCTTAAAATAGATGCTAAGAGCTTCAATACAGCCGAAATGAGAGGCGAAATTAAAAAAATCGATATGTGCAATCTGGTATACGGTTTTTCGAAGAAATTTATACCTCAGTTATCACTATCACGCCGCATGATTGATTATTATTCAGATCTAGCCAAATTATATGACGTTGGTAGACTTAGAAACACCCAGAAAGAGTTGTCTTACTTATACCTGATTTGTTATGTGCATAACCGATATGAGCGTCTAATAACCAACCTCATTCAGGGATTTGTTTATTACATTGACAAATATGAAGATGATGGGAAAATCTACGCAAAGAACAACTTATCTGAGCTGGTTAAACCACTTGATGAGCATAAAATGGCCCTTGGGAAGCTGATACAAATATTTACAGACAAGAAAATAATGTCTTTACCAGGAAATGAAATAGAGAAACACGCTTTCACGGTTATGCCTGAAAAAGATATTGTTGCCGTCAGCAGCATACTTTTAAAAGATAAAAACACACGCAAACGTGAAGAGCAGAAATTAATATGGAAGTACCATAAGAATAATCATATGGCGATTTTAATAAATTTTCGCCCATTATTTATGGCCCTTACTTTTGATGGCGGTAACGAAACGAAAGAGCTATTTATAGCAATTAAATTTTTAAAAAAGCTGTTTAAGAGAAATGGCTCTTTAAAAAAGATAGCCGTAAACTCTATCCCTGTGAAGCACATTAAACCAAAATATTTACTTGACATATTTTTTGAAATCAATGATAAAAAAGAGAAAATAATTAATCCCTATCAATATGAATATTATGTTTACAAATCAATAAGGGAAAAAATTAAGGCTAATACTGTATTTGTCAACAATTCTATTGGGTACAGAAGTTTTGAATCTGAAATTAACATCCCTAATAACTGGGAAAAAAAGTCAAAGGAAATCCTGCAAAACTTAAACAATCCAGTTCTACTAAGGCCTATAAGTGATATATTAAATGAACTGGAGTCCATTCTTGAACCTCTTATTGAGCGCACTAATAAAAGAGCCATTAGTGGCGAAAATAAAAACATAAAGATCACGCACCATCGTGATGGCAGTATCAAGTGGAGTATCCCTTATCCAAAAAGAAATGATGAGATAGACAATCCTTTCTATGATCAATTAGAACAGAAAAATATCTCTGAACTATTTGACTTTGCAGAGCAAGAGTGCAACTTTATGAGGGCTTTTGTGCATATAAAGCCAAGAAATGCCAAAAGCAAACCAGACTATCTTGGTATTAAAGGATGTATTTTGGCAAATGGAACTACGCAAGGGATCCATGCTTTTTCTAAAAGGTCAAACTTGAAGTATCAAAGATTAGTCAACGCAGAGGATAATTACATTAGATTGGCAACGCTGCGTGATGCTGCAGATATAATGATTGACCATATTATAGCGCTACCTATCTTTGATTCGTATAATTTGAGTGGCAAAAAACATGGCAGTAGCGATGGGACAAAAAAGAAAACCAGGCGACGTCTTTTAAAAGCCAGATTTTCTAAGAAATATTTTGGAGATGATGTTGGCGTCGTTATTCTAAGTATGATTTTAGGACATGTTCCGTTCTCGACTAAAATTATTGGGGCCAATGAACACGAAAGTCACTTTCTTTATCCCATGGTGCACAATAATACATCCTCAATTGATCCTGATATTATATCAACAGATACCGCCGGAACGAATAATATAAACGATCTCTTGTACTACTTAATTGGAAAAATACATGCCCCTTGTTATCGTTCAAGTGCAAAAAAGACAGAAACCATATGTGGCTTTAAAACACTGTCCCATTATAAGGATATGCTCATTCCACCTGAAAAAACCGTGAATAGAAAATTCATCGAGCAAAAATGGCCTGAAATATTGCCAATACTAGTTTCTCTATTGTCACATGATACCCGTCAGGAGGATATCATTAAAATACTGAGCTCGCATAACTGTAAAAGCGATGTTAAAGACGCAATTTGGGAACTAAATCATATACTAAAGAGCATTCATCTGTTAAGATATGTTGACGATACAAATTATCAACGCGATATTCGTACGGCACTTAATCGTGGAGAAGCGTATCATCAATTTATGGAGAGAATTTTATCAGTTGGTGGTGGAAAATTTAGAGGAATGTCCGATATAGAAGTTGAGATTTGGAATGAATGTACTCGACTCATTGCGTTAATTATGATTTACTATAACATGCATCTATTGTCAAAATTGTATGAAACAGCATTGGCAAAAAATGATATTCTTGCGCTGAAGTATCTACGACGCGTTTCTCCCGTCGCCTCACAGCATATCAATATTGATGGGCTATATGAGTTTAATGAGATCATTATCAAAATGGATGTGAATAGCGTAATTGAAATGTTAGAGAAAATTCTTGCGGTAGAAATGGCTGACCAAAAAGCCAAATTAAGCAAGAAATAATTGCGTATATAATGCACATTTGCGCTTTTTTTACGCTATGAATAGACCTTAAATTAGGCAAAAAAGGCATTTTCGTTTAAAGTTTGACCCATGGGAACATTTTCGGGGCATATGTCTAGAACCCCATAAAAGGTCGTTTTTTCGAACTCATGGCATGGGTATAATTTGACCTAAAATGAAGGTGACGGTGAAACAGGAGTGAGACCTAAAATAGATTGTTCAATAACCTACCGCCCATTCTTGACAGTTCTTCTACAAAGCCCCATAGAGGTTATTTATTGGGTACATGACGTATAGAGATTAAACTGATAAACTAATTTTCTGTAATGATGCTTTAAGGAGAAAACAGTGGATTATAATTTAGAGAATAAAATTCTACTTAGTAAAAAATCAGAATATAAAGGCCTTTATTCTTGGTCCCTACAAGAATGGGTCAAACTACATATTTACCCCTTTTGTGTATTCCAATATTCTCTTTGACATAAAACAATAATGCTTATTAATTCATAACAGCCAGCCGTTGTTTCGGGGCTTTGTGGAAGAACTGCCAAGAATGGCGGTAGTTCGTTGAACAATTCTCAATAGGCTCTAATTATACAGC
>JAJXWM010000002.1 GCA_021781615.1 Pseudomonadota bacterium
TTTCAGCCCAGCCTAAGCCACGTTTTATGAGGCTTGGGCTGGGTTCTAGGTATAGAACGATCTAAGCTCGAGCGAGCGAAATACACGACAAAAATGGGAACAATCTCACTTGTGGGGTATGATATGGTCTCGACAATTGACAATAACAATAACTCTTGGTACCACATTATGAATCGTGGAGCAGCTCATGTCCCTAATTTTCATAATAGTCATGATTATCAGATATTCATTAACCTTCTATTAACAAAGAGATTAATACCTTAGGCAATCTAAATCAATTTCCCTGGGGCAAGCTCCAGGGTGTTCAGAAGAGGCGCAACTGCACATCCTGTAAGTTACTTCCCTGTGCTTTAACATATTTTTCAACTACCGCTCAATTACCTCTCTCACCAACGGTAGATACATAATATCCGTCTGACCATAGCTCTCCTCCTCATAATTCTTCCCTCAGCCACTGAAACTTACTAAATAACTCCCGCGCAGTAATACTTTTAAACTTCCTTACCATTTCCCCTGTACTGTATTTCGGATGAAACGAGCACAAAATATGGATATGATCCTTATAACAACCAATGCTCTCAAACTCAATTTCGTATCTTTCTCCAATTCCTTTCACTATATGCTTCAGTTCTTCCTCAACATCTTTGTATAACAAAGCCTTTCTATACTTTACAGGAAATACTATATGATAGTGTGTTTGGTACGCGCAGTGATAGCTTTCCATTACCTTCATGCGCCACTAGTTTACACTTGAAAACCTCCGGTTTTCAAACTTTCCCTCAAATGTCCTGCGGCAAGCCGCAGGGAATGCAAGTTAAATCTTAACAATATTGTCATAACAACATTGTCAATTGTCGAAACTTAACACCTTTGTTAGGCAGGAACCATTACATTAAAGCCGCATGTTGGCAGCAAGACGCGCTTGAACATCAGGAGGAACATTAGCATTTCGTATCCAACCACGAGCTAAATCTTCACCTCCTTCTCCTAAAGCAATATTTCTTTCAAGCATGTTGGCAGCAAGAAGCGCTCGATTGCTAGGAAAAGCATTAGCATTTCGTATCAAACCACGAGCTAAATCTTCACCTCCTTCTCCTAAAGCAATATTTCTTTCAAGCATGTTGGCAGCAAGACGCGCTCGATTGCTAGGATGAACATCAGCATTTCGTATCCAACCACGAGCTAAATCTTCACCTCCTTCTCCTAAAGCGATATTTCTTGCAAGTATATGGGCAGCAAGAAGCGCTCGATCGCTAGGATGAACATTAGCAGTTCGCATAAAACCACGAGCTAAATCTTCACCTCCTTCTCCTAAAGCAATATTTCTTGCAATCATGCGGGCAGCAAGAAATGCTTGATGGAGAGGATCAATATTAGCATTTCGTATCAAACCACGAGCTAAATCTTCACCTCCTGCTCCTAAAGCAATATTTCTTACAAGCATGTCGGCAGCAAGAAGCGCTCGATTGATAGGATGAACATTAGCATTTCGTACCCAACCACGAGCTAAATCTTCACCTCCTGCTCCTAAAGCAATATTACTTTCAAGCATGCGGGCAGCAAGACGCGCTCGATTGCTAGGATGAACATCAGCATTTCGTATCCAACCACGAGCTAAATCTTCACCTCCTGCTCCTAAAGCAATATTTCTTACAAGCATGTTGGCAGCAAGAAGCGCTCGATTGAAAGGAAGAACATCAGCATTTCGTATCCAACCACGAGCTAAAACATCGCCACCATCTCCTAAAGCAATATTTCTTTCAAGCATGGGGGTAGCAAGAAACGCTTGAATATCAGGATGAACATTAGCATTTCGTATCAAACCACGAACTAAATTTTCACCTCCTGCTCCTAAAGCAATATTACTTTCAAGCATGTTGGCAGCAAGAAGCGCTCGATTGCTAGGAAGAACATTAGCATTTCGTATCCAACCACGAGCTAAATCTTCACCTCCTGCTCCTAAAGCAATATTTCTTGTAAGCATGCGGGTAGCAAGAAACGCTTGAATATCAGGAAAAACATTAGCATTTCGTATCCAACCACGAGCTAAATCTTCACCTCCTTCTCCTAAAGCAATATTTCTTGCAAGCATGTGGGTAGCAAGAAGCGCTTGATGGAAAGGAAGAACATTAGCATTTCGTATCAAACCACGAGCTAAATCTTCACCTCCTGCTTCTAAAGCAATATTACTTTCAAGCATGCGGGTAGCAAGAAACGCTTGCTCATTAGGATGAACATTAGCATTTCGTATCCAACCACGAGCTAAATCTTCACCTCCTGCTCCTAAAGCAATATTACTTGCAAGCATGAGGGCAGCAAGAAGCGCTCGATTGTTAGGATCAATATTAGCACTTCGTATCCAACCACGAGCTAAATCTTCACCTCCTTCTCCTAAAGCAATATTTCTTTCAAGCATGTTGGCAGCAAGAAACGCTCGATCGCTAGGACGAACATTAGCATTTCGTATCCAACCACGAACTAAATCTTCACCTCCTGCTCCTAAAGTAATATTTCTTCCAAGCATTTCGGCAGCAAGATGCGCTTGATGGGTAGGATGAACATTAGCATTTCGTATCAAATCGCGAGCTAAAACATCGCCACCATCTTCTAACGCAATATTTCTTGCAAGCATGTGGGTAGCAAGTAACGCTTGCGCATTAGGAGTAACATTAGCATTTCGTATCAAATCGCGAGCTAAATCTTCACCTCCTTCTCCTAGAGCAATATTTCTTACAAGCATGCGGACAGCAAGAAGCGCTTGAGTGTCAGGATGAACCTTAGGATTTCGTATCAAGCCACGAGCTAAATCACCGCTATCTGTTACTGAAGCAACATTTCTTAAAGAAAGCATGTAGGCGGCAAGTAAAGCGCCATCATCAGGGTGAACCTCCCCCTTTCGTAACCAACTCCATAACAACTCATAACCACTACTTCCTAGTTCTATCATTTTAATTAGCATAACCCTCGCTATATTAAGTCTTATTTTTATAGAATATGACTCATCCAACAGTAATTTATTTAATAAGATATCAAATGCTTTTCGGTTATCTTGCTCTAGTTCATCCCTATAAACGACCATTAAGAGCGCGAGCTGTGGCACAACTTCACCAACTAACATTCCTTCGGAGTCTAGCAACATGGAAAATATAAAGGTTTTTACTTCTTCGTCTTTAGATAAGTCTCTACTGACACAGGGCCAGTAAAATAATTCTGCTATTTTTTGAATGTTATAATGTTGTTCTTCGCTAATATTTTGTATACCTGATTTTAGCAGCTCTTTTATCATTGTAAGAACCGATTGGTTAATGGCCTTTATGATATTGGGATCTAGCTTATATCCCTTGCGTAGATATTTTGCCGCCAATTCTAAAAAACCACCTGCTTTTGCTGTTTTTTCTGCAGCTTCTTTATCACCTGATAATACATTTTTAATTAGTTCCTCTATTTCTTCTGTTACTTTAGGGCTTAAAAGTTCTTCATTATAAAAACTTTTTGTAATATCCTCTATAGTTATTGATTCTTGAACAGATTCCTGTTTCTTCGCAGGTATAGTAAATTCAGACGGCTGCTTAATTGTTACTCTCGGTGCTGCAGAAGATAATAATTCTTTTAATAACTCTTCCGCGCTATCTCTTTCTGGGGGTAAAAGTAGGGCATCGAAATGATTTACTCCATTATAATATATAAATATTGGTGTATCATGATAAGTACCTATATCAGCTTTTACTTGGTCCAAATTAATTATCTGCCCATCAGGACCAATTGTTACTATTACTCTTCGTAGTATGCGAGTTAAAATATGTATTTCTGTATTGCCTGCCCATGCTCTAGTTTCTCGTATTCTTCTAATATAATCTTCTATAGTTTCGCAGGGTCTTAACGTAATAAAATCTCTGTAAAAATCACGATGTTCTTGCATGTGATCTGCAATCATCATACGCATTGCTTCAACAGTTTCGCCACGGGTTAAATAAAAAGCTACTGCGGCGTAGAAGCAATTACCATCACCAATAACATCTTGGCGAATTAAAGTTGGCTGAGTTTCCTCGGCGGTCGTTAGATAACTTTTTGTTTCTTGTATGGAAGAAGTTGGCTGGTCAGTTATACCGCATTGCATACTAGACCCAGCAGCTGCATTAGGCGTTATGCTGGTATCTGACGGTCTTGAATCCTGGGGTGTTCTTCGCAAACTTAAACCATGCAGATTATACCTAGATGCGCTCGAGCTTCTAGAGTATCTAGCTGCTGCGCGCTCGGAAGACCATCTATGACTCTTACTTATTGGTTGTATTAAATGGCGGTGCAGTTTGATAGTAGGTGGTGCAGGCTTTACAGCAATATGCTCTATAGGAGTAGCATAAGTTGGTAACAATACAATATTTCCCGTAAACAATATGATTGTACAAATTAATATTCGATATCTCTTCATTATAAAGCCTCATTTCTCTAACAAATATTTATGTGGTACTGGTAATTCCCAAGCTGATTTCAAATTAACCATTTAATGTATTTAAAAACCACGGTTAGATGATTTTGCTCAAAAACGCAACTATATTAAAAAATATATTTACAGCTTCTTCCTGACTTCGAGAACAAAATAACTTAACTTATGGCAAAAAATAACGCCAATTGACTGATTTTTAAAAAATTATATTGATTTGCTTAGGGGAAGATCCGCTGCAAAGCTGTCAAAACATTTTTGCATTAAAAACTTCTCTTTTTCTGAGAAACTGTTATTTTATACGTTTATTTTGTACGGACATGTTAGCGTTCATATTAGCGGACGTATTTAGCGGTTTAGCGGATTTTGCCCTCAATATTATGAAGTTAAAAAAGATAAAATTATCAGGTTTTAAATCATTTGTTGATCCTACCACCATTGATCTACAAAGCAATTTGACCGGCGTGGTTGGACCTAATGGTTGCGGTAAATCAAATATCATCGACTCAGTGCGTTGGGTTATGGGTGAGATTTCCGCCAAGCAACTGCGCGGCGAATCAATGAGCGATGTTATCTTTAACGGTTCATCATCACGGAAAGCTGTTGGTCAGGCGGTGGCAGAGCTGGTTTTTGATAATAGCGATGCAGGCTTGGGTGGTGAATACGCAAAATACAACGAAGTTTCAATCCGTCGCGAAGTTAATCGGGATGGTTTTTCCGATTACTTTCTAAATAGTGCTGGTTGTCGCCGTAAAGATATTACTAATATTTTTCTTGGCACTGGTCTTGGTCCAAATAGTTATGCGGTTATTGAGCAGGGGATGATTTCTAAGTTTATTGATGCCAAGCCGGACGAGCTTAGAGTATTTATCGAAGAAGCTGCTGGAATATCAAAGTACAAAGAACGTAGAAGAGAAACCGAAAATCGTATCAAGCATACCAAAGAAAATTTGTCTAGACTCAACGACATATTAGAGGAAATTACTAAACAACTCAGACATTTAAAATCGCAAGCAAGCGCTGCTGAACGGTATCGTAAGTTAAAGCAAGAGGAGCGTTTAGCTAAGGGAGAATTACACGTCTTACATTGGCGCGAAGTAAATAAAAAACTGCAGGAGCAAGAAGTCATCATAAAAAATGATGAAGCTAAATTAGAAAATAGTGTTACTGAGCTACATGTTTTAAGTGCCAAAATCGCCAACTTACGGGAACAACATAACGGTGATATTGAAAAGTTTAATGAAGTGCAGGCAAATTATTATCGCGTTGGTGGTAACATTGCTCGTCTTGAACAGCAAATTAAGCATGCTAAAGAGCGACGGGAGGAGTTAACCAGAGATTTAGCCCAAATTAACCAGGTTTGGCAGGAAACAACTGAGCACCAGACGGTTGATCAGAAGCAGATTGAGTTACTGACCACTGAGAAGGCAACCCTCGAGTCTGGTATCGTCAGCATGCAAGAAAATGTTGCTCAGGCTAAACAAGAGGCGCAAACAGCCGCAGAAGAGATGCAGTTGTGGCAGAAGAGTTGGGATGATTTTAATATTAATAGTTCTAAGATTGTGCAGTTATTAGAGGTTGAACAAACTCATATTAAACATTTAGAACTAAGAATTGCCGATGAAGTCCAGGGCTTAGAGAAATTTAATTCGGAATTACAAAGTCTAGATTTTGCTAATTTAAATACTGAAGTTGAAAGATTAGATGGTTTATTTACTGAATTAAAAAATAACCATGATAAATTACACGATGGTGTGGTGGCTAAACAACAGCAAATTATTGCCAGTAGAGAAGCGAACAATCAGCTTTCTCGCGCTCTTGATCAAACGCGCAATAAATTACAAACTTTATTTGGTCGTAAGTCTTCACTTGAAGCGTTACAACAAGCAGCTTTAGGCAAAACCGATACGGTTTTGATCGATTGGCTTAAAGAGCACAATCTTGAGCAAAAGCTGCGGTTAGCACAAGAGCTACAAGTTGCTTCCGGGTGGGAGACCGCAGTAGAGACAGTGCTGGGGGTGTATCTTGAAGCGGTTTGCGTTGATGGGATGGCTAGTGTTGTTCCAGCGATAGAAAATTTAACTCGTGGTAACCTGACTTTATTTGATCAAGCTTTTACTTCAGTGGTTGAATCCAGGCTTAATGTTGCAACTTTAGCCAGCAAGGTAAATTCCAAACTATCGCTCAATAACTTATTAGCCGGAATTTATATTGCAGAAAATCTTGCCGAAGCATTAGCCATGCAATCGGGATTAAATCACCACGAATCGATCGTCACCAAAGATGGTATGTGGTTAGGAGCGGGGTGGTTACGGGTTGCTTATGATGCTAATAATCCAAAAATCGGTATTTTACAGCGTGAACGAGAGTTGCAAGAGTTGCATCAAAATATTATCAAAGAGCAGTATAACTGCGAGAAAGAAGAGCAAGAATTGGAGCAACATAGAAATGTGCTAACCACTCTCGAGGGGGAATATCAAAATCTACAAAATGAGCTACGGGCGTTGATGTCTGGTTATAGCGATACCCAAAGTCAAGTTACCGCTAAAAAAACCTATTTACATCATCAAGAAGAGCGAGCTTTAGTTTTACGTCAAGAGATTGAAATGCACGAAAGTAGTGTGCGTGATCTACGAGAACAATTAGCTGTCGCCTTTAAAAGTCATGAAGAGGCAACGAGAAAACAAGCCGAAAATGAAAATTTACGTCAAACAATAATACTTAAGCGAGAGCAAAAAGAGCAAAGATTAATGTTAGCGCGTAAAAATGCCGAAGAAAGTGAAAGGGCGGTAACCGATTCGACTTTACGTTTACAGCTGATTCAAACGCAAGTGGATTATTTAGCGCAAAGTTTAGAGCGAGCTAATAAAAGATTGGAGGGTTTAAAAGAACACCAAGTTAGCATCGAAAAATCTTTGGCGGAAGCGGGCGCGCCTCTTGCTGGTCTTGAACAAGAATTACAGTCGGAATTAGAAAAGCGTTTGGTGATAGAAGCAGAATTGACTTTAGCTAAACAAAAAGTAACCGGTATCGAACAAGAGTTACGTGAACTTGATGAGAAACACACATTACAGCAAGAGACGAACGAAAAAATTAGAGTATCTTTAGAGAGGGCGCGGACAGAGCGTGAGGGCATGCAAGTTCGTAATGCTACTTATATTGAACAGGTGACGGAACTTGAGTTGCAATTAGAGGTTTTAAATGCTGCAATTCCTGAGCAGGCGGTGGTTTCAGAGTGGGAAGAAAAAATCGCACATTTAGCTTCAAGAATTGAGCGCCTGGGTTTGATCAACCTTGCGGCTATTGAAGAGTTTGAAAAATTGCAAGAACGGAAAAATTATTTAGATGCACAAAATCAAGATTTAGTAACAGCGCTCAGTACCTTAGAGGACGTAATCCGGAAAATTGACCATGACACCAAAGAGCGGTTCAAAGAAGCCTATAGTAGTATTAATCAGAAGTTTCAAGAATTGTTTCCCAAGGTTTTTAATGGTGGTAAAGCCTGTTTAGAACAGACCGAAGATAATTTGCTAGAAACTGGAGTATTTATTATGGCACAACCTCCAGGTAAACGTAATTCTAGTATTCATTTATTGTCGGGTGGGGAAAAGGCTTTAACGGCTATCTCTTTAATTTTTTCTATTTTCCATCTCAATCCAGCGCCATTTTGTATTCTTGATGAAGTAGATGCGCCACTAGATGATTCTAATGTTTTCCGTTTCTGTAATTTAGTAAAAGAGATGGCGAAAACTATCCAGTTTATTTTTATTACGCACAATAAATTAACGATGGAAATTGCTGGGCAGCTGGTTGGGGTTACGATGCAAGAACCCGGGGTATCAAGAATAGTTAGCGTTGATATCGACCAAGCTGTTACTCTGGCTGGGAATTAATTTAAAGCCGGCGCCCCAGTTTGCAAAAAACTGCATGGGAAGCCTTGGCGGGATTACCGTGCGGGGCTCCAATATATCTTGTCAATTAATTGTACGACCTTTACAATTAAGAATTAAGTAATAATAGTTACGTTTGATTTTTCAGGGTACAAGAGGATACTATGTCATCACTACTTTTTTATGCCTTAGTCGCGCTAATTTTAGTAGCCATTGGCTTCCTATTTTATTATCAAAGACGCAACAACAAGAAACCTTCGATAAGAAAGCGATCCTTGATGGTTGATTTTAATCCTCCAGAGTTTACTATGATCGATAAAACAAAAGAGCTGGCAGAAGAAGTTACCGATGCTGATATTATCAACCATTCTCCTTATGACCCCAAGCTTATAGTGCTGCAGATCAATGCTTTTCCTGACAAACCTTATATGGGGTATGAGTTGCATCAGGCTTTGTTAGCAGCAGGTTTACGTTTTGGTGAAAAAAACATTTTCCATCGCTATGAAGGTGAAGATAGCAATAAAATTTTGTTTAGTCTTGCTGCTGCCACCCCAGAGGGCTCTTTTGCGATAGAGGATATGGGGTCTTTTAAGTGTAATGGCTTATTGTTGTTTATGGATTTAGATACAAAGAATCGGTTGATGACTAGTTTTGACTTGATGCTTGATACCGCTCGCCAATTGGCTGAAGAGTTGGGGGGTGATATTTACGATGATTTGCGCCAAGTTATCAATGCTGATGTTATCAAGCGCATCCGTGAGAAAATTTGTACCGTTGAAACTGGTAATTTGTATGTGTCCGATCTTTTGGATAACCTTGATTAAAAATGGCAACCAAAGAAAACACTAAAACTCGCATCCTTGAGCTTAAAAAAATGCTCAATGATTATAGTTATCACTATTACGTTTTAGATCAACCCAAGGTTCCCGATGCTGAATACGACCGGTTGTTTCGCGAATTACAAAATCTAGAAAGTCAATATCCAGAATTAATTACTTCCGATTCACCGACCCAGAGGGTGGGCGCTGCCCCGGCAACTGCATTTAAGCAAGTTCATCATGCAACGCCGATGTTGTCTCTCGATAACGCTTTCACCGAAGAGGATGTATTGAATTTCAACCGCCGGATTTATGAGCGGTTAGAGCTTGCTGATACAGAAAAAGTTGAATATGTTTGTGAACCTAAAATAGACGGTACAGCTGTCAATTTGGTGTATGAAGATGGAAGACTAACGCAAGCAGCTACGCGTGGCGATGGAGTGATCGGTGAGGATATTTTGCAAAATGTCCGCACTATTTCCAGTGTGCCTTTAGTTTTACATGGAGGTAAATACCCCAAACTTTTGGAGGTTCGTGGTGAAGTTTATATGTCTCACGAAAGTTTTAATAAACTAAATGCTAGCGCCAGTAAAAGCGGTGGTAAAACCTTTGTTAATCCGCGTAATGCTGCGGCCGGTAGTTTGCGCCAACTAGATCCTAAAATAACCGCCAGCAGGGATCTTGATATTTTTTGTTATGGTATTGGTAAATTGCAGGATGGTGAATTTCCCAAGAGTCATCGCGAAGTTTTAACCAAGGTGAAAAGCTGGGGTTTAAAGGTTAATGCTGAAATTAAAGTTGTTAAAGGAATTGAAGGTTGTTTTGATTATTATAAAGCCATTGGCGCCAAACGTTCCGAGTTGCCCTATGAAATAGATGGTGTGGTTTATAAAATTAATGAATTTGCTCAGCAAGATATCTTAGGATTTGTAGCGCGTGCTCCCCGTTTTGCCTTGGCGCATAAATTTCCGGCCGAAGAAGAACTAACGGAGGTGACCAATATTGATTTTCAGGTGGGTAGGACAGGGATTTTAACGCCGGTTGCTAGACTGAAGCCAGTTTTTGTTGGTGGCGCTACAGTTAGTAATGCTACGTTACATAATATGGATGAAGTTTTACGTAAAGACGTAAGAATTGGTGATACCGTAATTGTTCGTCGTGCTGGTGATGTTATTCCAGAAGTGGTGTCGGTGGTTTTAGCGCGGCGCACCAAACATACCAAAGCGGTTGTGGTTCCTAAAAATTGTCCAGTATGTGGTTCAAAAGTAGTAAAAAGTGAAGGGGAAGTAGCAATTCGTTGCCCTAATTATCTTGGGTGTTTAGCTCAATTGAAAGAGTCAATTAGGCATTTTGCTTCGCGCGGTGCTTTAAATATTAAGGGTTTGGGAGATGAGTTGATCGATAAGCTGGTTGATGTTGGCATAATCAAAAATGTAGCCGATCTTTATTCTTTGTCTCAGGAGAAAATTCTTACTTTAGAGCGGCAAGGAGAAAAATCGGCGCAAAATATCTTACAGGCAATTGATAAGAGTAAGCGCACGACACTTGCTAAATTCATTTTTGCTTTAGGTATTCGTGAGGTTGGCGAAGTAACCGCGCAAAATCTAGCTATGCATTTTGGTGATTTAACTAAACTGATGCAGGCAAATGCTGGTGATCTTGAAGCTATTACCGATATTGGTCCTCGTGTTGCTTCAGAAGTAGTTACTTTTTTTCATGAAAAACATAATCGCGTTTTAATACAAAAACTACTTGCTGCTGGCATCAATTGGCCAAAGCAAATACCTTCTACCGACAAACGGCTTAATGGTAAAACTTTTGTATTAACTGGTACGTTGATAGCTATGAGTCGTGACGAAGCTAAAGAAAGGCTCCAGGCGCTTGGTGCTAAAGTAACCGATAGCGTTTCTAAAAACACTACCTATGTGGTGACGGGAGATAGCCCGGGATCAAAGTTAGATAAGGCAAAAAAACTTGGGGTAGAAATTATTGATGAACGTCAGTTATTAAACATTTTACAAGGATAACAATGGAAATACAATTTTTAGGTGCAACTAGGGTCGTTACCGGTTCTAAATATTTATTAAAAGCCGATAAAAATGTTTTAGTAGACTGTGGTTTATTTCAAGGTCTCAAAGAATTACGTTTGCGTAATTGGATGAAATTTCCAATCGCTCCTAGTTCTATCGATGCGGTGATTTTAACCCATGCACATTTAGATCATACGGGGTATCTACCACTTCTTGTAAAAAATGGTTTTCGGGGTAAAATTTATGCTACACCCTTGACTATTGAGCTAGGTAGAATCTTGCTATTAGATAGTGGGCATCTGCAAGAGGAAGAAGCTTCCCGTGCTAACAAATTAGGGTATTCAAAGCATAAACCTGCTTTACCGCTTTATACTCGTGACGACGCCCAAAAAGTATTTTCGCAATTTCAAGCAATCTCTTTTCATCAAGATTTTAGTATTGGTGATTTTCATTTTTGCTTTAATCGGGTTGGCCATATTTTTGGTGCAGCAAATTTATTAGTTAAGCATCATGAAACTTCTATTTTATTTTCCGGCGATTTAGGTCGTCCCAGTGATCCTTGTGTTTTGCCGCCAGAAGCTATTGCCGCTGCTGACTATTTGGTGCTCGAATCAACCTATGGTGATCGCTTGCATGAAAATGTTAAACCGGAGGAAATGCTGGGAGCGATTATTAATAAAGTTGTTGGTCGGGGTGGTAGTTTAATTATTCCCGCATTTGCTGTTGGTAGGTCGCAGCTACTGCTTTATTATATTTATTCTTTAAAAAAGAATGGCCAGATTCCAAATATTCCTGTTTTTCTCGATAGCCCGATGGCGCAAGACATAACAGATATCATGTTAAAACACGCCGACGAACACCTTTTAGATGAGAAAACTTGTAGTGAAATAGCAAAGAGCGTTCATTATGTTAGCGCGGTTGAAGAATCAAAGCTGATTGATGGTTATAATTTTCCTAGAATTATTATTTCAGCGAGTGGTATGGCAACTGGTGGACGCGTTTTACATCATATTAAAGCTTTGGCATCAGATAGACGTAATATGATTTTATTTGTCGGTTATCAGGCAACTGGTACCAGAGGAAAAGCTTTGCTAAGTGGTAAGCGCGAGATTAAAATTTTTGGTGAAAAAGTATTGGTGAATGCTGAGATAGGGGTATTAGAGAATGTTTCTGCTCATGCTGATTATCAAGAAATGCTTGCTTGGCTTGGTAAAATCAAAACTCCACCGCGTAAAATATTTATTACGCACGGCGAACCCCATGCGGCTTTAGCGTTACAGGGCAAGATTCAAAATAGTTTCGGGTGGCCGTGTGTTGTGCCCGATTATTTGCAGGCGGAACTTTTATCCTAAATTTAAAATAATTGGGTTTTAGGATTATGATTATGAAAAAAAGCAAAAACAATAACGTAAAAAACAAAACGCCAAAACTAGAAACCGTAGGCGATTTCATTAATTTTGCCATTAAACAATTTAAGAGAAACAAAGTCTATTTTGGTCATGGAACTGATAACGCTAAGGATGAGGCGGTTTATTTGGTTTGCCATGGCTTGCAATTACAGAATTGTTTTGATGATTCGACCCTTAAGGAGAAAGTTAAACTTCGTGGAAAAAATAAATTATTAAAGATTATTGATGATCGGATCAAAAAAAGATTACCTGCTGCCTATCTTACCAAAGAAGCGTGGTTTATGGGTTTACCTTTTTATGTGGATAAAAGAGTATTGATACCTCGTTCACCAATAGCAGAGCTTCTAGAAGAACGTTTTGTTCCGTGGATAAATCCTGAAAAAATTTTGAGAATTTTAGATATTGGAACTGGTAGTGGTTGCCTTGCGATAGCTGCAGCTTTAGCTTTTCCTCGTGCTAAGGTTGATGCCATTGATATTTCTCCTGCGGCTTTAAAAATAGCAGCGATGAATTGTGCTCGCCATAAAGTTACTAAGAGAGTGCGGCTGTTAAAATCTGATCTATTCGAAAAATTAAAGGGAAAAACCTACGATATTATTATTAGTAATCCTCCTTATGTTGGTAAAAATGAAATGAAGCGTTTACCTAAAGAATATTATCACGAACCAGAAGAAGCTTTGTTAGCTGGTCGAAAAGGGGATGAAATTATTGATCGTATCCTTAACGATGCCGCAAAACACCTATCGCCAAGAGGTATTTTAGTGGTAGAGGTGGGTAATAGCGCCCCTTTAATTATGAAAAAATATGCGCATTTGCCTTTGCTCTGGCTAGATTTTGTGCGCGGTGAAAGTGAGGTTTTTTTATTAGAAAAAGGCCTCCGGGTTGGTTTTTAATTAGTACTATGTTAAAGTTACTGCCAGTTTAATATCCATAGTGGAGGTTTTTATGAGGATTATTATCAGTTTTATGTGTGGCTTGCTTTTTGCTGCTACGATTTATGCCCAACCAGGTGATAGTGATGAAGATCGGGTTCTTACTGAAGCAGATATGGTGGCTGTTCCTTCTCAAGATAGAGAGAGATCTTTGCTAAATTTAGAGGCAAATCAACTCAAGAAAGGTAGCGCATTTCAAGCCGAAGCTTCTTCGGATGCAATGGCCACGATGACAGCAATGGCAAATGAGCCAAAAAAAACTGGTGGTATTATTCCAACTGAAATGTTTCCACAGCCAGATAAAGAAAGAGCCGCTACGCAAGAAAAATCACCGATAATTATCGGAGGAGATGGTGGCCTTGCTTCTCGAGCCCCAGCCCCTGTTATTGCAGAACCAATTGTTGTTAATGCGCCAAGCCCCGCTGCTGGCCAAGTTGAAGAAAATGCAATCAGTCCAAAGCTTGAAAATTTAATTGATCGTTTGACAACACTAGAAGCACAAAACGTTAGAGTTCAGGCGCAAGTTAACCAAATTAATGAACATATAAGCTTAATTGAGGAGAGATTGATTGGTAATGTTGGGGTGGTTGGAAGTGCTGAAGCAAAAGTTGCAGGGGAGAAAACAGAAAAGGAATATTTGTATGATAAAATCAGTCGCCGTATTGATAATTTAAAGGATCGAATTGGTCATAAGGTGTTCATGATTATTGTTTTGGGTGTTGGGGCGATCTTGTTATTAGTTTTTGGCTATATAATTTTTCCACGCCGCGAAAAGCAATCTTTCCCTGGAAGTTATTCTCATGAGGTGCCGGAAATTTTAGACCAAGATTTTAATCCGATGGAAGGGCAAGAGGGTATTGCTGCTAAATTGAATTTAGCTCGTGCTTATGTAGATATGGGTAAAGATGAGGATGCTCGAATGGCTCTCTATGATGTACTAAGTCATGGCAGTGATGCTGAACAGGCAGAAGCTAAAGAGTTATTAGGGAAAATTAAGCATCCCGACTTGGATCGATAAATATTTGTTTTGAATTTCAGGGTAAGCTTGTTTATAGAGCTATACCCTGCGTAAAATAAGGGCAGCAGGGTATACATGCGGATAGCAGTAGGAGTAGAGTACGACGGCACCAACTATCATGGTTGGCAACGGCAAGATAACGTTTGTAGTATTCAAGAAAAAGTTGAACAAGCCTTGGGTCAAGTTGCGTCTTGCCCGGTTATTATTACTTGTGCCGGAAGAACTGATGCTGGTGTCCACGCTTTTGGTCAAGTAGCGCACTTTGATACTGATGCTAATCGTTCTGATCGTTCTTGGATTTTGGGCGCCAACACCAATTTGCCGAGTGATATCCGTATACTTTGGGCGCGTCATGTTTCTCCCGATTTTCATGCGCGCTACAGCGCTACTTCCCGTTATTATCGTTATATGATTTATAATCATACGATTGCTTCAGCGCTTTTACGTCATCGGGCGATGTGGTGGCCTCGTGTACTTAATGAACAGCTAATGCAGGAGGCGGGGCAATTTTTACTTGGGGAGCACGATTTTTCTTCTTTTCGCGGCAGTGGATGCCAGGCAAGGAGTGCTCGGCGTAATGTTATGTCCTTGGGCATTACTCGTGGTGGCGGCGTGGTAAATATTGATATTAAAGCTAATGCTTTTTTATTACATATGGTGCGTAATATTGTTGGTGCGCTCATAAAAATAGGTGCTGGTGAGCGTCCTGTTTCGTGGATAAGAGAAGTGTTAGACGCTTGTGACCGCAGAAAGGCTGCAATTACTGCTCCCGCTTGTGGGTTATATCTTGCTAAAATCGAGTACGATATTTTAGATAAATAGAACAGAAGTTCTTGCGAAAGAAATAGCATGAGAGTTCTTGCAAAACCTCTGTATTATGTTTTGATGTAAGATAATTCATCGATGCTATTGTAAATTAAAACAAAAACATTGCCCGCAGGGCTAAATGTAACACCCGTGCAGCCTAAGGGGAGTATTTTTTACGAACCGCTTCAAGACATTATTTAAGGGTTTTGAAAGAACTATATTATTACCAGTTTATTATGGCAAAAAATCTGGTACAATCAAAAAATTATTAATTTTTAAATAGTTAAGGACTAAGTCGAAACGTATGTTTAATTTTCATGATATTAATGTTCAAACATTGACCCAATTTTTTGAAACTCACCCACACAGCGCTGGTATTTTTGTGTATTTTATATGTTTTTTAGAAGCGCTAGCGGTAATTGGTGCATTTATTCCAGGAACTATCGCTATGCCGGCTATCGGTTTTTTAATTGGTTTAGCAGTGATTCCTGCTGGTAGTACCGTTATGTGGGCGATTTTGGGAGCGTTGACCGGAGATATTTTAAGTTATTTTATTGGAGTTTATTTTCAAGACCGTATTCATCGGATATGGCCTTTTACTAGGTGGCCAACTTTATTAGAGCGTAGTGAAAAGTTTTTTCATAAACATGGCGGTAAGAGCGTATTTATCGGGCGATTTGTTGGACCAATGCGTGCCATGATCCCAATGATTGCTGGCATGTTTAAAATGTCAGTTATTAGATTTCTATTTGTGGCTTTATTATCAGCTCTTCTTTGGGTGATTAGTTATATGATTCCCGGCGCTTTACTTGGTGCTTTATCTTTGGAATTGCCAGCAAAGCTGGTGACCAAATTTGCTTTGTGGGGACTTTTGGTTTTTGCGATGCTATGGGTGGTGGTGTGGCTTACCCAGCATTTTTTCAGGCAAATTTGGCAGATGATCGATTATTATATAATGCAACTTTGGCGATTTTTTCAAAGGCATAAAAAATTACATTTAATTACGAAGTTTTTATCTGACCCCAGAGAAGCTGACAATCATCTGCAATTAATGTTGACCATCATGGCGATTTTCTTTTTCACTTTATTTCTCTGGGTTCTTTATCAGGTATTACATCCTGGGATTTTAGTCGATTTTGGTCATTCGGTTTACCATCTATTGAGTAGCTTACGTTTTGAGAGACTAGATCATATCTTTATACTAACTACTTTTTTTGGTGATGTACCTCTACTGATGGCCGTGTCTGTAGTTATAGCTCTATGGTTTTTATGGAAGCGACAGTTGTATGTTGCTGTACACTGGTTGGGGATATTGGCGTTTAGCGGGGTGGTGGTTGCTAGTGTAAAATTTCTTATAAATTCTTCGCGTCCTGGTGATATTTCGTATGCCATGCATATTCCATCATTTCCCAGTGCTCATACCGTAATGAGCTTTTCATTTTATTGTTTTTTAGCGGTAATCATTGCCCGACAGTTGCAAGGGGCAAAAAAATATCTTGTATATATTGCGGCAGGAATATTGACGGTAATAATAGCTTTTTCTCGTATTTATTTGGGTGCACATTGGTTGATTGATATTTTAGGTGGAATTTTACTTGGTTTAACGATTGTATTTGTGGCTACTGTTTTTTATCGTCGGCGTCATGTTGTACACCTAGATGTACGCGAGTTTCTGTTGTTTGTCATTGGTGTATCTCTGGTGTTATGGCTAGCTTATAGTGCGCTTTTTTTCGAAAAGCAGGTTAAAAAATATACTTTAATGTGGCCAAAACAAGTTATTGCTTTTAATGAGTTAATTAAAGGCAATGAGGCTAAAACCCCTTTGTATCGTCTTAATCGTTTGGGTAGCCCAATTGAAGCTTTTAATGTAATTTATGTGGGTAACCTTACAGAAATTAGCCAAGCTTTGTTGCAACATGGTTGGGAGCCGCAGCCGATACAACTTGATTTACAAAATATTCTCAAGAGTTTCTCTAAAACTTCGGTAGTTAGTCATTTAACAATTTTCCCTCAGCTTTATCAAAACCGCAGGGTTGCTTTATTGTTTACTAAAGAGACTAAGCGCGAGAAAGAGATATTAATTTTGCGCTTGTGGTCGTCGGGTATTGATTTGAAAGATAGTGATTTTCCTTTGTGGATTGGTACGGTTGAATATCACTATTCTATGCCGGGCATTTTTTCTTTCAAACATCCTAAAGGGCCGCATCTATTTAACGGCGCTGCTGAATTTTTATCTAGACATTTAGAAAAAAATAAATTCTTTTTATGGAAGAAACACTATCCGCTTGCCAAGCAGCCGCCAGAAATGAGAGAGCTAAATTGGGACGGTAAGTTACTAATTATTAAGGCTAAGCCCATTCCAACCGATTAACATCAATTTGAAGGTATACATAATGTCTTCTCGTTTTGTAAACGGCGTTTGGAAATAAAATAAATCCACCAGCTTCGAAGAAGCAAAAGGCATCACCAGCCCAGCCTAAAGTGAGCGCTGTTTGCGAGCCGCAGGGCTGGGTAAATGACAGGCGCATAATTTCGAGCTCGGAGAGCGAAATCACCCGTTCAGTCCAAACCGATAGCTGTTTGCAAGCCGCAGGGATGGTTAGAGGGGTGCCAAGCTCGTGAGAGTAATATATTGATAAAATTTGAATAATGGATTGGTGGGCGATCGTTTGTGTCTACCAGCATTCATCGTATTGATTATAATATTGCTTCGGCCCTGCAAATTTCTTAAGGATTTCTTAATTATATTTAAATGTAGGTTTAATATTTCCTTAATATTTTGTATCTATACTGCTATCAGAGAATACCAGAAGTTGTTGAGAAAATAGTTTTTAATCAGGTGATTTAAGAGACCTTTTTATACTAATTATTACAATGAATGCTTATTTTAGGAAAGCGTATGAAGTTAATTAATAAAAATTATTATATCGGTATGCTACTTTTTTTGGGGTTAGTTGTTACTAACGTCCATACTTATGCTCGTGTCGATTCTAATTATGATCGGTTGGGTGGTGATCTCACTATTTCTCGAGGACTTGCTTATGGTGCAGATAAATTGGTTGCTACTGATGACCCCGCTAATTATAGAACTGAAGTAAGTTTTTATGAAAATAGTGGAGCAGTGGATGGGGTTGAATTTAAGGTCGTATTAACGGATCTTAATGGTGAAAAGTTGGCAGAAATTCCTGGGGGCGTACCGGCGGTATTTACTGGTTATCTGAAGGCTTCGGTGGTGGGTGGGGTAAAAGATATTTTGGTATTAAAAAGTATACATTATGAAAAAGTAAAAATAATAGGTGGTACATCAGGTAGATATATAGATGCTTCTTTTAAAGAGCAAGAGATCCTCAAAGATGAGACTTATGAGATTCAACTTGGTATTAGCGATACTTTAGAAAATAGCGTAGAGAGTTTTAATGATGCTATTACCGTTAGCTACAAAGTCGATGATAAATATCTCGAAAGCGTGTGTGTAATTACCGTCTCCCCCTATCCGGTGAAGCTTGTTGCCAATGGGTATAATGATGAGATGGTGTTTAAATCTTCACAGTCTTTATCTTTTAAAATAATTAATAATAGTGCTGAGGAGGCAACTGTAGCAGTTGGTAAGTTGCAGCCGTCTTTGTATTTAACTCGCAAAGATAGAGATAAAGCAGGTAACTTAGATTGCGGTGATCTTGATAATAAGCTGAAATCTGGTGAAATGTGTATTGTTAATTTGGTTGCTTACCCATACGAGGAGTTCAAAAATATAAACCAAGAACTAGAGGTTAAGGTATCTTTGACTTCTGGGCAGGTTTTTACATTATTCGAAAATATTAAAATAGATATAAATGAGAATAACTTAGCTCCTATTGATATAGTTCGGGTGAAACCCGCAGGTGCTATTATAGATCAATATCCAAATGGCAAATTAAAACTCAGCTATGAACTTAAAAATAACTCAGGTAAAACTTTGTCTGAAATTTTAGCAAAAAAAATTCCGGGAAATGAGTTTGTTGTCGAAAAAATATGCGATTCTTTATTGCCAGATGGTACATGTTCGATAGAGATCGCTTTTGATGCAGTAAAATCAAGCCATAAAATCATAGAAAAAACCCTAAGCGTGATTTTTAAAGGACTTGATTCTACAGATCCGTATAAAACGAATGAGGCTAGACGAAGAATACTAATTAATAATGGTGAACATATTTTATAAGGTGAAATTTATGAATTTAATTCGCAAAAGTAGAGCTATCATAATGTTATGGTTTTTTATCGCAACCGTATTTTATTCGCAGGCTGGATATGCCAAGATATTGGAGGTTAACCCTTTTGATACAATGAATTCTATTGGCACTAATTCTGTTGACTTTAAATCTGGTATTAAAATGCTTGGGATGGGTCTCCATAGTTTAGATAAGGGAAGATATAGAGTTGAGTTATTATTAGAAAATAGCGAATCATACGACAATTTTAATGCTATAAATGATAATGGCCATGTTTTTAAGCTCTATAAAGATGATAATGATACGGTTGGTACTAGGGTTACGGTAGAGTCTGTAAAAATGTCGCCAGAGTGTTCAAGCGGGCGCTTGTCAGATAGTTGTACCTTTACTATGGAAGGGACCGTAATTGCCAAAGATCCGCAAAGCTATAAGTCATATAGTGTAGCTATTTCCTATAAGGATCAAGATGACAACGATGATCTATCTTCACCTTTTAAAGATAGCATAGTAGATATAGAGATGAGCACTAAGGTGGAAAAATTGTCTCCGAGTTCAGGTAAATATACGTATAGTATAAAAAACGTTTCGCAAGAAGATATAAAAATAGAAAAAATCAGCTTGGGTGGAGAGAGGTGTTTCGATATAAATGAACCATTTGGTGATATAAAATTAGATAAAGGGGCTACGCACGATATTAGTTTGACTGTTAATAAAAATGGTGCCAATCAGAAACTTTGTCGCGATACTATTATTATTAAATACGTAAAATATCAAGAAGGTGGTGATCTATCTAGGGCACTTCCAAAAATAGTTTTAATTCGGGTTAATGCCGGAAATATAAAATGCAGGGGAGATCGCGATGGATATTTGAATTGCGCATGGGATTGGGTTTGGGATAATAAGTGGAAGATTGTTACTACAGTTTCTTTGGGCGTCGCCGCTATTTTTGGTTGTTATCATGGATATGAGTACTATCAGGACTGGAGGGAGGATCTGGTTACTCAAAGAATTTTAGATCAAAATTATCAGCAGTATGGTGGCGCAGAGGATCCATTAGTATATGCTGAGACGTAAAATGTTCGAAAGACGCTGAGTTATGGTGATGCATTAAACGGTGAATGATATGGTGGGTGAAAATCAAATTTAGACTCGCCACGGGGTATGAACCCCGTGACTCGGTCAAGGGGGAGAGCTGCGCCTCTCCCCCTTGACAATTCCCCATTGCTCTGTCACGCGGCAAGCCGCGTGGAATAAATTTAATCTGCTTGGAGTTTGATTTTGGGTATATGACTATATGAATAAAAGAAAAAAAATAGTGCTTATTTTATTGGCGGGGGTGCTGACAGTTGTAAGCATCGCCGGGGTTATTTATGTGTTAAATACAAAACCCAAAGTTAGTTCTAAGAACAAAGGCCCCAATTTTAGTGTTATGGTCGCAAACACTAAAGAAAGAGAAGTCCAAGATCTCCAAAACCAAACGAAAAAAGTATCGTTATTAGATACCGAAGCTCTCGCGGCTGCAAAAAAAGCAAAAGAAACATCTAGTCCACCAGCGCTAGCATCGAATCTGCCGGTTTTGGAAAATAGTAAGCATGCAATTCCAGTTTTATCTAAAAATGGACGCTCTGAACAGGTTAGACCTTTTTTAGATAATAAACCGGCAAGTGATGGTGTTTTTAAAGAAGCAACAAAAGCTTTGGAAGATTCTGAAAAATATAGTAGTAGTGCTGAGTACCTACCATATGTGCAGGTTGGTGGCGCCCGTTTTTTTAATACGAGAAGTTTCGATTCATCAGCTTTAGGGATAGATTTATTTTTACCGATCTGGCAAACACCGACACAGTTAGTTTTCACTGATGTGAGCTTTTATGATCGTACCGGTAAACCATTTGAAGGTAATGTTCATTTAGGATATCGGCACTTATTGCCTGAGAAACAACAGCTGTATGGAATATATGCTGCCTTCGATCGTAAGCGCACTCAGCGCGGAAATTATTTTAACCAATTAACTTTTGGAGCTGAATGTTGGCTTGATAAAATATTCCTGGGGGGTAATTTTTATCAACCGATTGGGAATAAGTCAAAATTAAGCAGCATAGATTCAGGCGGTATTTATAATCAAGAATGGAACAATTTCATGCTTACAAAAAACAAAAAGTATGAAAATGTGATGCAAGGGGTGGATGCTGAAATTGGTTATGAGTTTATAAAAGGGTTGGTCGGTTATGTTGGCGGGTATTATTTTAGAGCTCAAGATGTAGCAACCGTTTATGGACCAAAAGCAGAACTAACTTGTGATCTATCTTTAGATAATGGGAAAAGAGTGTTGTGGGTGTTCGATAAGGTTGGTTTAGAAGTAGGAGTGCAACATGATAAGGTTCGAGGAACAACCACCTATTTTAGTGTTAACTTTAAGGTTGGGTTGTCGCGAGATAAGCAAAGCAATCTTCAAGGAGTAGCGCGGCACATGATTGATCTTGTACGTCGCGATGTGGATGTAGTTGTTGGTGAGGCTGTTAAAAAAGAAACAAAAATTTATAAAGAAGGTGGGGTGGAAATGAAAATGGTCCACGCTCGCGATTTGGAAAAATTACTATGGCTCCTTAAAAATTCAAAAGCACCTAAGATTTCGGTAGAATTTTCTATTACGAAAAATGATGAAGAAAGAATAAAGGATGCATTGAAAGATCCTACAAATAAAGAGCTCGTTTTTGGTGATTTTATATATTTATCAGATGAAGGTAGGGTTGTTCCTGTTCGTCTAGGTTCAGCAAAAAGTGTTATGGGGTCGGTGCAGTCAGAGATGAAAGCTGTGTTTAAAGATGCGTACGAAAGAAAAACAATTATAATCAATGAAGCAGATTTGGATGATGCTGTCTCAAGATACAGAGATGTTGGACCAAAGCTTAATGAAGGCAACATTTCGCCAATAACTAAAGATGGTCCGTTAAATAAGCCCAACCTTCAAGTTGAAGCAGGTAAAGGTTCGTTAGGTGATCCAGTTTCATCCCCTAAAAAAGATCAGATCGAGGAAGCCAAGCAAGAGATTGAGCAATTGAAGAGGGATGTAGAAGAGAAATGTAAGGCCCTATTAAGTGGTAAGGATATTTTTGAAATGAAAGATGAGGATTTAACTAAGTGTAAAGAGGCAATAGAAAAAGCTAAGAAAGCCATAGCAATAGCACAAGGAAAATTTAGTAGTGGTGATGAACTGTGGGGTAAAGGATACGGGCCAATTAACGATCATATTACTAAGTTAGGGGAAAATATTGACGCTATAGTTCATAAAATACCTCTTGAAGATATTGAGAAACTTTTTGGAGATACTTTCTTTGCTACGTTTGGTCTTCCTGTTAGTGAAGCTATAGGTCTGACCCAAGTTATGGCAGATGAATATAATAAGTACGCAATAAATAAGCGTAAAGAGACAAAGCTTAAGACTGAAAATTGGTGGCATGATAAGGCAATTCTCGAGGAAATCTATAGTTTTACCCTCCAGGAAAAGCTTGCGCAAAGAAAGAAGGCTGAAGATGCCAGGAATAGAAAGCGACCCTAGATCACCATATTTAACATTTCTTCAGCATGTGCGAGAGTTTGCTTGGTTATTTTAACTCCGCCGAGCATGCGGGCTAGTTCTTTGATTCGTTCGCTTTTATTTAAGGTGGTTAGAGTTACTACGGTGTTTTTTAAACCTGTAACTTTTTCAACCAATATATGATTATGGCTTTGGGCAGCAATTTGCGGCAAATGAGTAACGCAAAGTACTTGCGTTTTTTCTGAAAGTTTTCGGAGTAATTGCCCAACAATGTCAGCGGTTTTACCACCAATACCAGCATCAATCTCATCAAAGATGAGGGTTGGGGTCACCTCTCTTTCGGCAGTTATAACTTGAATAGCTAGGCTGATACGTGATAATTCTCCACCTGAGGCAACTTTATTTAAAGGTTGTAATGGGTGGCCGGGATTAGCTGATACTAAAAACTCTATCCGTTCTAAACCGCTAGCACTGAAACTATTATTGAGATTTGGCGATAGGTCAGCAGTAAATTTTCCACCAACCATCCCCAGTATTTGCATTTTTTCACTGATTAATTGGTTGAGTTTATTGGTGGCAAGTTTACGTTTGGTGCTGAGTTCCTTTGCTACTTCTAAGTATTTTTTTTCTATCTCTTTCAATGTCGACTGCATTTTTTCGAGGCGGGAAGCGGCATTTTTAATGGTTTCTAGCTGTTGTTTCAGGTTCGACTGTACTTCTGCCAGTTGTTCAGGTGGTGTTTGATGCTTGCGTGCTATAGCGTAGATGTGGGTTAATTGCTCCTCTACCTCTTTTGGGCGATCGGTGTTGAATTCGGTATTGTTTAAGTTTTGGCGTAAAGAGGCGGCGGCTTCTTCGGTTTGAATGATTGCATTATTAACGAGATCGATTACGGCGGCAATTTTAGGATCGATCTCTTTGCATATTTCTAATTGGTTTTTAGTGTTATATAAATTGCCAATAATTGCTGCCCCGTCATTTTCAGAAAGTAGGTCGATAGCAGAGGCGACGTTACCCATAAATTCTTCGGTGTTATTTAAACGTTTTTGCTCTTTTCGTAAGTTTTCGATATTGGTAACACTAAAATCGGTGGTGTCGAGTTCTTTTAATTGATGGTTTAAAAAATCGATTTTAGTTTCATAATCTTTGGTGTGGTTTTCAAGCTCAGTTAAGTCTTTTTTGATTTTCAGCCAGGTTCCGTACAGATCTTTTACTTTGGTAGCTAGGGGTTTAGTTAAAGCAAAAGCATCGAGTAGTTCTCGTTGATATTCCGGATTTAGCAGATTTTGGTTTTCGTGTTGCCCATGAATGCTTAGTAAAAAATCGCTGATTGTGCGTAGTGTTTGTTGGGTACAAGGATTGTCGTTAATACTGCTTTTTGAGCGTCCATCGCTTGAAATAACGCGGCGAATAATACATTCATTTCCGCTGTCTAACTCTTGTGCTATTAACCATTCTCGTGCTGTGGCGATATTAGCAAGATCAAATACCACGGTAATTTCACAGCGGTCGGCGGCGGCACGGATTAATGAAGCATCGGCGCGTGCCCCAAGAGCTAACTCCAGCGAGTCAATGATAATTGATTTACCTGCCCCGGTTTCACCAGTTAAGGCCGTCATTTCTGACTGAAGGTCGAGTTCGAGATCTTTGATGATGGCGAAGTTTTTTACATTAATATAAGTGAGCATGTTATCTCTTCGACTTTTTATGGTCCTTTTCCCAATTCAGTTTGGTGCGCAGTATTTCAAAGTAGTTGTAATCTGCAGGATGTAATAAGCGTAATTTTTCTTTTGCTTTGCTAATTTTTATTGTGCCACCTTGAAGCATGGTTTGGGTTTGACCATCACAAAGAACTAATAAATCGGTAGGATTCGATTCATTAAAAACAATTTTTATTTTACTATTACTGCTAATTACTATTGGGCGGCTGCTTAAATTGTGAGATAAAACCGGCACTAAAACTACATTTTCGAGTGTCGGATATAATATTGGTCCGCCGCTTGATAAAGCATGAGCGGTAGAACCGGTAGGAGTGGCGATAATTAAGCCATCAGCTCGGTAATTGCATAAAAACTTTTGATCTACATATACGGCGAATTCAATCATGTGACCGGTAGTGTAAGAGAGCAATACGATGTCATTTAGAGCCAAGTTTTCAGCGATAAGCTTATTTTGATTCTCCATTTTTGCGGTTAAGAGAAAACGGTGTTCTGCATGATAATTTCCGGCCAAAATATCGTCGATTTTGGCAATGTTTTTGGGTGTGATGTCAGTTAGAAAGCCTAAGTTTCCACGATTAATTCCTACGATCGGTAGTTTTTGACGCGCAGCAGTGCGGGCGGCATTTAATAAGCTACCATCACCGCCAACAACTATGATTAAATCACAGAAATCTTTTAATTTGTCACGTTGAACGGTGGGGATCTTACAGCTTGGTAAGGTCATTGCGGTATCGTGCTCGAGAAAAACTTTGATTGCTTTTGTTTGCAGGTGCTTAATTAAGGCGCAAAGAGTTTTTGCGATTCCCGGATTATTTTGCCGTCCAATTATAGCTATATTTTTAAACCGAAGTGCCATAGTAGGTATAAAATAGCACAATTTTTCTTTATTTTAAACCTGACGGTTATAGGAATATTGATTTAAGGCGCTTGTTCTTCTTCTCTGGAGTCTTGAATGATTGGGATGTTTTTTGCGCGTGACTGATTTATACGTTCTCTGGTTTGCTTTCCAGGTTTAAAGTGAGGGGCATATTTATGTATCGTTACTACCTTTTCCCCGGTGCGTGGGTTATGGGCATTACGTGATGGTCTATAATGTAAAGAAAAACTGCCAAAGCCACGAATCTCGATGCGGCCATTTTTTTCTAAAGTTTCACTCATGTGCTCGAGTATCTGGTTGATACCAAGCTCAATGTCTTTTTCAGGCAACTGCTGAAATTTACTTACTATCCGTGCTATAAGTTCAGATTTAACCATAAAGAAACCTCTAGATTAATGATTATTAGCTAGTCTCATACATTATACTCAATTTTGATGCCGAGTCATCATTTTTATGATATTTTTCATGGCATAGTGAATTTTCCGATAAAGAGCTTATGAAAAGTACATTAGATAGTATTTCGTTATTTTTGGTTTTTATGCTGTTAGTGGCTAAGGTTATGGCTGAACCGGCTAACTATAATGGTGAGGTAGTGATACCCAAATCGCCGGAGGCGATAGCAGCGTCGATCACCGCCAACAAGCCGCAGGAAGTAATAGCAGTCCCAGCTAAGCTTCAGAAGCCTGAAGAGATGGTAGCGGCGCCAGTCAAACCGCAGGAAGCGCTGGTCGCCGTACCCGCCGCCCAAACCAAGTTGCCGGTAGAGGGGGTAGCAGTGAAAACAAGACCAGAGGTAGCGGTAGTGCTACCGCAGCTGGCTAGGTCACCAGAGGTAAATGTAGTTGAGCTGCCGGTTGCTAGTGATAGTAGCATTGAACGCGATCAAGCTTTTGCTCAGGCACTAAAGGCGACACTAGTAGCAACCAGTAATAACCAGAGTATTGCCAATGTACCAGTGGTTAAAACTGCTCTTTCTAAACCCGAGCTTTATGTTAAACAGTTTAACTATATTAATAAGAGTGCAGCTTTTGGTAAAACTGCTTTATTTGTACGAATAACTCTTGATTCTAAGGCGATTGATAAGCTTTTGCAGCGTGTTTCTACTAAGGCGGTGGTTGATAATAATAGTTCTAATGCTTCGCAACTGGTAGCGGTTAGTAGCAAGCCACAGACTTTGGTGTGGTTGGTTAAAAAAGTTGGGGGTGGTAGGATCTTGTCGGATGAAGGGGTTGATGACGGGTTAGCCGAGGTTTTGAAGAAAAAATCCCAAGAATTGAATTTGCCAATTATACTGCCGGCACTTGATTTACAAGATGTTAATAGTATGAAAGTTAGTGATGTTTGCAATTTTAATTTAGGTGTTATCAAAACAGCATCCAATCGTTACGGGTCATCTTCGATTATTGTTGGTTGTATTAAACCTGCGTTTTTGGGTAAAAGTTGGTCAGGGCAATGGTTATTACTGCAAGATACCAAAAGTTACCGTTTTAATTTTACAGGAGAAAGTGCTGAGGGTGTGATTAACCAGTCTCTGCCGACGATAGTTAACAGTATCCTTAGTGTGGTAAAGACAGTATCTGGACAAGATACAAAAGTGGTTTTGCGGATTGCTAATGTTAATGGTTTAGGTCAGTACGATGAAGTGGTTAGATATTTACGTGATTCTAGTAAGGCCATTACTCAAGTAGATCCAGTTAATATTGGTGCTAATGATGTTGAGTTGGCGATAAATGTTGTGGGCGGGCAGCAGGAGTTATTAAATATCTTAAATATACGAAATAAACTGGTGCCAAATTCTGATATCACTGCTTCACCTCCAGGAATTGATTTAGATTACAAGTGGGTTACCTTAGAAAATGAGAAATCTCAAGCAGTTAGCGCTCAATTTGTGCCTTAAAGATGTAGCAAGTTTTGCCAATTTTTTTATTGGTAATAATCAGCAGTTGGTTGCGGTACTTGGTCAATTGCCTGCTAATAATGCTTCGCCTTTTGTTTATTTTTGGGGGCAATTAGGTTCTGGTAAAAGTCATTTACTCTCTGCGGTATGTCAGCTTTTTGGGGAACATAATTTATCGGTTGCTTATTTGCCACTTGAAGATGCGGAGCATCTTGATGTACAAATTCTTGATGATCTAGAAAATCTCGATTTACTTTGCATTGATGATTTACATCTAATTGCCGGCAATTTGGGGTGGGAAGAGAAGATTTTCTATTGCTTTAATAATTTTCTTGCGCATAATAAAAAAATTGTTATTACTTCTAGTGTGGCACCGCAGGCTTTGCCACTTAAACTTTTAGATTTAAAATCGCGGATGATGAGTGGGTTGGTTTTTGCGGTACAAACATTAAATGATGAAGGAAAAATTGCCAGTCTTAAACTGCGAGCTGAGTTGCGTGGACTCGATTTAAGCGATAGTGCGGCTCGGTTTCTTTTAAATCATTATGAACGTGATACTAAAAGTTTATTTATGGTGCTCGATATACTTGATAAGGCAGCACTTACGGCGCAGAGGAGGTTGACTGTGCCATTTATTAAAGATATTTTAGATTGTTCTTAGAAAGCACTTGATTATGGTGAAAGGCTATGCAAAAAGATGTGAAACAAATTTATTCAACGATTGATTTACTTTCTGGTAAAGCTACTACTGGTGCAACAGTTACTGTCTGCGGTTGGGTGCGGACGCGGCGCGACTCTAAGGCTGGTGTGTCGTTTATTGCTTTAAGCGACGGCTCGGGGTTTAAACCACTACAAGTGGTGGTGGCAAATACTGTTTCTAATTATCAAAATGAAATTCTAAGATTAACTACTGGATGTTCAATTATTGCTACGGGTAAGTTAATTCAGTCACCGGGAGAGGGGCAAACAGTAGAGTTACAGGCGGAAAATGTTGAGGTTGCTGGATGGATTGACGATCCAGATACCTATCCTATTTCTCCTAAATATCATACCCTTGAGTACTTAAGAGAGCATGCACATTTAAGGTCTCGTACTAATGTTATTGGTGCCATCACTAGAGTTCGGCATTGTCTATCGATGGCGGTGCATCGGTTTTTCCATGAGCAGGGTTTTTATTGGATCCATACGCCGATTATTACTTCCAGTGATTGTGAAGGGGCTGGTCAAATGTTGCGGGTAACTGCTTTAAATTTAACCAAAGTTCCCACGAAACCCGATGGCAAAATTGATTTTACCCAAGATTTTTTTGGACGCGAAGCTTTTTTAACGGTGTCGGGGCAGTTAAACGTTGAGTCATACTGCGAGGCTTTAACCAAGGTGTACACTTTTGGGCCAACTTTTCGGGCGGAAAATTCCAATACCAGTCGTCACCTTGCTGAATTTTGGATGGTTGAACCAGAGATCGCTTTTGCTGATTTAAAAGATGACGCAAAGCTTGCTATTGATATGATCCGTTATTTAGCGCGCGCCGTCCTTACCGAACGTCAAGATGATATGGCATTTTTTGCCGAAAGGATCGATAAAGATTGTATTAAACGTTTAGAGCAGATGATCGTGAGTGATTTTGTATATATGGATTATACCGAGGCGGTAGATCGCTTGTTAAAATCAGGTAAGAAATTTGAGTTTCCAGTGAAGTGGGGGCTTGATTTACAGTCAGAGCATGAGCGTTATTTGTCTGAGGAACTTATTCATGGGCCGGTTGTTTTGATGAATTATCCTAAGGAGATAAAAGGTTTTTATATGCGTTTAAACGAAGATGGAAAAACGGTTGCTGCTATGGATGTTTTAGTTCCTGGGGTTGGTGAAATTATTGGTGGTAGTCAGCGTGAAGAACGTTTTGATGTTTTAAGCGCGCGCATGGATGAGCTGGGGTTAGATAAGGAAATTTATAAGTGGTATTTAGATTTACGTCGCTATGGTACAGTTTCTCATGCGGGTTTTGGTTTAGGGCTTGAGCGGATGATTATGTATGTAACTGGTATTCAAAATATTCGTGATACCATTCCGTTTCCGAGGACAGTTAAGCATGCCGACTATTAGCGTCCTGCATTAGATGAGTTTATTTATATAGCTATTAGCCCGCAGGACGACATGCAACACCAGCCCCGGCTAAGATTCGCGAAGCTAAGCGCAGGTCTGGATGGAAATGGCAAATATTTTTTAAGTTCGAAAGAGCGAAATATGTGGCAAGGATGTGAGTAATAAATTTGGTTCTTCTGCGGTTGCCTTGATTTTTGAGAGGGTTATCATGTGTTTTAGTTTTGTTTATTAATTAATAGAGTGTGGTGGGTATATGATTCATAGATTTTGTATTTTAGTTTTTATTTTTATGTGGCCAGCTTTTAGTTATGGGCTTAGTTTTCAGTTACCAAAAAATGGTGATAGTTTGGTGGGAGAGGCTAAAACTACTCAGGTAAAACATGAAGAGAACTTTTCTGATATTGCCATGCGTTTTGATATTGGTTATTACGAGATGTTTGAAGCAAATCCTGGGGTTGATCCCGACAATCCTCCACACGATACGGTTTTAGTTGTTCCTACGCAGTATGTTTTGCCTCTTGAATTACATAAAAATACCATTGTAGTTAACTTAGCAGAAATGAGGCTTTATTATCAGCCGAAAACGGCGGATAAGGTTTATATTTTTCCCATCGGGATTGGTAAAGAGGATTGGGAGACCCCGCTTGGTGAGATGACGATAGTTAAAAAAACCAAGAATCCTACTTGGGTTGTACCAGACTCTATTTATAAGTTTAGAAAAGATATCGGTGATAAAGTTAATCGTGTTTTTCCGCCGGGGCCAGATAATCCTTTAGGTAAATATGCCTTACGTTTGTCGCAGGGCGCTTATTTAATTCATGGCACAAACTTAGCTGCTGGTGTTGGGCGCAGAAGTAGTGCTGGTTGTATCCGTTTATATGAAGCAGATATTGAGCTTTTGTATAATCTAGTTAGTGTTGGTACTAAAGTGGTTATTGTCAATAAACCTTATAAAGCTGGATGGTCAGGAAAGAAACTCTATTTAGAAGCGCACATGCCATTATTTGAGCAGCGACTTGAGATGGGTGACGATGTAAAACCTGCTTTGGATGTTGTATCTAATGCTATTAAAGGTCATAATATAACCGTTGATTGGAAAAAGGTTGCTGCTGTTGCTAAAGAACACCTAACTTTGCCGCGGATGATTAATTAAATGTATTTGAGTCACAAAGTTTCTTTAGATAAACTTGTTCCAGTATTAAAACGTAGAAAATTAAATAGCATAATTTTAAAATAGGTAATTTATTATATGAATAAAGTAATCATTGAATTGACTCAAAGAGAACTCGCGAGTGTTTCTGGGGATGATCGGCTTCGGACTGCCACCCAATTTGGGAGCTTCAGCTATAGACCTGAGCGTACTTCAATAGAATACCTCGCCATGATGTCGCCAATTATTATAGCCGGAGCTGCAATTGCTTGGAATTACTTAGACGCACTACCAATCATCGTACTATAAATTATGGTATGATGATCGATTTACGTGATAATTAAATGGACAAAATTAACCAGTCAATTTTTTTCCAAATTCCGCTAACGCTGTTTTGAACTCCCCATTTTTTACTTTACCATCTATAAATGAGATCGCTGCTGCTGGGATTAAACCAGATAGTTTTTCCATGTGGGAAAAAGCACGCTTGTCACCGCTATTACCCATGGTGGCGAAAAAGGCTACCTTTTTTAAGTTCGGTTTGTTTTTTTCGAGAAAGGCTCTTATTGGATTTGCCATGGTCCATGCCCAAATCGGTGTGCCAATTACTACCAAGTCGTAGTCAGCAACATTATGTTTTAAGTCGTTGATCGGGGTGCTATTTTGCAAGGCCGCATCTTTGCCAGCAATAATCATTCCGACGATGCCTTCTTTAGGTTTTGTTTCTATCACTTCTTCAATTTCAGCGCTCATTGTTTGTGCTAGCTCTTTGGCGACAGTGCCAGTGTTGCCGGTTTTTGAATAATAAACTACTAAAGTTTTCATGTGTCCTCCTTTTCCTAATAAATAGATTGATATTTATGATGCGGAGCATATTATAACACAATATTAATTATATAAAAAAGCTATCAATCGTTATTTAAATGTATTTTTTATATAGGAAATAGTTAAGCTAGTCTTAATTGTAGTATTTTGGTGTTTATGATATAAAAAAGCATAACGATACAGCTTATTTTACGAGGAAGCAGCATGAAAAATAAAATCAATAAGGCGGTTTTTCCGGTGGCGGGTTTGGGAACTAGGTTTTTACCAGTGACCAAAGCTAATCCTAAGGAGATGTTACCTATTGTTGATAAACCATTAATTCAGTATGCGGTGGAAGAGGCGGTTAATGCTGGTATTACCCAGTTAATTTTTGTTACTAGTTCTAGTAAACATGCGATAGAGAACCACTTTGATTCCAATTTTGAGTTAGAAGCAAAGCTTGCTGAGGCAGGGAAAAATGAGTGGCTTGAGATAGTACGCAATGTTTTACCAGCTGGGGTTACCTGTGTGTATGTTAGGCAGCCCAACCCTTTGGGTTTAGGGCATGCGGTTTTGTGTGCAAAAGATATCGTTGGTGATGAACCTTTTGCTATATTATTGGCGGATGATCTGATTGACGGTGGTAATGAGAGTTGTTTACGACAAATGGTTGATGTTTATTCTGAGGTAGAGAGTAATGTTATAGCCGTGCAACCTGTGGCTTTGTCGGAAACGGAAAAGTACGGTATTGTTGGGATCGATAATCTTGATTTAGAATTAGGAAGATATGCAAAAACTAATGCCATTATTGAGAAGCCTAAATCTAAGAATGCGCCATCAAATTTCGCGGTGATTGGACGTTATATTTTAACTCCACATATTTTCCGTCTTCTTGAAAATACGAATAAAGGCGCAATTGGGGAAATTCAATTAACTGATGGTATAGATAAGCTTTTGTCAGAGCAGGATGTGTATAGTTACCGATTTCGTGGTAAACGCTATGATTGTGGCAGTAAGCTCGGTTATTTAGAAGCGACTGTAGAATATGGAGTACGACACCCCGATGTTGGTAAAAATTTCATGAAGTACTTACAAGGGTTGGATTTGAGATAAGTTAATCTCAAAAATTTATTTTTGATCAACAAAAAGGGCGCTAATTAAAGCGCCCTTTTTGTTTTAACCTAAAAACGAAATTTAATGCAAAGGTATATATTTGTGAGATTTATGAATGGCTTTAGTTTGCTCGAGGTGCTAATCGCTGTTTTTATTTTAACTTTTAGTTTATTCGGAATGCTGGGGGTCTATATTCAATCTTTTAAAAATATAGAGAGCTCTTATCAGCGTACTTTAGATATTTCAAGAAAGATAATTGAGCCACATGAAAAAGGGTGAAAAAATCAGGGGCTTTTCGTTATTTGAGTTGTTGATGGCTTCTATTTTGAGTTCTTTGCTGATGGGGATATTGTTACAAGGTTATTTAACCACTAAGAAATTTTATAAGACCCAGACTAAGCTGGTTGATTTGAATGAGAATCTGCGATTTGCTGATTTTATTTTTTGGCAAACTATTATGCAGGCTGGTTTTGCTGGTTGTAGAAAAGCTTGCGACCTTGATTTGAAAAACCATCTTGAAAATTACGCTGCATATCGGGATTTACGATTTGGTATTCGTGGTTACCATAGCGATCATCCACCGCCGCGTTTATTAAAGAATAAAAACCACCTTGTTTCAGGTGCCGACATTATTGTGGTTGGTAAAGCTAGTTCGGAGGCAACTGCTCTTTTAAGTAGTGCAGCGGTAGGTACACGCGCAATTCGGGTAGAAGCCAATCCTATTACTGAAGGCAAGCATATTGTGTTAATTGCCGACTGTAAAAATGCAGATTTAATCTATTCTAAAAGCGAAGGGGCAGAAATTATTAGTTTTGAAACAAAGTTGGCCCATGAATATGCTGAGCGCAATACGGAGGTGAGAATTTTTGAGGAGGCGATTTTTTTTGTTAGAGAGCATCCGGGTGAGAAAAGGTTGCCGAGTTTATACTTTTGTACTAATTCTGATGATGGTCGTATCGATGAATTAATTCCTAATGTTAGTGATATGAAGGTTTCTTATGGTGTTGATATTCAGGGTAGGCACGTATATCGAAGCGCTAAAGAGATTGTCGATGTAAAAGTTTGGGACACCGTTTCGGAAGTAATAATAGACTTAAAGATGCATGGTAGGTCTTCGCCAATTCAAAAAAGTATTTATGTGAGGTTACGTAATGGACATTAAGATATCTTTTAATGCCAGGGGTGAAGGCGGTTTTATCTTGGTGATGGTGATGTTATTTTTGTCAATATTTAGTTTGTTTGCTTTTAGCATTTTGGAAATTGGTTTATTAGAAAATAAGATGAGTATTGCTTGGCAGGATAAAGTTAAGGCATTTTATCTAGCAGAAAAATATTTATCAGCAGCAGAGAAGCAGATTAGTGAGGGCGGGCTTCCAATAAATGCTGAAGAGATTAACTCTGGTATATTTGGCAAATCATGTGGCATAAAATTTTATCGGCTGATAGCTCGTGCAGATGTTCGTGGAGCTGAAAGTGTGTTGCAGAGTGTTTTTGCTACTAAAGGGGATGTTGATGAATGCGTCCCTAAGCCGAATATCACTGCCGGTAGGCAATCATTTTGTATATTGAGCTAAAATGCCGATACCTTAATTTATATATGTTGTCAATAGTTTCTCTTGATAAATTTAGGCAAAATTTACTACATATAGTGTTTTTTTGTATTTTTTTGTTGTCAAAACCACACAATGTAGTATTATGCCTCTATATGTCTATTGATTTATATTAACTATGTAACCAAAACAAAAGGGGGAGCAAATGTTTACTGTTATTCAAAAGCGTGACGGAAGAGAGGCCCTGTTTAATGCAGGCAAAATTACTGAGGCTATCTTAAAGGCCGCAAAAACGGTTGGTGGTTCGGATCAAGCTACAGCCGTAGAGCTGACCGGTAAAGTGCTAAAATATTTACAACAAAAATACCAAGATCAAATATTTAATGTTGAAAATGTTCAGGATGCTGTAGAAAAGATTTTGATTGAAGATGGGCATGCTAAAACTGCTAAGGCCTATATTTTATATCGCGCTGAACGAAATCGTATTCGTGATGGTAAAACTAAGTTGATGGATATGGTTGCTGATATTTTAGTTGAAACCAACCGGGAGAACGCTAATATTTCTAATTCTCCCTCAGCTAAAATGCTTCAAATTGCTAGTGCTGCTTCGCGCACCTACTATTTGCACCGTTTAATTCCCGAACATCTGTCTTTGGCGCACCAGAAGGGAGACTATCATATTCACGATTTAGATTTTTATGGTAAAACCTTAACCTGTGTCCAAATACCTCTTGGTAAGCTATTGCGCAATGGGTTCAATAATGGTCATGGATTTATCCGTCCACCAAGGCGAGCCGGTTCTGCTACCGCATTAGCCGCTATTATTTTACAAAGTTCACAAAATGACATGCATGGTGGACAAAGTTTTGCTTTTTTTGATCGGGATGTGGCTCCATTTGTTGAAGATGCTGATGATGGTGAGACTTATCAAGCTATGGAAGCGTTAATTTACAATTTAAATAGTATGCATAGTCGTGCCGGAGCTCAGGTGCCATTTTCCAGTCTTAATATTGGAACTGAAACTAGTGAAGCGGGAAGAAGAGTAACTCGCAACTTGCTGTTAGCTTACCAAAAAGGTTTGGGTCATGGTGAAACACCAATTTTTCCTAATATTATTTTCCGGGTAAAAGAAGGGGTAAATTATAATCCTACCGATCCCAATTATGACTTATTTCAGCTTGCTATTTCAGTAGCAGCAGAACGCCTTAACCCTACTTTTAGTTTTATGGATTCCTCTTTCAATAAAGAGTTTGGGGATCAGGTTAGTTATATGGGATGTCGTACCCGGGTTATCGCTAATAAATGTGGTGCAGCAGTAACCGATGGGCGTGGTAATTTAAGTTTTACCACGTTAAATTTGCCACGGATAGCAATTAAAGCCGGGAGTGATTTAAATAAGTTTTATCAAGATCTTGATGCTATGCTTGATTTAGCTGCCGACCAGTTGAATCACCGATTTTCTGTACAATCAAAGTTAAGAGTGCGCGATATGCCATTTTTGATGGGGCAGGGACTATATTTAGATTCAGAAAAATTGCAGTCTGAGGATTTTATCGCCGATGTCATTAAGCATGGTACCCTTTCTATCGGTTTTATTGGTTTAGCAGAGGCACTTACAGCTTTGATTGGTGAACATCATGGTATGAGCCAAAAAGCCCAAGCTTTAGGTGAAGAAATAGTAAAATTTATGCGCAGTAAAGTTGATGCTCTTGCTGAACGTTACAATCTAAACTATACGCTTCTTGCAACTCCCGCTGAAGGTTTAGCTGGGCGTTTTGTAAACATAGATCGTGACGAGTATGGTGTAATTCCAGGGGTTACCGATAAAGAATATTATACCAACTCTTTTCATGTTCCAGTTAGTTATCCAATTAGTGTTTATGACAAGATTAATAAAGAAGGTGTTTACCATAAATATGCGAATGCTGGGCATATTAGCTATATTGAGTTTAGTGCTCCGCCAAAGCATAATAACGAAGCGATTGAAAAAATTTTGCGCTCTATGAAAGAAGCTGATATGGGATATGTTGGTATAAACTTTCCGATTGATTTTTGTAACGAGTGTGGGCACGCAGGAATAATTGATGGTGCTTGTCCGATTTGTGATTCATCATCTATTAGGAGGGTGCGTCGTATTACTGGTTATTTAAGTACTATTGACCGTTTCAATGATGCCAAAGTAAGTGAATTAAAGGAGCGATTTGCGCATTTATGAACAAGTTACGAATAGCAGGAGTAGTTAAAGAAAGTGTGGTTGATGGTCCTGGATTACGTTATGTAATCTTTACTCAAGGATGTTATAAACGTTGTGCTGGATGTCATAATCCGCGTACGCAGGACCTTGCTGGTGGTTATGAAGCATCAATCACCGAACTTTTGACGCCTATTTTTGACGCCAAGCTGATTAGTGGAGTAACTTTCTCTGGTGGTGAACCGTTTGTTCAAGCAGCAGCCTGTGCTGAACTAGCTAGATTAATTAAGCAACATCGAAAAGATCTTAATGTCGTGGCATATAGTGGTTACTATTATGCTGATTTACTGACGATGGCAGAAAAGCAACAAGCAGTTCACGATTTTTTGCAGCAAATAGATATTCTAATTGATGGGCCATATGATAATGCGCAAAAAGATTATAATTTGCCTTTTCGCGGCTCTAAAAACCAAAGTATTATAAACTTGGTAGAGAAGAAGTGAGTAGGTAAGAATAAGCGGCAGGGTTTGTATCGAGCAGAGAGTGTTCATCTAACCATACGCGTCAAGTTAAGCATTGTTTATTAGGGCCTGTTGACATTTTATATTAATTTAAAATGTCAACAGGCCCTAGATAAAACTTGTTTAGCAGTAATTTTATCCTGCGTAATATTGGTCATAAATATTGCTCAATCTAAAAGTTTTTGATTTTTTTGTGAAGACTTATAATCACGTGATTTAGCTAATTTATGAGCTTTTCTACGTCTAAATGCCGCTTCGTCCGGAGAGAGCTTTTTGCAAATGATTCTTAATTTTATTTTCGTTTCTTTCCCTAATAGTATTTCTTTTTCTAAAAAATTTCTCGATCCCAATAGTTCTAATAAATCGATTTTTCCATTACTATCTATAATCGTAGATATTGGTATCAGCTTTTAAGTTAAAAAAATTACTAATGTTTTCTGCTACACCGGCTATAAGGTGCATATATAAATTCTCCTTTTTATTTAACAAGTTAGGAGAATTTATAACTTAAATATTTATTTTATTTCACCTGTTTGCTGTTTTTAACTTAACGCGTATGATCACGAAATTCACGATAGTCCAAAGTTCCATAAACGTTAGGAAGTTCTGGACTTAGCTCTGGTTGGAATGATATTTCATTCGTAGCGTATTATCCTGTTTTCGTGGTGGAAAATTAGATTATAATACGCTTTTTTCGGGGGGAAGTGTAAAATTTGCACTTCTTCCTGGATTATTTTTTAAAAAAACATCTATTTTTATAGGTTATTTTTATTTGGGACTGGCTCTATTGTAACAAGAGGTGCTCTTAGCTTGAAATTAGCAAGAAAATTTTTAAAAATTATGGTTATCCTATTTTTCTTGGGAATGGTTTGCTACAGCCAAAATAGTTACGCAAACACTCTAATAATTGAAGAAAGGAGCCCGATTGTCAAAGAAAGTGGTGAAGGGACAGTGGTTGATACAATAGTTGTAAGAACTCCTTTAACTAAGGTTAAATTGGATGCTCTGCTTTATAAAGCCAGGGGAACTGATGGTGTAACTTGCTTTGAATATACTCATGCTAAGGAGCATATGTCAGATGATAGCGCTAAGAATATCTCTATTTTATTAGAAAAATGTAAAAATTTAAAGGATCTCACCCTTGTTGGTAGTAATAGGCGTTTAATAAGAGGGCTGGACACGCTTACTAAGTTGACGCGACTTAAGCTTAAATCATTTTGTGGTGTTGATATGATCACCTCTATCATCAAAGCAAATCCCGCATTAGTTGAGTTGTCTCTTGTAAGTTGTGATTTAGATGCTAAGCTTTTATCACTGCTAGGCGCTTTTACTAATTTGACGCAACTTAAGTTTTCACATATTCGTGATATTAGCAGCATAATCTCTATCATAAAAGCAAGCCCAGCACTAGTTGAATTATCCCTTATTAATTGTGAATTAGACTCTAACCAACTGCAAAAGGTTGCAGCAGCTTTGGGCGAACATAAGAATCTTGCTAAACTTGAGTTAATTTCTAACGTTGTTGATGAAGCAAGTATTAGAATAATCGCAACCATTTTGGATAGTCACCCAAATTTAAGATCTCTTGTGCTGAGTGATGTAAATCCACTGCTGCATCTTCCTCGGGGTCAGACCGTCACACTGTGGCCAATAATAGATTCTTTGGCAAAGCGGTACACTGAAGTAGTTAACTTTTCTTATGCTGGCATTGGAGATGAGGATGCTAAAAAAATCTTCAGGTTGGTAGCGGATGGGAAAATAACTAAAGAGCTCGATCTTTGTCATAATCTAATAACTGACAAAGGAATTATTGAACTTCCTGGTTTGTTAGCTGGCAATCCAGAGCTTTCCATTTTGGGGTTACGAAATAATTCGGGCGTTACTCCGGCTGGTATTGGAAAAATTTTTCAATCTTTAAGTAATAATACAAACTTAAGGGTTATCAGCTTTAGTTTACCTGGTGAAGATATTGCCGAACCAACTGATTTGACTAGTTTTATAGAAAATAACGTTAGCTTAGAGATTATAGATTTGCCAAGAACAAATAAAAAAAATCATTTAAAAAGAATTATAAATAGAAACCGTATCCTATCAGAGTTAAAAAAACGCATAGTAAAACCTCAAGTATTAGCTTTATTATCAGGACAACATCCAAGAACGGGGAAAGAATCGCCTTTGATGGAACTTCCTTTAGAAGTGGTTAAGAGTATTGGTGAAATGGTTCTTAACAAAAAGTCGCTTTTTGAGATGCTCAAGCAAGATAATGTTGCAGAACAATTAGCATATTTGCCCGAGGAAGTTCGTAAGTTAATCAAAGATTTTAGAATATTACAGCATGATATAAACCCTTTTTCGATTAAATTAGCTCAGAGTGAATCATCTGTTGAAGTGCTTCAGCCACAACCAAAGAGAAGAAGAATAGAGTATGCACCACAAAAAGGCACCGCACCTATTGCGCCATTATTTTTTCAAGCTTACCAACTGCCCCAACAGTATGAAATGAATAAAAGTGGAATGGCTCAAAAAATACAACAAATAAATGAACATATTAGGCAAACAGATGAAAGAGTGTTCCAGCTGCAAGTTATGGCGGCAGATACAGAAATGCGTATTGTTCCTTACCAGACATCAAATTATATAGTCGAAAGAGATAACTTAACATACGTTGAACGGTTGCACTTACCTCAAGGCTTTCAACAAGAAATGCTTGGGGAGCAACAGAATCTTATAAATAAGCTTAACTATATAAATGAAGCTTGGAAACTTGCAGCTGAGACATATGAGAAACAACTACAATTGAGAGCAACATACCACTTGTTACAGCAAAAAATAGAGCGGCTCCCGCAGTTGCAATCGTCTCTAGCGCTAGATATGCAGCAACAACAAGAGTGCGTAGGTACAATACCGCAACTATGTAAAAAAACCTGTGAACAAAGAAATGAGCTCAATAAAAGTATACAGGCTGAGCTCGATTTACTGAATTCTCAACAGGAACCTATTATAGATAGTAGAATATTACAGGAACAAATTGTAACTAGACAATGCTCTATACAATGCCCTATATATTTAGGGCAGTTAAATTTGACAGCTAATGCTACTGCTACCTATGACGATAGCCATAATTTAATTGGTGATAGTAGTACTGGCGATAATGGGAGCGGACCGCCCACCGACTCTGCACCTGCTAGTGATTGCGCACCTCCAACCACGTGGTCCACTGGTGATAAAAGTACTGTGGATGAAGTGACATATGAAACTAGTGACCCTGATGTCACCTATGCTGCTCTGGATAAATTGTGTCAATGCGCTAACAATGGGGATATATATCAGGATAATAACTCTTACCTAAAGGTTAAAAGAAAAAATATTATGGGAAGTATTTATTGTCTTTTCATACTCTGATAAGCCTAGCGAACACTACACAAAAAGACGTATTGCTGAATTGACAGCTGAAATTTTTAGCAGCTCAGAACTAACTGATAAGCAAAAGGAAGAACTAATCAACCTGTTACGTATAATCGAAAGAACCTTGAGTCCTCAAGTTTCCGTAGACAATAAACCTTATGGATTTAGTGACCCTTTTGTTATGACAGACAAAGATCAAAGCAGTTCTAATAGGTATATTGAAAGCCTTATATCGATTAAAACTAAACCATTTGATGTTCATCACCTATTAACAACTGGCAGCTATTAACCCTCCTGCAATGCTAATTCATAGCGATATCAATTCATCGAACATTCCTGAGGAGCCTCAATAAGAAGAAATCCCAAATATAACAGTAAAATTACCTAAAACCACCTAAACCTGTCTTTACCTCAGGGCTCACGCATTGTGCGCCACGAAGCGCTAGTTAACTGGTTGTTGAAAGTACAACCATAAAAGTGATGACCAGTCACGTTATGTATCGAGTCTTGAGTAGGCTGATGGTAACACAGCAGACTAAGCGTAGACCGAGAGACTATAGGCCGCAAGCCGAAAGGTTGAATACGATTGAGCCTCGTTAAAGCCGATTTTAAGATGGCCGACTGTGTAATGAGATGGGAAGGCAATATCATCCGTGTCGATATAGGCAGATATGGAGGACATCTTCGGGGTCTGAGAGTGTGGCATGTAGTAAAAGTTAATTAGTGAACGTGGGAGATCCTGTTCATTCTTCAGGATTGGAAGTAGCAGCCAACAAGTGTAACAGCGAGGAAGCTGCAATGGTGAACAGGAAGTCCGATCAATCATACTATCCGTGAAGCAGCGTAATGGCTGTGGAGGGAAGGATTGTCGGCAAGATTGACCTCTAATAGGAGACGTTATGAAACCAACAGAGTTTCAAGAACTAACGGCAACTAAATTGCAGAGGATAACATGGTTATCTTCTATGGATAGGAACAAGTGTTTTAATAACTTAATGCATTTGTTTAATGAAGAATCCTTAGAAGGATGTTACCGAGAAATGGATAGGAATAAGGCTCTCGGGATAGACCAAGTTAGTAAAGAAATGTATGGTGTACAACTTAATGCTAATCTGAAGGAGTTAGTACAGAAACTCAAGCGCATGGCATATCGGCCAGGTAATCTTCGAAAGGTAAATATACCGAAAGAGGGTAAGGCTGGCGAAACTAGAGCGCTTGCTATAAGTAATTTCGAAGATAAGCTAGTTCAGAAGATGATGCATAAAGTGCTAGAAAGCATTTATGAGCCAGTATTCTTGGAATGTTCCTATGGGTTCAGACCAGGACGAGGGTGTCACGATGCTATACGTGCGCTGCGGCAGCATCTTTATGAGAACGAAGTTGAAACTGTCATCGACGTTGATTTAGCAAACTACTTTGGAACAATTGATCGAAAAGTGCTGCTAAATATACTGTCAAAGAAGATTGCAGATAAACGACTGCTGCGCTACATAGTGCGGCTACTCAAGAGCGGAGTACTATCGGAAGGCGAGTTAGAGCTAACTGAAGAGGGCGTAAATCAAGGAAGTAACTGTAGTCCGATATTGGCTAATATATTTGCACATTATGTGATTGATGAATGGTTCCAAGAAGTAGTAAAGAAGTCTTGTTCGGGGAAAGTAGGATTATTCCGTTATTGTGATGATGCAGTTATTTGCTGTAGATATGCAAATGATGCTAAGCGCATACGGAAAGCACTGGCTAGTAGGCTAACGAAATATGGATTAAAACTAAATGAAGATAAAACCAAAATGGTGAACTTCGATAGGAAGAGCTATGTTTTAGGAGCTAAACCAGAGGGGTTCGTCTTTCTTGGATTTACCTTTTATTGGGGACGAAGTCGCGGTGGTAAAGATATTCCTAAGCTGAAAAGCAGTGGAAAGCGGCTGCGCTCCAAGTTACAGAAAGTAAACATTTGGGCGAAGAAGATTAGGAATATGTGTAAACTGAGAGACATCTGGAAATTGTTCTGCTTAAAGTTAGCAGGACACATTAGATATTATTGGTGTGTCATTTAATATCCATGGTGTTAAGAAGTTTTTGTACAGATCGGGTCGTGACTTATACAAATCATGCGAATAATTTTGTCGGGAGCCCATTGCCCTAGTTGGGCACGATGCGGTTCTAATTGGGGGGTAGTCAGGAGACTGGCTACTCTACCACCGAAAAATTTAATTTATCACATTGCATAATAAGCGATTGTAAGTATTGATGGTCCAAGGCTGCACAAAGTTGCTTTCTTTTTATGCTCATTTTTTTGGGCGCCTGATCCATCCGTAATAAATTTAATGCACTTTGCCGAATAACTGCCAAATTTTGCGCTGCATGCTTCGTATTCATCCTTTGTCTGTCTTTACTAAAAGTAACTTCTAAAACCCAGTGCAATTGATTCTCCACTGACTAAGGCTGACGAACAGCATGACTAAAAACATCAGCTTTTGCAGGTAAAGAGCTTAAATAACAGTGTCTCTCTACACTGGACTACCATAATTTTAATAGCTCAGTAATTGCCGTTATTTAGATTTTAATGCGTGAGCTCTGCTTCTAATCATACGGATTGGCGATTTTTAATTTTTTTAAATATCCTATTTCTAAGGTTTCCATCGCCACTGCTTCTTTTTTATTTTTATGATCAAAGCCAAGAAGATGTAAAACACCATGGATAGTTAAGTGTGCTAGATGTGCAATAATAGTTTTTCCTTGTGTTCTAGCTTCCTTTTTTACCAGCGGTACGCAAATAACTAAATCACCAAGAAAGTTGGTTTTTACTCCCGAAGGGGTTTCAAATTGAAAAGAGATAATATTGGTAGGTTTGTTTTTTTTACGGTATTTTTTGTTTAATTTAGTAATTTCTTTAGTATCAACAAGGCGAATAACGATCTCATGATTATTTTTGTGGTGCGATAACGCTACGGCGAACCATTTTTTGAATTGCTTTTTAGTGGCTAAGGGTCGGGTTTTACTAACGTTTTGTATGATTATATTATTCATTTGGTTTGTGCCCGGTCATAAGCCTCAATGATTTTTTGTACTAGCGGGTGTCTTACAACATCGTAGGAGTGGAAAAAATTAAAACTAATTCCCGGCTCGTTTTTTAATATGTGCATAGCGTGAACCAGCCCCGATTTTTGTTCTTTATGTAAATCAATTTGGGTAATATCTCCGGTGATTACTGCTTTTGACCCAAAACCAATTCTAGTTAAAAACATTTTCATTTGTTCGACGGTAGTGTTTTGGCTTTCATCGAGAATTATAAAGGCTGAGTTCAAGGTACGGCCTCGCATGAAAGCTAGCGGAGCAATTTCTATAACATTTTCTTGGGTGAGTCTTTCAACCATTTTTGCGCCAACAGTTTCATAGAGCGCATCATAGAGTGGGCGTAAATAGGGATCGATTTTTTCGGCGATATTCCCGGGTAAAAATCCTAGACGTTCGCCAGCCTCAACCGCTGGTCTTACTAAAATGATACGACTTACCTGTTCTTTTTCAAGGGCATGTACGGCTGAGGCTACGGCGAGAAAAGTTTTACCAGTGCCTGCGGGGCCAATGCTAAATGTTATATCGTGTTTAAGAATATTTTTAATATAATTAATTTGATTTTGGCTATGGGGGGTAATAATGGATTTTTTGGTAAGGATTCCTATTTTTTCGTGCGCTGGCACTTGATCTATTTGGTCAGGAGTTTTAGCTCCTTGTAATAAAAGGTGGATTTTGGCCGCGGATAGGTTGGTTTCTTTGTCAGTCATAGCAAATAGTTCTTTTAATACTTTTTTGGCTTTTGCAGTTTGTGCCTTTGGGCCGGTAATGGTGAAGGTATTGCCACGATTGGCGATAACCACTTCTAGATATTTTTCGATTTGCTCTAGGTGTCTATTATGTTCACCGCAAAGTGTATTTAGACGATGGTTGTCTTCGGGTAATACTAATTTTGCCATATATACCTTGTGTAAAATGAATTTATGCTTGGTTGCCTTGGTTTTGCGAGCACCTAAATTCATTTTACACAAGGTATAGCTCTTAGCAACTTTTAAAACTTTTAAAAACCTTCCTAAAAAATATTTTTTTTCAAAGATTTAAAGATTTTTTAATTTTTAGAGGGTTACTTAAGCTTTTTTTAATACTTTTATTTTAAATTACCTATATACTCTTATACTCTGCATACATTAACTTGACTGGATGAATTGCTGGGGGTAGAGCTCTATTTTTACCGCAGATCTTGTTCTTGTATTAAGGATTGGCCGCTGATGCTATGAATATATGGAGCTTATGCTCAATTGACGGCGGTCCTAATGTTGGTTTATATGCTTTAGTTTATGGTATGGTAGGTGTTTTCAAAAGTACTGATGGTGGGCTCAATTGGTACAAAGTTACTACTTGGGGCAGTGTTCCGATTTTTGATAATCAATATGTCGTAGGATTACAAGCTATTGATGATACCTTATATGCAGTCACTAGCGGTGGTAGTAAAAAACAGGGCGGAACTGTTTTAAAAAGTACTGATGGCGGTGCTAGTTGGCAAAAAGTTATTTTGGGTCCTGGACAGTTTACTGGTTTGTACTCTGCTGGTACTGAGCATAGTGACAAATTATACACCACAATTCAGGGGGTTGGAGTTTTTACTAGCACTGATGGTGGTGCTAATTGGCTGGATTTAAATTTTAATAAGGCTGTATCCACCTTATTTTCAATTGATGAAGGATCAGATCTTGGTTTATATATTGTTACAAACGACAACTGGCTTTTCAAATATGGTGAAAGTACTGCAAGCTGGAATGTGGTGGCTTTGCTCTACTCATTAGGAATCAGGGAGGGAATAGATAAGGTTGTAAACAGTATAAAATATGTTTATAGCGGAATAAACTCTGGTTTATACGTAGGGACTAGCGGTGGATTTTTAAAAAGGGGGCAATAAAAGGAGGATCTATTCAGTATTTTATGATGCCACTTGTGTAAATTATGTTATCCATCGCCAAACATAGCAGCTGCAGTCATCTGTAGAACCTGCTTTTTAATAGTAAATTTTACTTTAAGTCGATTTTACATTAAATTAAACCATGGTGAATTACAATTTACTATCAAACAGTAACCAGAAAACGTGGGATAAGATTCTTGCTAAGGTATGGCAGAGGTCGCATCTTGATTTTATGTTACTTTGTGGCATTTTGCTGCTTGGCCTGTTTGGGGTTGGGATACTTTACAGCGCTAGCGGTAAAAGCATGGTGCTAGTGTGGCATCAGGCTGCCAATTTTGGGGTTGCTTTTATCGTGTTATTTATATTTGCGCAAATTCCTGCTTCCCGTTATCGGCCCTTGGTGCCCTGGATTTTCGGGATGGTATTATTGATGTTGTTTGCTGTAGTTAGTGTCGGGGCTGTTAATCGAGGGGTGCAAAGATGGTTAAATTTTGGCTTGGTTCGTTTTCAACCTTCAGAGTTAATGAAGCTTGCCATGCCGATGATGCTTGCCTGGTATCTTTGTAATAAAACCTTTCCGTTGCGAATAAAAGATTTATTTTTTAGCTGTATTATTATTGTTGTGCCAGCGCTAGTGATTGCTAAACAGCCAGATTTAGGTACAGCCATATTAGTAATGGCAACTGGAGGTTTTGTTTTATTATTGGCAGGTATTACTTGGCAACTAATATTTGGTGTGTCTTTTTTGCTGATGACTGCGGCGCCGATTGTTTGGCATTTTATGCATGATTATCAAAAAATGCGTCTCTTTTCTTTTTGGTCGCCGGAAAACGATCCTTTTGGTAGCGGCTATAATATTATCCAATCAAAAATTGCTATTGGTTCTGGTGGGTGGTTTGGCAAAGGGTGGTTGCACGGTTCACAGACGTATCTGCAATTTTTGCCAGTTCGTTCCACTGATTTTATTTTTGCAGTATATAGTGAGGAGTTCGGTTTTATTGGATGTTTATTATTGTTTGCTGTTTTTGCTTACATTATTGGGCGCAGTTTATATATTGGAACTCATGCTCAAGATACATTTTCACGGTTGTTGGTGGGCAGTTTAGTGTTATCTTTTTTTACCTCTTTTTTTGTTAATATCGGGATGGTTGCTGGTATTTTACCGGTGGTGGGTGTACCATTGCCGCTAATTAGCTATGGCGGTAGTTCTTTGATAACGTTTATGGCTAGTTTTGGTATAATTATGTCGGTGCAGACTCATAGGAAATTAATTGGTAGTTAAGATGAGTAATTCATACTTAGATGCATTACGTGAACACCGAGCTGGTAATATTGAGTTAGCAGAAAAGCTTTATCACGATTATCTTGAGGAAAATCCGAGAAGCGATGAAGTTCTACATTTACTTGGTATTTTACTGGCGCAACGGAACGATTTTTTTAATGCTCTTCATTATATAGATAGCGCGCTTGAGGTCAATCCTACCTCTGCTTCTCTGCATAATAGCAAAGGTAATGTTTTAATAAATCTTGGTCGTTATTCTGATGCTGTTTCTCATTATCAAAAATCTTTACAGATCGAGCCTGATAGTGCTTCGGTGCATAATAATCTTGGTAATGCTTATTATCACTTAGAAGCTGTAGATGAAGCTAGGCGTCATTATTGCGAGGCAATTCGTCTTAGACCCCAGTATATAGAGGCACACTATAATTTAAGTTTAGCGTTGATTAAGCAAAATTTATCTGCGGAGGCAATAAAAAACTTAGAAGTAGTTTTGCAGCTACAACCCGAGCATGGGCAAGCACATAGTAATTTAGCATACTTGTTGCAGTTGCAGGGCGACTTTGATCAGGCAATGCATCATTACCAAAAGTCCTTAGAAACTTCCGAAGATAGCATTTTATCTCACCACAATTTAGGAGTGATTTTGACTAATAAAGGGAAGCATGATGAGGCTGTTTCACATTTTAAAAGGGTTCTGGATTTACAACCCCAGCATACTGAGGCTTTGCATAATTTAGGTTCTATCCTTTTGTTGCAGAAGAAATTGCAAGAAGCGCTGCCCTGTTTTTTACTTCTTTCTCGGCAGTCTGATAATTTTGATGCATGCTACAATTTGGGCGTTATTTATTCGGAGTTGGGTATTCTCGAGGAGGCGATTGTTTATTTTAACCGGGCGCTGAAGTTATTGCCTAACGATTTTGCTACTCATGCCAATTTAGGGGCGATTTATCTTCAGCGGAGAGAGTTTGATTTGGCAGAGCGGCATTATCTTAAAGCTTCACATTTACATCCTGATAATGAGATGATTGGTTATATTTTAGCGGCTATTCAACAGAAACATGCAAGTTCTAAGGCGCCGGCGGCATATGTTAAAGATCTTTTTAACCAATATGCTCCATATTTTGATAAGCACTTAGATGTTTTAGGTTATAAGGTGCCTCAATTGTTATTTGAGGCTGTGAAATCCGTAATTGGTGATTTGCCAGTTCCCCTTACGGTTTTAGATCTTGGTTGTGGTACTGGCATGAGTGGTGCCAAATTTTCAACTATTGCCAATAGGTTGATTGGCGTCGATATTTCTGAAAAGATGCTGGAGATCGCCAGAAAGAAGGGGGTCTATACCGATCTAAAGTTAGAATCGATCGAAGAGGCGCTGACCAAATTATCTCATGTAGATATAATTATTGCTGCCGATACTTTAGTATATTTCGGTGATCTTGGTGATATTTTTGCTAAGTGTATAAAAGTGCTAAATCGGGGCGGTATTTTTGCCTTTACTATTGAGCTTACTGAAGTATATCCCTATGTGCTGCAGCGGTCGGCGAGGTTTGCTCACTCCAATAGATATATCAAGGAGCTTGCTTTGCAAAATGATTTTGTGGTTTTACAGTCAGACAAGGTTGTTTTGAGAAAACAAGATAGCTTTTCTATTGAAGGTGGGTTATTTGTATTCAAAAGAATACATCAATAATTTAATTAAAAACATTAACTGAGTTAATGTATCCATTTGTATTTATAATTAATATTTTAATTGTTTGTTATTTAATGTAAAATTTAAATTTTAGATATAATAATCTTTAAAATCAATAAATTGGCGCGCATTATTGTTGTAAATTATAGTTATAAATTTGGACATTTTATATTGTAATGCTACAATCTGCGCCATGAAAAAGTTAAAAAGTTTTATTAATGCACCAGCCAATCACCACGTAGCTGCAATATTTGCAATTATTTTCTGTCTTACTCAATTAAGTGGATGCGGAGTATTTAGCAGTAAGGGTGGAAGATTTAATACCTCTGATGATGGTCCTCCAGGGGTTGACGTAGATATTTCCAAGATCCACGATGCGGTGCCTAGAGTGGAGCCGCTACATCCATATGGTACGAGAGATTACAAGCTTGGTGGACGCCATTATCGTGTGCTCAAAAGCTCAAAAGGATATGTTAAAACCGGTTACGCATCTTGGTATGGTTCTAAGTTCCACGGGGGTGAAACCTCTACCCAGGAGAAGTTCAATTTATATGCTATGACGGCGGCCAGCAAAGACTTACCATTACCGTCGTATGTGCAAGTGACGAATTTGCGCAATGGTAAAAAAATTATTGTCAGGGTCAACGACCGAGGTCCATTTCACTCTAATCGTATCTTAGATTTGTCTTATGCTGCTGCCAAGAAGCTTGGATTTGTCGATGCCGGTGTAGCTCCAGTTAAAATAGTTGCTATTGACCCGAAAACATGGGGGAAAAACCCCGTTCCTGCAAGTGGGATAGCTATTGCAAAAGCTGAGGGCAACAAAGCTAAGCATCTAGAAAAAAAGCCTAAGAAATCCGAAGAGCCTGAGCTATTTTTGCAAGTAGGGGCATTCGCTGAATTTGATAATGCTAAACAGTTATCCGACAAAGCAGGTCAACTTATTGATAAGCCGATCAAGATTAAGCGTAAGGCGGATTTGCATTTGGTACAAATAGGACCAATAGCCGATTGTGACGAGAGGGATAGGATAAGACTATTTTTGGAAGACCATGGTTTTCAAAATGTCACTCGGGTTGAAAGCTAGGTAAGGTTGATAAAAGAAGGGGTCAAGTCTCGACCATATCATACCCCATATCTTTTATTACGCTCGTTGAGCTTGGGTCGTTCTACATCTAAAACCCAGTCCTACGCCTCGCAAACAGCGCTCGGCTTGAACTGGGCTGGTGAGGCCTTTCGCTCCTAACGGAGCTGTCGATTTATTTTATGGGGCTGTTGAAACCCGCCTATTTCGTCATTCCCGCGAAAGCGGGAATCTAATAAAAACAATAAGCTACATTTGGTGTTTTTATAAAAATTTTCAGATTTCAACAGGCCCTTTATTTTGATATTTCATTATTATAAAAAATCAAAATAAATTCAGCTCCTTTGGTGCCAAATTGCTTTTCAGCCCAGCCTAAGCCACGTTTTATGAGGCTTGGGCTGGGTTCTAGGTATAGAACGATCTAAGCTCGAGCGAGCGAAATACACGACAAAAATGGGAACAATCTCACTTGTGGGGTATGATATGGATGAGACTTGACTCCTCTGATTTTCTGGAGTTTCAAACTTCCTATGTTAGAATACCAACCATTTGTACAATCTGGAGAGATATTTTATGGTTAATCGATTGGTGGTTTTGACAGCAAAATTATGCACGCTATTTTTTTTGGGGTTTAGTTTTTGTGGAGTAGGTATTGTTTATGCCGCAGATTCAACTGGGGCACAAGTGGCGCCAGTGCCAGTAGCTGCAACTCCGGCGATTACAACAGTTATTCCTAGTCCTCCTGATTTTGATGCCAAATCTTATATTTTAATGGATGCTAATAGTGGTTATGTTATCGCTGAAAAAAATGCTAATTTAAGAGCTTCTTTAGCGAGTGTAACGAAAGTGATGAGCCTTTATGTGGTAGCAAAGACCTTGCGTGCTGGACAAATCCATTTAAATGATCAAGTTACTGTTAGTGAAAACGCTTGGCGTACAGGTGGTTCGCGGATGTTTATCAAAGTTGGTACTAATGTAACGGTTGAAGATTTGATCAAAGGTATGGTTGTTGCCTCAGGTAATGATGCTACAGTAGCAATGGCAGAACGTATTGCTGGTACGGAGCAAGCTTTTGCCGGATTGATGAATCAAGAGGCGCGTAATTTAAAAATGAAGGACACCAATTATTTTGATGGTAGTGGTTTAAACGATAGTAACTACAGCACAGCATTTGATCTTGCTGCTTTAGCTAAAGCTTGGGTTTTAGATTTTCCGGAGTACTATCCTTGGTTTAAAGAAAAGTGGGAAGTATATAACGGTATCAGACAACCAAATCGTAACCGATTATTGTGGCGTGACGCTTCTGTTGATGGAATCAAAACTGGTCATACTAATGAGGCCGGTTATTGTCTTATTGCGTCAGCAATTCGGAATGGGATGCGTTTAATTGTTGTAGTAATGGGCGCGAAAAATGATAGCGCGCGGGCAAATAATAGTATGGCACTTTTAAATTATGGTTTCCGATTTTTTGAAACCCGTAAGCTATTTGCTGCTAATGCTAATATGGCCAAGCCTAAAGTTTGGTTTGGTAAAGATAGTGAGGTCGCTTTAGGTTTACCAGAGGATTTGTACGTTACTTTACCTGCTGGCCAGCATAAGAATATTAAGGCTAAAGCAATAATTAATGGCGAGCTCAAAGCCCCAATTATTAAAGGTAATAGTTATGGAGTTATCAAGGTTTCATTAGACGATAAAGTAATAGCCACCAAACCTTTAGTAGCACTAAAAGATAATCCTCGTGCCAACTTCCTTTTTGTTGGTTTTGATTATATTAGGAAGTTATTTAATAAATAATAATTTGTTGGTTGGTAATTACCTATTGATAAATAGCCGTTCAAAAATCTTATGTCCCTTTTTTTGACCGCGATGCTCAAATTTGGTGATAATCGGTCGCTGTTGGATGAGCGGGTTGGTGTCGGATGATTTTGGTATAGAAAAGTTGCTATGGTCTTTTAGAACGGCATCGATGTGTTCGGCGTAGTTTTCCCAGTCGGTAACAATATGTAAAATCCCGTTCGGTTTTAGTTTGTGTTGTAAAGTAGTAATAAACTCAGGTTGAATTAATCGTCTTTTATGATGCCGTTTTTTTGGCCATGGATCTGGGAATAAAATTAAAACTCTATCTAGAGATTTATCGGAAATGCATTGTGATAAAATCACTACCGCATCTTCGTTGTAGACCATGATGTTATCTAACGGCTGAGCTTTTAATAAAGAGAGTAGGTGAGCGATCCCTGGTCTATATACCTCAATTCCGATAAAGTCGTGCTCTGGATGCTCTTGGGCCAGATAAAAAAGGGTTTCGCCATTGCCAAATCCAATTTCCAAGGTTAACGGTTGAGAGTGGCCAAATATTTTTTTTGAAGAAATTTGGCTAGATGTTAGGTCTAAGCCGTGTTTTGACCACATTTCATCAAATATCTTTTGCTTGGTTGCTCCAAGCTGTCTTTGTCTTTTAACAAAACTTTTAATAGGTTTATGCATAGGAATCTGCTTGATTAATTATGGTGATGTAAGCATAATAAAAACTCTTTAATTAAGTGCGGGTGTAGTTTAGTGGCAGAACTGAAGCTTCCCAAGCTTTAGGTGTGGGTTCGATTCCCATCGCCCGCTTTTTATCAAATATCGGATGCGATTCTAGCGTAAGTCTATTATAAATGGAATAAGTAGGTAATTGTTAATATCGGCTGTGCAACGAGCAGGTATATGGTGGCCAGAGACGGAATCGAACCATCGACACAAGGATTTTTAGGCGGAAGCTTGATTTATAATTGCTTGATTTTTAGAGACTTTTAACACTTGACGCCCGCCACATTTGGCGAGCAAAGTGCAACAATGGCATACTAATCCCCACAAAATCCCCCAATCGCGCTATTGTCAACGATACTAACTAAAACTTCGAGTAATTATTCAGTGTCCGCACTGCAAGCACATCTAAATTTTAAATAAAAATTCAGCCCGCAGGGCTAAATCCCGATAGCCCGGCCTAAACCGAGCGCTTTTTGCGAGGTGCAGGGCTGGGGAGCATAAGCAAGAACGATCCAAGCTCGATAGAGCGAAATAAAATATAAACCAATAAATATTGTAACTATTCAGTGCGGGCACTAAATAGTTACAAAATAATTTACTACGTGTTATTAATCTTGAACATAGTCAATGCTTGGAATAACTCTTGTTACAATAGTGCCGGCGGCTACGTGTAATTCTTTATCATAAAAAGAATTATAATTATTACAGCGAGCTTGATGGTCAACCACTAAAATTAGAGTATTAGGTAATCTTTTCAACATGCCTTGAATTATCAAAATGGATTCAGTGTCAAGACCAGCAAACGACTCATCGAGAATTAAAATATCAGGGGTTTTTAGTAAAGCCGAAATAATAGCAAATCTCTTTTTTTCACCGCCACTAAACTCTTTCCAATCTTCCTTGCTGGTTAAGTTTAGTGCTAGAACACGGCTTTTTTTTTCCTGATAGTTTTTTGTCGATTCATCATAAAGTTGTTTGGTATACTGTGTGGTATTAAAACTAAATGCTTCTTTTATTAGCTCTTTCATTTTCGTTTCAATTACTGGGTCAGAAGAAACTTTGTCAGGATATGAAAGCATTTCTTGGAAAGTATAGTCGAGCGGGAAATAATCTTGTTGGCTTACCATGACTATTTTGGGTTCAAGATTATTAGTTGTTGGAAATTGAATTATACCTTTACAATAAGACCCGTCCGCTGTTACCCCTTTAATTTTATATAATAGTCGAGTTTTGCCGCTACCAGAGCGGCCGGTAACGGCATAAACTTTTCCTTTTTCGAGTTCTAAATGCTTGATTGAAATCAGAGGTGAGAGTGGGTCAAAACCAACCTCTATATCATCCAAAATTAATTTATTACTGTTTTCTGATGGGCGTACTTCAGGTTGTGATTTTGGCAGAGTTTGGTTATAAATTTTACCTTCAATAATAAGAATCCGATCTAAAGCTTGTTTAAGATTCTCGATAGTTTGAGCATTATTACCTGTCCAAGATAATAATTTTGCAGCATCGGAATTGGCGTTTTGGACCATAATACTTTGTTCGAAAGGGACTCTTTTATTATAAATTTCCCGATATAAAAAATACTGATCTATCACCCAATTTACTATTCCGGTAGTAGTATGCCAAATATTATTGGAAACATCCCAAAATCTTAGTTCGTCTCCATGTTGTTTTAAGTCATTAAAGACTTGTTGAACTTTGTCTCTGCTAACATTCAAACCGTCTTTTTCAGCAATAACTTTAATGTTAGGAAGGTCATTGGCAAATACCCGATTTAAATCTGTCTCGAGTTCTATGATTTTCTTTGAGCAATCAGTTCGTTTCTTGGCTAAAAATTTTGACACCAATGAACACGTTTGGATGTAAGCTAGATTATAAGTAAAAAGATTGGGGGCGACAATTAGAATGATTCCTAAGGAGTGTCCGCCCTCAAGAGCGGTTGAAGTCGCACTCTTAACTAAATAGCCCCCACTATTAACCGCTGCGTTAATGTCAGCATTTAAATTATGTAGAGCTAAAGTTGCACTTTTATCGTATGAAATTCCTAAAGCGGTTTCGTTAGAAAAAAGATCATAGAAAATCTTTTGACCAAAATCGTAGTAGAGTTTTTGATCAAAATAAGAATCAATAGAGTAAGATGCGACATGTGTTAATGCCAAGGGGATAACAAAGAGGCCAAAATAGAGAACATTGGTTTGATAACTATTCCATAAATCCGGGGTTGGATTTTCGAATCTAACGTAAATAGTTCGTAAAACTTTGCTGTACTCTAGGAGTTTTAAAGATAAAAGCTGTATCAGAAGTTTGCTATCAATCGAAGCTAACATCTGCTTTTCAATATGTTGATCTAATTGTTTTGTAGGTAGTACCGGATTCAAAGTAGTATATAAATCATTTGCGGTCTTAATGGGAGTTAATAGGTTATCAATATATTCTTTTTCAAAAAAAGATGTGGAAATTGTACCTAACGCAAAACCTATACTATTGGCGAGTAATGAATTACCAAATAGACTTGCCATTACCATGCCAAGAGTGCCGCCAGTTATATAATGTCTGTCGGTTATGTTCTGACCAATAAGTAGTTCATCAAAAGCGCCTCCGGCCAGCCCTCCCATCATTCCACTAGTTCCAAACATTGCATAACCACTTCTAGCTGATATTATTGGTGCAATTGCTTGCGGATAATTACCTAATGTTGATGTTAGTATTCCTGTTGGCAATAACACGCCAATGCCGAACCCAATATAATCTGATTTGGTAGGTGAACTAAACGTATGAATAATATTTGTAGTGTCAGCCTGCTTGATAAGAGGATTGGCAATAAGATGGCTGGTTGCAATACCCAATATACCCCAGGCCAAGTAGTTGCGATCAAATAAACCAAAATAATTTATTATTTCACCAACGCCACCTAGTGTTCCACCTCCCAACATACACATAAGCTTGGTATTTGTATGATAATCTTTACACCTAACCCAGCCTGAAATCACTCCGGTTAAAGGAGCAACTAAAAAATCAACGTAGGAAGTGGTAGTTGTAACTTTGTTAGGTTCAGGCTGAGCCTTTATAGCCCCGTTATTTTCAACATCTTTTTCTTCTTGCTCTAAATTAGTTATTACTGGGTTATCACAAGTAACATCATGAGATGCAAGTATTTCTAAAGAGGAAAGCAAAACAAGCATGGTTATCGATATAATTATAAAGTGTTTTATCGGTGTTTTTATACTTGAATTTTTAGTTGACATTTTCAGTGCTGATTTTTATTTTTTATAAGCCCCGTCTTATCTTGGCCAATTATTTTGTTTGTCCACAATATTCATATTTAAATGATATGTCAAATAGACTGGTTTTTGATAACTCAGGTAGTTGGTTTGGAACCCTTGATTATATTGGTGGCCAGAGACGGAATCGAACCATCGACACAAGGATTTTCAGGCACAAGCTTAATTTTTAATTGCTTGATTTTAAAATATTTTTAACGTTGGACGTCCACCACATTTGGCGTACAAAGTGCAACAATGGCATACTCACTTCCACAAAACCCCCACACGGGGTTATATTAGTCAAATTGAGTAAATAGCAACAACTAACATACAAAACTCAAAAACTTATCAATTTCAGCTTTAGAAATCACAGTCAAATACTCTGGGAGCTCCTTTTGAGCAAAAATTTTGCCAGAAAACAGGTATAGTTTGGTATAACCTTGTTCGTATAACTGTTTTGCCAGCTCAATTCCAGTGATATTGCTTTTAAAATCATTATCCATAAAAATTTTGGTGTCTTTAGCATATTGTGCCAAGTTAGCTAAAAATTTTCTCGGATTATAGTATTTGTCCACAACCTTTCCGCTTGTTTCAAGGAGTGCTGACAAATCATTAACTAACATTTTCTCATCATCAATTAAAACCACATCAATTTTTTTAAGATCATTAGCTTTTTGGTCATTATTTTTGTCACTTTTTACAATTGTATGTTTCTGACTTTCGTTACCAATATCATTACTTCTGGCCTTGTTAGTACGTTCAACCTCGCTTTTAACATCAATAATTTCAATTGGAACTTCTGAAGCAAGAGGCTTGGGTAAAATTTTTGTTCCAATTTTAGTGGCAAGATCGTGTACAACCATATTAGCATGATGACTAGTTACTAAAATAGTGTGCTCTATTTTAGTTTTATCAATAATGTCTAAACCATTTAATTCCTGATTTAATAACTCAAAGTCGGTCAATAAAAATATTTTTTCCTTTTGGGGAAATTTATTAATAAAAGCAATAGCTTCATCACCGTAAGTAAAATGCACTAAATTAATATCATTGCCATATTTTTTAAAACGATATCTCCAAGCATGATGTATAGAATCATCATCATCTAATATAACTATGGTATCTCCTTTGCTTAGTTTGATCTTTGTTGCTAACAATTTAGGTGGGTCAACTTGGGGGAAAGTTAAAATCACTTCCGTACCCTTATCAACTGTTGAATTAATTTTAATTTTCCCATCACTTTGTTCTAAAGTCTCGCGAATTTGCATAAAACCAATCCCATGCCCATCATTTTTATTCGCAGTTATAGCAATACCATTCATTATTTTATTAACCACCTCTTGCGGCATCCCTTTCCCATTATCTGAAACCATGATTTCTATATCTCCATTATTAACACCAAGTGTTAAATTAATAACACCCTTTTTCCCTTCACACGCATCTACGGCATTATTAATTAAATTTGACATCATTCGATCAAAAGAGGATGGGTTTATCCTAATAAATAGAAAATTACAATCTGAACAAAATGTATGGTTAAAATTTACTGAAAACCCTTTGTATTGATCTCTTTTTTCGCTTAAAAGTTGCAATAAAGCTAATGAAAGCATAACAGACTGACGTTTTTCAAGTACCGAAAGTGATGAATCTTCGCTCTTATATTGGTTTAACAAATTGTTAGAAATGTCCGTAATTCTCATAGCTGCAGCTCGTAAAGCAACGCGAGTTTCTTCAGGGATATCTTTCTCAGAAATTTGTAGCCTTATTTTAAGACTTGTAAGGGGTGATTGAATGTCATGAACAACCTTATCAGCGATTTTTCTAGCTTTTTCATGTTCTTCAATTTTAGCTTTTTGCATTAGAGTTTCGAGTTTTAATTGTTCAGCATTTTTTTCGGCTGTAATATCAACCATAGTACCAACCAAACCGATAATATTTTCGTTATCATCAAATAGTGGTGCTTTAAAAACAGTAAAGTATTTGATCTCACCAGAGCTGATATCTTTAATTGATTCTTCCTGAGAAAGCACTTTGCCCGTTTTTATTACCTCATCGTTATGTTTTGCAATTTTGTCTGCTAAATCATAAGGATAGATATCGTATGGGGTTTTTCCAATAAGTTCGTCAGCAGATGTCACTCCAATAGCCGTAACAGCTCTATTATTTGCACCAATAAGTATACCTTTTTCATCTAACCAAAAGGTGCTTACAGGGATAAAAGCAACAAACGTTTTAAGAGTATCAAATATTTTATCTTTTGTAAGACCTAGACAATTTTGGGAAATAACTAATAATATTGCCAATGGGGATTGGATATCATGTGCAGTTTGATCAATTATTTTTCTTAATTTAAATTGTTCTTGCAACTTTACTTTTTGCAGTTCATTTTCAACATGAAGACGCTCATTTTCTTTATGTTCCGTAATTTCCGTGGCCGATTCTATAAAACCAACAATCTCTATTCCTTCATCATCAAACAATGGCCCTCTGGTAGTTAAAAAATATTTGGTCTTACCGGTTGTTACGTCTACTATTGATTCTTCAAAGGTAAGGGCTCGTCTTGCTTTTAGTACACATTTATCGTTTTTTATCATTTTGTCAGCAAGTTCTTTCGGATAAAGATCATGCGCGCTTTTTCCTATAATATCTTCTCGCTTTCCGCCTATTGCTTGTAAAGCAGGCTCGTTGAGTCCCAAGACATAGCCGTTTAAATCTACCCATACTATTGGCGCCGGGATAAAATAAGCTACTCTTTTAAGGTCATCAAAAATCTTGGCTTCATTTTTCATTGCTATATTTCCTGTAAGTTTTAAAACATCAAGATAATTATAAACCACCTTACTATTAATTGGTAACCATTCAAAATTGAGCTTTTTTAAAATATGTTGTGTCCTATCTTGTAAAATGTCCATTGGAGCAACAATTTGTATCTCTCCTAAATCTAACCAACCTTGGCGCAACAAGAATTTCACAATCAAATCATGATGGCTTCCATTTTTTATGTATTGTTTAATTAAATCTATAAATGCTTCTATTGGTAACATTTTGATGTCACTATTCTTAAATACGTCCGTAATATAAAATAAATGGGGGTTAAATATATGATAAGTTTGATTGTTTAAATATATTTTATCAAAAATTTTTACTATCGCTTGTGCAGTTAAATCCGTCTGGGACATTTCTACTTTATTGATTTCTTCAGCACTAGATTTTATGGCAAAAATACACTTTAACCAGTTATAAAAAGCATTATCGCTAATATTTTCCTGTACATGGTAATTTTCCGACATAAAAGCTAAATTACCAACTCTATAAATATTACACTGTAACCCCAGATTTTGATATTTAGTTACCAGGTGTTCTCCTAATAATTTTGTTTGTACGTAAATATTGCTTGAAGTCTCAGAAATGATTGGTAAATCATCCTCAGTACAAATAGACTTTATTTCCCTCATTATAGGTGTGTAATTTAATACTCCTATCGTTGAAATATAGTGAAAATCTTTTTGCTTGGTTAATTTGGTAAATTCAAGCAGGTTATGTGTTGCTTTAACATTAGCGGAATAAAACTTGTCATATTCTCCGTAGTGTTTTACCAATGCTGCAGTATGAATTACACTATCAACTGTTGTGGTTAAATGTTGATACTCTGAGGACGATAATCCCATAAAATCTTCTTCGATATCCGCTTTAATTATAAAAATACGCGAGTTAAGATTATCATTTAATAGCCTATCAAAATAAAAAAGATATTTCTTATTTACTTTTTCTGTTGCTTCTAGTTGTGAATTAGCGCGTATTAGCAAATATATTTTATAGTCTGTTTGTGTCAGCAGTTGATTTAAAATGTTGCATCCTAAATAACCTGTTGCACCGCTTAATAGAACGTTCTGAATTGGTTTCTTTAGGGAAATGTTAGAAGATGTTTTTTTAAATGAACTTATATAATCATCTAGCTCTTCTTGTGTTTTTGTATCATGGTTTTTATCTTTATTATTTTCTTTCTCATATGCTGCTTTCACTTTTTCCAATTTGTATTGAAGAAAATTTTTCCCAAAGGTGGAACCTCGAGCAAGTTTTTTTGGTGTTCTGAATTCAAAAATATCTGCTACTTTGATATCAAAATTTGATTGTAACATTGATGCGAGTTTTATCGCTAATATCGAATTTCCGCCAAGCAAGAAAAAATCATCGTTAATTCCAATCTTTTTAAGATTCAAGATGTTGGCAAAAGCATTGCAAATTAACTCTTCCTGTTTACTTCTTGGAAGTAGATAATCGTCTTCATTGGTAAATATTGGTTCTGGTAAAGCTTTTTTGTCTAATTTACCGCTTAAAGTAAGTGGCAGTTTTTCTAAGTGGATAAATACCCTTGGAATCATGTAAGAGGGCAATTGTTTTGCTAAGTAACTTTCTATTTCTTGCTCATTCAATATCTTATCTGCTACATAGTAGACAATTAAATATTTATCCTGCAATTCCTTTCTTACAATGACAACCGATTGCTTGATTCCAGGGTAATTTAGAAGGTTATTCTCTATTTCCTCGAGCTCTATTCGATATCCTCTTATTTTTACCTGCGAATCATTGCGCCCCTGATATTCAATATTACCATCCGGCAACATTTTGACTAAATCTCCAGTTTTAAATAATAGGTTATTTACTTTTTTAAATTTTTCTTCTCTGGTTTGGAATGGGTTTGGTATAAATTTATCTGTGGTCAACTGTTTTTGGTTTAGATAACCGCGAGCAACCCCCATCCCACCTATATAAAGTTCTCCTACTGTCCCTATAGGAAGAGGGCTTAAATTGTTATCTAAAACATAATTGGTAATATTTGGTATTGGCTTACCGATCGGTATGTTTTGATACTGTTGCTTTACTATAAAATAATTGGATTGGACGGTTGCTTCGGTAGGACCATATGCATTAATTATCTGATACGATTGTGGTATAAATGTTTGTAACTTATCTCCACCTATAATTAGGTTTTTTAAACTAGAGTTTTGAAATTCTAAAAACATCTCTGCAAACTGAGTCGGTAAAAACGCATAAGTAATTTTATTCTCTTCAAAGAATTTATTTACTTTTTGGGGATCTAGCTTATCTTCGTCTTTTATTATGCTTATGGTTCCACCTGATAACAGCACCGGGTATATTTCTATAACTGCTGCATCAAAACCAAAGCTTGAATATTGACTACCAGCGGTTTGCTCATTTAGTTGATTTATCTGAATTAAATGGGAGACATAGTTTACGACACTTCGATGCTCGATTAATACTCCCTTAGGTTTACCTGTTGTCCCACTTGTATAAATTACATAAATTAAATTGTTTGGCGAAACTTTTATTTTCGGGTTAGAAGTTTTATTCTTAGACAGGTTTTTTAAGGTTTTTTCAGAATTTACTTCTATTACATTAGTGTCTGGTAAGTTGCATTTAATACTTTTTCCTTTAATAACTAACTTTGCTTTGGTATCCTCCAAAATATATTTTATTCTTGCTGCAGGATAATTGGGATCAATAGGTATATAAGCTGCTCCAGTTTTTAGGACAGCCAACGTAGAGAGCAGCATATATTCATCTCGATCTAGTATAATTGCTATCAGATCTTCTGGTTTAATTTCATTGTTTTTTAAAAGATAATGTGCTAATTGGTTGGCTTGATTATTTAAATTTTCGTAAGTTAATTTTTTCCCTTTATATGCTACTGCTATATTATCTGGCGTTCTCAATGCTTGTTCTTCAAACAGTTGATGGATCGTTTTGCTTGTTAGATGAGTGCTCTTTGTTTTATTGTAATCTACGACGATGCTTTGATACTCATCTGGACTTAAGTAATACAATGCTTTTTTATTAGGATTTTCTAGTATCTGCTCTATGAAAAATAGTAACTTATTTAATAAGTAAGCTATTGTATTGCTGCTAAACAATTCGCCAGCATACCTAAAATGTATTGTCAACGTTTGTTTTTCTTCATGAATCATTAGAGTTAATGGATAATCTAATTTGAAGCCAGACCATATGGTATCATACATCGTACCTGAATTACCTTCTGGCGCAGGATAATTTTCATATGATATCAAGCTATCAAATAAACGTTCGCCAGCTTGAAGACGAGCCAGCCCCGTGTTGCTTTTGTCGCCTATTTCACTGATTGAGTTTTGGATGATTTTTATCTGTTCAATGATTCCTAATTTATGGTCATGTTTAAATATCAGAGGCAATGTATTTATAAATAATCCAACCGATTTTTCAATGTTATCTATAGGTATATTTCTTATAGTTACTACTGTTCCTACTACCGTAGTATTGCTAGCGCCATATATATGTAAGATTTTATGCCATACATATTGGATTACTGCATTTATGGTAATACCATTTACTTGGCATAAATTTTTTAGCCGAAAAAATATTGGTCCCTTTAATTCTAACCGTTGTTCTTTTCCTTGGATAACGACCTTATGATTTTTTATTTCTATATTAGACACTGAAGGTTTTAATAATGGTCTTAGGTTTGCTCTATCTTCTATCTGTGCTAGATATTTATCCCAGTACCTCTGATATCTGTCTTTGTGTTCCCATAAATAGTCTTGCGCTTTTTTGTATGCTACATCTTCTATTATTTGCGGTTGCTTGTTGTTTAATAATTGTAAGTATAACTTATGTGCATCATCAAATAATAATCTGAAGCTCCAGGCATCGATAATGCCGTGATGAACACTACATATGCTTGCATAATTGTTTGATGAAAATTTAACCAAACATACTCTGAACAATTTTCCTTCTCGTAAATCGTAACTATCATATAGTTTATTAGCTATCTCGGTTAATTTACTCTTGCAATCATTATCGTTATTTATCTCCAAGCTTGATAAGTCAATATACTTAAAAGCTATTTCTGGTTTTTTGTCTATAATTTGTACCAACTCTTCATCCCATGCAAACCTTAGTCTTAAACCAGGGTATTTTTGTTGCACCAGTTGCCATGCTTTTTCAAATTTATCAATATCTATTTCGGTATCGTACTTCCAAAGGAAGTGGGATACATAGTCGCTATTAGTTTTTTTATTTCTAATTGCATGATAGATGAAACCCTCATGTAAATTATTAGCAAAGTAAACGTCCTCGACTTTTGGATCTTTACGAATTTTATCTAAATGTCTCCAATTTATATTCTTGTCATTTTTTCTGGCTTTTAAAATAGTTATATTTTCTTTGGTTGGCTTCTGCTTTATTAAAACATTTTTAACCAACTCCTCTATATTTCTTTGGTTAAAGATATCTTGGATAGTAATTTGTAACTTTAATTGTTCTCTTATTCGTGAAACAAGACGCATGCTTGCAATGCTATCTCCGCCCATCTCAAAAAAGTCATCTCTAATGCCAACTTTATCTTTAGGTAACTCAAAGACTTCTGCATATAGAGCACACATCCTATGTTCTAATTTACTAGATGGTGCTACATAATTGTTATTAATAGTTGGAGAACCAACTAGTGTATCCAATACTGCCAGGTCCAACTTACCATTAGCAGTTAAGGGTAGTTGTGCTAAATGTACCAATATATTTGGTACCATATAATCTGGAAGTTTGTCTTTAAGAGCAACTTTTATCGCTTCCTCGCTAAGTTTTGTAGGCGCTACATAGTAAGCAACTAGATACTGACTACGATTAGTGTGTTTCTTAGCTAAAACTATTGCCTGAGTAATTTTTGGGTATTCTAACAGTTTTTTTTCAATCTCTCCTAGCTCGACACGATAACCCCGTACTTTAATTTGCTTATCTTGTCGCCCCATAAACTCTATATAACCGTTAATATTCCATTTGCCTAAATCACCCGTGCGGTAGATCCTGCCAAGCTGTGGATGGGGAATAAAACTAGCTTCGGTTTTGGAACGATCACGCCAATAATTCAGGGCAACGCCCATGCCACCGATATAAATTTCACCAATAACTCCAACTGGACAATGTTGGTAAGCGTGATTTAAAACATACATTTTTTGATTTGGCATTGCAACGCCGTATGGAATTGAATTCCATTCAGAATAGACTTTGTTTATTTTGTACCAGATTGACCAAATGCTACCTTCGGTTGCTCCTCCCAAGCTAATTATTTGTGCTTGGCTACAGTATTTTTTTATTCGGTTTGGTAAGTTAGTGGGTAACCAATCACCGCTTAATAAAAATAAACGTAGAGCAGATATATTAAAGCCATTAGAATTACCAAGCTCATCAATTAGTAAGCTTGCAAGTTGGGGCACGGTATTCCAGACAGTAGCCTGATGTTTTTCAATTAATCCTAGCCAATATTCAGGCTCCTTGGTTCTGCTTTGGATTGGAAAAATTATTTTTCCTCCAACAGCTAAAATCCCAAATATATCGTAAACTGATAAATCGAAGCCAAGTTCAGATATAGCTAATACTCCATCCTTTTTTGTTATACCGAATTCTTTATTTATAGCATTTATTGTATTCATGGCCCCACGATGACTAATGGTAACCCCTTTAGGGATTCCAGTTGAGCCTGAGGTAAATATTACATATGCTACATCATCTGCGAAAACTTGCGGTAAAACTGTTCTTAATAAATCATCTCTTTTTACCGGATTTTGAGCAAGGAGCTCTAGCACATCCTCAATGACAATAAGTAAATATTTATCTCGCAGCTTATCTCTGCCTAATTTACAGTTGGTGTATTCTTCCCTAGAGATTAATAATACTTTTGTTCCAGCTTGAACTAAAATTTCTTCTACTCTAGCGAGAGGCCAATCAACATTAAGCGGCAAATATCCAAAACCTGCTTTCATTATAGATGTAGTACCTAAAACATGGTTGTAGCCTTTGTCGCTTAAAATGGCCACCAATTTAGTGTTATCAATAAAATTTTCTTTATTAGAACCATAGCTATTGATAAACGCCAAAAGAAAACGCGCTATTAAGTTACTATCTTTAAATAGTTCCTGGTAGCTATATTCTCGGTTTTTGCCACAATCGACAACAGCAATTTCGTCTTTAAGTTTATTACTGGTTATCAAAGCTTCATAACGATTAAAAAGAGTCTCTTCACTGCTTGGTTGCGTAGCAATATTAGCTTTAGTTATGATCGCTTCACTTAACTTTGGTAACTCTAATTCAGGAAGGGTGTCTTTCTCCCAGTCGGCATGTGCTAAGTATTGAATAAGGCTAAGATAGTGCTCATGCATCGCTTCTATATCTATTTTATTAAATAATTCTTCTACGTAATCCCATTCTGCTACAAATCTACCAGCTCGTTCATAGGCTTTATTATCTAACCATACTTGAGGAGTTTGGGTAATTGCATAACCTAAACCACAGCATGAATCGTCTAAAATTTTGTTGCTACTATATTCCACACCAAAGATACTAGTTAGGACTACGGGCGCGACTATTTTATTAGAAGTCAAAAAGTTATCTCTAACTAACCTTTGAAAATCTACACCATCGAATAAATTATTTTCTATATCTTCCCATAAACTATCATGAATATTTTTAAACAAAGTAAGTAAATTATGTTTAGTGCCATGTTCATTGTTCACGTAATTAAATAGTTCTAGAGTTGTAAAATCTCCGACTAAGTTGTTTATTTGTTCATGTAGAGGTAGGCGATTAAACAGGGTAAGATTTATACACAGCTTATCTTGATTGCTCCAATAACTTAATACATAACCGTATACACACAAGGTTAAAATAGTTTGACTAATCCCATAATGTTTAGCTTTGGCGACTACTGCCCCCCAAATTTTTGCATCTAGTTCTTTAGATATTCTTGCAAACTTAGGATAAACAATGGTTTCAGGTTGTTTTTGCAACGGTAAAGCAAGGGTAAAGTTATAATTGTTAGTCCGATCTAACCAATATTTTTTTGCTTTAGCAAATAATTCACCTTGTCTGATTGCAACAAACTGCTTAATATAATCCCGATAATTAATAGTTATTTTTGGTAATTTACTTAGGGGATTTTTATATAATTTTCCTAATTCATCTAAAAAAATCCATAAACTATATGCATCCATTATCAAGGCGTCAATGCTTAGATGTAAAATGTACTTGCCTTTAAAGGTAGAAACAAAAATATCAAACAACCACAGTTGTTCGTTGGCATAAACTTTATGCGAGTATTCTTCCCTTATACTTTCCAATTCGGATTTTCCGTTTAGTTCATAAACCTTTACTTGATAATGTGGGGGATGCTCGATATATCGTTGGCTACCATTTTCGATAACCATGCGTAAATTATGATGACGCATTATCAACTTATTCAATGCTGTTTCTAAATTCTGTATATGCAAAAACTCAAATTCATATTCAAAATATAAATGCACCGATGTATTGCCTAATGTAAAGTTTTTGAATTTGCCGAAGTAATAAGCCTGTTGGACATTTGTTAATTCAAAAGATTCGTATAAATATTTTGAGTCGGAGCTTTTAATAACATAATCACTAAACACAAATTGGCCAATATTATTGGATATCAATTTTTCTAGATTTTCTATAGTACGTCCATTAAGTATGTCTCGTACTTGGATATTAGCTTTAAATTTTTGGTTAATCACGCTAATTGCTTTAATAGCTGTTATACTGCTTCCCCCTAACTTAAAAAAATCGTCTGTTATCCCAATTGTTTGGTCAGGGAAATCCAATGCTTTAGACCATATTTCAACTAGCTGTGTTTGCAGTTTCGTCTTTGGCGCTACATGATCATAATTGCCAGCAAACCTTGGTTCCGGTAATAGATTTTTATTTAGTTTACCACTCGCTGTTAAAGGTAACTTATTTAAATGGACGAATATTTGGGGCACCATATATTCTGGTAACTGTGTTGCTAAGTAAGCTTGTATTCTGCTTTCATCTAATTTTTTATCAGTTATATAATAAGCCAGCAAGTATTTATTATCCGTATTTTTTGCTATTCGTTCTTTTATTAATACTACAGCTTGTTTAATCTGCGGATAGCCTAATAACTTATTTTCTATATCTCCGAGTTCAACTCTAAAACCTCTTATTTTAATCTGTTCATCGTTTCGACCAAGATATTCTAAGTTGCCATCAGCAAGCCAGCGAACTAAATCACCAGTTTTATATAATTTCCCATTTCTGTTTTTCGATTTTTCTTCTGAACTTTGCCAAAGGTTATCAATAAATTTTTCTTTCGTTAAGTCTGGTTTATTTAGGTAGCCTCGAGCTATTCCATCGCCGGCCACATATAATTCCCCAGTTATCCCGATAGGTAGCGGGTTTAAGTCCTCGTCTAATACATATGCTTTCCTATTCGATAAAGGCGTGCCAATTGGTACAGTATCTATATTTATAAGGTTCTTTTTTTTGATATTTAAAGTACAACATATTACAGAATTTTCAGTAGGACCATAGGCATTAATAACATTTTTAGGTGCATAACTTGATTTCATTAATTTATCGATCAAGCGCTTGCTTAATGCTTCACCTCCAACTAGCAAATACTTAATATCTCTAAACACACTTTCGTCGGAAAGAAATAACTGATCAAGTAATGTCTTTGTCATTAAAAGCGTAGTAATCTTATTAGTTGTTAATGCTTTGTGAAATAGTTTAATATTACTAAATAGAGCGAATCTATCTTCTGGAATAACTAACTTTGCTCCATTTAATAAAGGGGTCCAAATTTCAAAAGCTGAAAAATCAAATCCTATGTCGCAAAGTTGAAAAAACGCATCACTAGCACTTACGTTAACGTAATCTGTTCCCTTTACCAAAGACACTATTCCTTTATGCTCTATCATTACACCTTTAGGATTACCTGTTGTTCCTGATGTATATAAAACGTAAATAAGGTTATTATTTTTAGTTATTATTTCAGGGTTCGCTATTTCTCGCTTAGCTAATTCATTTTGTATCGGTTTACTATCAATAGTTAATATTGCTGTAGTTATTCCTTTTTTATTAACAAGTTGCTGTAATCTACTTTGATGCGTATTACTTGTTAAAATCAGTGTGGTTTTAGTGTCATTTAAAATATAACCAATCCTTTCATCTGGATGTTTTGGGTCAATTGGTATGTACGCCCCACCAGCTTTCAGTACCCCAAGCATAGAAATTATCATGCTATCGGTAATATCTAAAAATAGTACAACCAAGCTATCTGGCTTAACTTTATAATTTAAACGCAAATAGTTAGCTAATTTATTGGCTTCTTTATTTAGTTCTTTATAGGTTAGTTTTTTATCTTTATAAATAATTGCTAAATTACTGGGCGTCTTTAAAACCTGCTCTTCAAATAACTGATGTACGGTCTTGTCTATAGGATAATTTTGTTCGGTATCATTCCATTTATATACTATCTTTTTATATTGAACTTCGCTTAAGATACTGATATGTTTTAGTTTTGCAGTCGCAAGTTTTCCTCTGAATTTTTTGGTAATAACGGTTTTTATAGTTTCAGCAAGACTATCAATTTGTAATTTATAAGCTTCATCTCCGCAAAACTCAATTTTATGGTCCTTTATTTTTATTACCAGCTTATGTTTGTCGATACTAGCAGCTTCGCCAATAGTTATAGCAATATCGGTTAACAATTGCAGCTGGTATCTATAACCAAAGTCTTTGGTTATGATATAGCTGTTTTTTAGGGAGCTGGTAAGATATTTTTTAAGGACACTGAAATTATTATCTAATAAATTTTGCTGTAAGGCAATAAAGCCACGATTTTCTACCAGGTTTTTTAATGGTGGCGGAATTTTATCGTTAGCTAAGTATAAGGAAATTATAAAATCTTCGCGGAAAAAGCGGGCTAGTATGAAACAAACCAAAGCCAGAATGTCAGGAGTTTCTATAGATTTAGTAAAGCTCACTTTTTTTCTGTAGTGTTGGCCATCTATAATATCTGAAGTATGGCCAAGAACTTTTATTGAAGAATCGGAATGGTTTTTAAAAAACTCAAGAACCTGTTGCTTAACTTTTCTTTCTTGCGCTTTGATACTAGCTAGAAATTGCAGATCTTTATTAGGCAAAGAGTAAGTAGTTGTGATATCCTTATGGGTAATTTTAAGGTCAGTTTTATTACCATAAACATCTCTTACTGTGTTAAATAGTATGATGTTCTTAGATAACTGGCGATCTTTTGTTACTGTATTTAAATTAAAATCTTCAGCAATATAGAAGTTATTCTTTAAATTTACTTTTACTGTTGCTATTGGGTTATTGTAATTATCACCGAAAGTTAATCCCCTGGTTAAATCATAGACAATATAAATATCTTTGATGCCGTTAATAATTCCATAATTAGCGGGAAGATTTTTTAAGCCATAATATGTCTTTTTTGCTATGTCCTGCTTAATAAATTCTAATTTATCAGTTTCTATTTTGGTAATAACTTCTTTAAATAGTTGCAAGAACCGTTCGCTGCACTTTAAATTCAATGAGATAGCTGTTTCATCTTTTTCAATAGGAATTGGGGATTGGGCAACAATGTCTCCTTCATCAATTCCAACTTCTATTTTGTGAAAAGTAACCCCGTGCTCCTTTTCACCATTAATAATAGCCCAGGTAGTGCTATTGACCCCAGCATATCTAGGTAAAAAGCTATCGTGGTAGTTAAGAGCTAATAATAATCTCTTGTTTGTCAAAACAGATTCTGGAATTAAAAAGGGATTAATTATACTAAAAAGATAAAAACAATCTGTCGGGAGATGACTTAACTGTGCTATTGGTAGGATAGGAATGTTTTTAGACTTTGCCCAATCAACAACTACATTATCAAGAGACACAACATAACTGACTTCCCATCCTCTGTTTATTAAATATTCGGCACACTGGACACAAAGTCCTGTTTCACCAACAACCACAGCTTTTTTATGGTTTGCAGCCATAATAATGTTAACTTTTCTTTCTTACTTAATATTAATGCTTAACCTCCTTATTATTCCGCAAACTAAATTTGTTTTTTAAAATCATCCCTAGTCAAATATGTATTTGTTATACAGTCAGCTTTTTCTTTAAAAATAACCTTTTTAGCTAATTTTAGCAACTATTGCATAATCTTGCTCGTTCCTACAGATATAACAAAGCAGACTTTACATGTGACAATAAACAGTTCGCTTCTAACCTAATGCGACGCTAATTCATTAATAAAAAATATACCTCGGCAGTCTACCAGACAGCAAATAGCAATTCAAAACATTTAAATAGAGGTAAGCCCTAATTGCAAAAAATAAGGCTGTTACGCCCAACTTAGCTTAAAAAGGGTATCTGAAATCCTTTTCGGCTGACCCTCTTTAAATCTGGTTGCTCCCTTTTTAATTATTAGCCTTTTTTAGTCAATTTTTCAAAAGCTGTTTGATTTCTTCATTTTGTGCAAGATCGTATGCCGTTAGTCCTTTTTTATTTTTTATACCTATATCTAATTCCTTGTATTTATTGGTCTTACAAGGCAATAACACTTTAATAACCTCAATATGTTTATTTTCTACCGCCAACATTAACGCAGTTACTTTTTCATTTTCACTTTGCTCATTAATATATGCTCCAGCTTCAAGTAGCTCTTTAGCTATTTCTACATGCCCATATTTAGCTGCCAACATAAGAGCAGTTAAGCCATCCTCTTCGGTTTTTACTTCAAGCTCTAATTTGGTTTGTGAATTTGCCAATAGTAATTTAACCATCTCTAAAGAACCAGACTCTACAGCGATACTAAGTGCCGTAAAACCTTGACTGTTCTGTTCATTAACAGCCAAGTCTTTATTGGTAAGAAGTTCTTTTACAATTTCAATACGATTATTCTTGACCGCCAACATAAGCGGCGTTAAATCATCAAGAAATGGGTAATTAGCTTCTGCGCCAGCAGTAATAAGAGCTTTTACAATTTCAGCATGATTGTTTTGAATTGCATATATTAATGCTGTTTTCCCGTCGATATTTTCCCCATTTAAGTAGAAATACCTATCCTTGTGTAGTGCCAAAAGTTCGTTAACAATGGTTATGGAGCCACCTCTAGCAGCTAAGGCAATAATTGGTGTATTATTTTTATCTTCTGCAGCTAAATCTATATCCTTACGGGTTAATAACACTCGAACAATATCAATATTACAATTGGCTATTGCTATCATTAAAGCGGTTTTACCGTCTTTATTGGCTTTATTAAGGTCTGTATTGTAGTCAGCTATCAGGAGGTTAACAACCTCAATACAGTCTGTATCAACAGCATACATAAGCGCAGTCCAACCATTCTCGTCTTGTACATTAGGATCTGCACCAACAGCAAGCAGTGCTTTTACCGACTCTATGCAATAATAGTTTACTACTGGCATAGAATGTATCCAGTCGTACATGATAGGGTTAGAGTGGAAAAATGAAGGGGGTTCATACCGTTCTTTTTTAAGGTTCTTATTGTAAGTTTCTGAGTTTCTATACCCCGAAGCCATCATCAATGCAGTTACTCCAACTTTATTTTGCTCATTAATACTTATATTTTTGTTAGAAAGTAGTTCCTTAATGATGCGCCCACTATAATCACACCTGGTAGCTCCCATAAGAGCAGTTATGCCATTCTCGTCTTTAAGATTGAGATTAATATCACCATGTGCTACTAACAACCTTATAACTTCAAAGTGGTTTTCTTGTGTAGCTCCCATAAGCGCAGTTATTCCATGTTTATCCTGTATATTAGGATCTGCGCCAGCAGCAAGTAATTCTTTTACATTACCCGCGCTATGATCAAACCTATCTCCATCTTGATTGGACAGCGTAGAAAAACAAGCTAGCATAAGGGCGGTTTTGCCATTTGCATCTTGCATATTTGGTTTGGTACCCAAAGAAAGTATTTCTTTTATATCCCTTGCGTCGTCATCCCTTACTCTTTCCATGAGTATGGTTGTCCCACGCTTATCTTGTGCATTAATATTCGCCCCTTTGGCAACAAGCTCTTTAATAACCGAAGTACTTAAAGCATACAATATGGCTGTCTTACCATCTTTATCTACTTTATTAACATCTGCTCCTTTTTCAAGTAATGCAGCCACTACTTCGGAACGAGACCATTCGACAGCTAACATTAGAGCAGTCGTGCCATTTTTGACTTGCACATTAGGATCAGCACCAGCAGCAAGCAGCTCTTTTACAATATTCGTAGTTTTAGCGCTTAACATGCTGTAGTCTTCCCCAAGCTCCTTCTTCCACCTATTAGACACCAACATTAGAGCTGTTTTTCCATCCCTATCTGTTTTATTTATATCTATATTTTTTATACTAAGAAGTTCTTTAACTATATCAACGTATCTATTTTCAGTCGCTATCATAAGAGCGTTACGTTCACTGAAATTCAATAGATTAGGGTCGGCTTTATTCAATAAAAGTTCTTTAACAATATTTAGATGATTGCCCACAACTGCCAACATAAGAGCAGTCCAGCCATCCTTGGTTTGTAGATTAATATTGGCCTCTCTCTTAAGGAGCTCTTTAACGATATCAATATAGCCGTATCTAGCAGCGAGCATAAGTGGTGTCCAACCATCGCTAACTCTAATTTCAATATCGGCACCAGCAACAATGAGTTCCTTAACAACTTCAAGATGTCCATTTCTAGCAGCTGAACTAAGCGCAGTCCATCTCTCGAAATTTTGTAAATTTACATCGGCACCAGCGGCAATAAGTTTCTTAACAATGTCTATATAACCCTCATCAGAAGCGAACATAAGAGCAGTCCAATCATTCTTATTTTGGATATTAACATTAGCTTTTGCTGCAATAAGCTCTTCTGCTATAGTCTTATGTCCTTTGTATATAGAAAACATTAAAGCTGACCATTTATCATTGTTTCGCAAATTAGAATCGGCTCCATTAGCCAGAAGAATTTTAACAACTTCTAAATGGCCATATTTTGCAGCCATCATTAACGCAGTTTGCCCACCTTTAGTCCTTAAATTAGGATCAGCCTTATTAATAAGCAGTTCTTTAACAATATCGAGGTAACCAAATCCCGCGGCGCTTATTAATGGCGTCATTCCATCACTATTTTGTAAATCAGAATCAGCTTTTTTGGCAAGGAGCTCTTTGACAATCTCTAGAAAACCGTAATAGGAAGCAAAATTCAAAGCAGTCCATCCTTTTTCATTATGTATATTTATGGATGCTCCAGCTGAAATAAGTTTTTTTACAATATCAAGATGCCCGCGATAAGCAGCGTATAAAAGGGCAGTTGTTTTATCATCATTTTTTGTATTAACATCAGCACCAGCCGAAACAATCTTATTAACTATTGCAATATCGCCATAATCAGCAGCTAACATAAGAGGAGTAAGACTTTTCCTCACATAGTGATTAAGGTCGGCTTCTTTTCCTAAGAAATACTTAACATTTTCTAAATTTCCTACTTTAGCCGCTAAATTTAAAGAACCATATTCAAATCTGCTTACATCAGGTTTAATAGTTTCTAATAAAATTTCTAAATCAGGATACCTTTCTGATTTTTCTTCAAAACTAAAAATCCTTAATGCTACAGGAAAAGATTTTTTACAATTTAGTAAGTTAATCTCTTTATCACGAACGTGAGTTTCGTAACGAAATAGGGGACCAAAATTTGCCTCACAAATTAAGTTTACCAGCTCGTCGATAGAAGTTACTTCAAACTCACTTTTTTCTTCAACACTCGTGGGATCAAAATAGAAATATTTATCACCATCTTTATAAAACGCGCTACAATATAAGTTATCATAACGCTCATTCTGCGATTCAAATATTAGCAACCTTTTATCTTGAATAAGATTTTTAGCATTCAATAATTGCTTTAATTGACTTCCTGTCAATAGTGCACCAAGGGAGTACTCTTTAGTAAGATTTTTATTCATCATCGCGGTTAGAGCGGTTTTTAAAACGTTCTCGTCCCATTTGAAATGTTTGTTTTCAAACTTTGTTATATACCGCTTAAACTGCTTTTCCACCAAACCATCAATTTTTTTACTTTTCCAAGGAGAAAAGAGTATATCTATTTGTGCAAGGTATTGTATTAATATGATAAACCTAGATATCTCATTTAATTCCTGACTGGTAGGATCTTTCTTATCATCCCAGCTAAGAATCAATTTTTCCGTATTCAAGAACCAATTATAATCAGTTCCAGATGCGCCTTGTTTTATATGCTGGATAGCAGCGACAGGGTTTTGTTGTGATTGCAGGTACTTGGTATACCACCATAGCCAACATAAACCACGGGCAAAATTGTTTTCAAAGTATTGTCGGTCATCTATAGTAAAAGTGCTTCCCTTAATATTTAGTATATGCTCAATTTTCTCATTAACTAAATATTGATTAATCCCTTTTCCTTCTTTGTTTTCCATATAAACTTCTCCTTGTTTTTTTAAAAACATCACTATTAATGACTATATCTTTTTGCTTACAATTATTACCTCTTTTACACTTTTACTACTAAATAAAACTGCTTCCGGCAGCAACCACTTTAGATGCGGGTCCAGGCATTTTGAAGTCTACCGAACCTTTTCCGTCATGAAAATCCTTTTTCAGGGTTGCATTTCGTCTTGCCCTGAGCTTGTGAAGCTTTTCGCCTCTTCGAGGCTTGTTGGTTGCCCAAAATACCGTTTTGAGCAACCATTTAATTTAACAAAATCTATGCCTAATGTTTGGTTTCGCAAACTAAAGTTTGCTCCGTTATGTTTCTAAACTGGAGCTTACGGTCACTAATTTCTTTTATAGTAATTGTCCATCACTGCCGAGAATACCGCCAGTAAGTAAAGCGCTACCTTTTGAATCTAATAATTTATCTTTAACACCAACATCTAATGGCATTGGTACTGTTATTTTTATGTCTTCATCTACCAAGCTACTTTTAGTATGTCTGGTTACAGTAAAAACACCGTATCTGTCATTACCTGATGGGGTTTTACAAAATGGTTGGTCTAATTCAATTACTGCTGATTCGCTTTCTCCACATCCAACTGTATCACCAGGATTCATTTCTGTTTCTTTACCCCCAGAACACATGGTTTTTACTTGATAATGAACGGTTGAAAATATAGCTCTATCTGATTTAGCTTTTAATAAGCTTGCTAGTACATCTTTACTTTGTTTCTTAAGCTCTGTTGTTGTAATAAGTCCATATCTCTTACTATAATCATCCACATCTACACGTATTCCATCAAACTTAACTTCTATCCAGGTTCCAGGGGCTCCTGGGATAGTTGCTGTGCTTGGTAAGCCTGCATCTATTTTTGTACATGGGATATCTAAAGCAAACGAAGGAACAGATGCTAAAAATATAATGGTTGTAATAGCCATAAAATAAAATATACGAATTATACTAGACATAAAATTCTCCAAAAAAGAACTATTTTTTTTAATACCATAGCCAATACGAAGATATCCATATGTTTACTTTCCCGTCATAAAAATCCTTTTTCAGGGTTGCATTTCGTCTTGCCCTGAGCTTGTGGAGATTTTCGCCCCTTCGAGGCTTGTTGGTTGCCCAAAATACCGTTTTGAGCAACCATTTAATTTAACAAAATCTATGCCTAATGTTTGGTTTCGCAAACTAAAGTTTGCTCCGTTATGTTTCTAAACCGGAGCTTGCGGTCACTAATTTCTTTTATAGTAATTGTCCATCACTACCGAGAATACCGCCAGTAAGTAAAGCGCTACCTTTTGAATCTAATAACTTATCTTTAACACCAACATCTAATGGCATTGGTACTGTTATTTTTATGTCTTCATCTACCAGGCTACTTTTAGTATGTGTGTTTACAGTAAATATGCCTTTTATATCGTCAGCTTTAGTCGCACAAGTTGGCCTATATAATTCAATGAGTACTAACTGGTTTTCTCCGCAGCTAACTGTATCTCCAGGATTCATTTCTATTGCTTTACCCCCGGAGCATGTTGCTTCTACACGATAAGAGCCAACACTTGAAAATATTTTTCTATCGGATATAGATTTTTTAAAACCGTCTATTACAAGTTTACTTTGTGCCATGATTTTTGTTGTTGTAATAAGTCCATATCTCTTACTGTAATCATCTGTGTCTATATATATTCCATTAAACGTAACCTCTATCCACGTACCAGGAGCACTTGGAATAGTTACTGTATTTGGTAAACCTACACCTTTTAGTGTGCATGGAATTTCTAAAGCATAAGAAGGAATGGATAACAAAAATATAACGGTTGTAACAGCTGCCAAGTAAAATACACGAAATATACTAAACATAACTTTCTCCAAAAAATTGTTTATTTTCTTACCGTAACCAATACGAGGATATCCATATGCTCTAAACCTTAAGGATCCTTCGCCTCGCTCAGGATTACTACAAAACTTACAGCAACAAAAATCTGTACAAAAAAATCTTCAACTCTAATAATTTAATTTCTTTCTCATAGTCCATTTGGTTTTAATAGATTAGGCACTGATTTTAGATCAACCTCATCAACTTCTTTTTCCTTAAGCTCTTTTTCAAAACCTTCAATGTCTATTTCGGTAAGAGTTTCGTCCGAACTCTCTTTTACCATGCTTTGTAAAAACTCATGTTCATCCTTAGACTCTATTAATTTAGCTACCTTTTCTTGAAGCTCTTTAACCTCTGTTTGTAGTGTTTCGACTTCGTCAACTTTTACTTCTGCTTTATTTTTATCATCTTCGGCTTCGGTTTTTTTTGTAGCCAATTCTTTTATAGAGTTTTCAAGTTTCTTTATTTGCACATTCAGTTGCTCTACCTCTTCTTCGCGCTTCCTTATTGTTTCTTCCAGTTTTTTAAGGACTTCATCCCTTCTGTCGCTAAGGCTCTTTGAGCCTTCCTTTTGTTGTTTAAGCATTTCATGCTCTGTTTCGTCTACAATTTCGCCATGAGCTTTTTTGTCTTCAAATTCTTTTAATCTATTATCTATTTCGACGCCTTTTTGTTTATCTTCCTCACGGGTTTTAATTAGAACACTATACTCTTTCTTATCCCTTTCTAAAGCGGCTAATCCTGCTTTTAATTTTTCTCCTAATCGATCTTTTGCTCCACCTAGGATTGTACTTACTACTTCAATATCTTTTACCTCGGCAGCAAGGATAGCACCTTTAGTTTCTGGTGGTGCACTTGCGAGCTGTTGTTTCATTTTTCGTATCTGAGCAGATCTTTCTTTTACTAGGGCTATTTCTTCTGGCGTTAACGCATCTTTATTTTCTTCTATTGCTTTGTCAACCACCTTGGCTGTTTCTTCAATATGTTCTTTACATTGGATAATTAATTCATCTAGTTCTTTTTGGGCTTTTTTTAAAGCGGTTCGAGCTTGATCCAATCGGCCATTAACCCTAGCTATTGCTTCCTCTAATGTTTTCAGAATTTTTTCAAATTGTTTATTTATTCTATCAAAAAACTCAGCTTCATTTTCCTCTAATCTTTTAAGCTCTTCTCTAAATATATCTCGTATTCTTTTTAAATCCTCTTGTATCCTTTTATTATATTCATCCTTGCTTTCATTTGCTTTTTGACGAAAAAGAACTGCCCTAAGTTCTTCACTCATGTTTACGTAAAATATGCTCAACTTGAACCTTTATTTCTAATACAGCTGTCTTATCTACTAATAGCGTTTTATTATCCAACAGTTGTGCTTCCTTATCATATAGCTCTAATAATAAAATATCTTTTATTTTCCCAGTTAATAACAGATTTGTTAATTTCTCGAGATTGGGAATCGTGATAAATCCACATATCCTCCCTGTATCTAGTAATTCGCCGGCTTTTCTTTTTAAAGCATCCAAAATAAATAATGATTGTTTTCCTATCATATTCTGCTCCATGAAAATCAAAATCATTGTCGCTATATATAATACAGCTTGTCAGGTACGAACTCTAATTTGTGTCTATCATTCCATGCAAACATTAAACACCTCAAGCCATCTTTGTGTTTATGAGAGATGTTGGATGACTACATTACTTCGAATCCGAGATGAATTATATCATTGTAACCATTTAAGCTCAATAATTTTCCTACAATATGTTCCTATAATAATTTTTCCGTAAGCGGTGAACCAATAATTTGCTAAGTTTACTACTGATCTTCTGTTTAGATGGACATGCTTTTAGAGCGTAATATATAAGTAGTTTTTTTGTTAAAAACCAAGCTCATACTTGTGTCCTACATACAGCATATGTGTACCAAATACATGCCATTTTGTAGCACATATATAGCACATGTGTCATCTTTAAAGGCTTAAAATCAAGATCTTTTGAGTTTTATGGTACGTGTGCCAAATACGTGCTATTTATAGCACATATGTGTGCCATATAAAAAATCATGTAAAAATTAAAAACATTAAAATTTTAATTAAGAATCAACAGGATAACTCTAAAGCGGAATCCCGCGTGGGGTGTGCGTTGTTACTAGCGGACAAAGCAGGTTAAATTCGAACTAAAATTGCCTATAATATTTATCAGTGTTTTTAAAACAGCCATTCTGTTATTTCCAGTATTTTGATTTTAAAACTTTTATAAAGTTTTAAGTTAATATAATCCTAATGCCTACCAAGACTAAAGCTAATAATTTAATTTATTGAGTTTTAGCTAATGGTGGTGGCACAAACTTAGCATTAATACTCCGACCAATAGTATAGTGGAGGTTAAAAATTATTATACTTAGGTTGCTATAAATAGAAATGGTATTTTAATAAAATTTAGTTGTTTCTTTTTAAAAGAGAGCAAGGTATATTTTATTTTTTTAACAATTCTGAGGAGCATATGAGTAGGAAAGAACTTGTAAGAGATTTAGCTAAAAAATTTGAGCTTCCCATCGGCAAAACTAATGAAATAATCACAGCTCTACTAGAGTCTATTACAAAGGGCTTAATCAAAGGTAAAGCCGTAACTTTTGTTGGTTTTGGCAGCTTTGCAGTAAAAAAGAGGAGTGCGCGTCAAGGTAGGAACCCCCAAACCGGCGATGTGCTTAAAATACCAGCCCATAAAGTGATTAAGTTTTCTGCTGGCAAAGCTCTAAAGGAATCAATAAACAGGAAGTAGTTGTCGCAAAGTTTGTCACAAACGAAAGTATAATTGGGCTTTTTCACTATGATTAAACCCTATCCTCATCAAAGAGCTGCGATAAATAGTGTTATTAAGGAATTAAGTTCTGCTAATAGAGCAACGGTTATAATGCCATGTGGTGCAGGGAAAACGCTGATATGCTTGTGGGTTGCAGAAAAAACTAAGGCAAAGACTGTTGTAGTTTTTGTACCATCATTAGCTTTAATTCATCAAGCGGCATTGGAATGGACTACCGCCGCTTCTAGAACTTTAAGTATGATGGCCATCTGTTCCGATCAAACTGTTGCATTGGATGAGGATGGTATTATTGTTGAAAAAGATGAGTTTTGGTTCCCTGTGTTGAGCTCCCCAAAAGAGATAACAAAATTTTTTAAGAAAAAATCGAATTCCAAAGAAATAAAAGTGGTGTTTTGTACCTACCAATCATCACTTACATTGTCAGCAGCTATGGGCAATTTTAAATTTGACCTGGGTATATTTGATGAAGCTCATCGAACAGCAGTAAAAGAGGAAAGTTATTTTTCTGCTCCTCTTTTTGATGAATATGTGCCGATAGAGAAAAGGTTATTTGTAACCGCAACTCCCAAGCAATTTTCCCTGGATAAAAGAGATATTCAAAATGATTTTGCCCCTGTGTCGTCGATGGATAATGTCGAATACTACGGTAAACATTGTCACATTTTATCGTTTCGTAAAGCTATTGAACACGGTATTATTTGTGATTATAAGATAATTTTTCCGGAAGTTACTTCTGAAATGGTGGCAAAAAAATTACAAGCTGAAGATAATGCTGGCCTATCAAATAATGCTGTCTATAATGCGGCGATGCAAATAGCCTTAAAAAAAGCCATTGAAAAAACCGCCGCATCTAAAATAGTATCTTTTCATACCCGGGTTTATGATGCCGAACAATTTAGCCAAATTTTAGTAAAAAATCGTATTCTTCCTAAACATAAAATTTTGCATATTAATGGTAAGCAAGCTTCTGGTGTGCGAAAAAAGATAATGAGGGAGTTTGAAAGTAATACTAAGTCCATTATTACAAACGCAAGATGCTTAACGGAAGGGATTGATGCGCCATCAGTCGATATGGTGGCGATATTTTCTAACAAAAAAAGTAAGATAGATATTGTTCAGGGGATAGGTAGAGCATTACGTAAACATCCGGGGAAACAATATGGATATATTATGGTGCCGATATTTGTTGACACTGCTTCGCAAGAAACACCAGAGACCGCTTTGGCCAAGCCAGAAGCACAGATATTATTTGAAGTTTTATTAGCGCTTGAGCAGCATGATGAACTATTATGTGAAGCAATTAGAAAAGGTAAGTTTAGGGAGGGGTATGTTGGTAAAAATACTACAGAACTATTAGAAGGTTTTTTCGATGTTACCGCTCAGAAATATTTATCATCACAGTCTTTTATAAAAGCCTTGTCGGTGGCAATTATCGATAGATTAGGCAGTAATTGGGATAAAATGGTTGGGTATTTAGCTAAGTTTAAAAACAAATATGGGCATTGTGATGTGCCTCGAGGATTTACTGATAATCCATCTCTTGCTTCTTGGGTAAATAACGTGAGGCAATCACATCGCAAAGGGATGTTAGAGCAAAATAAAATACAAGAGTTGAGTAAACTTGAATTTAACTGGTATCCTCATGATGCTAAGTGGTATAAGAGGCTGTCAGAGCTTAAAGAGTTTAAAAAGAAACATGGTCATTGTAATATTCCAAAAGAATTTAGCAATATATCTCTTGCTGCTTGGGTAAATACAATGAGGCTATCGTATAAAAAAGGAACATTAGAACAAAATAAAGTAAAAGAGTTAAATAAGCTAGGATTTAACTGGTCTCCTTGTGATGCCATATGGAATAATAGGTTCTCAGAGCTTATGAGATTTAAAAATAAATATGGGTATTGTAGTGTACCAAGTAGGTTTAATGATAATATTCCTCTTGCAAATTGGGTAAGTACGGTAAGGAGATCATATAAAAAAGGGATATTAGAACTAAATAAAGTACAGGAGTTAAACAAGCTAGGCTTTGACTGGAATCCTCTTGATACTTTGTGGAAACAACGGGTGTCAGAGCTTATAGAATTTAGGGATGAATATGGTCATTGTGCCGTGCCTCAAGAATATATTAATAATCCATCTCTTGCTTCTTGGATAAATACAGTAAGGACATCATGTAGAAAAGGAATATTAGAACAAAATAAAATTCTAGAATTAAATAAATTAGGCTTTGTCTGGAATCCTCTTGATACTTTATGGAAACAACGGATATCAGAGCTTATAATATTTAAAAATAAACATGGGCATTGTGACGTGTCTCAAGAGTATAGCAATAATCCAACTCTTGCTTCTTGGGTAAATACAGTAAGAAAATCATATAGAAAAGGAGTATTAGAACAAGATAAAATTCTAGAATTAAATAAACTAGAATTTGACTGGAATCCTCTTGATACTTTATGGAAACAATGGGTATCAGAACTTATGAAATTTAAAAATAAATATGGGCATTGTGACGTACCTAGAACATATAGTAATAACCCATCCCTTGCTTCTTGGGTGAGTAATGTAAGGGTGTTATATAGAAATAAGAAGTTAGAATGTACTAAAATACAAGAACTAAATAAGCTAAGATTTAACTGGTATCCTTATGATACTATGTGGAATCAGTGGTTATCAGAGCTTATAGAATTTAAAAAGAAACATAAGCATTGTAATGTCCCAATTGGTTTTAAGGATAATCTACCTTTGGCTGGGTGGGTTAGTCGTATAAGACGCTCGTATAGAAGAGGGGTATTAGAACTTAATAAAGTACAAGAATTAAATAAGCTCGGATTTGCCTGGTCTCCTCATGATGCTATGTGGCATCAACGTATGTTAGAGCTTAGAGAATTTAAAAATAAATACGGGCATTGTAATGTACCTAGAAGTTGCAACGATAACCGCCCTCTTGCAAATTGGATTAGTACGGTAAGAAGATCATATAAAAAAGGGGTATTAGAACAAAATAAAATTCTAGAATTAAATAAATTAGGATTTAACTGGTCACCTCTTGATATTATGTGGGATCACCAACTAACCGAACTTAAGAAATTTAAAAATAGATATGGTCATTGTAATGTACCTGGAAGATTTAATAATAACCTTCCTTTGGCAAATTGGGTAAATACAGTAAGGCAATCACATAGAAAAGGGGTATTAGAACAAAATAAAATTCTAGAATTAAATAAGCTAGGATTTGATTGGAATCCTCTTGATACATTATGGAAACAACGGCTGTCAGAACTTATGGAATTTAAAAATAAAAACGGGCATTGTAATGTCCCCCAAAGATTTAATGACAATCCCTCTCTTGCTGGATGGGTAAGTAATGTAAGACGTTTATATAAAAAAGGAATTTTAATACGAGACAAAATTCAGCAACTAAAAAATTTAGGTTTTGTATGAAGTTTTTATAACTAAATTTAACATTAAGCATAAGCTTATACAAAATCTTCCAGGTTAAGCTTAAGCTTTTTTGCTAGTTTATAGCAAAGAGTCATTGAAGGAAGTTTTTTGTTGCTCTCGAGTAATTGAATAACTGAAGTAGATACTTTGGTAACTTTTGATAGTTGAGCAATGGACCATTCCAAAACTTCTCTTTTTTCTCTTACCTTTTTTGCAAATAGATTGCTATTAAATGGCACTTTTAAGGCTTCAACCAGCACCCAACGGCTTTTATCTGGCACTTCTATATTATTTTCAAGTTTATAGATAACCGCAAAATGGACACCGCATAAGCGATATAATTCAGGGCCCGTTAAGCCCATTTCTTTCCTTTTTGCTTTTATTATTGATGCTAAAAGTGCCATAAGTTGATATATAGTAGCATAAAAAATACTATTTATAAAATCATATATTATAATAGACAATATTCATCATATATCTAAGGTAAAAATACCATGTTTACTGGGATATTTAGGTAATAAATTATTTTTGTAAAAGTTTGACAAATAAGTTAAAAATGTTATTATATATTTAGTTAAAAATATTAGTATAATCTTAAACAAAATTATTAATAGCAAGATTTTAAAGAGGTAAAGTAATAAATATAAAGAGCTAATTCTTTTAAAAAGCGAGGCTCATAATAGCTACTAACTATTAAGAGCCTCTAACCATAACCCAATATTGGAGATTGAATCATGGCTAATGTACATAGTAGCACATCTTTTTTACCTGTGAAAGTTACTGTTACGTTTCAGCAACCATCTAAAGAAGCAAATAACCAATCAGAAAATAATTACAATAATGCTATTAACCTAGCTAATTGTCTTAACTTTTTATCTTTACAAAAAGTATTTTATCGGTTGCTCATTTGTAATCGGGATATTTTATTACTACATGTAGCCCCAAAAAATGCCGAGTCTGGGTTGGTAAAAAAAATAGATATCGCTCTTAAGCAGTTTAGGCGTTTGCAAAAATCTTTGATCATTTTTAGTGGAATGGCAAGACTGCCTCATGGTATGCCAATAAATTTATATTGTGGTAGCAAATTACAGTACAATATTTAGAGGCTGCTCAAATGAAAAGTAAGCATTGCCTAAACTGTAATTGTAAATTTTATCCTCAAAAGCATATTTTGGATCAAAAATATTGTTCAAATAAAGAATGCCAGAATGCTCGCCGAAGAAAGTGGCTTAGGTATAAATTGAAGCATGATAAGGAATATAGAACCTATCGTCAGGGAATCCAAGATAAATGGAGAGCCAAAAATCCTTGCTATTGGGCAGAACATAAAAAAAGTTTATTAACTCAAACTAAAAATTATCAGGGGGAAAATCTTAAAATAAAAATTTTAGTAGAAGAAGGTGCCATAATGGATTTATCAAAAAAGGGGGTAATTAATTGTCATTGTAAGGTAATCCTAATGCCCAAGGTAAAACCAACGCGTGTTTATAGTAAATCCACTATAGCCAAGGAATCTGGATGAGTTTTTTGTTTAAAAAAAGAGTTATATAAAAAATAAAGGATACCAACGCGTAAAAGTTGAAAAGCCCTCTGGTTGTGGCTTGTATAAAAAAATAGTGAAAAAACGATATTAATAAAAAAATAAAGACCAACGCGTAACCTGTTGTAGGTCGCTATCGATAAATGTTATGACAATTTTAAATTGTTAGTAAAGACCAACTTAATGTTCAAAGCTATTTTTATGTGGTAATTTTTTAGTAAGATTTTATTTGTATGAACAAGAAATTAATTAAAAATAAGGAGGGTTAATTTATGTTGATCTTAACTAGAAGAATTGGCGAATCACTAGTCATTGGCGAACAGATAAATGTTATGATTTTAGCTATAAAGGGCAATCAAGTTAGAATTGGCATTGATGCGCCAAAGGATATTCCAGTTCATAGAGAGGAGGTGTATCAACGCATTCAGGAGGAAAAGCAAAAAGAACAGAAATAGCAATATGACAAGGGTGCGTAGCCAAAATGTTATAGGTTTATTAGCTTATATATGTAGTTTTACTAATTACGAGAAATTAATTTTAGCTGAGCCAAGTCATTTTCGGGTAGTTGAAGCTGTGCATAAAGAACTGACTAAGCATATTGGGTTGTTTGGTGTCCGATTTCTTTAAGCAGTGTTGGGCTAGTGAGGGCTCGCCCGGTTTTGCAGGTTTTATGTCCAAGCACTCTAAGTAATGTAAGGTTGGTAAATCCTTGTTCGGTTTTACAAATTTTATTTGCTGCTGTTATAAGGTTACCTATTTCGGCGGCAGAATAGTGAGTAGTAATTCTTCCGGATTTATGTCCAAGAAGATCTTGACGGTCTTCAAAGCTTACTCCTGCGGCACGTAATCTTCTGCCAAAAGTATGCTTTAGATCATGTACGCGAACGGGGAGGTCGGCTTTTTCACGCGCTTTTTTCCAAGCGCTATTAAGCATTCGCAATATTGGTTTATTTTTATAGGTAAAAACATATATTGGGTGCTGGTTTCTTGCTTCGTTTATTATTGACATGGTAATTTTGTTTAGCACCACCAGCCGATCTTCTCCATTTTTTACCGACGTACCTGGAATAATAAATACTGAGGTACCTAATTCTGGTATTTTTATCTCCCACTCCCATTTTAAGGAACATATTTCATGGTCACGACAACCTGTATTTACTGCAAATAAGGCCATTTTTTGCAGATGGAGAGGCAATACTTTAAATAGTTTTTCTTGTTCGTCCCAGCTTAGAGGATATGGCTTTCGAGCATCATTAACTGGCAATAGTTTGATCTTTGGTGCGCTATTTAGCCACATTAAACCATTACTGCCCATCCATTCACTTGAGGCCAGGTTTAAAATACGGCGAACAACTTGTAAACCATAGTTGATGGTTCTGTTTTTTTTGTTGGTTTTTTTTCTGGCTTCAATAAAAGGTTGTAAAGCCCCGATATGTACAGATTCTAAAGCAAGACCTCCAACATACTGATTCAAGATCTTAAGTTGATCTGCGTCAGCCTTGATACTTCGTTTATGTTGATTTTCTAGTAAATACTTAGTAGCAGCTTCCCGAAATGTTCGTTTAGGGCGAGCGCCATAGAGTAATATTTGTCGCAGGCTTTCAATCCGCCTGGCTAGATATTGTTCGGCTTCTTCGAGTGACTTAGTGTAAACGCTTTCACGAATTCTTTGTCCGAGAATTTGCTTGTCAATATGCCAGACCTCTCTTCTTTTAAAGAGTCCAGGCGTTCTTTTACGAGCCATGGTTTTATCCCCTTAAATTCTTTATATTGATCCACCCATTTATCTAAATCTAAACGATCGAAAGCTTTTCCTTGAGTCCCTATTGGTATTATTGTCAAATACGGTCTTGCTAGTTTATCGAAAAGTCTCCTGTCCATACCAAGATATTGCGGGATATCTCTAAGCCTAATTAAACGAGGCAATAAATATTTAGACGTACTCATAAATTACTCCTCCACTACAGATGGTTTTATCCTAGCTTTTTTTGTGTAAAAAGGTTTTGCCACCCCTCAAAAAAATTTGTGGCCAGTTTTTTCAATGCTTCTAGTCCAATTTAAAAATAAAGTTGCTCCAATAATTAGGTAAATATATAATTTATAATAATGCAGATTTATTTTTATAAGAGTAAACTCCTGTAATTGAATTTTTACGAAATAATAAATGACAACAACGTTTGCTAAAAAATTTCTTTATACATTGAATATACTAGTGTTTTTCTGTATAATTTTATTGGTTATTTTTTCTATTAACTCTATTGCAGCAAATTATAAAAGTTTAATTTTGACGAGCTATAAAATTGAGAGTGAATATAACCAGGTTTTGCACAAATACAAAAAAGTAGCCGAATTTATTTTAAAAAATGGTCTTCCGGAAAATATAAATTATTTTAATTCATTCGGTATGGCAGCATATGACTTGCTGCCAATAAAAGCTTTTTCAATTGGGGGATCTAGGTCAAACAATAATAATGAGATAATGGGTTGTAATGAAAATAAATGTATTAAAATAGTTTTAGATAAAAAGGAGTTATTGAGTAAAGTCGCAGCTAAAATAGGGCGGTACAACCTTGTGTCAACAATGCCTGTAAAAAAGCTTATGCTAGCTAAGATGGCTGTAAGTACATTTTTATCCATTCATAAAAACAATTTTATTGTTATTTTCTTAAGTTTTTTTGTTTTATATTTATGCCAGTCATTATTTTTATTCAGAAAAAATTTAAAACTGGCCAGGGTTTATACCTCTTTATTAAACAAATCAAATAAAAATAAAAGTAAACTTATCAAACAATTATCGGAACATGATGCATTGTGTGATGGAGTATTATTTGCTCAAGAAATAACTGGCGAATATTTTGCCCACTATGTACATCAATTACTTACTAGAGATATCTATAGTGAGGATGTAAATTTGCCTGATATTTTTTTCAAGATAAAAAAGTTTCTGTGTTACCAAATAACTAGAAGTAATTTAGCGTTTATTCTAGAGTGTGATGGCTCCATAAAAGTCATAGAGTCAGATAGAGAAATAGTATTTATTGTGCTATTAAACCTTATGTTTAAAGCAGTTTTTAGAGCCAAAGCAGCTTCAACAATAGTTGTAAAAATTTTTCCAAATCGAGATAGCATTAACATTGAAATAAATGATGTTGGGTATGAGTACAATGCTAAACTAAGTGACAAAATTCAAATATATGCATTATCAGCTCCTGTTTTAGAAAAGCTTTGTAAAAAAATAGGTATAATAATTGATGAGATTAGAAAAGATGATTTTAATATTATATATGTAAAGGTTGCCCCAAGTGTTACGATAGAAGAAATAACTAAAAACCATGGTGGGATAATTAGGATTAATCTATATGAAAAATAAGGTTAATTATTGTTTACTTTCTTTGTCATTTTTGTTTTTCCCTGTGGCTTTACATGCTTTTGACAACATAAGAAATATACCAGAAAGAAATCCTTATTTTACTGGACGGGAGATATATCTGAATGATATGCATAAAATACTCCAAAAATATGGCAAAGTTTATTTAACAGGATATGGCGGTATAGGAAAAACCCAGTTAGCAAAAGAATATAGTTATATTCATGAAAAGGAATATGACCTAATATGGTGGTTTGATTTAAAAAATAATCTAGTAATTCAATATGAAAACTTATTGGCTCATTTAAGCAATGATAAAAGATTTACAGATTTGTTGCATATCAAAGCTAAGGATATTTCGCCTAATGTTATTATAGATTTTACTAATTCGCTATTATCGAGATATAGATGTAAGTGGTTGTTGATATTTGATAATGTATCAAATAATAAAGGCATAAAACTTCCCATAACCAGAACATTCGGACACAATATAATTATAACCACAAGAGAAAAACCGGGTTTTGGAAGTAACGTTTTAACAGTTGGGCTTTTTACTAATAAAGAATCAGAACGGTATTTATTTAAAATTCATCCTAAAGAAAAACAAACAGAAATTATAAAATTACGTAATATCTTACGTGATTATCCTTTAGCTTTGGCACAAGTTAGTGAGGAAATATTAATGTATCAAAACGGTATTGCTCCATATTTAACAAAACCGCACCCCAAGCCAATGGATATGCGCTCAGATATTACTCAGGAATATGGCCATAATTATCATGAGGTATTAGAACATACACTTATGGATATTGAACAAGAAGACAAAAAGGCAGCGATGGTGCTCGTTATGTTGGCATTGCTGAAAACAGATATTCCTAAAAAATTTTTAAAAGAAGTTTTTGGGGATAAAATAGAGGATAAAATAATTACCTTAAGTAAATATGGGGTTATAGAAATAGTCACTCAAGAAAATTCTCAACTTTTGTGTATTCATGATGTCATAAGAGACATGGCGATTGAAAGATTTAACCGTAAAAATGCGGCATATAAAAAAGAGATCATTCTCGTCTTGAGCAAGCACTTAAGCACTTTTTACTCAGAAAAAAAATTTCAATATCTAAACAAGTTGGATGTCATTAATGTCCAAATAGCACCATTATACACATTTATAGATGTGGCACTACAAAATAATGTTGTTGATGAAGAAATAATAAACTTGGTAATTATTGCCTTAACATTAAATCAATCGTTATTCAATAGGTATGCTAATTATGAATTATATCAACAACTAGCTAATAAAGTATATAGCATCAACTTAAATAACATAACTGCTACCAAAAAAGCCTTATTGTATTCAAACTTAATATACTTAGATCTAATACTTGAAACAGAAGAAAGCTTTTCGAGTTTTGAAAAAGAGATAATACGTTTGTCGCATTTACTAGAAAATAACAATAATTACGAAGAGCTATTCTGTGTATATACTTACTTAACCCAGCTTTACTTATTTGTAGGGGATTTAGAAGAATCAAAAAAATATGCAGAAAAAGCCAAAAATATTATAAGCTATGCTAAAAATTGTCTGGCTCAATTGCGATATTGGTATGTTGTTGCGTGCTTAAGCTACGATCTTACGGATATAGATGCCGGGATAGCTGCCCTTCATAATTATGAAAAACTTAACAACCGGTTATCGACTAATACAGTCGGTAAATTGCTTGCTAAGAGTCTTGAGATAGAATTTACAGTTATGCTTGGGCAAAAAGAAGTGGTTAAAAAAGAGTTAGAGGATACAATAAAATACGCTGCAGTATATTATAATGGTATGCCGTCATCCTTTATAGGTAATTTAAAGCTTATTAAAGCCTTAATCTATTTTCGGCACAGCCAATACGAACTAGCAAAAAAACAATGCGTCCTTGCTCTTAACACAATAGATGAAGAGCTGGGTAAAAATATGATATCTTTATATCAAGCTCATGTTCATTTTACACTAGGAGAAATTTACGAGAAACAAGGATATTATAATCATGCCTTAAAAAAATATACGGAGGTTTTAAAATTTTATAATAGGAGGTCTTGTGGAAAGGTTATAAGTATGTATGAATATGGAAAGCTCTTAGCTAATTTGAGTACTATTTGTTATAAGACAAAAAATTTTATTGAATCTAAATCCTATTTCCAGAAGCTTATAACAAATTTTGGTTTGGAGCATGAACTTGTTAAGAAATTAATAAAAAATTTTTCAGTTGAATATATGTATCAAATTGGTAATTTTAAACTAAGCTAAGTCACTACTTGGTTGTGTGGGGGTATGCCCCCAAATACCAAAAAAATTAGCTGCTATGCTCTACCATAGCTTAACTATTTTCTTTTCAGGAATGACCATGTCATCACCAGGTTTACAATTATAGGCTTTTCTGAAACCAAGCTGATGTTTTATTTGTTCATTAACTCTTGCATACCCTAGAGAATGCGGATTGGTCTTCAACCTTAGTTTCATGGCCCCTTTTCTTTGTGTTTCACACCATAACCTTGCAAATTGAAGAAAAAATCTTCGTTTCAATTCTTGTTTATTATCGTTGCCATTAGGGAAAGCCGCCTGATAAGCTATGCTTAGTCCAACTAAATCTCCTATATTTTCCCCAAGAGTAAATTTACCATCATGGCCTACTTTATTAAATTGGATAGTTAAATATTGTGTTTTTTTATCGAAAATTTTCTTATCTTTAGGAGTCATCCATGGTTTAAAAGCTCCATCAGCGTTAAAATTACTACCATGATTATCTATTGCATGGCCAAGTTCATGCCCGATAAGAACTCCAATTGCGCCTAGATTTACTTCCTCCGGTTCATTAGGATCATAAAAAGGATATTGTAAAATTCCTATAGGGAAAATAAGTTGAACATATAATTGATTATAATAAGCATTCACGGTTAACGGCCCCATATCCCAACGATTAATATTTATTGGTCCATTTAGCTCTTTAAGCTCTTTATCCATTAACAATTTTGCTAGTTTATAATTGTTTGCTATAGGAGTATATGTTGTATAATTAGTTCTGGGGTTAAAATCCCATTCTTCTTCATTGCTTGGGCTAACTAGTGATAATTTGATATTCTTTATTTTTCTTACAGCTTCCTTTTTGGTATTAGGTTCAAGCCAAGTATTAGCCTCTAATTGTGCAAGCAAGGTATTTCTAATTTTTTCAATTGAAGTGATAAATTTTTCCTTGGGAAAGTTAGGAAAAACCTTGGGAAGAAGAATAAAATCTATTTCTTTTTCAAAATCAGCCATAACGTGGTTGGTACAACGTTCCTGTCTGTCTGATCTTTTATTTGGTCCGTTTAAATATCTTTTATTAAACTCAAACTTTTTATCAAAAAATTCAGGATAAGCATCATCCATAATTGGGGATAGTTGGAAATACAGGTAAATACTTTTTAATTCCTCAAGAGATGCGGTATTTAATTTTCTATTTAAAAACTCCATAGCTTGGTTACCTATAATATCTCTTATTACAACATGCCCAGGGATAATTGTTAAAAATTTTTCTAACTTCAAATAAGGATTTTTTTTGACTAACTCTTCTCTAGTTATTTTGGTTCGCGAATAAATAAGCCCTTTAATTTCAGGTGGAGTTGGGTATCTTTGCGCTAGCTCTGCTTCAAAATTAAATACCCACTTGGTTCTTTGGTTTGGTGACTTAACTTCAGCACTGATAAAAAATTGTTTTATCAACTTTTTAAGATCTTTAGTCATTATTTTGTTTTTGTAATAACTTTTTTCTGGTAAGCTCATAAGATGAATATCGAAATACATGTCATTATAATTAGGCTTATCTAAATTTGGTACTTTGGTATTGAAACTAATAAAACTTAATTGTACAGGATTTGTAATATTTTTGGCAATTAGATTAAGGAATTCTTCTTTAGTCTTAATCTTTTCCAGCATCTCTTTGGTTTGTTTGACTAAGGTTCGTTCTTCTTTTTGTCTGCTTTGTTGATTCATACAGGCTAAATAATAGTTCTTCAATTCGCTCTCTATTTCTGATTCGGGACTTTTATTCGCTAAGTTTGAAAGATATTTTTTCTTAATTGCTAGCAGCCGTTCCTCTGAGTCGTCAAAAGCAAACATATGAATAGAACGGTCCTCGCGCAATTTAAAGCTACTAATAACGGAAGAACAAGCATACTCGTAAAAATTATTACAAGGGCTCACGGATTCATTTATCGGGTATTCACGTCTGTCTGGAATTGCTGATGAGAGTGTAGATGTTGTGGCTGAAGATGCGGGAGAAACATTGTTTGCGTAGCAATCTGAGATAAACAAAATCATTATTAAAAGTAATACGCATGAAAAAATAGTTTTCTTTTGAGTAAATAACATTAATTATTACCTTGTTCGTTGTTATAGTCGACAACTAATAAACCAATTAGCAAACTCTTTATCTAACGAACCTTTTTTTATAGAATACATATATATTTCACATACGGCGTTAAAAAAATCTTCTAATTTTTTCGGGCCACTATTTTTGCTTGCAAAAGTCTTTAGTAAATATTCTACCGCTTCAAAAAATATATCTTTTCTAGTAATGGCTGTATTGTAATTTTGATAATCATTTTTTTTGCCAATCAATTCATCAATGCTAACATTTAACACATTAGAAATTTTTATAATTGAATCGATGCCTGGATTTTTAGACTTGTTGTGTAAAAAATTACTAATAAAATTTTTATGGAGTCCTGCCTCTCTTTCGAGCCAGCTTATTGATAAGCCTTTTTGTTTTACCAGACCCACTATATTTTGTTTTAACTGATGTTGTACCATACATTTTTAGTAAATATATTGATTTTTTTCCATATATATACTATCATCGAGATAGTATTATAACAAAAGCTCAAATTAATATGGTTAAAAAGTTAACATAATTTGAGTAAAACAAGCGTAATACCCATGAATAAAAATATCAGCCAGTTTATTGCAAAAGGCTACCATACTACTGCATGGCTGTCACTATTTATCCTGTCAAATAGATCCTACCAGTGAGAAATGGAAAATGAAGCAAACTAACCTAAATAAAACCCTAGCATATTCAACGGCTAGATATCACATAGATCAAAGCAGTAAACCAGTAAATATATTGCAGAAAAATATATGTGCAACAGATATTGATTTACTACAGAAGTATGTTGCAAATATTGATAATTATTTGGCCATAGATGTTATTCAAAAAATACTTAAAAAATTTTTAATTGAAACCGATATGACAAAAGAAGATATAGCTAAGGAATTAGACATCAGTATGGCAAACCTGGAGGATTTGCTATACGGAAAATCTTTATATTTAGTTCCTAAAATTAATTTGCCTTTATGCCAGCTTTTTTGTAGTGAAATTAAATTTAATTGGCGCAAAAATGTTTAGATATCTAAGGATTTAATAAACTTGGTTTTTGAAGAAAAGGCAAAAAATAGCCACTATAAATGGACTGTTAGATCAAAATAAGCTTCTCTCAATGTTGTCAAGACGAGTATCAACACTGGTTTTTACTTAAGCTAAGCTGTCTGATTTACGAGAAATGATCTCATTACGTATCACGTTTTATTAGTAATATAGCCTCTTAATAGAGATTTGCGCCAGATGGTTTAGCTCAAGTTAATTTTAGCTAAGCAGGAGCGTAACTATGAGAAATATTATTCCAGACATAACCTCGTTGTCCCAATATATTGAAGTACAAAATAATGATCCGGAGCATCTTCGTCCTACTTGTTGTCCTTACTGCGGCAACGAGGGTTTATGGCGACATGGACATTATGACCGAAAAGCTAGCCGTAAAAATATATCAGAAGTTCCAAACCCAGTTTCTATTTATCGATATTTTTGTCCCCATTGTCATAGAACATGCTCAACTCTCCCTGAGTGTATCCCACAAAACAAATGGTATCTATGGGACATTCAGCAGATAGTTTTGCTATTAAGCTTTATTGGCAAAAGTTTAGTAGTTATAGCAAAAAAGACCACATTATCACGACGTACTATAAGTCGCTGGATAAATCACTTCAAAAAACATTTACAAAACCATAAAGAAGTACTTTGCAAAGAAGTTGGTGATTTAAGCATAGCCCTAGGTTTTTCCGATTTTTGGTTATCTTGTTTAAACAAAGTTTCTCTATCTAGGGCGATGTTCCTCTACTACGCGGTGAAAATTAAAATTTAAGGATTCAAATTTATGGTAATGACCAACATAGTTTGCGCAATTACTTAGTCTAAAAATATGTGTTTTACTTATCCGCTCAAAAATTTTTTTATAGTGGTAGATTATTATGGATCTCTTATTACAGTATCTCTCTTATTTACAAACTGAAAAACCGGGTTCTCCGCTTCGTAAAAAACATAATTTGCTTAGTGAGGATTTCAAAGCTCCTAATAACTTTGATGCATCCTTAAAAGAAAAAGCAACGAAGAGTCCTTATAAGTTAAAAAGCAGATATCGAGGTATATATTTTACGAATCGCGAGGCTAAATGCACTAAGTTATTGTTGAGAGGCAAAACAATTATTGAAATTGCAACTATCTTAAACCTTTCTCAGAATACAGTTAAAGACTATATAAAAAGGGTAAAAGTTAAAGTTAATTGTTATGATAAACCTGGATTAATTGATTACCTGCGTACTAATCGAATTACCAAAAAAAATAAACTTTTAAGCCGATAGTTGGATATCTCACCTAAAATTAAATTTAAATAAAAAGCAAAAAATGGAACGTTTTTTCTTTGGAGTCGAGCTAGAAGCCCTGAAAATTATGGCTGTAAAATTTTTTAAGGGGTGGCAAAACCTTTTTACACTTTTTTTACTAAAATCATCTCAGAGTAAAAAGTAATTTTGTGGAGATGAAAAAATGAAAACATTTAAAGGTTCTATAGCAATAAGTGCTGCGGCTTTATTAAAAGCAGCGAAAATAATCGGTTCTGAAAGAATGCTAGCAGCGAAAATTGGTGTAAGTAGACAAAATATTCAATATTGGAGAGCCGGCGCTTTGTTGCCCTATAACAAAGCAGTAGAGACCAGTATGGCTACTAATGGCAAGGTAGGTCTAGATGATCTACGTCCAGACCTTAAAGATCTGAACAAAAAGTTGATAGCATTTTTTTCAAAATATACTGATTAATAAAGATAAGAATTAGCTTCTAAAAGCTTTTCTTGACAAACCATGACTAAGCCATTCTCAAAATTATACACCAATTACTGGATTAATCCTGATAATAGAGAGCTAGTACAGCTAGGAATAGATGTCAAGCTTATGGCAATATATCTTCAGGGTAACTCCCACCATAATATATTAGGAGTTTATTACCTCCCGATACTCTATGTTGCCAATGACCTCAAGCTATCACCTAAAAAAGTTCAAGTTACATTAAAAAAACTTTGCGAGATAGCTTATTGTAAATATGATGTTAAAACCCAATATATTTGGGTATGTAATATGGCACTGGAGCAGATTGGCGAAGAGATCGCTAACAAAGACAACAAAGATAACAAAGACAATCGCATTAAAGCTATTCAGGCAATCTGGAATAGTTTGCCTATACAAGTAGATTTTTTATCCGAAGTTTATAATAGATATCATCTTATTTTTAATTTAGCTCCTCGTCTTACTGATTCTTTATGCAATAAAGTAAAAAATAATTCAGCGGTGAAAAAATTTTCGGATAGTGCCGAAGTGTTCCAAAACATAAATATACCTGTTGCCGCTATTAATCTTGACTTAGAAAAAGAACCCTCTAAAGACGATCACCAATCGTCTATCTTTCCCACCATAGACCTCTCCTTAAAGCTTACCTCATCCTTTGAAGGGGGCTTTTGTAATAAAGCACCTCTTCAAAGCCCTCCTATGGTAGACAGTAGTTATAATTTTAGCAAAAATAATATGGTGGTAACCCTTACTAAGGGAAAAGAAGAAAATTGTTCATCTTCTACGACCTATTCAGATACCTTTGCCAATACTCAGGATGTGGTTAATAACGAGATGGCTAAAAGCAGAGATATAACTTCAACCTCTTTAGAAGAAAGCATAGTTAATTACTCTGAAGATACTTCGAAGGGACTTATCAACACCTTTGTTACTCCTTCTAAAGAACTTGACTACCCCTTTGAAGCCCCTTCGAAAGGGCTTCAAAACCCCTCGGAAGCCCTTTCGGAGGCCCTTCGAAGCAATATAGAATATATAAGTAAGAATATAGAAGATATAAATAAGAAAGAAGAAGTAGAAAAAGAAAAAAAGAAAGATATAAACCTAAGCAATGTTCTAATACCAGAGATTGTCGTGCAAGCGCGACCATATTTTGAAAAACCAGACGATGTTTTTAATTCTTTATTTTTAAAACAACAAGATCTGGAAGAAACAGAAAAAGCGGAAGCGGTTGATGCCAAAAAACAACTCATCGCTTATCAATCATGTAACCCGCCGGTTGTTACGGCAGCATCAAGGTTGGATACCAACTCAGCTTCCGCTTTTTCTGTTTCCTCTAATGTTTCAGCTCCTTGCAATAATTCTATTGTGCCAGTCACCCATACCGGGTCTGTGGTTAGTGTTTCTGCTGCTTCTGCTGATGCCGTAAAAGTAATTTTCGAGCATTGGAAAACCAGCATGAATCATCCAAGAGCCAAGCTTGACTGCAAACGTAGTAGCTTGATCCGTAAAGCGTTAAAGATGGGATACACTGTACAAGAATTGTGTGATGCGGTTACCGGTTGCTCGTTAACCCCTCACAATACGGGAGAAAATCTACAGGGACAGCGGTATGATGGATTACACGTTATTTTCAAAGATGCCGACCAAATTGATCGATTTATTTACAATTGCCACCACCCACCTAAGCCAAAATCAACTAATGAGGCGATAAAACGCCAAGAAGATAATCTTCAAGAGCTGAATAAGTGGCTTGAAAGCAAAAATAAATCTACAGAAACAACAAAAAAATAGCTTTTCCGAGGAGTAGATATGTTTGAAAAAGATTCATCAAAATTTGCAGAGTTAATTGCTGGTATTGGCGAAATCTATAATACCCGGTTTACTTCTGCTGCTATTGAGATTTATTGGCAGCTACTTGAAGCTTTTAGGCTCGAAGATGTGAGAGCTGCAATCTATCGTCATATCCAAAATCCGGACGTTGGTAAATACCTTCCTAAACCAGCGGACATCATCATGGCGATCGAGGGCAGCTCTCAAAATCAAGCATTGTCTGCTTGGAGTAAAACTACTTATGCGATGCGAGTTATTGGTGGATATGAAAGTGTCGGTTTTGATGATGCTTTAATTCATGTGGTAGTTAAGAGCATGACTAATTGGCCAAAGCTATGCGTCGTTGATGATAAACAGCTACCTTTTGTCGAAAAGGAATTTCTCGAACGTTATCGTGGTTATGTTTCAAGAAAACCATCCAGCCACCCAAGCTATCTCAAAGGGACTGTAGAAATGCTAAATAGTAGTAAAGGTTATATCTGTCCAAAACCAGTATTAATCGGCAATGTACAAAAAGCTAAAGTAGTAATAGCTACTGGAGAAGATAAACCGTTTTTGGAAATTTCAACAGAAAAAATTAGTTTTAAAGCTTTGCCAAGAACTTGCTTAGAACAAAATAAAGAATTTAAACAATAAATATGAGGAGATAAAATGGCAACAATATACAAAAAAGTTAAATGCAACCTGGTTCCAAAAAACAAATGGTTCAATTCAATTTTAGTTTATTTAACGTTTTTTGGGGTCGCTTTCTCTACTTCAGCTTTTGCAGAAGATTTATTAGAAGGAGCGCTAGCAGATATAAAAGCCAATTTTGGACTTAGCTCTGTATTCATCAAGGTACTTTATCTTATGGAGATTTATTACGGCTGGCGCAAATACCGAGAAACCCACAATCCATTTGCAGTCGGAAGTATTGTTCTTGTAGCACTAGCTTTAACCTACGCTATCGGCAAATGGATTGGCGCATAAAAAATGAGTAACGAAAATAAATACTACATTTGTAAAAAAATTGATGAACCGAAGCGGTATGTTGGGCTGACGCTTGATGAGTTTATTCCAATAATCGCGATAATTGGTATCTGTTTTTTATTGGGTAGCCTAGCAACGGGCATAGGCTTAGCTGGAGCGGTGTGGTTAGTAATCCGATATTTCAAAAAGGGTCAAGGGCCAGGATGGTTTTTGAATTTATTGTACTGGCATTTACCGCTTCATTACTTGGGTAAAGTTTTATTTATAAAAACCCCACCTACTTCGGCTAGGCACTGGCTAAGTTAAAACTGGATAAAATCATGAAATTTGAAACAGCAAAAGATAACTTACAAATGCTATCAGGGCGATTACATTATTTATTGCTAATTAGTATTGGTCTATTGATATCCAACATCTTTCTGGCTTGGCTAGTTGGCTGGTCGTTTTCGCACCAAAAAAGAGTAATAATACCAGCGGAATTTAAACAACCTTTTGTTATTTCTGATAGTTCAGTTGATGCAAGCTATTTACGGCAAATGGCGCTATTTTTTGTTGCCGAGCGGTTAAATGTTACACCAGGTAATGTTAACCAAAGCCATCTTTTAATTTTGCAATATACCGATTCAAGATTTTATCACGAGTTTTTAAGTATTTTAGATAAAGAAAAGGAAGAAGTAATAAAACAAAATATCTCATCAGTATTTTATCCAGAGGAACTAATTCCAAATACCAAAGAGCTAAATGTCCTCATAAGGGGAACGTTAGCTCATTGGGTAGGCGGTACTCCTATAACCCCTATAAAGAAGAACTACATTATTAAATTCGCCTATCGGTCAGGATATCTCAAGGTTGTATCTTTTTTTGAAACATCGGAAACATAATATGAACACTAAATACAAAATTTCTTTATTTTTTTTACTTTCTCTACTTTTTCAGTTAACAACTGCTACTTCTTCTGTTCTTGCAGAAGAAACCAACAAAAATGACAAAATTACTACACTGCAGGGTACAACAGCAAATAAGAGTGACCAACAAGGTACAAGCGGTGTAGATGCTGGGGCTACCGTAAGTAAACCGGTAGCTTTGGCAAATATTGTTACTGAACAAGATATTACAACCAAAACTGAAAATAAAGAGCAGCTAAAAGAACAAAATATTAAATCCGCCCAAAAGGCCCCGGCTATAGCTATAGATTATCCCGGAGTAAAAGAAACACCGTTTTCTGACAACGAACAAATAAAGGTAGTTTTGAGTAATCGAGACATTAATAGAGTTTTAGTTACCGGAGACAAAATCAAAACTATCCATGGACCAACTGGGTTATATACAGCCAAAAATGACTCCTCAGATCCATTTGGTTCAGCCTATATTAGTATATATGGCGAAACCTCTTTTACGATGTTTATATCTACCGTCAAAGGCCATAACCTTTCGTTACTAGTAATACCAAAAACAGCTCCAGGAAGAACGGTTATATTGGAACCCCTTACTCCAACTTTACTTGCCAACAATAATGCTGAAAAAGCAGAAACAGATATTTACCAAAAAATGCTTATTGAGCTAATGAGCAACATGATTAATCTAGAACCATCAGAAGATTACGAATACTTTTCCATTAGTGAAGCTAAAAAGCATAAATGGATTAAAGATGCTAATAAAATCAAAAAAACTAATTTTTATAATGTTGCTGAGGTGATCCCCGTAGTTTTTTATCGTGGAGAAAAGTTATCAGGTATTATTTCAAAAATTAGAAATAAAACCAGAAATCCTCTTGTTTTAAAACCATCATATTTTTATCAGCCAGGAGTAAAGGCTGTCGCTTTATCACTACAAACTATCCCACCTTTAGAAGGTTGCTGGTTATACCAAATTGTTGGCCAAGATTAGGAAGCGTAAGGTATAGGGTAAGCAAATAAACTAGCAGGAAAAACAATGAAAGAATTCAAAGAAAAAAACGAAACTAGCGAAACAAACGAAGTAAAAAGCGCTAAGGAAAGGATTATTAACGTAATAAGTAAAGTAAAAGAAATGGAAAAAATAAAAAACCTAAACGAATTAGCACGTAACATGCAAAATAAAACTGCTTATTGGGTTATTGCAGGTTTAAGTATTTTTATTTTTATTGGTTGGTTTTTTATGTCCTATCATGGAGGTAGCTCGACAGAAAAAACAAAAAAGCCGAATACCGAACAAGAATCTGCGCAATTAGTTGGTACTATTGATACTCAGTTTACTCAAGAGTCCTCAAGCAAAGCTTTAGATAAACAACAACAGGAAATTAAAAGTATAACTGAAAAGCTTAGTAACCTCAGCGGCCAACTGGAGCTTTTACAAAATGGTTTAGATGAAAAAAGGCAAGAAGAGCTTAATGATAATAAGGTAACGCTCCAGGAACTACAAGCAAAAATTGCAGACCTTGAAACAACTTTAAAAAAAGCTGGTGGCAGGTTTCCTGTTAACTCGGAACTAGGAACAAGAACAGTTATGGAATCAACCGCAAAAGGAATAACCACCACCAATTTTTCGTTTGTTTCATCTCGAGATGAAAACGAAGATACACCAATAACTGCTACTTTAAAAAATTCAACCTCAGGCTCAAATATCATAAAACCAAAAACAGCAAAAGATTATGTGCCACCAGGAACTTTTGCCAAAGCGGTTCTTTTGAGTGGTGCTGATACCAATGCTGGAGTACATGGCCAAACCGATACCATACCAATAGTTATGAGGATCTTGGATAATGGTACCTTACCTAATGGTAAGCATTCCACTTTAAAAGGATGCTTTGTTACAGCAGCTGCTTATGGTGATGCGAGTTCCGAAAGAGGCCAAATTAGGTTACAGCATCTAAGTTGCATTCGATCAGGAAACCATATTTTAGATATTCCTGTAGAAGGTACTATCAACGATATGGGTGGTAACGATGGTATTCGCGGTCACGTAGTAATGCGAAACCAAAAATTAATCTGGAATGCTGGAGTTTCCGGGTTCTTATCAGGTATTGGTAGCGCCATGCAGCAATCTGCTACTACTCAGGCAATCTCACCACTTGGGGTGACAAACGCCATTAAAACGGGCAAAGCTTTTGAGCATAGTGCTTATGGCGGTGCTAATACTGCCCTTGGTAAATTAGCAGATTACTATATCAAACTAGCAGATATGTACCACCCAATAGTCCAAGTACATGCTGGCAGTCAAGTTAATATAGTTTTTCTAAAAGGATTTTCGCTAACTGAAGGACTCCCTGAACCTGAAAAAGCCGTATCTGAAAAGGATTCAGCAATAGAAACAACTAATACCAAAGAGATCGGCAACCCAGACCTTACACAAGCGATAAAAAACTCTCATTTGGGGCAACCTATCGCGGAACGAGAGGATAACAATATAAATAATGGGGAGGTCCAATGATTTTTACTAATTCCAATAAAAATAAATTATTTGCTATTAAGTATTTTATTGTTCTAGCACTTACCATTTTTTTATCAGGCTGTATGGGTATGGGAAGCAAATTTGATTGTAATGTTGATTCAGGAGGTAGGTGCGCCCCAATGCACCATATCAACCAAATGGCGAATTATGGCGCTTTTACTGAAAAACCCTATAAAGCAGATAAGTTGATGCTGACAGAAAAGAAAGAAAACAAAAGCGCACAAAATGTTTATGGAGCAGCACCAATGCGGAGTAATGAAAAAATCCAGCAAATTTGGATAGGACCGTATGAGGATAGTAATGGTAACTATTATGAAGGAACAAATGTTTATGTGGTAGTAAAGAAAAGCGAATGGGCTAATAAGTAAGATGAAAAACAATATTTATCTATTTTTTTAATATTAACAAATAAAATCATAAAGGAGACGAAATTTATGAATATAACTGAACTTGAGCAAGGCCAAATTAATAACGTTGCTGGTGGAATGCAAGATCATCGTTTGCCAGCAAGTATAGAGGAAGCAATGCATATGGCAGTAAGCACATTTATTCAAGAAAACCAAATCTTTCGAGATCATGAAACGTTATTATGCATTAACATAGCCAATACGGCATATGGAGCTGTTCTATGTTTACCAATCATAAAACCCTTAATTTGTACTCATGAGCTTTGGGAAGCGTTGCAAGCCCTACCAAAGGAAATGCCAAAATGCTAGCAGTTAACGGTTCAGGGTTTGCGAAAACAAGCTCTGATGCTGCAAGCCCTATAGGGAAAAACACGGTATTGACAAACTTATTTTAGCGAAAACAAGTGAGAATAGAAGAGAAAAAATGAAATTCCAAAAACTGGCCAAAAAGATAGCAGTTGCGTTAGACGAGGATAAAGCTACTGAAATAACTGCAGTTAATCATCGAGATTTACAAAAAATTATTACTGTAGACTATCCGAGCTTTTCAGCAATATTACCCTATAGGTTTTTTTGGGAGGAAAAGAAGCTTTTTATAAATGAACATAGTATCGGTTTTGGTTTAGAGTTAACAGTTTTTAGCGGGGCTGATGAAAAGCTGGTAAATAGTCTTGCAGACTTATTACGGCATAGGATAGATGATAGTACTGACTTACAATTTATTTTATGGGGGTCTAACCAAGTTGGAGATATTATTGATGAAGCTTATAAGCATCAAGTTAATGGTAATAGTATTTACTCTGAACTAGCCAAAGCATCAGTTAGATATTATAAGAAAGGAGCAAAAGAAGGATTTAAAAATAGGTTAAATCTACCAACGACTTTACGAGAATATAGGTTGTTTGCTTTTATATCCAAAAATATCTCAGCATATAGTGAAAGCGCTATATCGGACATTGAAACAATCAGGGATAATTTTACTATTGAACTTGAGTCAGCTGGAATAGGCTTTGTTGATATTAAACTTAAGAATTTTTTACCCTTCCTGCGTTCTTGGATCAATCCTGAAGTAAAAAATATTTATCCCAATTCAACCCAACACGAAAAGCATACCACCTTAAATGAGCAAGTAGTGGATAAGTCTTTTGAATTAATCAATGATCCTGAAAGATTATGTATTGAGATTAATTCTGGGACTGATGATATTAAAAAAACACAAATAACCAATCTTTCAATAAAAAGTTTACCTGATGAGTTCGCTTTATGGGAAACTCCCGATAACTTTTTTAGTGTATTTAGAGCAAGCCAAGCGATTAGATGCCCTTTTTTAATCAGTATGCATGCAAGGCTAATTCCCCAAACCTATGCCAAGACCAAAGCGCAGGGGATGTATCTAGGAATATCAAAAAAAGCCAACAGTGTTTATGCTAAATATTTTTCAGGTACTCAAGAAGCAGCTCTGGAGTGGAAAAAGATTAGAGACGATCTTGCTTCCGATACTGTGAAGCTTGCCAAAGTTTATTTTAACCTGGTGCTCTTTTCGCGTGAAGGTGAAGAAAAGAGAGACGAATCTGCTGCTATCTCTTCTTATAGATATAACGGCATTGAGCTTTTTAATACTAAGTATATGCAATTACAATCCTATCTCGCCACCCTCCCATTTGTAATGAGTGAAGGTATGTATCAAGATCTAAACAAAGCCGGAAGGTTAAAGACTTTAACTACTTGGAACTTAGCAAACCTATTACCCCTAGTTGCCGATTTCAAAATATGTCGTCAAGGTGTTTTGCTTAGTTCATTTAGAAATCAGATAAATTTCTTCGATATGTACAGCGATAGACTACCAACAGCTAACTATAACATAGCGGTTGCCGCTACTAGCGGCGCTGGCAAGAGCTTTTTAGTCCAAAACATCTTAAGTTACGTTCTGTCTATTAAAGGCAGATGCTTTGTCATTGATTTAGGGCAATCCTATCGAAAGTTTTGTGAGATTGTTGGTGGCACCTATTTGGAATACCACTCATTAAGGTTAAATCCTTTTTCTAATATTCACAATATAAATGAAGCGTCAGAGCAAATTAGAGATTTGTTATCAGTGTTAGCTTCTCCATCAGGAGTATTAGATGATGTTCAAGAGGAATACCTGCGTCAAGCAGTTATTGATGCTTGGGGAAAAAAGCAAAGAAAAACTAATATCGATGATATTATTAATTCTTTACAGGAATTAAACCAGGATCGCAATGATGGCCGAATAAAAGATTTAATAGTTTTACTAACCAGATATAGTACCAGAGGCCCATATCCTAACATTTTTAATGATTACTCGGCTATAGCTCCCGATGCTTCTTTTGTGGTTTTGGAACTTGGTGAACTTGAGAACAAACCTGACTTAATGAAAGCTGTTCTTTTTGCTTTGATTCTTAATATTGAAGAACAGATGTACCAATCTCCTCGGAATCAACCAAAAATGGTAGTTATTGATGAAGCATGGCGGCTTCTTTCTGGGGATAATAAGGCAGCAGCACGGTTTATCGAAAAAGGTTATAGAACAGCAAGGCGTCATTATGGGTCTTTTGTAACCATTACTCAAAGCATAGAGGACTTCCAAAAAAGCGATGAGGCTAAAGCCTGCTGGAACTGCTCTGACATTAAAGCAATCATGCTGCAAAACTCTAAAGCTTTTGATGATTTTATGCTGAGCCATAAAGATTATTTTGACCCTTATGTAACAAACCTTATCAAAAACTTTAAAGAAGCACGAAATAATGGCTTTTCGGAATTTATGTTACAAACTGGCAGGATTCAATCGTTTTGCCGGTTATTTGTCGATCCATTTTCACGGGTGATGTTCTCTTCAGCAGGTCAAGAATTTGCCGCGGTTGAAGAGTACCAAAAGCAAGGCTTTTCAATGACAGAAAGCATCTTAAAGGTTGCAGAGGATAATTACCCTGAAGAGTTTGAGGAATAACTACATGAAAAAAGTGAAACAACTATCATTTTTTTTGATGTTTGTTTTTTTCGTTATGAATTTAGCTCAGGCTAAAAATCTTGGGGTTTGGGGACCTGTATTTCCAATAGAGGAACAGGATATCAGGGAGTTTATTTACCAAAGACTAAACGGAATGGAACAAAATGGAGAAATGGCTAAGGTAAAAGAAAAATTTATCGAAAATGTTAAAAAACATACTTTGCGGCCTACTTCTGTTGCGGGGCTTACAACTACAGATAATCCTAAAACTTTTTACTATGACCCAACCTATATTTTAAACAAAAATATTGAAGATCATGAAGGAAATATAATAGCTAAAAAAGGAACCGTTATAAATCCTTTAGATACTATAACTCTGCACGGGGTGCTATTTTTCCTAGATGCTGATGATAAAAGACAAATCAAATGGGCAATAAAAAACGCCAAAAAATATGACTATGTAAGATATATTTTGGTTAAAGGGAATATCAAAGAGGCAGGAAAAAAATTAAATGATCGGGTCTACTTTGACCAATATGGTTCAATTACTCGAAAACTTGGTATTAGTCATATTCCATGCATAGTAAAACAGGAAAGGAAAAAACTACAGATACAAGAGTTTGCGGTTTCTCAAGAGGTTAATAATGGCTCGACAGATTAAATTTGTAATATATAGCAGCTTCTTTTTGCTTATGTCACTTTCACCGTTTGCAAAAGCAAATTGCGAAAAGCATTTTGTCAATATTATTGAAGATATTTGTTGGGATTGTATTTTTCCCATAACCATCGGGAACATAAACATTATATCTAGCGACTATCCTGACACAGATAACCCTAAAGTTCTCTTTGAATCTTGCAAGATCGGAGGCTCTTTCGTTCCCCGGGTAGGTTTAAATATCGGTTTTTGGGAACCATTTGCCATGACAGATGTTACTCCCGATCCATATTGCATGGTTAATTTGGGTTTTAGCATGGATGTAGGAAATGCTGGGCGGGGCGGCAAACAAGCAAGAGATCCGGTTGACTCTGGAGCATTCTATTATGTGCACTGGTATAAATTTCCACTGATTTTCTTACTTAATCTCATAACTTCAATAGGATGTATGCAGGATGGAGATTTTGATATTGCTTATCTAACCGAACTTGATCCTACTTGGAATGATGATGAAGTTGCGTTTGTTTTAAATCCAGAAGCTACCCTTTTTGGTAACCCAATAGCTCAGGCGGCGTGTGCGGCAGACGCTGTTAAAGCTCAAATAGGCCTACCGATCGATCAGCTATTTTGGTGTATCGGAACTCAAGGAGGAATGTATCCTTTGACCGGAAGAGTATTTGATGAAAAGGGATCAATACACGCAGCGTTGCTTCTCAGTGAGCGAATGGATTTTAAAATGCATCGGCAAATGTTAATTGAGGATTCTAGCCCAGATCCTGGAAAAAATATTGGTGTTATGGGCTTTGACGGCCCAATCTGTACCCAACATTTTGCTCCAATTATGCCTAAATCACGTTACCGATATCAGATGGTCAACATGGCTTCAGCAGCAGATAAATGCTATCAATTTGGGCATGATGTTATCCCTTGGGAAAGCGGTAAAAATACGCCATCTTCTGGTAATTGCTTTGGATTTTTGATATCTAAAAAAAGAAATTGCACGTTTCTATAGCAAATGAAAACAATAAAACTAAAATTAATAAAAACAAGTAAACTAATGGCGTTAATAATTGCAATATTAACCTTGGTGGTTAGCCTTACTTCGTTTGGTGGGAATACTAACGATTTTATTAATCGTGAAAGGTTACGCTATGACGAAATAACTAAGTCAGTATTAGCAAATAAACCTATTTTTTTGAAACTTAAAGAAAATTCCATGCAACAATTGAAGAATTATCAACCGATAGTCGAAACCATCAAAAACAGGCATCAAAAAAAACCCAAAATTGGAGAAACAAGAGGAAAAGCAATTATTTTTGTTTCTTTTAGTATGCCGGACTTAAGCTTAAAGCAGATTATTTATGATTCTGAACATTATCAGGTGCCCGTGGTAATCCGTGGACTATATAAAAACTCCTTTAGAAAAACTATAGAGAAGATATTTGAGCTTATTAAGGAAACCAGCAAGGGTGGTATAGCAATTAACCCTAGGTGGTTTAAGGAGTATGACATAAAGGTGGTGCCTGCAGTGGTTGTAAACCAAGAGCAAGGAACTAAAAGCGATATGGTTTATGGAAATATACCACTAAAAAGAGCATTAGAAATGGTTGCTGAAAAGGGAGAAACAGCGGATACAGCAAAAAAGATTTTAAACATCGGTACTAAAAAGTAATATATGAAAAAACAAAGCATAAAAAAGAATACAAAAAAGGCCTTAGAATATTTACTGGCAGTTATCTTTGCCATCTCTACTTTAATGCTATCAATTTTGGTTATTTTTCTCTTTTTTTGCATTTTTACGATTATTGCTGCCTCTTCGGCTTTTGCCGCGGCGGACAAAACTCCCGCAGAAAAATTTCAAGAAGCAATGCAATATACCAATTCGCTAAAAAACATAGTTAGTGTAGAAGGAAATAATATAAAGGTAGATTCTTTCAAATTAGCACCTGAAAAAACCTTCAGTAATCCAAAAACCAAGGAAAGCTGGTATACAGAAAACCCAAAGCAAACTGGATATTACGATAGAGTGGATAATGCCCAAGAGATGGGAAAAGAAGCCATAGCAGAAACCACTAAAGATGAGGTTTATAACGATGCAAATGGTAATCCCATGCCAACTCCTGGAAAAGCTGTAATTAATAGTTTCCGAACACGGCCGATTGTTAAAGTAAATCAAAATGAGGCCTACGTAAAAAATAGTAACTTAGTCATTGATAATGCACTTAATGTTGTAGCTGGAACTTCTAATAAGTTTATAAATTGTGAAAACAAAAAAACCATATCTTGTAAAATCAAATATAATGAAAAAACTTGTAACGAGGAAGTAAGAACTGTACAGAGAATATGTGAAAAAGTTCCCATAATAAGTGTCACCACAAAAGAAGTCGTTTTTCCAAACTGTAAAAACATTGAGGTTAAGCAAGGGCATAGAAACTTTTGTTCTTGGGGTTTTAGGGGCGCTGGGACACTTTTATATACCGATATGCTTGAGGGACCTTGTTGGGACGACATTTTTTTATGCGAGCGTACAGGATATAGCAATGAGTGTTATGTGGGATATTTTGTACAAGGAATATATCATGGTAACAATGCAAACAATAATCCTAGTTATACTCAAGGACGAGGAACAGTGCCAAAAAAGATGCAGGGTTATATGCGTTTTATGCATACTTATAATGGGCCGATGCCAGGAACTATTTATAATGAAACAAAAAATACTGTAGTCGAACAGGGAAGTTTTGGGGGCGGAAGGATCGTTGCTCTTCCTTATTCAGCAACAGAAGACCAGGTTTTTAGGTTTAGCTTATCTAATAGTTACTATGTAGGTGTGGTAATTATTTATGTTGACCATATAAATCATGAAAAAGTGGCGAATATAACCGAGTCAGGAGAAACTTGCCATGATATCTAAACAACTAACCTACTTTGCTTTGTTTTTGTATGCATTAGCTTTTGTCACTAATGGCTTTGCAGCTCTTACCTGTTCTAATCCCAGGGAAGAATGTGCTGAGGGAAAAAATGAAACTAGATATATTGAAAATGTTCCGGTTAACCCTGGCTGTTGGAAGAAAAGGTTTATCTCTGAATGCAGAGAAACTGCTGATAACAATTGTCAAACTTTAAGAGATCAAAAATGCTCGCAAATAAGCGCTAAATGTATAAAGTCAGTTTCTGGGACCTGTGTAGTTCAAGATGAAACCTACAGCTGTCCTTTTGAACAATGTGATGAAGTCGGAGATATTCTTTGTGGAAAAAATCTTTTTTGTGTCGATGGGAAGTGTGCTTCTACTAATCCAGTTAAAGCGAGTGAAAAGGATCGAGGAAAAGCGCTAGCCCAGCTTTCTGCTCTCAATGAAATTGCTAATCAGATTAAAGACCAAGGTAGCGAAAATCCAGCGATCTTTGCAGGCAGAGTAATGGAGTGTTCAAGAAATATCTTACCAGGCATTACTAAAGATTGCTGTGCAGATAATGAAGGTTTATTTAGCTGTACAGAAGAAGAAAAAAACTTATTTCAAATGAGGAGGGTTGGTCGAGCGATTGCGGTAGGCGAATATTGTCATAACAAAGAGCTTGGGTTCTGTAGTTCTTACCATACGGCATATTGTGTTTTTGAGTCAAGGATCGGTCGGATTATTCAAAACGATGGGCGACAGAAACAATTGGGTATTGGGTTTGGGTATGTTAACGATGATGATAAAGCCGGTAATGTAAATTGTCGAGGCGTTACCAAAGAGGAACTAGCCCAGATGAAGTTTGAACTAATGAATTTTAGTGAACTTTACGAAGAACTCGAAAAAGAAGCCAAAAAAAGAATGCTTAAACCGGAGATTTTAAATCAAAGGGTATCTGGATATTCTCCTGACGACTTAAAAACAAGAAGCACGAAAAATCTGGGTGTTTCTCAACCACCTGAATCTAATATTAGTCAAAAAGCAGCAGAACGAATTAAGGATTTTTATGGTGACCGGGTTAAAAAATAACTTTTTTTATTTCTTTTTATGTTTGACATCCCTCTGGTTTTTTTGGGAGACATCTGTTTTAGCTAAAGAAGCTATTGGTTGGCATTGGTATAATGAAATATATCAGGAAGAAACTAAAGAGATAAAAGATCAGAAAGCTGACGATAGTAGCAAAAATAGAAAATCAGCAATATCACAAATGGCTATTTTACGCCAGGCAGTACAAGAAGCTAAAGCAAGAGCGATTTTATATCCTACAGTAGAGAATATGAGATCATATTTAATCTTACAAAATTTTGTAACAAACCAAGCTGGTTTATTTACCCAAATCTGGAAAAAGACTCTACTTGAGTATCCTGAGCTTGATTATAATGTTTCGCACCCAACGCAAAATGTTGCGCAACATGTGATGTATGCTGAAAATAGCAAAAAAGAGAAAGAAGCTATTCGCGTCATTAGCGAAAAATATGGTTTATTTTTCTTTTACCGAGGGAGTAATCCATTAGACCAAGCTCTTGCACCAATAATAGCGGGGTTTAGCCATGAAAATAATATCTCACTGTTACCAGTATCAGTTGATGGTAAGCTTATTGAGATTTTTTCAGAAAACCAAAATAGCCGAGTTAATAACGGGCAAGCAGAAAAGTTAGGTATCAAGCATTTCCCAGCATTAATTTTAGTAGATCCCAAAAACCAAAAAGTGGTTCCTATCAATTATGGGTTTATTTCAGATGCTGAGCTGCAGAGAAGATTTTTACAAGTAGCATCCAAATTTAAAGAAGGTGTGTAGTTTTATATTTGAGGTAATTATGAAAACCATAAATTACAAATATTGGATCAATAAGGGCCTAAAAATAGGAAAAGTAAAAATAGCTTGTTTAATAGGTTTACTATCGCTACTAGTGAGCTTCACTGCCTTTGCTTCAATTCTTTTTGACATAGAGCAATTAAATAAAAGGAATGATAATAATATAATAATTGACCATCATGCTGCAGAATACAACCAGAGAATTGAACCAAGATTTTTTACCAACATCAAGAATCAACCAAACAATCAAAAATCTGTGCCAAAATCAATATCTAATAATTATGGCTCAAATAAGCATCAATTTAGCAAAGATTATGAGTTTATCTTATTTTATAGTTATGATTGTGTACATTGCAAAAACTTTATACCGGTATTAAAACAATACTCAGATAATGCTGGTATTAAAACTAAAGGAATTGTTATTGGTGGTGATTTATTAAACCAAGCGACTAAACATTTTCCTAGCTTCTTTGATCCTTCAGATAAATCGATAATTAAGCAAGAAGTAATAGAACGTTTTTTTGGTGATAACAAAAACGTAATAATCCCTACTCTCTTTATCCTAAATAAGAGAACCCTACATATTTACCCAGTATCACAAGGAGCGCTTACCTGTTCAGAGTTGGTTAGAAGAATGGATGTACTTGTTCCTAAGATACTAAATAAAGAAACAATAATGAAGCATGAAGCGACGACTACAGGTACGAACCATGTATAACAAATTAATCATAATATTAGTTTTTGCATTCATTATAACCATAGAAGCTTTTGCCGATGTTGCTGGCGATCTTGGTAACTTTTTTACCTCACTAGGTTATGAAGGGAACATAACTCCTGGAACAGCATATCAAGGGCAAGCGGCGGGTTACTACTCTGGTGGTAGCCTATTCTTACGTGATCGGGTAAGAAATATGCAATTAATCAATATCGATCCTCCTTCATTAAGAAATGGATGCGGGGGGATAAACCTATTTACCGGTGGGTTTTCTTTTGTAAACGCGGAAGAAATAACACGGTTTTTTCAACAGGTGATGAGCAACGCTGGTGGTTATATGTTTGATTTAGCGCTTGAAACTGCAGTACCTGAAATTGCTCATGCTATGCAGTATATTCAAAAACTGGCACAAGAGATCAATTCCAATAATTTTAACTCTTGTGAGATGGCTGAAACCTTGGTAGGTGGTATGTGGCCAAGGACAAAAGCCACTCAACAGCATATCTGTAAAGATCTAGGAAACTACAGTGGTAAATTTGCAGATTGGGCAGAGGCACGACAAAAATGCAGTGATGATACGAAATATAATGAAACAATGGATAAAACCAAAGAAGCAGGATATCAGCAATATAAACAATCTGTAATAATTAACAAAAACCTTATTTGGGATGCGTTAAATACCAGTGGCTACATCACAGATGATGATACTCTTAAAGAGTTCTTCATGTCTTTATCAGGTACGATCATTTATGGTAGCGAAGGGAAGGTAAAGATCTACTCTCCTTTAGCTAAAGATAGGAGAGTATTAAAAGCTTTGCTGGAAGGAGGTGATGCTGAAATCTACAAATGTGATGCCAAAGAATACACCAAATGCCTAAAAATTACTCCAACTAAAACTAAAATCGAAAAAACCAACTCTTTATATGAAAAGGTTAAAAAAACTATTAATGAAATAGTTACTGCTGTATCTAATGATACTGGTAAATTAGATCCGAGGCTCGAAAGCTTTTTAGAGATGACGAAGTTTCCTTTGTTGAAATTTATTACTACTCATTTAATGGCAAGTCAGCCAGCAATGGCGATGAGTATTGCTAATTACTCGGAGGCTATAGCTAAAAGTCTGCTTATGCAATATATGCATGAATCCTTACAGCTAGTGGAACAGAGCTTATCTAATACTGATTATGCTCCAGATATACATAAGCAACTTATCGATCAGATCCACCAGGCAATGGTTTATGTAGAAAAAATAAAAACCGAATCTAACAACGATATCCAGGAACTAATGAAGTTTATTGAAAGCTCAAAAACTACTGAACAGGAGGTTACTTCAAAAGTTGTTGGACAGCTTAAACATCGTTTAGGAGGTAGATCATGAGTATAGTCCCAATGTACGTAATTTCTAATGGGGAATTAGCAAAAGAAACTCTTGATGCTGTAGCTACTTTACTTGGTGGGGATACTTTTGGTACAGCTCTTAAGATCGGCATTCTTTTTTCGATATATGGCGCTGTTGTAAATTACATCCGTGGGCATGATATAGCTACCTTTGCTAGATGGTTTATTGTCTATTTTGGTATAACTGCAATAATGCTTGCTCCTAAAATTACAGTACAGATATTTGACGTTAGTAATCCAATGGCGAACTATACAGCAGCAAATATTCCGTATGGTTTGGGTTACCCAGCAAGTATTATTACAAGAACAGCTCATGGTCTTATTGTGGCATTTGAAACCGCTTTTCATACTCCAGATGACCTCTCTTACAATAAAACTGGAATGCTGTTTGGTTCCAAATTGTTTAAAATATCTACTGAATTCAACGCGATAGACCCCGAAGTTAGATCCGAGCTAAATGAATATGTGAAAAACTGTGTTTTGGGAGATATTTTGATCTCTAAAAAATATACCATGGCTGATTTAACCGATAGTACCGATCTTTTAGACACTATTACCAAAAATCCAAGCAGTATTAGAGGTATTTACATTGATGGCAAGTTTGAAACGTGTAAAGATGCTGCTGGCTATCTCAAGAAAGACCTTGCAACCGATGCTCAAACTAATCTGCTCAATAATCTTGGAAAGCGCTTAGGTTTAATAAAAGAAAAGCAAAGAGAAGCAGAAAGATTGCTTGGGGTTACCTATGATGCCTTTTTCAGCTATGATAATTTATCAAAAACTGCTTTATCAATTGTCACCCAAAATATGTTAATTAATGGCATTAGAGATGGTTTATTGAATTATACCGCTGAAACAGGTGCCACCGCCGCTCTTTTAAACCTTAGTACTACTCAGGCTATGGACAAAATGAGGATGACTATGGCCACTTCAAGAAATATAGCACTTTATACTATACCAATTATTCATACAGTGTTATTACTTTTGATGTTAAGTTTGTTTCCGATAATAATACTGTTAGCACTGCAACCGAGTCTTACAAGTACAGTGCTAAAAAATTACCTACATACCCTCTGCTGGATCGAATCCTGGCCATTAATGTTTTCGTGCTTAAATATGATGGTAACTTTCTATACAAAAGAACTGGGACCGGGTGGTTTAACTATAAGTAATATAGATAGATTATTACTTGAGCATTCAGATATAGCCAATATGGCAGGATATTTAATGCTATCAATACCATTTATTTCAGGCGGTTTAGTAAAAGGAATGTCATCAGCATTTAACCATGCTGCAAGTTACATTGGTGGGGTGTTACAATCATCAGCATCATCGGCAGCATCCGAAGCGGCAAGTGGCAATATACACCTTGGTAATTCAAGCTGGAATAATGTCAACGCTAACAAATTTGATACCAATTCCACTTTAATGCACGGCATGGCTACGGAACAATTGGGTACGGGTGTATTACGTACATCAAGACCAGATGGAGAAACCATGTATGATGCTTCTCATGCTATCTCAAAATTACCTACTAGTGTAAGAAGCAGCGATCTTTTAAGTGCATCTTTCTCGGAACAAGCAGAAGCTTCTAGAACTGCTTCGATAAATGACCAAAAAGCTTATGACCAACATATATCCCATGCGGTTTCTGATTTTGGCAGTTTAGGCAAAACATTAAGTTCTGGTAAGAGCTTGACCGAGAGTCTTAGTAATAGAGAAGCGATATCTGTCGGAAAAAGCTTTTCGAATATGAAGAATATAACCGAAAACATAGCTAAACGTAATAACGTTGAATCCGATGATGTATTTAAAGGCATGACTAACTTCAGCCAAAGCGGTAAATTTAATATTGGTGGTTCAGCATCCATCTCTATACCTATAAATACAACGGCAAAAGCTAGTGGAGAAGTAGGACTAGGCGCAACTATTGGTACTGAACACGTTAGGTCTAATGAAACACAAACACGACATGGAATAGGTAGAAGTATAGATGTAACCGCAGAAGAAGCTCAAAGATTTAGCAAAGATTTGCATAAAGTAGAAGAATATAGTAAGACAAAACATGCTGATATAGCCAATTCAACCGCAGCGTCTCAGCTTTCGCAATTATCTACTGATCTTAGAAATGCAAGAAGCGCTTCAGAACAATATACTGTACATAAAGCGGAAGCTGAAAGATTAAGTAGTGCTGCTTCTTACGTAAGGCAACATTCTGGTCAAATTGATAGTGACTTGGGGCAAGAAATTGTCGACTATGCTGTCGAGGAAAAAGGACGTGAAAAAGCTGAAACACTATTTGCTGGGAAGGACAGAGAAAGCAGAATCGAACTCGTAAACCTTGCTAAAGAATATATTGGTAATTCAGGCATAGAAGATAGTATAATGGCACAATATCAACGAGATAGTTTCGGCATTGAGCCTGAGCAAAAATATCGTTCAGGGTCTGATAAAGTTGATGCCAAAGCAAATAATATAAGCTTAGGGCACGAAAATCATAAACGAAAAATAGATGCGGATGCAAAAACTGGGGGGGTTGGGGTTGATGAGCAAAGGTTTAGCCAAATTAAGAATAATGTAGAAAGCCAACGTAATATCATTGGTAGTGACTTGAAAGGTGCAAAAGAAAGTCATAATAAGCAATATAAAAATATGCACGATGAAGTTAGTAAGAATATAGAGGCTGGTAGTAAAAAATCAAAAAGTTCAGCTTATAGTATCGACAATAGCATAAAACCTGATTTTGCTGAAATAGACAAGGATAAAAAATAGAGAAAACAATGAAATACCTATTTAGCATCATTTTACTGTTTATTACAACAAGCTGCTTTTCTGTTGATCAAAAATTGATTGATAGTGCAGAACGATATGGTGCTGCTGTGGCAAATTTACATAAAATATTTGAAGCTATAAAGGCCAACACTATGCCATTAGATCAATTCATCGAAGAGCTTCATAAAACAACAGATGATAGTTTATCTGCTGAAGCCAGAGTGAATGCTAAAAATAAAATTAATGAAAGACATACAATATTAGACAAACTTAATTCACAATATGCTGAAGCTGAGGTAGAAGTAAAAAGATTAGAACCATTAAAGAAGGAATATGATAAACAAAAGGACATAGAATTTGAAAACAAGCAATTTAGAATAACAGTATTAGTTGTAGTAACTATCTCTCTAATATTCATAACTTTTTTCGGATCCATAATATGGCTTGCAATTAATCGACACAAGAAATATCAACAACTCCTTAAAGATGGAAAAATTACACAAGAAGAATATGATCGTGTCATGAAAAACCACGAATCTAAATCGATGTTTAGTAATGATTTAGGAGTAAATCCATCAACAGGGCTTCCACTAATTGGCAATGGCGTATGCGATGCTGGTGGTAACCTAAGAGGTAGTTCTCCAATCAGGAGTAGTTTCGATTCTTCACAGGATTATAGGAGCAGGCATAGGTGGGATTAAATTCTGGAACAAAATTAAAAAAAGAATGGTTATGGAAACAATAAACAAAATAACTATTAAAAAGATTCTAGGTAGTGATAATCAGGAACAGTTATCTCCTAAAAACATCGCTCAAATTGTCTACCTTTGCCAAGTACTATCCTTCTTCTTTGGGATAACAGCAATTGCTGGGGTTATTTTAAACTATTTGAAACGTGGCGAAGTGAAAGGAACTTGGTTGGAGTCGCATTTTACCTGGCAAATTCGAACTTTTTGGGTCGGTCTAATAGCTTCATTTGTAGGATTCAGTTTAGTATTTATTTTAATAGGTTTTTTAATTCTTGCGGCAACTCTAGTTTGGACTATATACCGAGTTATCAAAGGATATTTGTTATTAAATGAAAATCAACCCATAGAAACCCCCAAAGTACTTATCTAATTTTTGTTTTTCTAAACATTAGTTTTTCTATTACTGTCTTATCGATAAATTCGGAGCTTTGTATGCAATACACAGACACAAAAAACCTCAGTAATTCGGATATAGAAAATCTAGAAGAATTTTTAAATGAAGATTGGAATGACTATAAGGATAACACTTTGGGTAGATTTGCTACATAAGAATAATTTAATAAAACAAGGTAAGCTTCCAGACAATTTTACTGCGATAACTTATTGTACTCAATGTGGTTATGTTTATGTACCTGCTCTTGTGAATGGTGGCAAAGTTCTTGGCTATCCTTGGTGTTGGAACTGAGTAAAAAACTTGCTTATCTCAAAATCTACTCAACCATCTAATCTTTAGAGAGAAAAAATATGCATCCTAAAAATATTGATAAAGCAAAGCAGTTCACCCGCGGCGGGCAAATAACATTTCATAATATAAGGATGTGGTTACAGGTTAATAAAACCGTGTGGAACATATATTTTCCATCTCTAGTAATGTTGGTGGCATTTACTATTTATGTTATTACTCCCAACGAAATATTACAAAATGCGTGGTATTGGTGCCTTGCCCAAATTAATCCTATATTGGATTTGTTAGACTTTAAATTACCACATTTTATAGTGCCCTATCATGGCAAAACCTATAGTATTTCTCCAAAAAATTATTTATCTTACGTACAATTTGTAAAGACTGCTGAAAGTGTTATCTATTATCTTAAGGTAGGGGCGGTTATCGGTTTTATTCTAAGTCTTGGTGTATTTTATACACTTGTAAAATGGTTAATGAGGCAAGGTGAAAAACAAACAGCAAACCAATTTATTCGTGGTGCAAAACTGGATTCTTCGCAAAACGTAGCAAAAATTGTCGATAAACAAAAAATGGCTTCAGATATCACCATTGATGGCCTACCTATGATTGCCAATTCGGAAACGAAACATTTTTTAGTACATGGTTCGACTGGCACTGGCAAAACCCAACTGATATCGAAAATCTTGGATCACTTGCGGAGAAGAGGTGATCGGGTATTTTTATATGACAAAGGCGGAGTTTATACAGCTACTTTTTATCAAAAGGATAAAGATAAAATACTAAATCCATTTGATGCCAGATGTGAAAATTGGGACTTATGGCGGGAAGCGACAAATTCTACCGATTTTGAAAATATGGCCGAAAGTTTAATCCCGATGCATGGCGAAACTGACCCATTTTGGGTAAATGCCGCCAGAACCATTTTCGGCAGCGCCGCATTTACTATGCAAGATAATAATGATAGATCGATTAAAAAACTGCTAAAAGTACTATTGACCTCGGAGTTAAGTGATTTACACAATTATTTATCTGGAACTGAAGCTGCAACATTAACTAGCGATAAAATCGAAAAAACTGCTATTTCAATTCGTTCGGTTATAACCACTTATTTAAAATCCCTGCGATTTATGACTGCTGTAGAAAATAATAACAATAGTGATAAAAAACCCACGTTTTGTATTAGAGATTGGGTTTGTAATGATAAGAATGATGGTTGGTTATTTTTATCCTCAAATGCTGCGCAACATGCTTCATTAAAGCCATTATTATCGATGTGGTTTTCTATGGCTACCATAGCTCTTTTGGCTTTACCTGAAAACAGCAATCGCCGAATATGGTTTGTATGTGACGAACTGCCAAGCTTACATAAACTACCACAGCTGCCAGAGAGTATAGCTGAAGCACGTAAATATGGTGGTTGTTTTGTTTTAGGAATGCAAAGTTATGCTCAATTGGAAAAGGTATATGGCAAAAGTGCTGGTAAAGAAATATTTGATCTAATGAATACAGCTTTTTTCTTCAGAAGCCCAAGTCCGGATATGGCGGAGTTAGTGTCACGAGCTTTAGGAGAACAAGAAATCGAAGATATGCGAGAAAACTATTCTTATGGCGCAAATACTATCCGTGATGGGATATCTATCGGTACTCAAAAAATGACTAGCCAAATTGTTACTCCTGCCGAAATCATGGATTTAGAAAACATGAAATGTTACGTACGTTTAGCTGGGTCATATCCTATTTCCTTGCTTGAGCTTATCTTAAACAAAAGACAACCAATCAGTAAAGGTTTTATCCAAAACAAAACAAACACTGATAAAGAAATAGATGAACTTATAGATAAGCATGATTCAAATATCAGGGCATTCCAAGCCAAGAAGAAACCACAAGAAGCCGAACAAAATAATGATGCAGTGGTAGATAAAAACCGTCTAGTAAAAGAAAACAGCATTTAGCCTCAGCAATGCACTTCAAAAAAATTATCTTGTGTTTAATACGGGAAAATTAAAGTATGAATTTTAAGAAATTTATCAAGACGCTAAATGATAAATAACTCAAATTATGACCATCAAATTTATTGAGGCTTAATAAATGTTAACAATATCCCCTATAAGAAATAGTACTGGAGCTGCTAAATACTTCGCTAAAGAGGATGGTTATTATTTATCTGAGGTTGATGCGAAAGAAAATTCTATATGGTGGGGTATTGGTGCTGATAAATTAAGGTTAATTAACAAAAAGGTTTTAGAAAAAGATTTGCAAGAGAGTATGGAGGGTAGATTGCAAAATGGGGTCACTATCGGATTACAAAAAGACGGCTCAATAAAGCATCGTGCTGGGTATGATTTATGTTTTCATGCTCCTAAGTCAGTTTCTATTTTGGCGCTGGAAGGAGGAGATAAAAGGTTTTACCAGGCTCATCTTGAGGCTGTAAAAGAAACTCTTAAAGCAATAGAAGAAGAATGTGCACAAGCTAGAGTATACAATAACAACAAAGAAGGTTTTGAAAATACTAAAAATCTTACCATTGCGTTAATACGACATACAGCTTCCCGTTCCTTAGATCCGCATTTGCATCATCATGCGTTAATAATGAATGCTACTGAAAGGCAAGATAAAACTTGGAGAGCTTTAGCATCAAGCATGACAAAAACTAAAACCGTTAATGGTTTTTTAGAGAAAATTTATCACAAACAGATTTATTATGGGTTAATCTATCGGACTTCACTTGCAAATCGCGTTCAAAAGCTTGGATGTGAAATTGAAATAGTAGGTAAACATGGAATGTGGGAAATTAAAGGAGTGCCTAAAGAAGTAAGGGATACAATGTCAAAACGCCGAAAAGAAATAGAAGAATTATTAAGCAAACTAAACTATCGTTCATTTAAAGCTGCTGATATGGCTTCTTTAGATAGCCGAGAAAAGAAACCAAAGCATATCAGGTTAGCGGAAATGAAACAAACATGGAAGGATGAATTGACCAAGGTTGGTTTTTCGTCAAAAGAGTTTCTTGCCAACCTTGAAAAAAACAAGGATAAAAAACTAACTGAAAAGTTTGAACTTCAAAAAATTGAAGCTATTAATTTGGCAGTAAATACAGTTAAAGATGCTACTTGGTACTTGTCTCAGTATGAATTAAAGCTTGATTATACAAAAATAATTTCTAAAGCCTTAGAGTTTTCTATTGGTAAAACTACCCACCAAGATATTGTTTTAGCCGCAAATCAACTAATAAAAGATGGATTTTTAATTTCTTTAGATAAATCTGATACTTTTTTTGTTACTAGGGAACTTATAGAAACTGAAAAAGCTATTATGGATTTGGTTGATAAGGGTAAAAACAGATGGTCTGACTTTATTTTAAAAGATAATGATTCTAATAATACTATTTCTGATGAAATCAAAAAATGCGCAGGTGATATTTTACAATCAAAACACCGAGTTATTCTTGTGGAAAGTAATAGACCAGACAATAAAGATTTAATTAGAAATATTTTAAACTTAGCCGAATCTTCCGGAAAAACTGTGAGAGTTTTGTCTCCAAATCGTGGGCTTGCAAACGATATTAATGAAAACGTAACAAGACCTAAACCCAGTAATATATGGCAATGGCTAGTATCTTTTGGCAAACCAGAGGTTGGAGAAAGTATAGCTGGCTTTAGGCACAAATACAAAGAAGAGGTGGAACTACCAGCTTTTTTACTACGTTTTAAACAAGGAAAGGATGTCATTATAGTTAATGATGCTGAAATGGTAGGCTGTAATGATAAAAAAACCATCCTTGAATTAACAGACAAATCTCAAGCCAAAGTAATCTTTTTGCAAAATACAGCAGATAAGCGTGGTTTTAATAGTGGTAATTCAATAACAACTCTAAAGCAAGCCGGTATAGAAAGGTTTGAGCTTAAAGCTTCAGAATCAGGAAAAATACAAGCAGCCGGTGTTACACCTGAACTAAAGATTATTAAAACCGATGATAAACGTATTTTGCAGTTAGCAAAAGAATATGCTCAAAAATATGATAAAGAAAATACAGTTATTTTGGTCGGCTCTAAAAAACAATTGGAAGTGGCTAATGATGTCATCAGGAAAGAGTTAAAAGAAAAAGGCAAGATTTTGGGTTTAGAATATAATATTCCTGTATTAAATCCGGTCTATCTCTCTAAACCAGAAGCTATTTTAGCACACAAATATCAACAAAATATGGTTATCAGATTTTATGGTGGCGTATCAAATGATTGGAATGTGGGTTACTGCGATAGAGAAACCAATACCTTAAGGTTAACCCAAAATAAACGAAAGATAATATGGAACCCTAAAAAACAGCAGAATGAAGTTAAATATGGGGTTTTCAAAAAAGAAACACTACAAGTTGCTAAAGGCGATAAGCTAATTGCTGCCAGTAATATGCATAATTTAGGTATAAAAAATGGAACAAAATTTATTGTTGGCGGGGTAAGCAATACTTCTATTGAGTTATTAAGTGATATAATAAAAACAAGTAATACAAAAGAACCAAAAACAATTAAAATAAGTTTGGATAAGTTAAAAAATAGTCATTTCCAATATAATTATGCGACAACTATAAATAGATCATTAAAAAAGCCAGCAGCTAATATAATAGCTGATTTTAAGGCTTATTTACTAGATAAGCCAACCATAGAGGAATTAACAAAAAGAGCTCAAAAATCTCTTATAATATTCACCAATGATGGTGAAGTTGCTCAAAAAAGATTTGGTCATATTCCAACCAAGTTAACCGCAGTTGAAACATTACTAGATACCAGCAGAGTGCTTTTTAGTACAGGGGGTCAAGAGGAAAAAACACTAAGTGACAAAATAACTTCAGAAATTAAATCTGACCTTGAAAAAGCCATAAAAGTTTTAAGAGATCAGTACGCATTTAGATCACAAGATGAGAGAAAAGCAGTAGAGTTTGCTTTAGAAAAAATTACTTCACGAAATGCTGGTTTTACCAAAGAAGATTTAGCCAAGGAAGCTCTTGAATATGCCTTAAAAGAACTGATAGCTATAGAAAACAAGGAAGTAACCAAACAAGATATTGAAAAAATAATTAAAGAAAAATGTGCTTCAGGAGAATTAATAATTGGTAAACAATTTACAGACGGCGTCAAACTGACTACTAAAAAAGAATTAAAGTTGGAGCATTCTATCCTTGCCAGTGTTAAAAAAGGGAAGAATAAGCTAGCTCCTTTATTAGTTTCGCACGCAGCAGTGCCGGCTTCAGACTTTAACCTGACTAAGGGCCAAAATGAAGCTGTTTCTTTAATTACTACCACCAAAGATCAATACGTAATAATTCAAGGATATGCTGGGGTTGGTAAAACCAAACTTTTTTCGCAAGTACATAAGACGTTGAAAGAAGCGAATAATAATAGGCAAGAAAAAATACGGATACTGGGATTGGCGCCAACCCATAAAGCGGTAAAAGAATTAAGAAATGTTGGGATCAAAGCTCAAACTTTGGCGAGTTTTTTGACAAAACATCTACCAAAAAAGGTAGAAGATTGCGGAGATAAAAAGCCTGATAGTTTAAAGGTGTTGGATAATAAGTTAATTATCTTAGATGAGTCCTCGATGGTGTCTAACCAAGAATATGCGCAATTTGATAGCATAATTAATAAAACTAAAGCACATGTAGCATTAAGTGGCGATACGAGTCAGCATATATCGATTGGTTCTGGCAAACCAGTTGAGATAACCCAAAAAAGTCATACTCTAAAAACTGCTTATTTAAAAGAAATTGTTAGACAAAAAAATCTCCATCTGAAAGAAGCTGTGGTAAGTGTGATTGGTCACAACTACGAACATGCTTTTGATAAAGTTAGTCAATTAAATCCTCAGAGCTATATTGAAAGAATTAACCACAATTCAGGAGAATTAGACTTGGAGTTTTTTAAAAATCTCCAAACTTCGGTTATCGAGATCAATAATGAAAAGCTAGAGCCTGAAGAAAAAACCTTAGAACAGATGGTGGCGGAAGATTTTCTGACTAGAACTCCTGAAGCTAGAGAACAAACCGTTATTATAGTTCACGCTAACGATGATCGAGCGGTTATTACTGAATTTATTAGAGATGGCTTAAAAAAACAGGGAGCTATAAGTAAAAATGGTATAAAAATAAATCGTCTTGCCGACAAAGGTCTTACTAACGCAGAACATAAATCTTTACGCTCTTATTATATTGGTAATGTCGTGAAGCTTGGAAAACAATATTTCCACGTAATGGAGGTAGATTTAAAAGCTAGAAGTTTGTTACTTAGAGATGGCTCTGGAAAAACCAGATACTTTTATCCTGAAAAGGAAGTCGATAGATGCAATATGGAATTATACAGCCATACCCGAGAAGAATTGGCGGTGGGCGATGAGATTCGCTTAACCAAAACAGATAAAAAAAGAGGGTTATTTGCTAATTTTGAATATCGGGTAAAAGCTATTGATGACAAACAAGCAACGCTTGAATCTAAAAATGAACAAAAACCACCGCTTGTACTCAACCATAGAAGGTTAAAAGATACTCATTGGGATTATGCTCAAACGGTTACCAGTTATGGTTTTCAGGGTGGTTCAAAAAGATTTGCTATAGCTTTTGAGGTGAGTTATCGCAAGTTTTTAGCGAATGTGCGTAGTTTTTATATCAGTATCAGCCGCGCTATCGAGCACCTAATAATATATACCGACAATAAAAATAAGTTTTTGCGGCGGTTAAATGAAAATTTAGGAGAAAAATATGCAGCTTTAGAAGTTACCGGAGAATTAGAAGAACTTGCTAAAAAAGAGCTTGCCAAAACCGAAAGCACGCAATTAGATAAAGTAGCAAAAACGATAAACGCTAAGTTTTATAACGTCAAAGATGCAACCCAGATACTTGAAAATTCTGCTGAATTAGTAGTTGAGCGATTACTCGGTAAACCTAACGAAAAATTATCATCTGCTACCGAATGGCGTTACGGTAACAAAGGGAGCTTTTCGATAAAAATGGCTGGAGATAAACGAGGTCTTTGGCATAACTTTGAAACTAACGAATCAGGAAACCTGATAACACTAATTCAAAAAGGGATGAGCCTTAACTTTTCCGAAACACTTAAATATGTATCAGAAACATTTGGTAATATTAAACCTACTACCTTACTTTTCAAGGGTAATGTAAATATGGATAGCCTAAGTAAAACTGAGACTAATAACAAGGCCACCTCTGAAAAAGGAAATACTGACAAATATGCACAAAAGTTAGCTAAAGAAAGCCTGCCAATAACTAGAACCATTGTAGAAAAGTATTTAAAAGAGCACCGTGGTATTAAAAGTGTTGATACTAATGATATAAGGTATCATCCGAGAGTATTTACCAGCAAAAATGAAAGCCAACAATATTTACCGGCGATGTTGTCTATAGGAAGGAATAAGGATGGCAAAGTCCAATGTGTTCAAGCAACCTACCTCAACCCCAAAACTGCAAACAAGGCTGACCTTGCCGTAAAAAAACGTACTTATGCTTCGCCTTCTGGAGCATTAGTTTCGCTCCAAAAACAAGAAAATGTTAATGACTACAAGAACAAATTAAGCTTTATTGCTGAAGGTATAGAAACTGGCTTAAGCATCAAAGATGCTATAGGAGATATTAGAAATGGCGAGATATTAGTAACTCTTGGCAAATCAAATTTTATAAACATCGATCCCAAACAGGTTGGTGATCGAGTTATCTTTTGTTTGGACTACGATGGCCCCAAGAATTTAACTGATACAGACATACATAAAGCTGCTGAAAGATTAATTAACTTTGGAAAAAAGGTATTTATTGCTACCCCAAAAACCAATGAAAAAAACAACAAAATAGATTTTAATGATATTGCTAAAAACTCAGGAGTTGCAGCCGTAAGAAATAACTTAGATGGCACATTACCATATAATGAGTGGAAAAATAATACCATAAAAAACACGTTTACAAATGGCAACGAAATAAATTTAGATTTTACTGAAAAAGTAATACAGAAAGATCCTTACTCAAATCAAAAATACGCTACATTTCTTAAAAAGCCTGAAATAGATTTAACTATCGCTACAAGGTTTATCGATCTAGATCCAAGAAAAGATTTTGCCAAATATTTAAGTGCCTATAGTCATATGCAAAATAAAACGGCAATACAAAAGAGTATAGAAACAACCAAGAATTTAAACGTCGATGATATTCAAAAAAGTTTATCTAAAATCGAGAAAGAAATGTATTAACTGTCAGGAGAAAAACATGCAGCGCATAGTGACATACTTAGAAGATGATGTTGTAGGCAATATAAAAAAGTTATATAAAAACTCTAATATCTCTATATCGAAAATGGCATCTGAGCTTATGGATATTGGCTATAAAGTGAAACTACACCATGAATCACGTTCCGGTTCACAAGAAGAAAAGAAAGCCGCGCTTGTGGATAAACATACAGAATATTTGTTAAAAATAATGGCTGTAGCCAACGATATTTACAGATGCGTACGTAATGAAAGATCTAAGTACGCCGAAAGTACAGTTGATGAGGCTTTGACTACAATTCATACTAGAGCTCTAAATTTTATTAGTAAAGAGTTGGAGGAGAGTGGTAATAAGTAGAAAAACATTTATTTTTAAACACCAATCTCTTGTTTATATTAGTAATTTATATAAAAATTACTGGCTGGACTTAGATAGCCTAGTCAACTATTATAACACCTGTGGTGGGCGTCCTTTAATTTAAGAGGTGAAAGATTATGGGACGTAAAAGAACGCCAGGTCTCTTTAAACGAGGAGAAACCTGGCACATTGATAAACAGGTTTTTGGTCAAAGGATTCGAGAAAGTGCAGAAACAAATTCGCTTGAAGAAGCGGAAAAGTACTTGGCGAATCGGATTGAAAACCTAAGGCAAGTTGCCGTATATGGTGCTCGCTCTAAACGAACATTTAGAGAAGCTGCCGATAAGTTTTTGAGAGAAAACCAGCATAAGAGAAGTATTAATGCAGATGTTGGTAGATTGAAAGAACTCTATAAATATATTGGTGATTTGTATATTGACAATATTCACATGGGAACTTTACAGCCATTTATTGAGGCTAGAAAGAAAGATGGCAAAAAAACGCAAACAATTAATCATGCATTGCAAGTTGTTCGCCATATTTTAAATTTAGCAGCAAATGAATGGATGGATAATAATAATCTCACGTGGCTACACTATGCACCAAAGATTAAATTATTATCTAAAAACGACATTCGCAAACCTTATCCACTGAATTGGGATGAGCAAGAAAGGTTGTTTAAAGAGTTACCATTACATCTTAGGCGTATGGCATTATTCGCTGTAAACACGGGTTGTCGTGACCAGGAAATATGTTCTCTAAGATGGCAATGGGAAGTGAAAGTACCAGAATTAAGCACGTCAATTTTTGTTATTCCTGGTGCTAAAGTAAAAAATGGAGAAGATCGATTAGTAGTGTTAAACAAAATAGCATTATCAGTGATAAATGAAGTAAGAGGTAGGCATCCTGAGTATGTATTTACATATGCTGGTAGACCTACTTTGCGTATGCTGAATAGTGCGTGGATAAGGGCTAGGAGGAAGGTGGGTCTTATTGTTAGGGTACATGATTTAAAACATACCTTTGGTCGAAGATTAAGAGCTGCTGGAGTTAGTTTTGAAGACAGACAAGACCTACTCGGGCATAAATCCGGAAGAATAACAACTCATTATTCTGCTGCAGAAATAGGTAATCTTATAGAAGCAGCAAATAAAATTTGTGATACTGAGAGAAATGCTAAGGGCCCAACATTGACACTATTAAGAAGCATTGATATAGGATTATTTCATGTGCCAGCTGCGGCAGGGGGAGTGTATGCAACTGCATGATTTATCTTGTGATAGCGGGATTTTTGAGGCTAGCCCCCACAAAATCCCCACAATTTGATTTTTGGCGAATCGGGTAATTCGCTTGGAAGCCTTGATTTTACTGGTGGCCAGAGACGGAATCGAACCATCGACACAAGGATTTTCAGTCCTCTGCTCTACCGACTGAGCTATCTGGCCAAATCAGCTGCTGTAGCTACTATTGTGGGCTACATCGTAACTGCTTATTTTTAATAAGTCAACTTTGCGGGACCTTTGCGGGAGTGAATGGCCTTTTTGAGCATTATTATTATGCTTTTTAATATCATCCACTTATGAGATAAAATTTGTTGAAAAGTTTTACAAGCCAATAAATCAGCCTACTACAAGCAAGTTGCAATATTAAAAATATTTGATCTTTGATTAACAAAGTGCGTCGACACAAAGTCTATTAATCCTATACTCTACTGACTGAAATATCAGGCTAAACAAGCGATTGATCTAGTCGACATCGTAACTGCTTAATTCGACCAAGTCACTTGCGGGATTTTTGTAGGGGGTGACATCATTTTGTCCCTGCACATATAGGGGCCGCTGAGATCTGAATTATTTTTTTAACAAAAGATCGTCATTATCCAATTTTCCCCCAGCCGTTATCGCCCGACTTGATCGGGCGATCTGGCTCTTTTTGATTTTTTTGAACATTTTTTGCTATTTTTTAAATTTAGTTCCCGCGACTTGCCGTGGGGACAAAGTCATCTCGCCGTCTAAGGGTTCTCTTATAAGATACGTCGTAGCTAGTTAAACTATGGGATTTGCAACGCTGGTTGTTGTTACCTATTATGCTTCGAACGTATATATTTTTCGGCAAGTTTTATCGCTTGGCTAACTTTTTTTGGGGCGGTGCCGCCAAAACTGGTTTTATTTTTAACGGCAGTCGCAATATTTAATACCGTATAAATCTCTTTGGTTATTTTGGGTTCAATGGATTGCATCAAGGATAAATTAAGATCTTTTAATTCGCAGCCGCGCTTATTGGCAATTTTCACAATTTCGCCAACAATTTTGTGAGATTTTCTAAAAGAGAAACCAAGGTTTTTTACCAACCAATCAGCCATGTCGGTTGCTGTTGCATGTCCCATCGTGGCTTGTAGCATTTTTTGTTTATTAGCCTTCATGTCATTAATCATGCCAGTCATCGCCGCAATCGATAAAATAATAGTATCATGGGTATCAAAAACTGCCTCTTTGTCCTCTTGCATATCTTTAGAGTAAGCTAGCGGCAACCCTTTCATTACTATTAACAAGCCATTTAGATGTCCGATGATCCGTCCTGATTTGGCTCTAATAAGCTCAGCTGCATCTGGGTTCCGCTTTTGAGGCATTATCGAGCTGCCAGTGGTGAAAGCATCAGATAAGGTAATAAAACCAAATTGCTTGGAACACCAAATAATTAGTTCTTCAGCTAATCGCGATAGATGAATAGCGCATATCGAAGCTGTGCTTAAATATTCAAGCGCAAAGTCACGATCAGAAACGCTATCAAGGGAGTTGGCTGTCGGCGCATCAAACCCCAGTTCTTTGGCGACCATTTTTCTATCTATGGGAAATGATGTGCCCGCGAGAGCTGCCGCACCTAAAGGGCATTCATTTAGCCTGGCAGATGCGCTCTTGATTCTACTTCTATCTCTTTTAAACATTTCATAATATGCCAGCAAATGATGTGCAAATGTTACAGGTTGCGCAGATTGAAGATGCGTGAATCCTGGCATAATAGTATCGATATGTTCTTTTGCTTTGTTTACCAGAGTATGTTGTAACTGTTTTAAATTATTGTCGAGCATAGCAAAAGCGTCACGTATCCACATTTTAAAGTCAGTTGCTACTTGGTCGTTTCTTGATCGAGCAATGTGCAATTTTCCAGCTAGTTCCCCGATAATTTCTGTGAGAGCAACTTCGATATTCATGTGAATATCTTCTAGCTCAGTTTTAAAGGATAATTTTTCTGTAGCTATTTTTTTAGCAACCTTGTCTAAACCTTTTATAAGTAGGTTGCATTCTTTTTGCGTAATGATTTGCGATTTAGCTAACATTTTGCAATGTGCTTTTGAGCTTAAAATATCGTATTTAGCAATACGCGTATCAAACGATATAGATTGATTTATTTTTTGCAAAATATCAGCTGGGGTTTGGGAGAAAGCTCCACCCCAAATCGGATTCAATTTACTAGTTTTTGCTTTCATTTTTATGAGTCCTGCTATAATTGGCTAATCTTACCGCCTGTATTTTAATAAATCCGCCAGCATCTTTGGGGTTGTAACCGCTAATGCTATCCATCGATGACATGTTTTTGTTATAAAGAGAATGTTTGCTAGTTCTGCTGATCGGATAAACATTGCCCTTATAGAGTTCTAAAGTAACAGTTCCGCTAACATTTTCTTGGCTTTTATTAATGGCTGACATTAAAAAATCCATTTCTGGACTAAACCAAAAGCCATTATAAATCAAATCAGCTGTTTTAACAGCTAACATGTTTCTTAGGTGCATTACCTCTCTATCCATTACTATTCCTTCTAAGTCGGCATGAGCATGATAGAGTATTGTGCCACCAGGAGTTTCGTAAACGCCCCGTGATTTAATCCCTACAAATCTATTCTCGACCATGTCGATCCGTCCAATACCATTTTTTGCTCCGAGTTGATTCAAATACATAAAAATACCTAAAGAAGTGGTTTTAAGGCAGCTATCGTCGTGGTTTTTAACTTTTATTGGTACCCCGTCTTGAAATGTTATCGAGATTTTGGTGGTTTTATCCGGAGCTTTTTGTGGCGAAGTTGTCAGGGAATATATATTTTCAGCACAGGCAAAGCTCGGGTCCTCTAAAATCCCCGCTTCATGGCTAATATGCAGCAGGTTTTCATCCTCGCTATATGGTTTTGCTATAGTAGCGGTGACTGGTATCTGATGTTTTTTAGCGTATTTCAGCATGTCTTGCCGGCCATGAAAATGTTGTAAAAATTTATTGTCTCGCCACGGTGCTATGATTTTAATATGGGGATGTAAAGCATAATAAGCCAATTCAAACCTTACCTGGTCATTACCTTTCCCGGTGGCGCCATGGGCAACAAAATCAGCTTTTTCTTTTTTCGCGATGGCGATTTGTTTTTTGGCAATTAAGGGTCTCGCGATTGCGGTGCCAAGTAGATATCTATTTTCATATAAAGCCTTTGCTTTAAAGGCTGGGAAAATATAGTCAGTAACAAATTCTTTCTTTAGGTCTATGATATATACTTTGGCTGCTCCTATTGCCAAGGCTTTTTGTTTGACGAGTGCAAAGTCTTCGCGTTGACCAATGTTAGCAATGTAAGCAATTACTTCGTAATTTTCTTCTACTAGCCATTTTAATATTACCGAAGTATCGAGTCCGCCAGAATAAGCTAATACCACTTTATTTTTTTTCATTTTTAAACCCTCTTTATTCAACTTAAAGTTGGAAGTAAATTAAATTTATCCGCAATTATAATAGTCAGTAAAAATAGGCCAATACCACTTAAAGAAATCAGCAAAAACTTAGCATTAATCGGTACCTTATAGGAGGTGCTTAACCCAAGATTATTTTTTCTTAACTTATAAACCAAAATGGCTGGTAAAAATATTTCTAGTATTACGGCAAAGATAGCTGAGTATTCTAATGCCAGTACAAAACCATTTTTATACAAAAGCACAAACAAAAAGGGCGGTAAAAAGGTGAGTCCGGTTGTTTGTAAACGTCCCGGATAGCTATTTTTCCGTTTGAGCCCATCAGCCAGAAAATCAAACAGTCCAAGAGCGACACCCAAAAATGAGGTAGTCATCGCGATATTAAAGAAAAGGTTGGTACATACAGAGATGAGTTTGCTCTGGGCAGTCGTTACTAAAGCTTGTATTAAACCACCCACGGATGTGCCTTCGTGGATAATGTTAATGTAACTTAAGTTCCCGTTTATAGGGATGAGACCAAGTGAAATAAATAACCACATGATATATACCAGTAAAGGAATTGTTGTGGCGGTGATGATTACCCACCGCATGACTTTGGCTGGTTGATTGCAATAACTAACTACGCTTGGGATAACACAATGGAAACCAAATGCATTTAAAAAAATTGGCGTAGCTGCCCATAGATATTTAGTGTGGAAAGGCTGTGCCAAAAGATTATTTCCATCAACATATGGTGCTAGTATTGTTAGCATGACGATTAGAAAGAATATCTTGATGCTTAATAAAAATCGTATTGAGTAATCAACAATGTGGGTGCCCCAAAAGACGATTATGGCAAAGAGTAGAGTAAATATCGCGACCTCAATCCCAAAAGATATTTCAAATGTCAGCGCTTTTTTCAAAACAGTATCTAATAAAGATGTCCCCCCTGATATATAAGCTGCAGCGGTAGTATAGAGCAAGAGGAGATAGGCGATCCAGGTAATAGTTTGTCCAGTTGTGCCTAAAAGTTTTTTGGTCATGGTGCTAAAACTATTATTATATGGTTTAAAGGAAGTGCTTGTCTCGAGAGTTAAAAGAGCGGTTAAGGTCATTAATAGCCAATTTAATATTAAGATGATGGTTGAATAAGTAAAACCCGATGCCGCACCGACAAGAGGCAGAGCCAGCATGCCAGCGCCAATAGCCGATCCAGTTAGTATAAATATGCCACCGATTAGTTTTTTCATTTCAACGCCCAGATTCTTTATGAATAAATCGCCACTATGTTGCATATTATAGCATATTATTTCTATAAATATGAATAATTGTTCATTAGATTGGATTTCTATTCATTTTAAGGTATAATCTAAATTTCCTCGCAGCTTGCTGCGAGGACAAAGCGATGGGGGATTGCCAAGGGGAGAAGCAGAGCTTATCCCCCTTGAGCGAGCCCGGGGTTCATACCCCGGGCGAAGTCAGAAAATTGATTATATTCAATTTAAACAATTAGTTATTACCCTGGGGGATTATGAAGAAGAAAGATTTAGTTCCGGTGGTTAGGAGTTTGCTGCTTAAAAAAGCAGCAAGGACGCAAGAGGAAATTTGTCAGATTTTAAAAAAACAAGGGTACCAGATTAATCAAACCAAGGTTTCGCGTCTGTTGCGAAAAATAGGAGTGGTTAAGGTAAAAGACGATGATGGTAAAGTCGTTTATTGGTTGCCGAAAGAACCGCCACCGCCGAGTTTATCAAATTTAGCAAATAATTTGGTGATTGATGTGGTGGCGAATGAGGCTTTGATCGTTATACATACTACGCCTGGAGCGGCATCAGTAGTTGCCAGAATGATAGATTATTTAGGTAGTGAAAACGAAATTTTGGGAACAATTGCTGGCGATGATACGATTTTTGTTGCGACAAAATCCATCGGTGATGTTAAGCAGGTTTATAAAAAGATAAAAAATCGCCTGGGATTTACCTAAAAAACAAGCCGTCAGGCAACGCTTTATAAAAAGTATGGCTGGAAAGATAAGGAAATTAGAGGTGGCTCAAGTTTTTTAGGGGATCTCCAGCGATCACTGGGTCAAGCTGAGAATATCCAGTTTTTAAGTTGGTCTTACCGGTTTGTGTTATGGTAGCAGTGTTTTTAATTTATAACAATTCTGTGAGAATATGTTAGGGTTAGAGAATCTGTCAGCTGTCATGGTCAGACCCCACCGGCTTATTTTTCTAACCATTTGAATTTATTCCCCGATCTTCGCGCGGGAACAAAGCGATGGGGGATTGCCAAGGGGAAAAGCTACGCTTCTCCCACTTGGACCAGCCCGGGGTTCATACCTCGGGCGCAGTCAAAAAGTTGATTATTATTTTTCTTGTAAAATGGCGGCTAAATCATTGCCTGGCGTTGTTATGGGTTGAATATTGAATTTTTCAATCAAAATATTTAAAACATTGGGAGTAATAAATGCTGGCAAAGATGGGCCAAGCCTAATGTTTTTTATCCCTAACGATAAGAGTGTTAATAAAATAGCTACTGCTTTTTGCTCATACCACGATAGTACTAGTGATAATGGCAGCTCATTCACCTCACAATTAAATGCGCTAGCAAGAGCAACCGCGATTTGAATTGCCGAATAAGCGTCATTACATTGCCCAATATCAATTAATCGTGGAATACCTTCAATATCCCCAAGCTGTTTATCAAAAAATCTAAATTTGCCACATGCCAGAGTTAAGACTATGCAATTGTTTGGTACTTGTTCGACAAACTCGGTATAGTAATTTCGACCTGGTTTAGCTCCATCGCATCCGGCAACCAAGAAAAAGTGCTTAATTTTACCTTGTTTTACAAGATCAATAATTTTCCCCGCAATGCCAAGAACTGCATTATGAGCGAATCCAACCATAACTGTTCCATTGGTCGTATCCGCCATAAAACCGGGAAGGCTCTGTGCCTTATTGATAATCTTAGAAAAATCTTTATTGTTATCAATATGTTCTATGCCTGGCCACTCAACTAATCCCGTCGTGAAAATACGCTCTTTATATGAATCTGCTGGTTTTTGAATACAGTTTGTGGTCATTAAAATTGAACCAGGAAAAGCTGAAAATTCTTTATATTGGTTTTGCCAAGCAGTGCCATAGTGTCCGCAAAGATGTTTATACTTCTTCAGTTCCGGATAACCATGAGCTGGCAGCATTTCTCCATGAGTATAGATTTCAATATCCTTACCTTCTGTTTGTTTAAGAAGCAATTCTAAGTCGCGTAAATCATGGCCTGAAATTAGAATAGCTTTACCCTTTTTTGCTCCAAGTCCCACAACTGTTGGGATCGGATTGCCGTAATGCGAAGTATGTGCTTGGTCTAGCAACTCCATGGCGCGTAGATTTATTTTTCCGCACTCCATTATTAATGCCAACCACTCATCAATTGATAAGTCATAACGCAACATATTTGCTAATGCTTTGGTTAAAAAAGTATAGACAGCTGAATCTTCTTTTCCTAAGATGCTTGCATGATCAATATAAGCTGCAATACCTTTTATTCCATATAACAATGTGTTTTTAAGCGACTGAATATCGTGGTTTACTTCCGCTTTGTCCAGAATGCTATAAATATGACCTTGCTCAATCATGTCATTAATTGAACCACTCAAGATAAAAGTAGACGCCTCTGGTAAATCACCAAGCTTAATGTTGCTTGCTTGTATTTTGGTTTTAATTTCATCTCTAGTTTCGCATATTTTTCCAATCAAAACAGCGATGTTTTCTTGAGAAAAGTCAACATTGGTTACAGTGGCAAATAGTGATTCTACTATTAATAATAGCTCCGAATTACTAACCTTGATCCCGTTTTTTTGTGCGCTTATTACCAAATGAGACAGGCCCTTAAGCGAATAAATTAATAAATCTTGTAAGGCAGCAACATCTGGATTTTTACCGCAAACCCCCATAATAGTACAACCAGTACCCTTAGCAGTTTGTTCACACTGACCGCAAAACATCTGACAATTTTGAGCATTCATTTTAACCTCTTTGCGTTAATTAAGTTTCAGGATATTATCACTTAATATTTATATAAGGTATGTGACAATTGTCACAGGGTTTTAAAAAAATATGAAAACTTACTTTTTAAAACAGCTTCCTCTATTTGCACACTTAAGTAAAGCTAAGTTGGAAATTATTGCTGATAGCATACAGGAAAAGCTTTATCTTAAAAATGAAGTCATATTTTGTGAAAAGCAACAGGCAGACCAGTTGCTTATCGTATTTGATGGTTTCGTAAAAATCTTTAAGTCAAGTTTTGCGGGAAGGGAACATATTTTGCACGTCATGTCCAAGCACAGTATCATCGCTGAGGTTCCAATATTTGAGGGTGGTAAATACCCGGCAAGTTGTGTTGCTATGAGCGACTCTATACTTCTTGCTATCCCCAGACAAAAACTCATTGCTCTAATAAAAACCGACCCGCAGGTTGCCTTAAGTATGTTGGCGCTACAAGCTAAGCGTCTAAGAGAATTTACTTGTAAAATTGAAGAGCTGTCTTTAAAAACGTCTAAGCAGAAATTTCTTAATTTTCTCCTTCAAAATGCCCACGCCGAAAATGGTATTACTATGGTCAGAATGAAAAATTTAAACATGCAAGAGTTGGCAGATTACTTAGGGACCGCAAGAGAAAATCTTTCTCGTATAATCAACAAGCTTATAAAAAATAATGTGATTAAAAAATGCCAGGATGGTTTCTTGATAACGAGTAAGCTTAAACCTAAAAAGAGCAGTTGGAACCGTAGCGAGAGCGTTTAAGATATTGAAGATAGGAGTTTTCTTTGTTGATTTTTGGCGAAGCAGTAGTAACCACTACGGTGAGCCAAAAATCAGCAAAGAAAACTTTTAGATTCATTATATTAAGCGCTCGCAGTAGGTTCCAACTGCTCTTTTTAGGTTAAAACATTCTCGGTTTTTAAGGCGTGAAGATGAGGTCGGAAAAAGCGTTAAGTTTTTACAATCGACAACGTTACTCTGTATGCTTGACTATGATCCACAATGTTGGTTACTCGCCAAACTTGCGCACAAACCAGCTTTTTACCAGTTGAGTCAGGATTACATAAGATAACAATATCCCAGCAAGGAATAGCCAATATAAAGGGGGAAGTGGGACAAAGCCAAGTGTTCCTGCTAGTGGTGAGGTTGGAAGCCAGGCGCTGATCGTAACAATAATCAATGAGGTGGCAATTAGTGGCCAACTCGCTCGGCTTTCGATAAACGGAATTTTATTAGTGCGAATAATATGAATAATTAATGTTTGAGTAAAAATTGATTCTACAAACCAGCCGGTTTGAAATAAGGCTGGATTATGCCAGCAATCGAAAAAGTAAAGCATAAGGAAAAATGTTGCATAATCAAATAGCGAGCTAATTGGACCAATAAACAAAATAAAACGTTGCAGCTCATTGATTGCCCATTTGCGAGGTTTACTTAGCCAATCAGCATCTACTCCGTCAGTTGGAATGGTGGTTTGTGAAAAATCATAGAGTAAATTATTAGTTAAAACTTGCAGTGGGAGCATGGGTAAAAATGGTAAAAAAATACTGGCTCCAAGGACGCTGAACATGTTACCAAAATTGGAGCTGGCGGCCATCTTGATGTACTTTACGATATTGCCAAAAACTTTTCGACCTTCTATAACTCCTTGTTCTAGGATCAGTAGGCTGGTTTCAAGTAAAATGATGTCGGATGATTCCTTGGCAATATCTACGGCGCTATCTACGGAAATTCCCACATCGGCAGCTTTTAGTGCGGGAGCATCATTAATACCATCACCCAAAAAGCCGGTGACATGCCCTTTAACTTGCAGGGCGCGAATGATCCGTTCTTTATGCATTGGCGCAAGTTTAGCAAAAACGCTGGTTATGCTAACTTTGTCGGCAAGTTCTTCGTCGCTCATGGTTTCAATTTGCGGGCCGAGCAAAATATGCTCAGTTGCTATGCCCACTCTTTTGCAAATATAAGTGGTAATAACTTCATTGTCGCCAGTGAGGATTTTTACGTTCACGCTCAAGTCTTTTAGCCGTTTTAAAGTTTCTGCAACCGTGGCTTTGGGCGGATCTAAGAAAGCCAAAAATCCCAATAAGATTAGATCAGACTCATCTTTAATCGTGTAAATTTGCTTATTTGATGATGCTGATATTTGTTTGTAGGCGATGGCAATAACCCGATAACCTTCCATATTTAAGCTGGTTGTTATTTGCCTGCTTTTGTCGCTGTGTTCTGGCAGCATCGGCACAACTTGATTGTTAATTTTTATGTGAGTGCATGTAGTCATCAATTCTTCGACTGCACCTTTACAGATTAATATGTGCGATCCTGTATCATCTTTCACTACGACCGACATTCGGCGTCTCATAAAATCAAATGGAATCTCGTCAACCTTATGATATTTTTCTTTTGCTTTGAGACGTTCTTCCAAATCTTCATGGTCGAGGATTGCATCGTCCAGAAGGTTCTTTAATCCAGTATGATGATAGCTATTAAGGTAGCCATAATGCAGCACTTCGGCATTGGGTTCACCGCTAACATCTAGATGTTTTTCAAGCACGACTTTACCTTGAGTAATAGTGCCAGTTTTGTCAGTGCAGAGAATGTCCATCGCGCCAAAGTTTTGGATAGAATTTAGACGCTTCACGATAGCTTTTTTACGCGCCATCGCAAGCGCACCTTTTGACAAGTTAACCGTAACGATCATGGGTAACATCTCAGGAGTTAATCCGACGGCTACGGCTAAGGCAAACAAAAACGCCTCAAGCCAGCTGTGTCGTATCCCATTTATTAGAAGAACTAGCGGCACCATGATGGCAATGAAGCGGATCATTAGCCAAGTAAATTGGTTAACGCCTTTGTCAAAGTTGGTTAGTTGACGTTGTTCGGTAATGGTTGCTGCTAATGACCCAAAATAAGTTTTATCTCCAGTGCTAATAACTACTGCTGTTCCCGAGCCACTTTCAACGCTAGATCCCAGAAAGCAAATATTTGGTAATTCAAATGGATTTTTAATTTCAATGGATGCTGGAATAGCCTTTTTCTCAATCGACAAAGATTCGCCAGTAAGGGCAGATTGATTAAGAAATAGGTCTTTTGCCGTGATTATTCTTACGTCAGCAGGAATCATATCGCCAGCCGAAAGGCGAATGATGTCGCCGGGTACTAGTTTTTTGAGAGGTATTTCTAATTCTTTACCGTCTCTTACTACCGTAGCGGTGTTAGTGACCATGGCACGAAGTTTCTTGGCAGCGTTGTCTGCCCGCATTTCTTGATAAAAGCGTAATACTACTCCTAAAATTACCATCACAAAAATAACGGTAGTAGCTCTTATATCACCGGTCAAGAAAGAAATTATGCCAAGGGCAGTAAGCAAGAGAACTAATGGATTTTTTATGTTGTCTAACAAATGGATCAAGGATGACTTATGTTTCTCTCGAGCAATTATGTTTAAGCCATGTTTTTTAAGACGAGCATGAGCTTTTGCTTGATTTAATCCATCTAACTGTGACTTTAATTCTTTTAGTACAGTATTAATGTCTGTCTGTGCTTTTTCTAGTAGGTTGCTAGAAATGGTTTTTTCTAACACATGATGTATGTTGCTTGTTGAATGTTGCATTAATCTTCCAGTTGATTTTCCATTTTATGGGATTGCTGAAATCCGCCTGTTTCGTCATTCCCGCGAAAGCGGGAATCTAATAAAAACAGCAAGTTACATTTGTTGTTTTTATAAAATTTTTCAGATTTCAACAGCCTCTTTATATATAATTTATGGGCAAAGCCAAGGGTATTTTAACTTGAAACTTTCGATTTATCCAGAGCAGGAGCGAGTTAAGTTTTTGTTCGGAGGGGCATTAAAAAGAGTGGGGTAAGAGAGCTTGGGAGGTAGCCACTCTTGTCAGTACGGTCAATCAAATCTAACTCCAATGCCAAGTAGTCTAATCGGCTTTTTGTAACGACTTAAGCCGGTTTTAAGCAGGTCAAAGAAAAGTTGTGGATTAAGGTCATTGCTTACTTTTTCTACCGATGTTTTTTTAAAATCACAAAACTTAATTTTCACAAATTGTTTGGTAATTGGTAGGTCGGAATGGCGCATTAAACGGTTTTTAAACTTTTGGATAAGGATTGGTAATGCTGACGAGCAGTCGTCAGTTGTTTTCAAGTCTCGAGGAAATGTTATCTCCACGCTTAATGATTTTCGTTTATATTCTGGTTCTACTGGACGGTTATCACTACCCCGACAAAAATTGTAAAATCGCCCTCCGCTTTTGCCAAAGCGGTCTGTTAGTTGAGATAATGGTAGTTGTTGTAAGTCGTCACATGTTTTTATATTTATATCGTGGAGTTTTTTTGCAGTTTTTTCGCCAACACCAAAGATTTCTGTAATTGGGAGTTTTTTTACAAAATCGGCAACTTGGTTTGGTGTAATAACAAATAAACCGTTTGGTTTGTTCCAAGCGCTCGCTACTTTTGCTAAAAATTTATTGGGGGCGACTCCAGCAGAGGAGGGTAATTTAAGCTCTTTTTCTATTCTATGTTTTATGGTTTTTGCAATTAATGTTGCGCTACCTTTGCAGTGGGGACAATTTGTGACGTCAAGGAATGCTTCATCGAGAGATAGCATTTCAACAAGCGGCGTGTATTGTCGAAAGATGTGATAGAGTATTTTAGAAACCGCTTTATATTTGGCCATGTTAACTGGCAGCAAGATCAATTTTGGGCATATTTTTAAAGCTTGAGCAGTCGGCATTGCTGAATGTAAACCATATTTTCGTGCTTCATAATTGCAGGTGGCCAGAACTCCTCGTTCGGTCGGGGTTCCACCGACAGCTACTGGTTTATTTCTTAAATTAGGATTGTCCCGTATCTCAATGGCAGCAAAAAAGCAATCCATGTCAATATGAATAATTTTTCTTAGTTTATTTGTAGTGTCAATCATATAAGGGGTTTAAATAATTTATGATACCATGTATATTTTATGCCATGCTTTTTTATGGTTATGGGCTTTAACAGTTTATACAACACCCCAAATTTCTTAATTTTTCTACTATATTGTAATTATTGCTGCCAGGAGAAAAGATGTTTAGGCCAATGATCCTATTTAGATGATTCGTCAATCTTCCTAGAAGAGAAATATCCGGAATGTTGCTTTGGTTAAGGAATAAAGATTTAAGTTGTGTTAGTCCTGCCAAAGATGAAATGTCCGAAATGTTGTTTCGCTCAAGGCTTAAATTATCAAGCCTTGTCAAACCTGCTAGAGGTGAAATGTCCGAAATGTAGTTGTCGTTAAGCTTTAACCAATAAATATTTGTCAATTCTGCCAGAGGTGAAATGTCCGAAATGCTGTTTCGTTCAAGGTATAAAACTGTAAGTCCTGTCAATCCTACTAGAGGTGAGATGTCCGAAATGTTGTTTTGGCTAAGACTCAACTGATAAAGTTCTGTCAATCCTGCTAGAGGTGAAATATCAGAAATATTGTTTTGCTCAAGAAATAACCGTCCAAGCTTTGTCAAACCTGCCAGAGGTGAAATATCAGAAATATTGTTTTGCTCAAGATGTAACCGTTCAAGCTTTGTCAATCCTGCCAGAGGTGAAATGTCCGAAATATTATTTCGGTCAAGGCTTAAATTGTCAAGTATTGTCAAACCTGCTAGAGGTGAAATGTCCGAAATATTGTTTTCGGTAAGCCGTAATTTTTTAAGTTGTGTCAATCCTGCAAGCGGTGTAAGGTCGGAGATTTTTCGTTTATAAATAGTTAAATAATCTTTTGTTTTTAATTCTTTAATTGAGCCTTCTTGTAATAATACGTCTATAGTATGTTGAGTTTCTTTTGGGTATTTATCTTTATTGTTAACCATCCATTCAAGAAGCTCTGATGCATGAACATAAAACTGGAAAGTTTGATCCCAGATGTAAGAATTACTGAAGCTTTCAGGTTTTTTGCTCCATATTAAGTTATATGATTTAGCCTCTTTAGTATTGTAAGTATGCAATAACAATGATTGGAATAATTCTATTGAATGGCTTGTTGGATGGCGGCAAGGATCTTTTTTATAACGAACTAATCTAAAGCCGATATTTTTACTTGATGTTGTGGTATAAAAAATATATTTAGTTATAGAGGACAAATCGCTTGTGGTGCGGTTGGTAGAAGAATAAGAAAAGCCAAATAATAGTTTATTTGTTGGTGGTATGTTGCTGTTGTTATGCCCCAAATTATCCCGAGTAAGTTGTACTACGTTATCTGATATTGAATAAATAGGTCGCTCGTTAAGTAATTGATAGCTGCCGGTTTCAACTGAGCAGGTTTCATTTTTGTTTAAACAATGCGAATCTTTTGTTTGTGTACCATCTCCAATCACCGCCAGATATTCTATTATTGATGGTAGCTGATATTCGTAAGTATTGTCTTGTTTGTTTAAGATGTCGATGAATTTAGTGATATCTTCGTATGATACACTCTCAATTGGGTTGTTTGGTGACATTTCTATTTGTTCACCATTAATTTCTACTTTGCGAGAGTCTTCACCAGTTTTGAAGTAGGCGGGGTTATCACCCATAACTTTTGTCCATTGATACTGAGTTACTGGGGTAGTTTGGATGGCGACGTCATTCGCTATTTCAAAGGGATCAATAAATTTATTTTCGTATATTCCTTTGGGGATAGCTACAAAATCCATTTCAAGGTTAATGTTTTCAGTTTTTACGTGTGCTTCTTCTCTTCGCTCTTCATTTTCCCTGATTTGACTAATTATTTGTTTTACTTTGGAATGGATTTTTTGATAGTCAACCCGTTCAGGAGTTACGACTTCAATTATTTGATTAAAGTTAGCCCAATATGGATAGCAAGTTGTTAATACTAGCGCTGCTTCTTTCGATATTGGGTTTATTAGGCGAGCAGGGGTTCCTTCAAGCGCTTCTTTCATGGCCGTAAATTCCCCAGCCTTAAAATCGCAATTCATTCTTAAGTCTTCAAGGTAAGCGGAAGCTACGAGTGTCAACTCTTCTTTTTCGCTGCTAGCTGCAAAAGCAGGTTGTAAGCCCAAAACAAAGCTTAAGCTTAGAGTTAAAAAATATATAAATGCTAGTGTTTTTGTTTTCATGGTCATGGCCTTTAATGTTCTATTTTACAACCCAAGTTTTCTAATTTTTTTATTGTATTGTAATTATTGCTGCCAGGAGAAAAGATGTCTAGGCCAATGATCCTATTTAGATGATTCGTCAATCTTCCTAGAAGGGAAATATCCGGAATGTTGTTTTGGTTAAGGAATAAAGATTTAAGTTGTGTTAGTCCTGCCAAAGATGAAATGTCCGAAATGTTGTTTTGGTTAAGGAGCAAAGATTTAAGTTGTGTTAGTCCTGCCAAAGATGAAATGTCCGAAATGTTGTTTTGGTTAAGCTCTAACATGACGAGTCGTGTCAAACCTGCCAGAGGTGAAATGTCCGAAATGCTGTTTCGTTCAAGGGATAAAACTGTAAGTCCTGTCAAACCTGCCAGAGGTGAAATGTCCGAAATATTATTTTGATCAAGGTATAAATATTTAAGCTGTGTCAATCCTGCTAGAGGTGAAATGTCCGAAATATTGTTTCTGCTAAGATATAATGATCCAAGTTGTGTCAAACCTGCAAGCGGTGAAATGTCCGAAATGTAGTTGGCGGCGAGGTCTAACAAAATAAGGTTTGTCAATCCTGCCAGAGGTGTAAGGTCGGAGATTTGTCGGTTATCAAGCTGTAAGTACGTTGTTATTTTAAGTTCTTCGATTGAGCTTTCTTGTAATAATACGTCTATAGTATGTTGAGTTTTTTTTGGGTATTTATCTTTATTTTTAACCATCCATTCAAGAAGCTCTGATGCATTAACATAAAACTGGAAGGTTTGATCCCAGATGTAAGAATTACTGAAGCTTTCAGGTTTTTTGCTCCATATTAAGTTATATGATTTAGCCTCTATAGTATTGCAAGTATGCAATAACAATAGTTGGGATAATTCTATTGAATGGCTTGTTGGATGGCAATGAGGATCTTTTTTATAACGAATTAATCTAAAGCCGATATTTCTACTTGATGTTGTGGTATAAAAAATATATTTAGTTATAGACAACAAATCGCTTGTGGTGCTGTTGGGAGAAGAATAAGAAAAGCCAAATAATAGTTTATTTGTTGGTGGTATGTTGTTGTTATGCTCCAAATTATCCCGAGTAAGTTGTACTACGTTGTCTGATATTGAATAAATACGTCGCTCGTTAAGTAATTGATAGCTGCCGGCTTCAACTGAGCAGGTTTCATTTTTGTTTAAACAAGGAGAACCTTTTATTTGTGTACCATCTCCAATCACCGCCAGATATTCTATTATTGATGGCAGCTGATATTCGTAAGTATTGTCTTGTTTATTTAAGATGTCGATGAAT
>JAJXWM010000043.1 GCA_021781615.1 Pseudomonadota bacterium
CCAGATAGTGGACAGACCAAAGTATATAGTAAGGATAGTAGTACTGATCCAACGTTTACCTATACTAACACCCCAGCATTAAAGACAGGTGATTCTTTTGCTGGAAAACTTGATCGTACTGCTGGTGAGGATGTGGGTAGTTATGCGATTGGTTTAGGCACTTTATCTGCGGGTGGTAATTATAGTTTAACTCTTACCCCGGTTAATTTTAGTATTACCAAACGCAATATAACCGGTAGTTTTATAACTAATACTTCAAAAACCTACGATGGTTCGACTAGTGCTAATGTTTTGAGTAGAACATTAACTGGTGTTATTAGTCCCGATGTTGTTTCTTTGGTCGGGGGGACAGCTACATACAATAGTAAAGATGTCAGCACGGCAACTACCGTAATTTTAAGTGGAGCGAGCCTGATAGGTGCGGCTGCAGGTAATTATAATCTCGCCTCTGTAACACCAGTTAGTGCAACAATTATAGCAAAAGCTGTTTCTTTAGTTGGTACAAGAGCTTATGATGGTACCAGTATTCTGGATAAATCCATCTTCACTATCGAAGGTATCATAGGGACAGAGACGCTTACCACAACTGGAGGCGGCTTGATGATTGATAAGAATGTTGGGACAAATAAACCAGTAACATTGGGTAGTCTTGCCTTAGATAATGGTACCGGCAAAGCGAGTAATTATGCTCTAATTGGTGGAACGCATTTAGTGACAATAACTGAAAAATCTCTAACCATAACTGCTGATGATAAAAAAATTGTATCCGGTTCGGACATTCCACCGTTGACTGTTAGATATAATGGTTTTGTGGGTGGAGAAGATGAAAGTGTGGTTAGTGATTTAAAAATAGCTACTATTGCAACCAAGTATTCTGCGGTTGGACAATATCAGATAACTCCTTACGAGGCGGTAGCACCTAATTATAATATTACTTTTGTTCCTGGAATGTTGACGATTTCTGTTGCTGAGGAAAACACTACGCCTAATCCTTATATGTTGAACTCTGGTATTATTGAGAGTTATCTGGACAATTTGACATCGGATGTATCAAATACGAAAATGAGTATTAGAGATTTGGGATTATTAGAGAAAGTAGAGGTAGCTTTCCCGGTTTATAGACCATTATTTATATTTGAAGATAATAATAGTTTTAGTATCAATGATGAAATTAGAAAGTTCGGTTCTATATTAAATAATCGAAGGTAGGATAATGAAAAAATTTTTTAATGCATTTTTCGGGATGTATTGTTTGTTGGCTATTTGCGGTGTAAGTGTTTATGCAGAAAGTCATCCTGATGCTGGTACTTTATTGCGTGAGACCGAGAAACAAGGGGTTGAGGTAAAAGAAGAGGGGGAGGTGCTCTATGCTCCTGCTGAAGCTAAAAAAGTAAACAAGGGAGAGATACTTTATATCAAAAGTTTTAAGTTTGCTGGTGCTAAAGTATTGCCTGAAGCCGAGTTAAAGAGGTTGTTGAAGGATTTTATTGGTAGGTATGTGGATGTTGCTGAATTAGATGTAATTACAGGAATGGTCGCCGAGTATTACGCTAAAAAAGGTTATATAGTAAAAGTTATAGTGCCAGAGCAGGAAATAAAGAGTGGAATAGTCGAGATAAAGATTGTTAAGGGACACCTTGAAGGTATTAAAACCACTGGAAAAAAAAAGCGTTTTAACCAGAAAATCGCCATCCGTATTGTAACTGGTGCTCAAAATATGGGCACAATTATTAGAACTGATAAATTAGAGCGGGGGATGCTTATACTTAATGATGTCCCCGGCGTCCAAGCGCGGGCTCTTTTAGGTTCTGGGACGAAAGAGGGTGGGGTAGCCATTGATCTGCATGTAAAAGATACGCCACTTGTGGGTGGTAGCGTTGGTTACGATAATTATGGCTTACATTCTACTGGAACGAACCGAGGAGTAGTTGGTGTTCACTTTAATGATCCTTTTGGTATAGGCGATCAGATTAATGGCAGTTTTATTTACACGGGGTTAATGTATTACGGGTCGTTGGCATATTCATTACCCGTTGGTTATAGTGGTATGCGAGCAGGTTTATCTACCAGCTATTTGGGTTATAAGTTGGGTAAAGAGTTTAGTGATGTCCAAGGAAGGGGAAAAGCATTTACGGTCGGGCCATATGTCTCATATCCTTTAATCCGTTCTCGTTCTAAAAACATGTATGTACTTATGAGCTTTCATCATAAGAAATTCACTAATGAAACGAGTGGCATAACAAACAGCGATAAAAAAGCAGATGTTGGCAATGTTTATATTAATGCAGATGCATATGATAGGTTTTTAAGTGGTGGTTATACCATGGGTAGCGTAGGGTTTTCATTAGGCGGGCTTAATCTTAAAGGTAACCCAGATGATTATTTTCATGATAGTCATGGTCTTCAGACGCATGGAATTTATAGTAAACTTACTTTTTTGGTTTCCCGTATTCAGCGGGTTACAGATAAGACCTCGCTTAATCTAAAGGTTGCTGGGCAGTTCGCGTTTCATAATTTAGACTCATCGGAACAATTTAGTCTTGGTGGTCCTGATGGGGTGCGTGCGTATGCGCCGGGTGATGTTTATGGCGATCATGGTTTTGTTGCTACGGCGGAACTTTCGCGTAAATTAAGGGGTGGTTTTAAGATTGAGGGGTTCTATGATTTAGGATATACTGTCCAGTGTTTTAGAACTTATGCTGGCTGGGAGTCAGTAAAAAGGCAGAAAGAAAGTTATGGATTAGATGCAGTTGGTGCTTCGCTTTCTTGGAATCCGAAAAATTGGTTTTCAGCAAAAGTTTCAGTGGCAACGGCTGCCGCGCTGCGTAATTATGATATAAACAAAACACGAGACTTTAGAGGTGGTATTGGTAAATATTCACGAATATTGTTACAGGTTACAGCAACACTTTAATATTTAAAAAAAGAGGAGAAAAAATGAAGAAAGTTACATTATTATGTTTAATGGTTATTGGGTGCATTATAAGCTTTAGTTCTTTTGCAGAGGGTAAAAGTGCTAATGTTACGGCGAGACAGCCAGTAAATGTTGCGAAGGAACAGCAAGGGAAAGATATTTTTTACTTTAAAAAGGAAATTGGTTTGACCGATGAACAAGAAAACAAACTCAAAGCGTTAGTTTATGATATTCAGAAGATAATGGTTGCAAATAAGGCTAAACTTGATGTTTTAACTGCAGATCTTTCTCGGATGATTAAGAATAAAGAAGATATGGGGGCGATTAGGAAGAAACTAGATGATGTTTCAAAAATTCAAGTAGACTCTACCTGCGTTGACATAGAAAATGGTAGAAAGATCGAGGGTGTGCTTTCGCAAGATCAGCTTAAAAAGTGGAATTCTATACAGGAGCGGGAAAGAAATACCAAATAAGTTGCTAACATTACGTGCGGTATAGTTTTTTGCAAGTATGTCGTTGGGTTTGCGGGGATTGTGGGTATAAAATATATAATATTTTGTATTTACAGTCCCCGCCGTTTTTTAGTTAATTAACACGGAAAGCGTGGCCATCTGAGGTCTCTATATAATCCTAGGTTGCTGGCAATAGGCTATGCTTGTTCCCGACCGTCAGTTTATGGATATCTTATGATGTTTAATATATAATCTGACAGCCTTTGGAATAGTAATGTTTATTTGAAAATAAATTAATTTAAATTGAAAGGAAGTGCTGATGAAAGTTAAGTTACTTGTTGTAGCTACACTTATTTTTTGTTGCTCTATTTTCACTACAATTTTAGCTGGTGGTGATAATTCTTTCGAAAAAGTCCACTCTAAGGGTAAGCTTATTGTCGGGTTAGACGACACTTTTGCTCCGATGGGGTTTAAAAATGAAAATGGTCAATTGCTTGGTTTTGATGTTGATTTAGCAAAAGAAGTGGGGAAAAGATTGGGTGTAGAGGTGGTGTTTAAACCATGTGCTTGGAGCCAGATTTTTTCTGAGCTCAATAAGGGTAATGTTGATGCGGTGTGGAGCGGGGTGACTATTAATGAAAAGCGCAAAGTCAGCATGTTGTTTTCAAACCCCTATATGACCAACAGGATTGTGGTTTTAGTGGATAAAAATTCAAATATAAATAAAATTGCTGATTTGAATGGTAAAGTGGTTGCGGTACAGGTTGGTACAACGGCTATAGATCATATTAAGAATTACCAGGGTGCTGATGCTAAACCGCTGACTATCAAAAAAATGGTGCAACATCCAAATGGTTTAAGCCCATTAGTCGATTTGGTTAAAAGAAGCGTCGATGCGGTAGTGGCGGATGAGGTTTTTGCTGATTATTATGCAAATGTAAAAGATTATAGATTCAAAAAATTGACAGATTTTTTCTCTGAAGAGCAGTATGGTGTTGCTTTTAGGAAAAACGATGTTACTTTATGTGATAAGGTGCAGTTAGTATTGGATGAGATGATTAAAGATGGAACAGCCGCACAAATTGGCAAAAAGTGGTTTGGTCGTAATGTTTTTCCAGGAAAGTTATAAGAAGTTTCATTTTTGTTTAATAGATGTTTGGTTTGCCGGTATAGCTCAGTTGGTAGAGCAACTGATTCGTAATCAGGAGGTCGGAGGTTCAACTCCTCTTACCGGCACCAGTTCTGATGCGGTTTTCAACGATATTACCTTTTTATCAAATCTTTAAAAGCTACCCATGAGCTACCTTTAGATACGCTTTTGATTAAGCAAAGGCGTTTGATGCATCTTTAATCAAAAGAAGAGGAGGAGATGGGTGATACAAAAAATATACCTAAAAAATACAATTTAATTTTTGTTATAAACAAGGCGCGGCGCCGAAGTGTTTGTACCACTCCGACGCCGCTAAACACACCAACCCAACTAAGAGGTTGATATGTCTAAAGAAAGCATAGCTGCTGGGCAATTGTCTGGCAATTTAAATTTTCGAGTGGCGCAAAAAATGATTCATAGGTTGCTAACGCACGACAGAATAAAGACAGCGTTAGATGATGGACGAATCGGGGGTTATAAACCAAATGATAAAACAGAAATAAAAGTAGAGGCGTTTACCAAGAAGGAGCTGGCTGAAAAACTTGGTATAAGTCTAGAGGAACTTGAGAGGCTTAAACGCCCAAGTTTTTATAAGAGTATGGGACGTAAAATTTCTTTACCACTAATTCGCCTGTATTGTTCTACTAGATTTGTGGATGGTGCTGTGCCACGAGATTGAGCAGAAGTATTTTACTCAATCGTAACTGTAAGCAGAACCATTTGTTGCGGTAGGCTAAATATACTCTTAATTTACCCTTAAAAACTTAAATTCATTTTTGTTATTTTAGCTCTAAAAATCCATAACATAATGATTTTTAACAAGTTTATGAAATATCCAGGTTAAAATTAGAAAATACTGTTACCGCATAAAAGGCTCAATTTCATTTGCACTAAACATCACATTTGACAGTAAAAGGATTCCCTTTGTATTTCTCGGCATAGAAATTATATCTATTATAACCCGACACCAATTTACCCGTATCTTTATCAAGAAGTGAAGGCGCTTGAGGCTTCTGATCCGTTTGACCAGCATTTAATGCAGTTGCTGGTTGGCCATCTGCAAGTGGTGGTTTTGAGCTTGGAACATGTCTTGGATGTCCCTCTGATGCTTCTTTTTCATCATTATGATTCCACCATCTTCTTCCGGCACAATCTTGACCATGCTCTCCTTTTTTCCCAACTTTTCCATGCCTTCCACTAATTCCATCACTTTTATCGCTATAATGATACCAATCTGCTGTCGCTCCTCCATCAATAACTGCAATTCCATTATAACCACTTATTCCTTTGATACCTCCTTGCCCAGCATTACCACCATCGCTCCCTGCTTCACCAACATCCTCATATGTATAAATTATATCATGTGTATAGTAAAACCGATTTTCCTTACTCAAATCCCCATCTTTCCCTTTCTTACCATCCGCGCCATCTCCGCCATTACCACCATTTCCTCCTCTTCCTCCGCTAGTATTTATTGTCAACAATCTCAATTGCTCGCTACTCCCAAAATCTATGCCCTTTCCGTAAAAATGGCCTCCATTGCCACCAGGTCTTCCTGGGGCACCATTGGAACCAGGTGCTCCAGGCTTATCTCCATTCACCCCATTACCTCCAACACTTCCATCTTCTCCACTTAAATCAATTGTTACCTTATTTATTATCCTCCAATTAGGTGCAATAAAAGAGAATGACAAGCCATTTTCGTTTTCTTTTCCATGACTAGTAATGTTTGCATCTAACCAAAGCGTGTTCAAACCATAAAGATCAATTCTCTTTATACCTTCCCTGCCATTAAAAATACCCGTCTTAATTAAAGAGTCTGGAATATCACTTGTTCCAACTAATAATCCAACAATTTGTAAAACATCATCTGAAGGAGTTATCTTTTTTGGAGCCTCTCCTAACTCCGCAAGATACTTTTGAGTTTCAGATAACGCATCCACTAAGTCCTTAAGCGGAAATACCATATCCTCGTTAAGCATTTTAAAAAACAGAATATCATCTACTGATTTTTTGATCTCGTTATATAAGTCAGCTCTCTTACATTTTTCAACAAGCACATCGTGCATTCCTTGCATAAATCGATCAAGATCAGCAACATCTAAGTTTTTTAATTGAACCGAAAGATCAGTAAAATACGCTCTAAGTTCCTTTGGATTTGTTTGAGTTGCAGCTATTTTACCCTGACAATGTTTCTTAATTCCTTCAACAACTTCTTTTGTAATAAAATCTTTAATATTTTCAAATTCGTCTTTTGTTAAAACAGGAATATACTCTCTTGCTTTATCAGAGACACTTATAGTAGGGATAATTTCTTGCTTAAGATTAGCTGTATTAGCAAGAGCTGCATTAATAGTCGTTTTAGCTGCATCCCACCTCACTCCTTCTAAGCTTTTTGATAGCTCATCTTCCTTTGGTTTTGGAAAAAAAACGATTTGCGAATTGGATGCTAATTCTTTAAGAAAGGGCAAAGATTCCTTGGTAAAAGCCCCCCCTGGCATAGTAAGAAATAATTTAAACTTTTCTCGCACTTCTGATTCAGTAAGTTTTTCTTGTTTAGTTACAACCACACATGTTCCACTTGCTACATCTTTAAGGTTGTTTTCAAAAAATTTTCCCATTGTATTGATAGTTGTTTTTATACCAGCCCCTGTACTCACAATAGAACTTTCCGCTACTACCAGCATTATTTTAATTCTATCTCTTGGTAATTTATCAAAAAGCTTGAAGATAGAGTAAGCATTAATGACATCAGCTTCTTCTTTTGTAAATGTAGCAGACCCTGTATCTGAAAATCCTGGGGCGTCATAATAAATTATCTTTTCTTCATCATACCAATATGCTGGAACTGAAGTTTTAGAAGTGAGATCGTCCCCATCCTCTATCCCTTTAAAAGGCTTTTCTACAACCATTATATTGGTTCCTATGCTTTTTTTAGCAGTCAGTCGTTTACCTCCTAGGAAATTAATAAGAGTACTTTTACCTTCTTGTGTTAAACCTAATGCGATATAAATATTATTATCTTCATTTAATTTTCTAATTTCCTTAGCATCATTCTCTATCTGTGCATTTATTTCTACAATTTTACTCCTTACTCGTTTACTAGGTGTAGATGCCGCCTCTTCAGCTGTCGCCTCTTCACTTATATCATTTATCGGATAAACAGACATTGATAAAAATGCTATTAAAACAATAAGCACCGCCTTAGAATTAATTGTATTTACTAATTTGTTTAACATTTTTACTCCCATTACTGTTTTAAAATCAATTTCCTCGCGGCAAGCCCGGGGTATTCAGAAGATACGCAAGCGCCATTAGTTGATACTTGAAAACCTCCGTTTTTCAAACTTTCCCTCAAATGTACCCGTGGCGAGCCACGGGGAATAAATTTTAAGCAATTAAAATCCGAAAAAATTCCAAATGGACCATTTATGACGCACATTCGCATTTACATTTATATTGCTTAAACCATCTCGTATTTTATTCGTCCCTTCGATAAAGCTTCTTGAGGCTATTTTTACAGCTTCGCTCATATTACCTGAAGAATTTTCTAATGCTTTTGATAGTTCTTCAAAGGCTTTCTCAAAAGATTGTCCAGCAGATACCATAGCATCTTTTGCTCCTTCGCTTAGAGTTTTAGAAACCTCTTTAAGATCATTGCTAAGTACCTTAAGACTCTTTAACATACGATCAATATCACCAGACATCTTAGAAGACATAGATTCAGTGGCACCTTTAAAAGTGTTCGAGGCGTAAGTAATTTCTTCGGCTAACCTTTCCATGCTAGATTTCATCTCTGCAGAGAGATTTTTTGAAGCTTCCAATAAAGCCTCGCTTGCCATTTTGCTAGCCTCTTCAATACTCTTCCCATGATCTATTATTCCTTTAGATACAAGTTCAGCAGATTTAAATACTTCCGCTCCCCAAGCGCTTAGCATTTCTTTACCCATACTATCAGTAACGAAAGCAATTTCTCCATAACTTGCCGTGAGGAAAATACGGCTAGTATCAACCAATTGTATAGAGTCTCCTGTAAACACTACAACATAATCTGGGAAGAAACGAAAACGCCCTGTATTGCGGAGTTCTATCAATTTTCCCATTTTACATTCTACCCTTTTACCGTAATTAACAGACCAGTAACCCCTCTCTCCAGGAGTTATTGTTATATCACCAAAGGAAGGGATATCTGACTGATCACTATAATCTGGAGTTAAGGTTAAAGTCTTACCTTTTTCTAGCTTAACAACATCCTGGTCTTTATTAATTTCTTCTGTTTTATTATCTGAATCTTTAATTATTTTAGAAAATTGTTTTATATGCGATATTCTAAGCGGAAAATCTACTGATTGAATAGATATTCCTTCGGTACAATAAGATAAACCAGTCGTATAAGCATAAATAAAATCATCATCCTCTCGAACAACAGCAAGTTGTTTTGAATGATCACCATCATATTTTAAAGCGTACAAAGCTTGGATTTGATCAACAGAAAGAGTTTTACCAGAAATCTTTTCTTTTTTAGGAAGTTTAAACAGCCATGTTTTTCCATCAACATCTGTTTGCTCTAAACTTGAAAATTCATAGATGGGTTCAATAATCAAAAGTTGATCGTCATCTTTCGGTGGTTTAGATACTCCTAAGATATATACTTCTTTTTTTAAATTGTATTGTAAGAAAGCAGGGAGACCATCTTCATGTTCCCTAAATAACAGATGGAATTTATGATCAGACATTACATCTACAAAGCACTTATCCTTAAAGCTATTTCTTATAATTTCTTCAGAATCCACATGCATCAACTTATAATGTAATGGAAGATTTTCTACTTCCAAAAAACTAAAGAGGTTTTCTCTGCCAATATTATTAACTAGCTTTAACGTGTCGTCAGCATGAAAACTAAGATGGTATTGATCATCTTGCGCTGGCGACACTACATAAGAAGCACCTTGTACTCCCATAATTACTGATCCACAGCCTGTATCTTTATGTTTATATCCTTTTATATAAATTGGATCATCTAATTTTATTTGCATTGCTTGAACAGAAATAGACACTATTGGCAGCAGTGCTACAATAAGCAATATAAATTTTTTCCCTTGCTCTATCTTTTCTATAGCTCTTTTATAGTTCATAAACTTTTATTTACTCCATTTTATCCGACATCCCTATATGGAATTGAAACACACTTTCAATAAAAATTATATAGCAAGTCTTTAATAATCTTGCATGGTTTTTATTCATTTTTGTCCAACACAATGTTTCAAATATCGGCTTGTTAAAATTTTAATTGCAGCAAAATGTTTTTAATATAAAAACCCAACATCTCTCAGCATATTTTAGGGCTGCAATCTTGGTAATTTGATACAATAAGTTCGCGTTTTACGATGGTGCAACTTTGCACCATTGGGGTATAAATAGGCACTATTGATGGTGCAGGGTAAGCCGCTAATAATACCATCTATAGGTTGGATTATTTTTATGTAAAATACGTCAAACCAGGAGGATTTTGTCGATAAACTGCGGTAATAAATCTTTTGGGTTCACCTCATTACGTCGTATACGACCAGACTGATACAGAACATGTATAAGGTATTTC
>JAJXWM010000044.1 GCA_021781615.1 Pseudomonadota bacterium
CGGCGAGCGCCAAAACATTGGATGTTTTGGCTGGATACAGAGCACCATGGAAGGTTGCTTGGAACTCTTTTTAGCCCAAGTGGTGGAATTGGTAGACACACTACCTTGAGGTGGTAGCGGTGAAAGCCGTGTCGGTTCGAGTCCGGCCTTGGGCATTTTTTATAAATATATATATATATTCAACAAGTTATATCGTATTGTTTATATTATGTATTGCCAAACACGGATTTTGTAATTTCGAGACTATGTTTTATAGAAATTTGATGCGAAAAGCTCCCGAAAAGATCCCGAAAAGATCCCTTGGTGCCGTAATATGTATAGCCTAGAGTTTCGAAGTTCTAAAAGAACATAAAAAACATAAGAAACCATGGGAAAGGATCCACCCAAAGATTTAAGCCCTGAAAGGGCGTGATAATCTTAAGTTTTTATATTGTTTAGACATTAAGGGACTGTTGAAATCCGAGTTTATAAAGATGATTTTTTAGTAGACCAGAAGGGGATAAATATAATATCCCAGCCTAAAACCCGCGCTGTTTGCGGTTTGCAGGGCTGGGTAAATTGAGCGAAATGAATCATAGCTCGCAGAGCGAGATAAAAATTCGGATTTCAAAGGTCCCATTAAACGCAAGCAATCGCTTACGACTACCAGGCTTGTGGCTACCATCCAAAAATTAACTTGCTTTTGGCCTTGTATTCTTATGACATTAACCTATATAATGCTACACTTAATTTTTTAGATATGTTTTTCGTCGCGGGGTAGAGCAGTCTGGTAGCTCGTCGGGCTCATAACCCGAAGGTCATAGGTTCAAATCCTATCCCCGCTACCAAGTTTGTTTTTATTTGTTTTTGAAAATGTAAATGTTTTTTAAAATGGGCTTTATGCCCATTTTTTATATTTGTAATTTTAATATAGTAGTTGTTGATTGTAAGTTTAATTATGAAAGTTGACCGTGATGAAATAGAAGGTTTAATTACGCCGATAGTTGAGGCGATGGGCTATGTGGTTTGGAATATAGAGTTACATCGAGCTCAGCATAAAATTTTATTGCGGGTATATGTAGATGTGCCATTGGGTGATAACCGCAAAGGAGTTAGCCTTGATGATTGCGGCAATATAAGTAATCAGATTGGTGGTTTACTTGATGCTGAAGAGGTTATTTCAGGTAGTTATACTCTTGAAGTTTCATCTCCAGGACTAGCGCGCTCGTTATTTAAACCGGAGCATTATGAACGATATATTGGCAATATGGTGCATATAAATTTGCATAAGTCTATCGATGAAAGGCATGATTTTAAGGGTAAGATACAAGAGGTGCTTGGTAGTACATTAAAGTTATTAATTGATGGTCAAGTTATTGATGTCGATATGACAAACATTAGTAAGGCTAAGTTAATTCCAGATTTGTAAGGTGATAAGATATGAACAAGGAAATATTACTAGTTGTAGATTCAGTGTCTAATGAAAAAGATATGGAAAAAGAGGTTATTTTCCATGCTATCGAAAGCGCTTTAGCAGCGGTGACCGCAAAACGTTACCCTGAGGAAGTTGATATCAGAGTTATCATCAACAATAAAACTGGCGATTACGAAAGCTTCCGTCGATGGGCGGTGGTGGGCGATGGTGAGATTCTTGAATTTCCTGGAAAGCAAATGCCGCTTAAGCAGGCGCGGACGATCAATGCGGATGTTGAGGTCGGGGATATTATTGAGGAACCAGTTGAATCCGTTGAATTTGGGCGTATTGCGGCTCAGACTGCCAAACAAGTTATAATGAGAGAAATTCGTCGAGCAGAGCGTGAGGATATTGTTAAGCGTTATATGACGTTAATTGATACTCTCGTGATGGGTGTAGCTAAAAAAGTTGCTCGTGATCAAATCATTTTAGATATGGGAAATGGTGTTGATGCGATAATTTTACGTGATGGTATGTTGCCTAAAGAAGCTATTAGGCTACACGATAGGGTGCGTGGAGTTTTATGCGGTGTACGTGAGGATACTAAAGGGCCAATGCTGGTTGTTAGCAGAACTTCACCAAAAATGCTTGTTGAACTATTTAAGTTAGAGGTTCCAGAAGTTACTGAAGAGGTAATAAATATAAAAGCAGTCGCTCGTGATCCTGGTCTTCGCGCTAAAATAGCGGTAAAGACTAATGACGGGAGAATTGATCCTATTGGTGCCTGTATTGGGATCAGGGGATCAAGAGTACAAAACGTTTCTAATGAACTTGGTGGTGAAAGGATAGATGTAATTTTGTGGGATGATGATCCAGCACAATTAGTTGTTAATGCTATGGCGCCAGCAGAAATTGCTTCTATCGTAGTCGATGAAGACCGGAAGAGTATGGATATAGCTGTACGTGAAGATCAATTAGCATTAGCGATTGGACGTAATGGGCAAAATGTTAAATTGGCGGGTGAATTATCTGGTTGGAAGTTAAATGTTGTCAATGTTGCTGACGCAGAAAATAAAGTTAAGGCTGAAACTGGAAGTTTAGGTGCTATTTTTGTTGAGCATTTAGCTGTTGATAGCGATTTAGCAGATATTTTGGTTCGCGAAGGTTTTCGTACTTTAGAAGACGTGGCTTATGCGCCAGTTGAAGAATTAGAATCTATTGAAGAATTTGATAAAGAGATTGCTGAAGCGTTACGTACTCGTGCTCGCGATGTACTTTTAGAGCAAGCCTTATCTAGTAAGAGCGAGGTAGGCGTTGTTGAACCAGCTCAGGACTTATTGGATTTAGATGGGATGAGTCGACATCTTGCTTATGTACTTGCTAGTAAAGGGATTGTAACGAGAGAAGATTTAGCTGATCAAGCGGTTGATGATTTAAGTGATATTGAAGAGTTGTCGAAAGAGGACGCTGCTAAGCTCATTATGGCAGCGCGTAAGCATTGGTTTGAGTAGAGTGCGCTACTTGCAGGTGTTTTTAGGGTATTTCTATTATGGAACTTATACCCTTCGTAAAATGAATTTAGGTGCGAAGCCAATTTTTTCGCGTCCGGAATTTACTTTTACGTAAATGAGGAGCGCGAAAAACGCAAGCGACAACGCATAAATTCATTTTACGAAGGGTATATGGCAGATATTACAGTAGAACAGTTAGCTAAAATGGTGGGAATACCTGCCCGGCAGCTTTTACTGCGTCTGAAAGATGCAGGTGTTGAGGTAAAAGATCAAACTCAAACTATTACCGACGAGCAAAAGCATCTTTTATTGAATCATCTTAAATCAACTCATGTTACCACCGCCGAAGTTCCATCAACTTTGCGACTTAAAAAAACATCAGGCACTGGCAGTGGATCAGTTCCACCATCGCAAGCGCGCAATATAATTAGTGTTACAGTGCGTAAACGTCGGATGCATCATGACGTCGATAAAGCATTGGTAATGGAGGAAGAGAAGGCACAACAAATAGCTGCTGCTGAGAAACAAAGAAAAGAGAACGAAGAAAGAGAGAGTAAGGCTAAAGAAAGTGGCCAGGGTAAAGTGGCAGCGACTATACCACAACAAAAAACTGAGACTCCACCAGCACAAGAAACAACGCCCAAGCAGCAAAAACGTACCCATACTGAAGTCAAACAAGCGCCTAAAAAAGTTGTCAAAGCTCCAGTTACTAAGCATAAAGAGGCGGAGATAGTCGAAAAGTCAGCTGCGGCAGTGTCGCTTTCTTCTGCCCCCACGTTAGCTATACGAGAGATTGCTATTCCAGAAACTTTAACCGTTTCTGAACTAGCGCAAAAAATGGCAATAAAGGCTGCAGAAGTTATTAAAAATATGATGAAAATGGGGGCAATGGCAACTATTAATCAAGTCATCGATCAAGATACGGCGGCTTTAGTTGCGGAGGAGATGGGTTTTAAAACGAAGCTAATTAAAGAAACGGTTTTAGAGGATCATTTAACCTTACAAGAAGATGTTGCTGCGAGTGAATTGGTAGCTCGCGCGCCAGTAGTGACGATAATGGGTCACGTTGATCATGGTAAGACTTCACTTTTAGATTATATTAGACGAACAAAAGTTGCAACGCGAGAGGCTGGTGGTATTACTCAGCATATTGGCGCTTATCACGTCAATACTGATCGTGGCATGATAACCTTTTTAGATACTCCTGGTCATGAGGCGTTTACCGCCATGCGTGCACGTGGTGCTAAATGTACCGATATCGTGATTTTAGTAGTTGCAGCAGATGATGGAGTAATGCCACAAACAGTAGAGGCGCTTCAACATGCTCAGGCTGCTCAGGCTCCAATAATTGTAGCTATTAATAAAATAGACAAGCCTGGGGCTGATCCAGAGCGTATTAAAACTGAATTGACCAAATATAATATTGTTCCTGAAGATTGGGGTGGCGATACCATTTTCCAAAAGATTTCCGCAAAAACCGGCGAGGGAGTTGATAATCTTCTCGAGTCAATTTTGATTTTAGCTGAAGTTCAAGAATTAAAAGCACCAGTTGATTGTCCAGCGCGTGGCGTCGTTATTGAGTCGCATTTAGATAAAGGGCATGGTTCGGTGGCGTCAATTTTAGTACAGAGAGGGACTTTGCGTCAGGGAGATATACTATTAGTTGGTTTGCATTATGGTAAGGTGCGGGCAATGTTCGACGATGCTGGTAAAAAAATTACTGAAGCAAAACCATCTATTCCAGTCGAGGTTTTAGGTTTATCAGGGGTGGTAAGTGCTGGTGATGAAGCGATTGTAACTGCCAATGAGAAGAAGGCGCGAGAAGTAGCTTTATTCCGGCAAGGTAAATATCGTGATGTAAAACTAGCGAAACAACAATCAGCTAAGCTTGAGAACATTTTGGTTCGTATGCAAGAGGGCGGGGCTAAGGTTTTAAATATAGTTTTGAAGACTGATGTTCAAGGTTCTGCTGAAGCGATTAGTGATACTCTTGGCAAAGTAGCAGTCGATGAAGTAAAAGTTAAAGTTGTTGCAAGCGGGGTAGGTGGTATTAACGAATCTGACATCAACTTGGCTTTGGCATCTGAGGGAATTGTTATTGGATTTAACGTGCGTGCTGATGCCGTTGCTAAAGCTTTAGCGGAAAGGGAAGGGATAGATTTACGTTATTATAGCGTTATTTATAAACTAGTTGACGATATAAAGGCTGCTTTAACCGGTATGCTTACCCCAAAATATGAAGAACAAACGGTGGGGATAGTTACGGTACGAGATGTTTTCCGCTCGTCCAAGTTTGGTACTATTGCCGGTTGTATGGTGCTTGAAGGCGCGATCAAGCGTGGCAATTTATTAAGAGTGCTGCGTGATAACGTAGTTATACATCAGGGCGAATTAGAATCTTTACGTAGATTTAAAGACGATGCACAAGAAGTTCGACAAGGTATGGAGTGTGGTATTGGCATTAAAGGGTACAATGATATAAAAGTTGGTGACCAAATCGAAGTTTACAAGAGCGTGCTTATCAAGCGTACTGCCGAGGGTTGATTTTGTTGTATAGGCCCCATCTATGGCTATGTATTTGGTAGAATAAGGCAACGAAGAGGAACCATACCACTGTTGATTTAAGTTGCTTCGATACCTTACGCGAGAATCTCGAGTGTTGGCAATTTTATTACAATTGGCAGCGACCGCATGGGTCTTTAAATGGCAAAACCCCGTCTCAAATCGACTTTGAGCTAGCAGAAAAAGCGCCGTTGCAACAAGAAGTTTATGCTCTTTACAACCCATCAAAAGAACACATACAACTTGCTAATTACTACAATGAAATGCGGTTAAAAAAGTTGAAAGGATCTATGTGAATCACACACTTTAAGTGTGGGTTCGATTCCCATCGCCAGCTTTTTTAAAAAAGCCCCGTAGCTTTATAAAGGATAGCTGGCTCCACGGATCAAATCGAGGAGGGCCTCGATGGACATGGGGGTTAATCCGTTCAAGGGTAATTGCAATCCAGCAACGTCGCTAGAATTACGCATGCCACCATTGACTGTTTTGCTAGCTATTTCTAGGTCGGCTTTCTCTGCCGCATCTAAGACCTCACCCTCTAAAAATTCTGCTCTTGCTTGGGCTGGATTAATAGCTTCAAGGGGTGGCAATTCTCCATCATGCTCTATAACATAACGTAAGATTGCCAGCGATAATGGACCACAATTATGCTCATCAGTTTGGTATACATTGGTATTAAAATTTATTTTATTATTTGGATAAACAGTATTTATTGCGTTTCGAACATTGTTTGGGATAGCTCTACCAAAAGGATCTATATAAAAAATGATTGCTTTTCCCCCTGTAACAATGGGTCGTACAATGAGTAATGCCACAAAATGGTTTCCCATTATTTTTGGAGCATTAATGTTGTCATTTGCTAATCCAAGGTTAAGTATAGTAGCTAAGAACGGAGTAAACTCACCAGTTCTTTCACCATGATTTTTTAGTTCCTGTTCTCTTTGTGTAAGATTTCTTAAAAAAGTATCTCTATCATCAACGTTAGTGACATGCATGCGTCCCTGATTTAAATTAGCAAAAAATCTTCCATCTAATACTCTATTGATTATATCATCAGTAAACCAACCCGGGGTTGGGGCGTCTTTAACTTCAATTATTTCACAAAGGTTTTCATATAGCTTTTGAATATGGCCTATTGTTTCTTGTCCTTTTGGTGTTTTACTAAAGACGGGGAGGTTATTTAGATTGCTTAGTTCCTGCCGGCTGCCACCTTTACTTAACGTGCTTTTGTCAAACTGGACTAAATTGAGATCAAATGACGAACATTTTTTTAAACTCCCTACCTTCTTTAATAAGTCTTCAAGAGACAACATGAAAAAATAGTTATTACTATTTAATGAGGCACGTGGTCTTTTTTTGCCAGCACTAAGCTTTTCCTCATATATATGCAATATTTGCCCTAGATTTTTAAGCTCTGAAGTACCTGTTTTAACAGGCACTACCGATGCGTGCATTGGTATATCATTAGCACCAATATATAATATGGCAGGATTTGTTTCATCATCAACTTTAGCTTTTTTTAATATCTCAATAACTTGTTCAAGAGTTAGTTCAACACCAGGCTTTTCATTATCATTATTAATTATTATTCCTTTAAAATCAGCTAACTTGGAAAGAAGTGTTATGGTTGTAAATGCAAGCGGAGTGTTATGTATCTCATATTTATCATGGGGTACGAGTAATCCAGTACGATCTAAGAGAATAGAGTCTTTAATACTTCTGGAGTATGGGCAGCAGCGATGTGTTTGTGGCTCAAAAGAGCAGCCTATAGGTGTAAAAGATTCTTGGCAGTTGTCTGCTACTAAATATTTACTCAAGTGTCCTCTAGCATTTAGCAAGTTGAGAATATGAGTGTTTGCAAGAGCAATATCTTTGGTGTCTATACTAGGTCCTAGTTTAAAATATTTGCTTATACTTTCGGGCATGAACATCATGAAATTGCTAACCCCTCCAAAATCGTGACTCGCTATATACCCTACAGCATCCTCTGGAGCAGTTCCTCTATAAATAGTCAGTGGTTGCTTATGGTAATCAAGATCCCCTGCTTTTCGATCTCCGCGTGTTGTCCCGCGAGGGCGAACATTTTTTCCAGCAAATTTTCCTATAAGTTGAAAGTTAGATAGTGGCTCTACAGCCATTAAAGCAAACCCCAATCCATTGTCTAAAGGATATATAATAAGATCCGTTACCAAAAATCGTTCGTCATCTATAGCGGAAGCTACTAATTTTTCAAACTGTTGATGAGGTGGTTTTCCAAAAATGTCGAGATCTTTTGTCAATAACTGCACATATTCCTTATAATCTTCATCACTAGTTTTTATTAATTTAAAACCAAAAAGTTCACGGGACATTTCTTCAGGTATTTCATCAGGCAACAGTCGGATAAACTTGCGCTCAAGCAAGTAATTCATGATTTCTTCAGTGCTCAGACCTTTTTGTTTAAGTATAGAGATTACCTTTGGTAGCGTAGGATCTAATGACAGGTAGAGATCTTGTTTTCCGAGCGCCAAAGTATTAAAAAGCAAGATAATACAAGTAGCGATTGTTAAAATAGTATTTCTAATTTTATTCATAATATTTTTACCGAGCTTACAGTATAAACTTATTACAATTAATTAGATATGTCAATTATCTAACTTACTTGTGGTAGAATGTAGGAGTTTTATTTGTTATTAGTACACGAATGTGAAGAATTTTTCAATGGCTAGCTTGGAACTATTTGCTCATATATTTATTTCTCTAGATTGTCTGGTTACAAATCGAACAGTATAGTTGTTTCGCTGCATTTCAACACTTTTATTTAGAGAAATGGGCAAAACCCCGCAAACGTTCTTGGGAAGAGGACGAACGTATGGTAGAGCCAGTCCCAAATAAAAATAACCTATAAAAATAGATATTTTTTTCTAAAAATAATCCGGGAAGAAGTGCGAATTTTACACTTTCCCCCGAAAAAAGCGTGTTATAATCTAATTTTCCACTACGAAAATAGGATAATACGCTATGAATAAAATACCATTCCAACTAGAGCTAAGTCCAGAACTTCCTAACGTTTATGGAACTTTGGACTATCGTGAATTTCGTGACATATACTGCTCCCCATTAAGACAATGACCTAGCTAAGGGAGTATAATCTCCAAGAAGTAAAATTGGAGGTAAGGTAGATGAGGCGGAGAAAATGGGATAGCAAAACCAAGTGGTTAGTTGTTTTAGAAGGTCTAAAGGGGAAAACAGTTGCTGAAATATGCGCAGGACATAACATATCGCAATCGCAATATTATCAATGGCGAGACCAGTTTTTATCAGAAGGATATAAGGTTTTCGATAAGGTTAAAGAGGATCAGCGGCAGGTTTTTTTAGAAAAAGAAAATAATAAGTTAAAAAACCTAGTTGGTGAATTAACCTATGAGTTAAAAAAAAACGACGAGCTCTTGGGATAAAACGTAAGCGCAGTGCTTCGCGAAGTACGATTAGGCGTAATGAAGAATTGTTAAGATGGATCAACGAGATAAAGGCCGAACATCCATTTTGGGGATATCGTAGGATCTGGGCTTACTTACGCTATAAACTTGGTTTTGTTGTTAACGCAAAACGAATATATAGGCTATTAAAAAGTAATAATTTACTGGTTAAACCAAATTTGAGATTAATAGCTAAACGTATAGTAAGTCGTAGTAAGCCAAGGCCTACAAGACCGAACGAATGGTGGGGCATAGATATGACCAAGGTTATGATTGATGGCTTTGGTTGGGTTTATGTGGTACTAGTTTTAGATTGGTATACAAAAAAGATTGTTGGGCATTATGCTGGAATCCAATGTAAAGCCGAACATTGGCTTGAGGCTTTGGACAAGGGTTTAAACAGACAGTTTGTTGATGGCATCCAACAACAGTCAGGATTGAACTTAATGAGTGATAATGGTTGTCAACCTACAGCCGTAAGTTTTATGCGAGACTGTAGTGTTCTTGGTATTAACCAAGCATTCACAAGTTATAACAACCCTAAGGGTAATGCATATACTGAACGCATGATGCGAACCTTAAAAGAAGAGTTGGTGTGGATAAATGAGTGGCATAGTCCGCAAGAGTTTTTTTGTAGATTGGAGCGCTGGGTTGAGTATTACAATAACGAATATCTTCATTCCTCGTTAAAATATAAAACGCCGGCATATTTTGAAAGGCAAAAGCTTGGAGAAATTCCCTTAGT
>JAJXWM010000045.1 GCA_021781615.1 Pseudomonadota bacterium
TAATTTCCTACGCTCTTAGCAGCACCAAGTAGACCAGAACCACCTTCTTGTTTTTCTGCACCCGAAACGTCTTTATCTTTTTCAGTTCTTGGGAACGCGGCGCTACTAGCAACCGTGCTGGCTATCGTACTAACAACATCACCGATGGTAGAACCATCAGCATCTTTGACTGTCCTTGGGAACGCAGTGCTACTGGCAATATATTCTCCTGCTTTCTTAGCAACATAACCAATCATAGAACTTTGCTCCTCCACTACCGATGCAGCTTCAACTTTAGCTTTTTCAGTCCTTGGGAACGCGGTGCTACTGACAAGATATTCTCCTGCTTTCTTAGCAGCATCACCTATCATAGAACCTTGCTTCTCCACTCCTGGAACAATCTCAACTTTAGCAACTTCAGCTTTCGCAGCTCTTGGGAACGCCGACATTGCAAAAAGTTTGTGCCAAAAAGAGGTTTCTACTACCTGATCAGATTTTGCCTCCTCAGGCTTGATTTCAACTTTTACTTCTTCTGGCTCAACCTCAGTCTTTATCGCCTCCGGTATTACCGCAGCCACCTTTGTCTCCTCAGGCTTGATTTCAGCTTTTACTTCTTCTGGCATAACCTCAACCTTTATCGCCTCAGGTATTACCGCAGCCGCCTCTATCTCCTCAGGCTTGATTTCAACTTTTACTTCTTCTGGCTTAACCTCAATATTTATCACCTCCGGTATTACCGCAGCCACCTTTGTCTCCTCAGGCTTGATTTCAACTTTTACTTCTTCTGGCTGTATAACTGAAGGTTTCTCCCCTTTTCCATGATTATGCATCTTACCTAAAAACACATCATAATCGTTAAGAGCTGGCAAAGCCTCGACCGTTTTTTCTACAGTTAATTTAGACCTATCAAAATGTTGCATAGAACCTTGATTGTTCTTAAACATAATGTTGGCACCTCTAAGACGCACGGTTGGAGCTGCAACATGCCGTACAGGTGGAGCGCTGTGAACTTCTTGTGGAACCGGCTCTAAATCTACCCCCCTGCGTTTTACACTACGAGAAGCTATGGATGGTTGACTTGTTGAATCACCCTCAGAAATAACTATTGGCTCAATCGCTGATCTATCAGTGGTAACCACAGAAGGACCACTACCCGCATTATTTATAGCATCACTGCCAGAGCTATTGTCTGGTTTACTCGTAATATCCCCGACAAAACTGCTGGCAGCTTTGTCCTTGCTATCAACTACCGGAGTATCTTCCACACCAAAGGATTCAACCCCCGATAAAATTCGCATTGCTTCAACATTACCGCTAATCGAACCGACCGATGGCTGACTTGGCAAACCAACATCTACCGTAACTTGATATCCATCAGATAAACTGAGAACTAGTTGTTTATCAAGCACGAAAATCTTATCACCATTTATTGATCGTAATATCTCGCCGGTGACCCCATTTACATTTCCTTGTATAGAAATAACTTGCGCATCACTAGCTAAGGCATTTTGAAAATCAGTTATATTAACTTGCCCAGATTGATCACCACCAAGCACAATAGCTTTAATAGGTATACCATATTCATTGATAAAAATACTGCGCTCAGCCACAACTGAAGGACTTGAAACAATATCAACGTCGCGACGTACAAGGTCTACCATATGACGTGCCGCACCCTGGAGATTTGACCCATAATTAGGTAATAACCCTACTCTAATGTTCGCACCTAAATAACAAGTGGTACCTCGAACATTATCTTTTTGTACTCCAGCCTCTAAACCAAATTTATCGAAAACACCAAAAACTCTTTTGCCACTATCCAAAGACCAATCATAAGTTACCCTTGCCTTTGGCCCTGAGATAGACGGGGTATCTTTGGCATTAAAATAATATCCCCCGACATAACCGACCAATCCTTTAACCAGTTCATAACCAATTTCAGCATCTCCTCCACCCATCGCTTTTTCATATAATTTATTGCGTGTTATCCATACATTGTTTTGAACTCTGTCCAATTCACCAGTTACACCAGTTGTACTAATTAATTTCCCAGTGCTACCAATGGGCTGATAAAAGTTTCCACCAACAAATAGGCCACGAAACCAACCCTCCACGCCAAGAGTAAGCTGGTTAAAATAGTTGCCGAACTCACTTCGTTTACGATCAAAAGCCCCATAAATACCATATAAATGATCTTTCTCTGGAACTAAATGACGATATCCCACGTGCGCGTTTCCTTCAAAAGGTTTGCCCGTACGATCAAAAAATCTAAGGTGAGTAAAAATTAACTGGGAGGGCTGTTGCCAAAGTGGCACAAAAACATCACCACCTGCTGCAGCTTTCGCAGTATTTACATTAAAAAATCGATAGCCGCCAAGCTGTAAGTATGGCGAATAGCTATATTTATTATTAAATAAATTTTCTTCTTCTACCGCTTTAACATTATTATCTAAAAATGGGCCATCTTTATTATTAGATTGGTCCAAATTCTCCTCGGCAAATCCGTTTTGAAACGCAAGGAAAAGTGCCCCAACTAGAGCGCGAGTTAGTTTTGTATTCATATAAACCTCCATGTAGTTTAAAAAATATCCCATTAACATCTAAAACCCTATGCGGCTAGGCTACTTCCAACTTCACTAAGCCGCATAGGTTATATAACTAAAACTGGTCCGCGATCCAATTAACTGTAAAGCATATCGCAGTACCAATCAGCGTACTAGTAAGATACTTTCCTGGTTTAAAAAATTCCCTAACTGCTCCTAGAGCCCCAGGAGCAGTAGGCCTACCCTCATGAATAAGAGCCATAGCCCCACCGAAAACAGCGCTTCTTAAACCATATTGGAGAAATCCTTTCAAGCCTAGACCGCCAGAAACATGAGAAACTTCATTTTGTTTTAATTCAATTATATTCATAGATATCATTCTCCCTCTAAATTTGCTTAATACTATTTGAATGAATCAATTTACTATTACCTACACCATTAAAAACTGGCAATGGTATAACTTAATTCTTCAATTCCCTTTTTAAAACCATTAGGTTCACTTGTATCTTTATAAAAACCACTCCTTAGCCTTATAAACCAAGGGCATAAAGTATTGGATTCACGACATAAAGAACTCCTAATGAGGCAAACACATCTTTAAACCTAAATAAGCCAGGCACCATAGCAGCCACAACTTTAGCTTTACCTGCTAGTGAAAGACTGCCATAACCATCACTCTTGCTGCCTGCCGCCCCTACCGCATCTTTGATCGCAAATGCAAGCGGTACGGCAATTGAAACAACACCTACGGCAATATGCGTATGCATGTCGGCCTCACCAGCAATGGCAGTAGAATCACCCTCGCCTCCAGACACTACAGCAATCTCATTTTGTTCTAATTTAGTAATATTCATATGTTTCTAACCTCCTTTTCGATGTTTAAATACTGGCTGAATAAACTATTTTTGCGTCATTATACAAAATTTATATAAACCTCTTGTAAATTCATCTGCCGAAAAACAATTCATCAACCTCCTGCAAAAATATAAAAAATATTTTTAATCAATTTTTAGACTGCGCTATCGCTTTGTTCTCGCGCGAAGACCGCGGGGAATAAATTTAATTTTTTATTCGTCAACTAAACCTGCCCATACAAACGGTCTACTTATAACCGCCCCGACAATCTCCCCGGCAATATTAGCGGCAGCAAATGCGGTTGAAACCAAACTAACAAATAAGAACATCTCGCGACCACGCATGGCTTTAACAAAGCCACCACTACGACACATATCTATAACTGCGCGCCCCCCTTTCCTTACAAAAACATCAGCAAAAATTCCCGCGCCAGCTCCAGCTAAAATACCAACTTTTCCACCAGCAAAACCAAAAACAGTTTCCCATCCAAACCCACCAGAAACTTCAGAAACTTCATTCGCTTTTAGCTCAATAATATTCATAGCACCCAACCTCCTTATTTGTTACCTAAATAGCCTTTTTAAGCCCCCATCCAAGAAAACAAGAAACAAAAACCATTATAAAGCGCCATTAAGCAACCAGTCTGGACAACCCGTAAACGCACACCATGATTAGCATCAGGTACGCCGGTAAGCCACCAACAAATACCCGTTTGCGAAACAATCTTACAACCATCTTTAATGTCATCGACACTTAAACGACCTCCAAACACCGCAGAAACTTCATCGTGTTTTAACTCGACAATATCCATATAAATAGCCTCCATCTTCATTGAAGTATGAAATAATAGTACGTGCAATAGCCCAAAAACTATAAGGTATTTTATTACGCTTTATTAAATGCAATAAATCCAAAACAAACAGGTATTTTATTACGTTCTAGAAAAACAAATTTTGATCATATAGTGGAACATAACACCTTCCTCCTGAAATCTAGTAAGAGCATCATGCTCAAAAAAATAGGCGAAACGTGAGAAAACATAATAAGCCTCAAAAAAAATAAAATCAACCTAAATATTTTCAAAAATATTTTTCCCTATTATATTAATTTATAAATTAAATAGTTAAATGATGAAAAATATTTTTTTGCGGCGCAAGAATACAATACCTTAGTGCAAAGCAAAATATCTTCCTAATTAACTTTTTGATCAAGTTAAACTATATTTTGTACTTGCTCTCGCATTTGCTCAATCAACACTTTTAACTCTACCGCTAACTGCGTTACTTCAATATCAACCGATTTTGAAGCAAGAGTGTTCGCTTCTCGATTTAACTCTTGCATTAAAAAATCTAACCGCTTCCCAGCAGACCCCCCTTCAGCTATCACTCGGATAACCTCTGTAATATGCGCTTCTAAGCGATCGATCTCTTCAGAAACATCTACTTTTTGCGCAAAATAAACCAGCTCCTGTTCTAAACGAGTCTGATCGATATTGGCAAGCACCTCCTCTAAACGCTTAACAATTCGTAAACGTTGATCTGCAAGCACCTGCGGCATTTTACTTTTTACTCTAAAAATTATAGCTGACATCTCCTGCAATCTGTCTTTAATCAACTTAGATAAAACCACCCCCTCTCGTACTCGGGTAGCAATAAGTTCAGCCAGCGTTTTCTCAAATAAAGCCAGCACCATCTCTTGCGCAATTTTTGAATCCTCTTCGACAACTTGTAAAACCTGGGGCCAGGATAAAATTTTCATAGGATCAATAGTAGACATCGGCAAATAACTTTTTATCTCTTGCACTGCATCGATTATTTTTTTAACTAGCGCCGTATTCAGCGACATATTCAATCCGCCTTTATCACTACTAGCAAATCTTAATGAACACTCAATTCGTCCTCGCTGTAATCGCTGTTGTAACTGCAATCTAATATTAGCTTCCAAGGGACGGAAAATTTCCGGAATTTTAAATACACAATCAAAATACCGATGATTAACAATCTTGATTTCCCAGGTTGCCATACCCCAAGCGTCTTGGTCAGAACATCTTGCAAATGTAGTCATACTTTGGATCATATTTTTATACCTATTTATTCATTAATATTTACGGTAAAATATACCCGAATTTAGGTTTAATTGTTACTTAATTTTACACGGGGAATAAAGTATGCGCTCCAATAACCGAGCTTTTAATGAGTTACGATCAATAAAAATTACTCGCCATTATACTAAACACGCCGAAGGATCGGTTTTGATAGAATTTGGTGACACCAAGGTTCTTTGTACCGCCTCCGTAATACCCGGGGTGCCGAAATTTCTTAAAGATAGCAATCAAGGCTGGTTAACTGCCGAATATGGTATGCTGCCGCGCGCCACCCACACGCGCAACGATCGGGAAGCGACACGCGGCAAACAAGCTGGGCGTACTCAAGAAATACAACGCCTGATTGGCCGAAGTCTTCGCTCGGTTGTTAATCTTAAAATGATCGGGGAACACACCATTGCTATCGACTGTGATGTTATTCAAGCAGATGGTGGCACCCGTACTGCTGCGATTACTGGCGGCTGTGTCGCTTTAGCTGATGCTGCCAAATATCTACAGCAAAAGCTAAAACTAAATGAAAATCCGTTAAAAAGATTAGTCGCTGCAATCTCAGTTGGTATTTACAACCACAATTTCCTAATCGATCTCGACTATAATGAAGATGGCAATGCTGATACCGACATGAACGTGGTCATGACCGAAGATGGAAACTTTATTGAGCTCCAAGGTACAGCAGAACGTAACACCTTTACTCAAAGCGAACTAACCTCAATGCTCGACCTTGCAAAAATTGGCTTAAAACAATTATTTGAAAAACAACAAGAGGCGCTAAATGGATAAAAACCATTTCCACCTTATAATTATTGGGTCCGGGCCTGCCGGATGCACCGCCGCTATTTATGCAGCTAGAGCCAACCTAAATTTTGCTATGATTACCGGCTTAGAACCCGGCGGGCAATTAATCAAAACTCCAACAATTGCCAACTGGCCAGGAGAACCGGAAGAGATCGCCGGTGCGCTGTTGATGGAAAAAATGATGGATCAAGCACGCAATCTTGGCGCAGCTATTCTATCTGACAACATTGAAACAGTCGACTTAGCCAAACGCCCCTTCTCTCTTAAAGGAAATAAAGCAGAATACACTTGTGATGCTCTAATTATAGCCACTGGAGCATCAGCAAAGTTTCTTGGCCTCCCTTCAGAAAAAAAATATATCGGAAAAGGGGTTTCTACTTGCGCCATCTGTGATGGCTTTTTCTATAAAAATAAAGAGGTGGTCGTTGTTGGCGGTGGTAACACCACGGCTGAAGAAGCGTTATATATGGCAAAAATTGCGAAACTTGTCACCATTGTTCACCGTCGCGATACCATGCGGGCAGAAGAGGGGCTGGTCGTTCAATTGCAAAAAACTCCTAATATTAAATTGGAACTTAATTGCAACATTGTAGAAATATTAGGCGATGACCGCGGGGTAACCGGAGCCCGGATTAAAAACGTTAATACCAATGCCACACAAGATATAGTTTGCCAAGCGGTTTTTATCGCCATCGGTCACAAACCAAACACCGAAATCTTCTCCAAGCAATTAGAAATGGAGCATAACTACATTAAAATTGGTTATGGAGCTGCAACAGCAACCAGTGTTTCGGGAGTATTTGCGGCAGGAGATGTCGTAGCAAAAAATTATCATCAAGCAGTAGTCGCCGCCGGCCTTGGCTGCACCGCCACTCTAGATGCCAAGGCGTTTTTGGCGGTTTTAAATCTAAAATAAAATCTATGAATAGTTATAATAAATGAATACATTTGACAAAAAACAAGAATACTGGTGGTACTTAATTTTAACAATTCTGGCTTTTTTCAGCTTTTATTTTGCCATTGGTAGTTATCCGCTTTTCGATAATAACGAAGGTTTATATGCCAGCATTGCAAAACTTATGCTACTAAATAAAGAATTTATTATTCCGCATCTAAACTGCGTTCCTTATATTGAAAAACCACCGCTTCTTTATTGGCTGCTTTCTGGCAGTTTCTCACTCTTGGGGTTTACCGCATTAGCAGCACGTCTGGTGACCGCAACCAGCGCCACATTAGTATGCACAGCAATAGTATTTTTTGCCAAAAAAATCAAGCAGCCCAAAATTGGTATCTATGGAGGATTAATTTTCGTTTCCAGCATCGGGGTAAGTATTGTTGCCCGCATGGTTTATTTTGATATGCTATTTACCCTTTTAATTAGCTGCACCCTTTTTTGTTTATTTTATTGGCACGAATCTCACAAAGCAGCCATCTTAAGAATCGCCTACATTTTCTTTGGCCTTGCGGTTTTAACTAAAGGACTAGTAGCGATCATCTTAATCCCCGGCAGTTTCATGCTTTTCCTAATCTTAGAAAAAGATTTTCGCGGACTATATAAAGCACTAGACCCAATCGGCATATTATTGTTTTTAGCAATCATTTTACCGTGGCATATTGCCGCCATCATGCAACATAAAGATTTTTTCAAGCATTACATTATTGAAGAACACTTTTTACGCTTTCTAAATCAACGGGAACCTCATGACTACTATAATGGGCCTATTTACTATTACTTACCACGCATCCTAATCTATTTATTCCCGTGGTCACTTTTCACCCCGCTTATTTTTTGGCGCCAAAAAAATCTTGACGCCACCGAAAAAAAATTACTGCGCTTTGCTTGGTGTTGGTTGTTAGTACCACTCGTGTTTTTTTCACTCTCAAGCGCTAAAGCTAATTATTATATGATTGTAAGCATGCCGGCGCTTGCCATAATCCTTGGCATAAAAATAAGCAGTTTATTTACTAAATATAACCCCAGGATTTTTAGTCTGTGGAGCTCGGCAATATTATTCATAATCGCACTAGCACTGAACATAGGATATTATTCATTTTTTGCTACCAACCTAGTTATAATAGCTGCAGCTTATGCGGTCATCTCCGGAATAATTTTACTCTTAACCCGCCGTCCCGAAGCCATAGTTGCCACAGTGGCATCATTAATTATTCCGCTAACAATTATAATGACCAGCTATATTGGAATAATAAAAAACAAAATCTCAACCGCCGAGGCCGGCACTTACTTAGCCACGGTAGCAAAAGATAAACCACTATATCTCTATGAAGATTTTGAAAACATTTCAGCGCTTGCTTTTTACGCACCGAGCTGTTTTAAAATTATCGAGAGCCACAGCAATGACCTTTATTATGGCAAAACCTTGCCCGAATTTAAATCACAATTTGTAGATAAAAAAGCACTCCTACAAGATCTGCAACAGCAACAAATTTACATTGTTGTCGCAACCAAAAAATTGGCGCAATTCTATCAAAACATGAAGCCAATAAAGTTTTCAGTGCTAAAAGAATTTAATCTGGTGACGATTGTGAGCAATGCAAAGCTTAATGATACGCGCCCATAGATATTACTGTCTCGTCATTGCCCGGCTACGTCATCACCCGACTTGATCGGGTGACCGGGCAATCTCAAAAAACTATGAATATGCAGGCATTCCTAGTCTATTCATCGTATTGATGACTAAGCATTTAATTCCAATT
>JAJXWM010000003.1 GCA_021781615.1 Pseudomonadota bacterium
GGCTTAGGCTGGTGAGTAGAACAGCTGGATCGCTCCAGCTGAACCCTCCTCAGAACCGGACGTGCAGATTTCCCGCATCCGGCTCCCGATAATGCTGTGCTTCAGCAAGCTGCAAACATCGATGTTGTTTTGAAGTTACTCGGATAATTTATCTTCTCTAGTACTCTTTCAAACTTTACCCAGCTCATTTTGCGCTTTCCACCTTTGCGATTTACCCAGCAGAATAATGCCCGCTTGCATAACCATATAAACGAACTTACTCGCCGTTGATTATCCGAGATAGCATGATAATTCATCCATCCCACCACAATCTTCTTAACTCGCTTCAGCGTCTTATGCGTTTCTTCACTGAGACTCTCCCTGAGATACTTCCGAAGCCCTTTGAGTTTCCCCGCAAATCGATCCGATCGGCTTTTAAATTTTAATCTCCACCAACCATTTCGGCTCTTTCCCCAATAACATGTAAAGCCTAAAAACTTGTATATGGGTAAGCGTTCTCCTCTTAGCTCAGCTTCTTTAGCTGCCTTGCTTCCGGACTGAATCATGCTCGATTTGTCTTCGTGCAACTTCAGCCCATACCTCTCTAATCGTTTGGGAAGTACTTTATAAAACTTCTCCGCGTCTTCTTTAAATTGAAACACAAATACCATATCGTCTGCAAACCTCACTTCTGTCGCTCTGCCTTTTAAGTGCGTCTTGCTAATTTCACTGAACCAGCTATCTATCACATAATGCAGGTAGATATTCGATAAGATCGGCGAAATGATCGAACCAACAGGGCATCCTATCTTGTTTAGTTCCACTTTTCCGTTCACCAGTATTGGTGCTCGTATTAGCTTCTCTACAAGTTTTAGAAATCTTTTGTCGGATATCTTTTCACGTAAGATACTCTGCAAGTTTATATGCGGTATCGAGTTGAAATATTTTCTAACATCGATTTCTAGTGTTACCCCATTTGAGTTCTGGTTACTGTATTTCATCAAGGCGCGCAATGCCTCATGCCCGTTAATTCCTTCCCTATATCCATAGGAACAAGAAAGAAATTGTGGTTCGAATATTTCCGTTAGAATCTTTGACACTGCCTGCTGCACGATCTTGTCTTCACAACAAGCAATCGCCAACACTCTCATGCTTCCATCTTCTTTCGGTATTTCAACCAGCCGCGAGGCTTGAGGTTTGTACGCATTCCTACGAATTCTCGCTAAAAGATTTTGCAAATTATCCTCTAACTTTATTCCGTAAGCTGCCTTGGTTACTCCATCTATACCAACAGCCTTGCTCCCATTTAGCTGTCGATAACTTGCACGCAGTAAGTCTAGATCAACTACGTATGCAATGTTATTGAATACAGTGTCTTTCTTGAACTCCGCGCACTTGCCTATGCGATCCAGATTCGTTGTCTTCTGCTTTCCGTCCACAGTTTGTACGGACATAAGTTTCTCTATCACACTATCATTATCTGCCAGCTCTTGGCTCCGCGGTCGTTACTCGCTTCATCGCTACTACAGCTGACTCCGTCATCCATAAATCCATCCCCAAGGCCTTACGGTTTCAAGCCGCTTGTACTTTGCGTACTACATCCTTGTAGAGATCTATGGATTTCCCAAGTTCCTACACTCATCTTTACTGGCTCGCTGACGTCTCAGACCCCGGTAAGAAAAGATTTGTAATACCCGATTTAGTTCTACAAATCTTTTGTTGCTTGCTGGGTAGCCTAACCCTTCAGCTCTTACTATATATTCTATTTCGAGGCTAGCTTACGTTCACCCTTTGCGATCAGGATTTCGGCTCTCCAGTTTCGCTGTCTACGCTTCGACACTTTCGTTACCTACGGTGTCGCAAGACTCGCTACGCAGTGTGACCGGTTCCACTTCTGCGACAGGACTTTCACCTGCAAGATAAGTTAGACTTCAACTCCTTGGCGCACAGGCTATCAGAATTTAGCCCTTCGGGCAGTAGATTTATTTTGAATTAATTAAACACAGACTGCTCTTGTTAGGGTTATTTAATCTACTTGCGCTAAAAAAGAACTATATTTAACCATTGCCTTGATTCCCTTAGAATTACGCCCGTTAATCGATACGAAAATTTCAGGTGTGACCTGCCAACATGTCTGCCCATAAAATAAGCACCAGCGTGGCTATAAATGGCTTCTGTTCGCCATTTATAAAAGAAACACTTCCCTTAACCCCGGCACCGTCAAAACCGCGGTTAAAAACCCTAGAGTTGCTATAACCACCAACCATAAAGCGCGATTAGATAGCAGAGTAACATTACTAAGTAAAAACCGCTCAGAAAGGTTAATAAAAATCAGTACGAGATTAGACAACACTAAAATGACAAAAACAACCGCACGAATATTATTTTCACTCCACCCCAAAGATCTTGTCACCAAAAACGCCGCCAAACTAACAACTAAAACCGCCACTCCTTGCCCCAACCCTAAAATAATAGTCTTAGACGCAAATAATTTTTCTTCACTCTTCCGCGGTGCTCGCCGCATAATATCTGGTTCTTCCCCAACCGCCTCAAACACTAACGAACAAGTAGGATCAATAATCAACTCAAGAAAAACTATATGCATCGGAAAAAGTAATAATGGCCACTTAAATAAAACTGGAATTAGCGTCATACCAATAATCGGTAAATGCACCGCCAAAAGATAGGCCGTAGCTTTTTTAATATTGGTATAAATCCTTCTGCCTAGTCTAATCGCTGTTACTAAAGACGAAAAATCATCGTCAAGTAATACTAGCCCCGCTGATTCTCGCGCAACGTCAGTACCACGACCACCCATTGCCACGCCAATATTAGCTGCTTTAAGTGCTGGGGCATCATTTACCCCGTCCCCAGTCATTGCTACAATTTCCCCATGGGCTTTAAGAGCATTTACTATTCTCAATTTTTGTTCAGGTAAAATTCGCGCAAAAATATTAGTGGTTTTAATCAGCCCTTCTAACTCACTATCACTCATCTTAGCAAGTTCTGCACCGATAATAGTACCGCTACCAATCTGTAAACCAATTTGTGAAGCAATCTTCTCCGCAGTACTAAGATAATCACCAGTAATCATAATTACCCTTATTCCAGCTTGATAACATGTACGCACCGACTCTAAAACATTAAGTCGAACAGGGTCCTCTAAACCTACCAACCCCAAAAACTCGAAATCAAAATCGTGCTGACCATCGGGCAGGTCTGTTTCTGTAAATATGGCTTTTGCAACCCCAATAACCCGCAATCCTTTATTAGCTATAGAATGAACTTTGCCTTGCAACTCTTTTATTTTAACTGCATCTAAATGACACAAATCAAAAATATCCTCAGGCGCACCTTTAGCTGCAATCATATAATGTTGATTCTTTTTTGACTGCCATACTTGGGAAATTGTTAATAACTTTTTAGAAAGGGGATATTGATGAATCAGCCGCCAAGAGTCGTGCCAGTGCTCCGTATCTTTTAAGTAATGTTCCCCAAATTTTTTGATCGCGACTTCCATAGGATCGAAAGGATCACGCTGACTTGCCAACACTCCATATTCGACTAACAGATGAAACCATTCAGGAAGCATTTCTGGTAATGCTGACCAAGAAGCATTCATGCTCTCGCCTTCTACAAAAAGCTCGCTGACGGTCATGAAATTCTGAGTAATGGTTCCGGTCTTATCAACACAAAGAACGGTAGCAGAACCAAGAGCTTCTACCATTGGAATTTCTCGCGTTAAAACATTATGAGCGGCAATACGCCTGGCGCCAAGCGCTAAAAAAATGGTAATTACTACTGGCAACTCCTCAGGTAAAACCGCCATCGCTAAAGTAAGACCAACTAAAAAACCCTGCAACCAATCCGCCCTGGTAATGCCATAGATAATCACCACCAAAGCACAAACTGTAAAACCAAAAATTGTAAAATTGCGCACTAGAGTATCGGTCTCTTGTTGTAATCTTGTACGCCGAACGCCAATCGTACTCAAATCTTTACCAATCTTCCCCATCTCGGTATTTATGCCGGTACTTATAACTTCTGCATAACCACTACCTTGCACCACCTGCGTACCCGTATAGACAAATGGCAAATCGTCACCACCAGGGCGACTAATAACATCCTCTCCAAGATCACCAATGCTTATTTTACGCACTGGTTGCGATTCACCAGTAAGGATTGATTCATTTAGCAAAAGACTCGTGACATCTAAAAGCCTGCTATCTGCCGGAACAGAATCCCCCTCATGCAACGCAATAATATCTCCTGGTACGACGTCCCTCCCGGCAATTCGCATCCCTTTTCCATCACGAATAACAAATGCCCGTGGGCTAGAAAGATTGCGTAACGCTATAACTGCCCTTTCACTACGATACTCCTGATAACAAGTTATTCCCATGATAACCACAACAAATCCCAGCAGCATTAAACTTTCTTCTTTGTTGCCCAAAATGAAGTAGAGCGTAGCGCACGCCAATAACAACAAAAACATCGGCTCACGAAAAAGTTTTAAAATGAACACAAATAGAGCAGACTGCCTCATCTGTGGCAATTCATTAAAACCATATTGCTGCAAACGGGAGGCAGCTTCCTGAGAAGATAAACCAGAAATTTTGTGGATATCGAAAGCCATATCAGCCTAACAACAATACCGCTTTTCACCATCACCAAACAAATTATCTACACACCGCGAACATAATTCTGGATGATCTTTATTGGTGCCAACATCCTCACGATAATGCCAACAACGGCTGCATTTTTTGTGGGGCGACGGCAAAGCCACTAATTTTAAGCCGGAAATTTCAGTTGGATACGCTTCACTTGGTGCTTTTGTAATATCACTGATAGCAGCTGATGAGGTAATTAATACAAAGCGTAAATCATCTTTTAGTTTTGCAAGTAGTGGTAGATTTTTGTCATCGGCATATAAATGAACATCTGCCTCAAGGCTAGAGCCGATAACACTATTTGCGCGCAATTTCTCTAGCTCCCGATTTACTTCGGTTCTAATATTTTGAATAGCGAGCCAATCAGTTTCAGTTATGGGATCTTGGGTAAGATCAAAATCACTTGTCCTTACCATTTCATCTAAACGTGCCATAAAAACCGACTCCTGATGATCGAAGACACTACCAGCAAGTCGCATCTCTTGCCAAATCTCTTCAGCAGTAAAACTTAAAACTGGAGCGATTAAACGCACAAGAATCTGTAAGATATGAAATAACGCAGTTTGTGCTGAACGCCGACCGTGACTTTGAGGTGCCATCGTATATAGACGATCTTTTATAACACTAAAATAAAAACCACTGATTTCACTAGTTAACATCCTCTGCAAACTGCTACATGCCAGATGAAATTGATAGGAGCTATAATGCTCACGAGTGCTTTTTGCTAAACTCAAAAACCGACCAACTGCAAAGCGATCTAAAGACAGCATTTTTTCAGGTGCAAGCAGATCCCCCGGCGCAGCAAAATCGCAAAGGTTACCTAGCAAAAACCTGGTAGTATTACGAATCATTCGATACATATCGATAACCCGCGCAAAAATTTCATCGCCGGCCGCAAGGTCATCGTGTAAATAAGTAGAAGCCACCCATAAACGCAAAACGTCAGCACCATATTTATCGACGACTTGTCTTGGATCAACCACATTACCAAGCGACTTCGACATTTTATGTCCTTTGGCGTCAACACAAAAACCATGCGTCACCACGGTTTTGTATGGAGCTTGCTCAGTCATTGCGAGTGAAGTTAATAAAGATGACTGGAACCATCCGCGATATTGATCACTACCCTCAACATAAAGATCAGCTGGATATTGTAGTTCACTACGCTGTTTTAATACGCTAAAATGACTAACTCCCGAATTAAACCAAACATCAAGACTATCGGTAACTTTCTCATACTTTTCAACATCAGTGCCGCTGGCATGTTCTTTTAAAAAGCTAACTGGATCTACTTTATGCCAATATGTAAGCCCAGCCTTCTCGATACCAGGAGCAATAACATCATTAATTAAACGGAACATCTCGGGATGAACTTTGCCGGTATCTTTATGGGTAAATAATGCTATTGGCAGCCCCCAAAAACGTTGACGAGAAATACACCAATCTGGACGCTGCATTACCATACTATTAATGCTATTTTTGCCTTGCGCTGGCAGCCATTCCACTTTTTCAATTGCTTCTTCGGCAATTGTTCGTAAACTCTTTTTTCCCGTAGTTGTATTATCCATAGTAATAAACCACTGTTCAGTAGCACGGAAAATTAATGGGGTTTTATGGCGCCAACAATGAGGATAACTATGCTGCAAAGTATCAGAGTGAATCAAATTGCCATATTCTCTGAGTACCGCAATAACTTGAGGATTCGCATCAAAAACATTCATATCCGCAAAAAACCTGGTGGAATTTAAAAATTTTCCATTAGGACCAACGGGATTATTAACTGGCAATTTATATTGTAAACCAATGGCATGGTCCTCTTGTCCATGCGCCGGAGCGGTATGTACCGCACCCGTACCAGTATCCACGGTTACGTGATCACCCAAAATAACTGGCACTATTTTATCAACTAAAAATGGATGTTTAAGCTGTAATTCTTGTAACTCTTCCCCTCTAAACACTTTTTCAACCTGATAATCACTTTCACCATAACGCTTCATTACCGCTGCTAATAAATCTTCTAAAATAATAAAATGCTCATTTAAAGTAACGCATCGTACCAATGCATATTTTAATTTTGGATGTACGGCAACCGCTTCGTTTGCCGGTAACGTCCAAGGAGTAGTCGTCCAAATAGGAACACTAACTCTGCTTACTCCAATCTTTTCTGGATTTACTACCGGAAATCTAACATCAATTGCGGGCGAAGTTTTATCTTTATATTCAACTTCAGCTTCTGCTAAAGCGGAACCACAGGCAATACACCAGTGTACCGATTTATGGCCACGAGCCACAAAACCAGCATCAACAATGTGTGATAATGCTCTGACGATATCCGCCTCATATTTGAAATTCATGGTGCTATAATGATTTTCCCAATCACCAATAACTCCTAACCGCTTAAAAGCCTTCATCTGTACTTGGATTTGACTGGCCGCATATTTACGACACTCATCGATAAATTGATCAACCGGAACTTTTACACCAGCTTTACCAATTTTTTTCTCAACATTTAATTCAATTGGCAAACCGTGACAATCCCAACCGGGAACATAAGGAACGCTATAACCCTCAAGCAACTTCGCCTTATTAATGATATCTTTTAGCGTCTTATTAAAAGCATGGCCAAGGTGAATCTCACCATTGGCATATGGTGGACCATCGTGCAAAATAAACTTACCCCGAGAATCCTTTGGATAAGCAAAACTCTGATATAAATTAATCTTTTCCCAAAACTCTAGCATTTTTGGCTCACGCCGTGGCAGATCAGCTTTCATTGGAAAATTCGTTTTGGGAAGATTCACAGGATAATCAGTCATATTTTTTCCTACTTTTTTTACACACTATTACCAAGCCAGTTGGCTTACTTATTCTTTTCGGTAAATCTGGGCAAAAATAATCGCCATTATTATCAATACACCACCGACCATATCGGTCATAATAATTTTTTCACCGCCAAGAGTCCAGGCAAAAATAGCAGCAAATACCGGTTCTAAAGAAAAAACCATTGCACATACCGTAGGAGATATGATTTTTTGTGCACCAAGTTGCACTAAATAGGCCAAAACATTGCCAAATAAAGCTAAATATAAGATCCACCAAACCGTATCCAAACTGGTCACGGTAAAAGGCAACTGAAAAACTAAAATACTAAAAAAACCAGCCAGAGCCACCACTGAAAATTGTTGGAAATTAAGCACTAAAATATCACATTTCTTTACCACTGAGTCAGCATATAAAATATGTACCGCAAATATTGCCGCACTTAAAAGCATTAAAAAATCTCCCCACCCCAGATTTCCCACCCCACCAGTAACGCTCCAGAGACCAATCCCCGATAAAATTACGGCCACCATAAAATTCCAATGCAGCTTTTCGCGCCCACAAATGAAGCTTAAAATGGGAACGAAAATTACGAATAGCCCAGCAATGAATCCCCCATCTACCGCCAGCAAGTAATATAAAGCTAAAGCTTGGCTTGTATAAGCAAAAAACAATAATAAACCTAAAATCACCCCCTCTTTTAAATGTTGCCAAGGTTTTTTACGTAAAAAAACCAAAATCATGCCCATTAATAAAGCGGCCAACCCAAAACGATAGCAAACCATCGTAACCGCATGTACATCACCCAGACCATCTTTAATTACAATAAAGGTTGAGCCCCAGATAACCGCAGCAGTCAACATCGCAAAATTGGTAAATATAATCTTAGTTTTTGTAGTTATCTTAGTCATTCTCATAATCCTCTTGCTACCAGCAAGTCATTTTCAATCTGCGACTGCAAATCTGCCAGGGTATTAAATTTCTGTTCTTCTCTAATTTTTTTAACGAACTCGACAGTAATTCTCTTATGATATATATCAGAATTAAAGTCGAGAATATACACCTCAAACGATTTTTGCTTACCAGAAACTGTTGGACGAAAACCGATATTAACTAAGCCAAGTAGCGATACTTGAGCTAAATCATGAACCTTAACCAAATATACCCCAGTAAAAGGCAATTCGCGCCACCGTAAATAAATATTAGCAGTAGGAAAACCAAGAGCACGGCCCAAATGAGTACCATGCACTACTCTACCACTTACCTCATATGGCCTGCCCAAAAATTTCTCGGCTAAAGAAAAATCACCGGTAGCAAGTGCCGCACGAATTAAAGAACTACTAACTCGCACCCCACCAATTTTAAAAGAAGGCATTTCGGTAGCCTGGAATTTACTAATTGCTGCCTGCTTCTCTAAAAGAGAAAAATTACCGCACCGCCCATGACCAAAAACAAAATCGTCACCCACCACTAAATAACGAACTTGCAATGAATTAACCAAAATTTCCGTAATAAATTCTTCGGCGGTAACTGCAGCAAAATGTGCATTAAATGGTAGCAATAAGACTTTATCAATTCCGTACTTCCCTAGTAAAAGTATTTTTTCACGAATACTAGTTAAGCGTTGTGATTTATCATTAGTAAAAAACTCTTCAGGCTGAGGTTCGAAAATCACTACCACAGATGGTAAATTTAATTCATGAGATTTTCGTTTTACGAAACTTATAATTTCTTGATGCCCGAGGTGCACACCATCGTAGTTACCGATCGTAACCACCGAACCTCTAAGAAGTTCATCCTTAAGATTATGTAGTCCTCTAATTAGCTGCATAATGATTATTATTACGCCAGAACCTAGTCAAAATCAATAAGTTCAAAAAATAATTACAATACTTATAACTCGATGTTCAAGTTTTTTCATGAACAGTGGGATGTAAGGTGGTAAAATAAGTTCTATTATAGCGGTTCCCTAAAACACAGATATATGTCATCACGAGCAAAGCTTTTTTTGCTTTGCGTGGTGATCCAGTGTTTTTAGGATTTTCTGGATCAACTATGTCTTACAATTGCTTCGTCACTTCGTTCCTCGCAATGACCAGGATCTATGTTTTAGGGAAATGCTATAAAAATGACATAGTTCAGTTAACAGTCCCTTTTCACAACCGATGTCGATCGTCAATTGAAAGTGTAACTAATCAGTTAATAAGCATTTTTGTAATTTAAATTATGTTACCTACTACATCCTCTCAGCTTATCGAACAATAACTGGCTGCTGCAGCCTGTTTTTTTGCTTTAATTTTATCTATGCTGGCGCATACGTTTTTGACGAACTCAATGAGTTTTGTATATTCCTCGTCGGACCCTCCATATATTATATCACAGTGTGACAAAATTGATGCAATCACTTCTTCAGTTAACTGTGAGCGTTCTGTACCCTCTACCACTTGATTAAATTCCGGACAACTTCTTAAGGTCATTATGTGATCAATTAGTTTACGTTTTAATTTAAGTTTATACATGGGAACTGCAGTTCTCGGCATAGTAACTACACCATAACTTTGTATTTTATGGGAAGAGGAAAAAAAAAGTCTTTTAGCTAAAATTTCCGCCATATTGCTCGCTATATGGCTGCTATCGAGGAGAGTATTTCTACTACGACCCATAATTAGCTTCGCTGAATGCTGAGCTCTAGCAACAGCTTCTACAAATGTTAGGTCAATATGATTGCCCCCGAGCTCTATCGTCATTGGATGCTGAGCTCTAGCAATAGCTTCTGCAATTACACTAGCGCCCTCGGGGCGAATATAATTTTCCCTGAGTCCTATCGTCATTGGATACTGAGCTATAGCAATAGCCTCTGCAATTGCTCTAACGCCACCGGGGCCAATATCATTGGCCCCAAGATCTATCGCCATTGGATGCTGAGTTCTAGCAATAGCATCTGCAATTGTTATAGCGCCATCGGGGCCAATATTATTGGCCGCGAGATTTATCGTCATTGGATGCTGAGCTTTAACAATAGCCTCTGCAATTGCTCTAGCGCCACCGGGGCCAATATCATTGGCCAAGAGATCTATCGTCATTGGATGCTGAGCTCTAACAATAGCTTCTGCAATTGCTCTAGCGCCATCATGGCCAAAATGATTGTACCCGAGTCCTATAGTCATTGGATGCTGAGCTCTAGCAATAGCATCTGCAATTGCTCTAGCGCCATCGGGGCCAATATCATTCTCCCCGAGCTTTATCGTCATTGGATGCTGAGCTCTAGCAATAGCATCTGCAATTGCTCTAGCGCCATCGGGACCAATATAATTGTACCTGAGCTCTATTGTCATTGGATGCTGAGCTCTAGCAATAGCCTCTGCAATTGCTCTAGCGCCATCGGGGCCAATATGATTGCCCTCGAGATTTATCGTCATTGGATGCTGAGCTTTAACAATAGCCTCTGCAATTGCTCTAGCGCCACCGGGACCAATATTATTGCCACTGAGCCCTATCGTCATTGGATGCTGAGCTATAGCAATAGCCTCTGCAATTGCTCTAGCGCCACCGGAGCCAATATTATTGATCCTGAGCTCTATCGTCATTGGATGCTGAGCTATAGCAATAGCTTCTGCAATTGCTAGAGCGCCCTCGGGGCCAATATTATTGTCTTGGAGATATATCGTCATTGGATACTGAGCTCTAAAAATAGCCTCTGCAATCGCTATAGCACCACCGGGGCCAATATTATGGTAACCGAGCTCTATCGTCATCGGATGCTGAGCTTCAGCAATATCTTCTATTGCGCGCTCTATCGCTGCCTCTCTAGAAGCGGTAATATTGGTCTCACTATCGGAATCTGACGCGATGTCAGTTGATGTAGTGGGTATCAAAATAAAAGTTTCTGATGCTAAGGATAGCGTAGAGTTTATTAATAAGAAAAAAGTAAATAGCAAAATAATTGCATTACTATAAAGTTTCGACATAATTAGCACTCTTATAAAAAATACAGTTGGCTTATCACTAGCTAGGGATAACGCTAATTCCGGTTAACGCAGATAACAGTTTGAATAAAAAATAGACCTGATCACGGCGCAATCTTGCGGGTTACTGACAAGAGACTTGAGCTGCAAAAAACCACAGAAGATCTATATAACCCCAAACGAAACCAAAATCTATCTATTACAGAATTCGCAGCATAGCAACGTTTTAATAATTTTACAAACTGTTTCTAACTACCGAATTGACTCATATTAAATGTTACCAAAAACTGGAGCAGAAATATGGGTCATAAGGTTTAAGATCACCGTAAAGTAGTATGAAATCTTTTAAAACTTATGCAGACAAAAATTATGGCCATCAACAGCAAAACTCCAACATGGAACAAAATAAAATTGGTTTCCCCACCCTTGAGCATAATATTTCGTAACAGCAGTAAAAAATGGGAAAGTGGATTACAATAAGAAACCAGCCGCATAAATGTCGGCATATTTTCGATAGGAAACATTAGCCCCGAAAGAAGAATCGCCGGAAAAATAAATAGCACCCCACCCAACATCGATTGCTGCTGATTTTTGGTAAAGGTAGAGATCAAAGTACCAATAGCCACTGTTGAACAAACAAAAGCTAAAGCAGCAAAAAACAAAATCAACACCGAGCCACGCATCGGAACACCGAAAATAGCAATGGCCGCAAGTAAAATCAAAGGAAAATCTGCCATAGCAATAATCACATAAGGCAAGGTTTTTCCTAAAATTACTTCGGTAGAAGAAATAGGCGCCGATATTAACATCTCAAAAGTACCCCGCTCTTTTTCCTTACTTATTGAGGCATTAGTTAATACTACCGACGCAACACACATCAAAAGACACATCACACCAGGAACCATAAAATAAGTGGTTTCTAACATGGGGTTAAAAAGTACTCGCGCAACAAAATTTATGGGGCTGGCTACTGGCTCTATCTTTAGATCCTCCAAAACAGCTCTGGTAACAATATTTTTTACATAGGCCTCGACTGATTGCGCCTGAATAACGTTGGTAGCGTCGATCAGTAACTGTAAGTCAGCAGCACCATAACCAAGTGCTTTAGTAAGACCTCCAGGCGGCGGCACTAAAGCTGCATCAATTTTTTTTCCGCGTAAAAGTGCGTATGGCTCTGCCTCCCCACTACGAGCAGCCGGCATAAACCACTTGCTTCCAACACTACGTTCATAAACATGCTGCAAAACATAATCGGTATTATTAACGTTACTCCATAAACGAATATTTTTTACATCGGTAGAAATAGCCACGCCGAATAAAAACAGCTGAATTATTGGCGCCACAAATAAAATAAATCTCATCCGGGAATCACGCAAAACTTGCTTAAATTCCTTAATGAGAAAACCACGTACTAAAGATAATGAAATCACGGCTCGAGATCCCTTTTAAATTTTTTAGTTGCTAAAAATAACATCAAATAACTGGTAATACCTAAAGCCAAAAATGGGATACCTAACTCCAAAAATGTTGACCCTTTTAAATATGATTCGCGCGCAATTACCATAAACCAACGCGCCGGCAAAATCATCGTAAAATACCTAAAAAACACGGGCATGCTTTCAATGGGAAAAATAAAACCCGAAAGCAGCTGTACTGGTAACAACCCAGTTAACATCGCAAATTGCATCGCCACATGCTGCGTTCGGGTTAAAACAGAAATTAAAACCCCCTGCGCCAGATAAGTAAGCAAAAATAAAACACAACCCGAACCAAATACCAAAAGATTACCTCTAAATGGAACAGCAAAAACAGTTCGCGAAATTACGTAAACAAAAACTACCGCCCCTAAGCTAAGAACCGTATAGGGCACGAGCTTCCCAACAATAATTTCTAATGGTTCTGCTGGTGTTGAAAGCAACAATTCCATTGATCCATTTTCCCATTCCTGCGCCACCGTAAGCGCAGTTAATAATATCGATAGCAACGCCATAATAATCACTATCAAACCAGGAATTACAAACCAGCGACTATTAAGTTCTGAATTAAAAAGAAAGCGGGTCTTAACATTAACATTCTGGGGTGGCTTAAAATCTGCCAATTGACTTGCCGCCATCTGCTGTATCGATTTAATATAACCTAATATAGGAACTACCGTTGAACTATCAGAACCATCAAGCAATATTTGCGCATCAGCCACCCTTCCTGAAAATAGATCTTTTTGAAATCCTCCGGGAATAATAAGCGCGGCCCGATCATCATTACCCATTATTTTTTGTAATGCTTCTTTTGGACCTGCCACCTTATGAACGATAAAATAATCTGACTTACCAAAAATATCCACTAATTCTCGAGAAATTTGCGTATTATCTCCATCATATACTGCCAGTGGAATATTTCTAACATTAAATTCTATGGCTATACCAAAAACAATAACCATAAAAATAGGTAACCCAATCGAAAGCGCAAGAGTAAACGGATCACGTAACACGTGATATATTTCTTTTTGGGCGATTGCCCCAGCTCTACCCCAGATAAACCTCATGATGGTGTTCCTTCCGTTACCTTAATAAAAACATCCTCCAATGTTGGAGTAATTTCTGCTATCTTAAAATTAGCACCAAGACTTCCCTTAAAATCCTCAGCTGCTGGTGTTTTTTGAAAAGCCGCATGAAACCGTAAACCAAAAGGCTCAAAATACTCAAACTCTTGACGACTTTTTAGTTCCTTAATATAGGAATAACTGATTTCACTTTTAGGTTCACATTCATAAAGCTTCTGTGGAAAGGCGATTTTCTTGAGGTTACTGGGAGTATCAAGAGCAACAATTTTCCCCGCTCTCATTAAAGCTATTCTTTCGCACTGCTCTGCCTCATCCATATAGTGAGTAGTAACAAAAATAGTTTTACCACCCCTGGCTAACTTTTTAATTAATTCCCAAAAACGAGAACGCATCGCTGGAGTTACTCCCGCTGTTGGCTCATCTAAAAAAATAATCTCCGGATCGTGCAAAAGGGAGGCCGCCAATGAAACTTGCTGTCTGATTCCACCTGGCAGATCCTCAACCAAAGAATTAAGTGGCCGAGCAAACGAAATAAAATCTAAAATTTCACTCTGCCGTTTTAAATAGGTCTTTTCATCAATACCGCGTAAACTAGCGATAAACGTTAAATTTTCGGCAACGGTTAAATCATCATATAAAGTAAACCGCTGGGACATATAACCAACTTTTTGTTTAATAGCTCGCTCATCGCTCTCGCTTTTAAAATCGATTCCCGCCACATTTACCGAACCACTATTCGGATATAGTAATCCACACAACACCCGAATAGTTGTGGTTTTTCCTGCACCATTTGCCCCTAAAAAACCAAAAATTTCCCCTCGTTTAACCGAAAAAGTAATATCATCAACAGCATAAAAACTGTTAAACTTAACCGTAAGATTAGCAACTTTTACCACCAAATCATTTATCATTATAAAAACTCTATAAAAACTCTTTTTATTTTGTAATTATCCAGCATCACTGCAAGTAGCAAAAAACGCTACTTGCAGTGATGCTAATATATCGCGACATTGTGGCAGATATAACAAATTACTTCTTACCACTTGATTTCCCAACTTATAACACCAGATTTATTTGGGCACCACTTAGCTTAGCCTTATTTTTTAAAAAAAAGCTCATCAAAACTCTGTACCTGCTCCTTACGCATTAGCTCCCGCGGTTCTCCCGTAATAATAACTTTCCCAGCCTCAATTAGATGTACCACTGCGCAACGCTCCGCTTCATCCATATATGCCGTTGTCACAATAATTAATATTTTTTTCTCAAGCAATCGATATAAAAGATCCCATAATTCTCTACGACTTATCGGATCAACACCATTTGTTGGCTCATCAAGCAATACTATTTCCGGATTTCTTAAAAGCGCGCACATTAAACCCAATTTTTTATACATACCACCAGAAAGTTTTTCTGCCGGGCGATCGATAAATGGCTCTAGTTTGGTAATATTTAATAATTCCCTACGCCGTTTTTGATATTCACCAGCATCAATCTGATAGAGCTTACTAAAAAAAACCAAATGTTCTTCGATAGACAATTCTGGATAGAGAGCTTGTCGCTCAGGCATATAGGCAATAGTGTTACGAATATTTTTAAAAGATAGTATATTACCATCTCGCAAAAAATCTACGCTCCCCTCGTCTGGCTTTAACAGTCCCAGAATTATTCGTATTAATGTGGTTTTACCAGCCCCCTCCGGACCAATAACACCATGTATTTTCCCACCAGCAAAATCAAGAGAAACTCCATCTAAAGCAGTATTGTCACCAAACTTCTTTTTTAATTGACTAATTTTGATGGAAATAATTTTTCCCACAGTAGTACTCTACTTCGGTAGCACAACCTCGATTGTCATCCCTGGCTTTAATATTTCTTCGGCATTAGCCTGCAAAAAACTTACCTTTACTCTATAAATCAGCCGCTCCCTTTCACTTTGAGTTTGTACATTCTTTGGCGTAAATTCAGCTTCGTCACTAATTTTGACAATTGCACCAACAAATTCCCGATTATTTAGTTCGGGCAGATACCCTTTAAGCTCCATCCCAAGTGAAAGGCTTGCAATCTTCGGTTGCGGAACATAGATATAAGCCCAAATATTTCGGATATTAGCCAAGGTAAGAATTTTTGTTCCAGGAGTCATCCACTCTCCTGGCTCGTGGTAACGACTTAAGACTTTGCCATCAATGGGTGAAGTAAGCGTACACCAGCTCACTTTAGTATTTGTACTATCCAACTGATTTTTATATGTATCGATAGTACTTGGAGATATGAAGTTTCCTTTTAAAAGTTGCACATTACGCTGATAATCCTTTCCTGCAAGCTTGGCGTTAAGCTTATAATCTTCACAATCAAAGATAACAAGGGTTTGCCCGGCGGTTACTCTGTCACCCTCATGAACTTTAACCTCACTAATCGACGCCGAAAGGCGAGCAGAAAGGTCGATATATGTTGCTTCTAAAGTACCAGCATAACGAAAATTATTATTGGATAAATAATTAATAAAAACCGCACCGCCAACCACGGCCAGAATTAATCCTGAATATAATATTTTTTTTGATTTATTTATCATAAAAAGCCTCTTGCTACTACGATCAAAGCTCAATGAACCAAATATTAACCATCTTTGAGTTATTTAACAATCAAAAATCTTAATAATTAATCATACGCAGCTTCTATCTCTTTGAAAATATACAGATAATATAGAGTAGGTGACCTCTATCTCCTTAGGTTTATTCATCTATTCCAATATAAATATCAAATATTGCATTCTGTTGATCATGCGCACGTTCATCATATACCTCAAAATCTGCCACATAAGCTCTTGCACCACCAAAATCTTTTGCGCTCATAGCCCATATTTCTTGCCAAGAACTGATACATATATTGGGCAGAGCACCAGGCCCACTGGTAAATTTTACATAATTTTGCTTAGGTATAACCAAAGAAGAAAAACCATCTTTAACCCCATCAAAAGAATCAACTTCTTCACCAATAAAATAGGTATAATTTCCGGTAAAATCACCTTCATAACCAGTATAAACACAATAAGTTACCCCCGGTTTTTTCCGTTTTTCAATACTAGCAGCTAGTTTTCCATAAAAATATTTCTGCATTGTAGAACCGATCTTAGCTGTCGCTGGATCTAGCTCTAAACCGTTCGCTGTTCTGCAAGTAATGCCGACAAGTTTTATTTCTGGCATTGATAGGACTATTTTTTGCATAGTCTTAACTCCTCATAAAAATCAATTTTAATAACTCTATCTATTGACAAAAAAATATCTAAGCAGAAAATACTATCATGCTTTTAGAACAAACCATAGAAAACACCATCTATTTTTTAGCGCTGATTAACCCAGTCAGTAAGGTGTTTTTTTTAACCTCAAAAAAACCTGCTTACTCACGCAAAGAATTATTTACTCTATCCATAAAAGCAACCATTGCCTCCCTATTAATTCTTTTAATTTTAACCAGCATAGGAGATTTTTTACTAACCAGAATATTTCACGTTGAAATGTACTCACTAAGCGCTGCTGGCGGCATTATTTTATTTATCATTGGATTAACTGCAGTCAAGGAAGGGAATTTTTTTGAGGAACAAAAAGAAGCGAAGAGAGCCTCAGATATTTCAGTAGTACCACTTGCTGCACCACTAATCGCCGGACCGGGAACCATGACTGCGGCCATCACCTTTGCTTCTATTCATGGTATAGCAATAACCGATATTTGCATTACTATTGCAATTTTAATCAATTTATTTTTTATGTTACTATCTCACCCAATCAATCGCTTTCTTGAAAAATTAAACGCTACCGGCCCAATAATTAAAATAACGGGTTTAATAGTAACCGCCGTAGCCATGCAAATGATTTTTAATGGATGTGCAAGCTGGGTTAGACAAATAGTGTAAGAACAACCACAATGTAAAATATTTTATTCTTCTTGGAAAATAAACTCTCGTACTTTCATACCGCTAACCCATAAACATGCAAAATAAACTAAAACTGCACCCACACATGAAGTCGCCAAGTGCCAAACTCGAACATGCGAACTCCAACCAAACCACACTGCTAAATCAGCAGCTGTCAACCACAAAAATAACGCCAAAGTAACATTAGCAAAAATTAACCGTAACCAAAATATTACCCACCCATTACCTGGCTGGTAGTGGTTATCGCGTCTGATCGTCCAAAATAATAAACCAGCATTAAGCGAGGAAGTAAGCGACGTCGCAAGTGCCAGCCCTGCATGCTTGAGAGGAAAAACCAAAATTACCGCCAAAACAATATTAGATAACATGGCTATAACTGCCATTTTTACTGGGGTTTTAATATTTTGTCGCGAATAAAAACCAGAAGCAAAAACCTTAACTAACATAAAAGCGGGGATACCCAAAGTAAATCCCCATAAACTACGCCGCACCATAAGTACATCAAATTCTCTAAGTTGTCCGCCATGAAATTGAAATAATGTTGCAACAATTGGCCCTGCAAGCATAACGATACCAATTACTGCCGGAATTGCGATGATTAATACAAACCTAAGCGCCCAATCAAGTGCGCGAGAAAACTCTTCCTGGGATTTTGCGGCATATTTACGCGATAAATATGGTAATACTACAGTAGCAATTGCTACTCCAAAAACCCCTAAAGGAAACAAAGCCAAACGACTAGAAAAATATAACCAAGAAACACTACCCACCTGTAAAAACGAAGCTAGCAAATTATCAACTAAAAAACTTATCTGGGCTACCGAAACACCAAACATCGCTGGCAACATTAATTTTAATACTCGCCCTACTCCGGTATCACCCCATAAGATATTTGGCCGGGGCATTAAATTTAATTTATATAAAAATGGTAATTGAAATATAAGCTGTGCAATCCCACCAACAAAAATACCCCAAGCTAAGGCAGCTGCCGGCTCAGCGAAATAAGGCGCCAGAAAAATCGCTGCGCCAATCAAAGCCAAATTTAATAGGTTGGGGGCAAAAGCTGGAATCCCAAATTTACCATAAGCATTTAAAATTCCACTAACATAAGCTGTTAACGAAATAAACAAAATGTACGGAAAAGTTATACGTAACATCACCGCCGTAAGCTCAAGGCGATTAGGGTCATGGATAAAACCTGGGGCAAAAACATAAACTAGATAAGGTGTAACTAAAATCGCAACCACCGTAAGGATAGACAATACCAAAATCATTAAACCCGCGATATGGTTCAGAAAAAGTTTGACCTCCGCCTCACTCCGTTTTTCTCGATATTCTGATAGCACTGGAACAAACGCTTGCGAAAAAGCACCCTCACCAAACAAACCTCTTAAAAAATTAGGGATGCGGTAAGCGATATTAAAAACATCAAATCCAGCAGTAGCGCCAATATAATAAGCAAAAGCTATATCGCGCAATAATCCAGTTATACGTGAGATAACGGTCATAAAAGAAAAGGCAAAAGTAGATTTCAGCAGGCTTTTTTTCATCACTGATAATGCTAACATAAATATAAGGCCTCTGCATAATCCTAAAAAAAGCAGTTGGAACCTGCCGCTGCCGTCGTGGCGCTGCTGCCGCTATCGAAAAGGTAGTAAAAAAAGATTAAGCAGATAACCATATAACTATTTTAACAGTTGAGTGGAAAAAGGGCATTCACCCGCTGAATTTTTAGTAATTATTCACTACTACGACTAATCCTTTTCCTATCGTTTGCACTCAAGATTTTCTTGCGCAGCCGCATCTCTGTCGGGGTAACTTCCACCAACTCATCATCTTCAATAAACTCCAAAGCCCTTTCCAAACTCATCTTTAACGGCGGAGTCAAAATAACATTTTCATCGGTACCAGATGCCCGCATATTAGTTAAATGTTTTTCTTTAGTGGGATTTACTACAATATCATCAATACGGGAGTTAACACCAACAATCATACCCTCATACACTTCGGTCTGCGGACCAATAAATAATTGACCCCGATCTTGCAGATTAAATAATGCAAAACCGGTGGACTTTCCTCTGCTATTTGCGATCAGCACCCCTCGCGAACGCTTGGCTAAAGCTCCAGGTTTAACTGGCCCATAATGATCGAATACATGGTGTAAAAGACCGCCACCAGAAGTGGCCATCATAAACTCAGTTTGAAACCCCATTAAACCCCGAGTAGGAATAATATATTCCAAGCGCACTCTACCAAGACCATCGGACTGCATATTAACTAATTCCGCTTTTCTCGACCCCAAGGATTCCATAATCGCGCCTTGGTTTTTTTCCTCAATATCAGCAACTAAAAATTCATACGGTTCACACTGCTTGCCATCGATCTCTTTTATAATCACTTGGGGCTGCCCTACCGCCAATTCGTAACCTTCACGCCTCATCGTCTCAATTAATATTCCAAGATGTAATTCACCACGTCCGGAAACTCTGAATCTTTCCGGAGTCTCGGTATCTTCCACCCGCAAAGCTACATTATGTAATAACTCACGATAAAGCCGTTCCCGTAGATGGCGGCTCGTCAAAAACTTACCAACCAGCCCAGAAAATGGTGACGTATTAACCTCAAAAGTCATGCTAATTGTTGGCTCGTCAATCGTTAATGGCGGCAAAGCTTGGACCATCGCAGGATCACATAAAGTATCAGAAATTTTCAAACCCTCTACACCGGTAATCGCAACGATATCCCCGGCATCTGCTCCCTCAACCTCATAACGTTTAAGACCCAAAAACCCTAAAATCTGTAAAATTTTACTATTCCGCGTATTACCTTCACGATCGATTACGGTTATCGGCATATTTCTATAGATCCTGCCGTGCTTGATTCGACCAATTCCAATAGTCCCGACATAACTTGAATAATCAAGAGAAGTAATTTGCATCTGTAACGGGGCATTAGGCTCAACTTGCGGAGGAGGTACGCTATCAACTATCATCTGGAACAACAAATTCATATCGGAAGTTGGTTTTTGCCAATCAAAAGTAGCAAAACCCTTAGTTGCCGAAGTATAAATAACAGGAAAATCTAACTGGTTATCAGTTGCTCCTAGCTTATCAAATAGATCAAACACCTGATCAATAACCCAGTCTGGACGTGCATTAGGACGATCGACCTTATTCACCACCACAATCGGGTTTAAACCTTGCGCAAATGCCTTTTGCGTCACAAAACGGGTTTGCGGCATTGGACCATCAACCGCATCCACCAAAAGCAGTACCGAATCCACCATTGATAGCACCCGCTCTACCTCACCACCAAAATCGGCATGCCCTGGGGTATCAACAATGTTAATTTTATAACCCTGCCACTCAATAGCAGTATTTTTTGCTAAAATGGTAATGCCCCGTTCCCGCTCAAGCTCATTAGAATCCATGATTAAATCGTCACTCTTAGCAATTCCCAGCTTTTGCTTTAGCGTCCCAGATTGGCGCAATAGTTGGTCAACCAAGGTGGTTTTACCATGGTCGACGTGGGCAATAATAGCGATGTTTCGTATATTCGTTGTCATAAATTAATCACAAAGTCGGTGAGTATGTCACTAAAAACCGATTAATGCCAGGTTTTTTCCATATTGACACTAAGCCAAGTTCAGGGCATATTACGCCAATAGAAAAAACCATTGGAGAATTGAGCGTGGCAAACATAAAATCTGCTAAAAAAAGAGCGATCCAAAGCGAAACTCACCGCAAACATAACATTGCTCTCAAATCAACATATCGTACATATATCAAAAAAGTTGAAACTGCAATAGCAACCAACAAAAAGGAAGATGCGTTAAAAGCCTTGAAAGAATCAGTACCAGTACTCGACAAAGTTGCATCTAAAGGAATTATTCACAAAAACAAAGCGGCAAGATTAAAGAGCCGTTTAAACGATAAGATTAAAAATTTAAAATAACTTTTAACCATGATTATGTACCTTTTATCAGAGGAATAAGTCTCATGGTCGCTCGTAAAAAAAATGCTTTCTACGCCCAATCAGGTGGCGTAACTTCCGTTATCAACACTACCGCTTGCGGGTTAATTGAAACCGCAAGAAAAAATGGCGTAAAGGTCTATGCTGGCAGAAATGGCATTATCGGCGCACTTACGGAAGATCTCATAGATACCAGTAAAGAACCAGCTAAAAATATTGCTAACCTACGTTATACTCCTGGTGGCGCCTTTGGATCGTGTCGTTATAAACTCAAGAACCATGAACAAAGTAAATCAGAATATGAACGCATACTCAAAGTATTTGACGCTCATAATATTGGTTATTTTTTCTACAATGGCGGCGGTGATTCCCATGATACTGTCCATAAAATATCACAATTAAGCCAAGTTATGGGCTATCCATTAACCTGTATTGGCATACCGAAAACCATAGATAACGATCTACCATTTACCGACACCTGCCCCGGATTCGGCTCAGTTGCCAAATATATCGCAACTTCAGTTCGCGAAGTAGGATATGACTTAGAATCAATGGCTGCATCTTCGACCAAAATCTTTGTTCTTGAAGTGATGGGAAGACATGCCGGCTGGATCGCAGCCAGCGCCGGATTAGCCGCTGAAAGAATTGGTGAACATCCGCACATTATTTTGTTTCCAGAAATAATTTTTGATGAAGAAAAATTCTTAGCAAAAGTAGATAATTGCGTCAAGAAATTTGGCTGCTGCTCTATTGTTGCTTCTGAAGGAATACGCAACAAAGAGGGAATATTCTTATCAGATCTTGGTTGTATCGATGCGTTTGGCCATGTACAACTTGGCGGCGTAGCACCAATTGTAGCAAAATTGATTAAACACAAATTAGGTTATAAATACCACTGGGCCGTTGCTGACTACCTACAACGAGCTGCACGCCATATTGCATCTAAAACCGATATTGACCAGGCTTATGCCATGGGTAAAACCGCAGTTGAATATGCCTTACAAGGAAAAAGCAATATTATGGTAACAATTGTCCGCAAATCTAATAAACCATACCGCTGGACTATTGGCTGGAAAATGTTAGAAGAAGTGGCAAACGTTGAAAAGAAAATGCCACTTGATTTCATTACCCGCGACGGCTTCCACATTACCAACGCCTGCCATGAGTATTTATCACCACTGATTCAAGGCGAAGATCCTCCGCTATTTAAAAATGGGTTACCACAATTTACAAAACTAAAAAATCCTTCCGTAAGGAAAAAAATCAAAGAGGAATTTAAGTTAAAAAAGTAGGCGCGCATGAAGGGCAAAGTCAAAAAACGCGCCCCCACCATCCCACGGTAAACGCATCTAATTTTACGCTAATCTAACCGGTTCGAGCATTACAAATTAATTTCGCTCTACGAGCTCGAAATTATATGCCTATCATTTACCACCAGGCCTGCAATTTGCAAAAAACGCGAATTTGAGCCTGGGCTGGTTAGGCCTTTTGCCCTTCGGGCTAGTCGATAAAAAATAATTTATAGTTAGGCTGGAGATGTCTTTTGTTCTTCCGGAACATGAGGATTTATTTTTTTGATTCAACAAACTCTATAAAATAATTTTTGTCAACAGCCCGGAGGGCGCAAGGCCTCACCAGCCCAGCCTCAGGTGAGCGCTTTTTGCGAACCGCAGGGCTGGGTGATGATGGGAGCATAATTTCTAGCTCGTAGAGCGAAATTAAGATGCGTTTACCGTGCACCCCATCCAGCATTTAAATCTCTTTTTATGTAACCTGATATAATCCTAAATCTTAGTAATATTAGGCTTATCCCAAGAACCAGTTATTTGGTAATTATAATTTACAGCTTTCCTCGTTACCTTTTTTGTTACCGAAGAGAATATATTATCAGCAATTAAGCCGACCACACCCGCAACTGGACCACCAAGCAGGGTGGCTGTTGCAGCCACCGGAAGACTCGTAGAAACCTGGGGCGCAACATTTATTTTTACATCGTAATCTTGGGCTTTTAAACCAATCCTTCCAGAAGCTTCAATATGCGCTAGCGCCCCCTTGAAACTAAGTTTTTTTACTATAGCATTACCATTGCCAGCCAAATCAAATTCTCCCACCACGGTATCAAAGGCAAAACCTTTTTGAGTTAAATCGCTAAAATCTAAGGTTAAACGTCGAGGCAAAGACTGCAAACTAAGCATATTAAAAACCTTACCAAAACCTAACTTATTTTCCGTTTGTCGGCTGAGATTAATAATTCTACCGTTAGCTAGATTAAGAGAAAAATTACCTCTAATAGTCTGTAACGTCGGATTATAAGGGGAATCTGGCCACCGCAAAATAAATTTAGCTACCCCACTACCACCCACCACATTATCAGTTAAATCCCACTGTTTTAGCAAGCCACCAACATCACCACTACTAATTTTGCCAAGAAAAACCGTACTCTGCTTATTATCAACTTCTAACCAATCACCACTTCCTTCAAGGTTAAACCTGGGACCATTAAACGCAATCTTGGTAATTTTTACTCCATCCTTCTGTGGTTCGGTAACAAAGGCAACTCGATTAAAATTTTTAGCTCCATAACGAAAACTATCGACCTTAAGATCTAAAAGCGGTAAATTCTGTGGCTTTAAAGTAGATATAGCTTGCTCACCAAAACTAAGATAAAGTTTTTTAAATTCCCCCTTTATCGCCGCTTTATTGGCATTTGGCAGATATACCCTACCATCAATATCTGGCGTTAAAAATGCCAGCTCCCAACCCGCTCCTTTAGACTGCGCCCCCAATAATACTTGTTTAAATACTTGTCCAAAAGCAATGAGCTCGCCAATATTCAAATTAACTTTTTTAACTATTGAACCAGCCGCTTTAAAATTAGCTTGAGACTTTGTCAAATAATCTTTCCATATGGACCAATCTAATTTAGCAAGATGGCCAGTAACTGCCAAACCAGGACCCGTCGTAACCTCAGATGCACCACCGCCAAGCTTCACCTCCCCCGCCACCACTTGCACCCCTTTGGCCTCGGTCCTTTTAACCGTCAATGCAGCATTTATTTGATCGTTATAGTTGATGAGCACTCGATTTGCCTGGTTACCCCCAAAATAACCAGTCAAATAAAAACCATGTGGGTCTTGAATTTTTTTATCAAAAGGTTCTGGTAGTTTAATCTCGACCCCGCGAAGATTAGAGCTTAATTTAAAAACACTTGGTACGGCAATACTATGAAGATCTAACAAAGCTTTATAGCTAAAATTACCACTTGCATAAGGGGCTAGTTTAATCGAAAAAGCTTGTTCAAAATCTTGAATACTTGCATTACCAGCTAAATTCACTCGCGTAATAACATCCTTATGACTAGCATTTACAGTGCTTATAGAAATATCCACAGGTTTATTAAATAATTTGCCTTTAAAATCTTTAGCCACCAAATCATCGCCATCAAAATGTATAGCGCCGTTAAGATTTTCTATACTTATCCCCCAACCATCAGGCTGAATTCTATTATTGTACAATTCGATGTTACCATCTATTTGCGTTTTTTCATCTTTAAGAGCCTCATCTAAGGGCATGACAAATTTAAGTTTAAATTTCATCAATCCGCTAAGACTAATATCTTGCAACTTTCTCCCGATAGATTTTTTCAGCGGGCACGCATTTACAAACTTTACGCCCAGGCTCGAATCGGAATCTATAGCGCCATCGATATGCAATACCGGAATATCAAGGTTCGGTATAACTGCCTTAATTGATTTAATTGGTTCATTCAAAATTTTAGCACTCCGCGCTAAAATCGTCATCGCTCGCCCTTCAAAAACCATTTTACCAGTAATATTTTCCGCTCGAGGCCAAGCAGAATCATAATTCAAGCATACATCACGAATAATAGTATCTACTAAAAACTTCCCTTCGCCATGATCAAAAGGAAATTTTTCAAGTGGGCCACGTAAAATCATGTTACCAGAAATCAGCTTGCTATGAACAAAAGCCTGGTCTAACCAACCAACAGCGGAGCTCGGCATTAGACTTGCGGGATAATATAATTTAGCTTTGCCAAGATCAGAAAGCTTGATTCCAAGTTTGGCATCGACAATCGGCATCTTAGAATTATCTAAAAATAGAAGCTGCCCCTCGCCGGTAAGCGTTAACCAATTATCAGCAAACTTTATTTTACCGACATTAATCTTGAAACCGTCACCATTTCGGTTCCACGAAACATTAGCATCCATGTTGTTAATTGCTATTGGTTGACGGAAAAACTTGAAAGGAATTTTAGAGTTCTTAATTGATAATTTGATATCACCTGCTGGCACAAAAAAATCACCGCCAGCAAGACCCAAAGAGTCAATGGATTGCGACCAATTTTGAACTGTCACCTCCCCGTATAAAGGAAAACTAGTTTGCTTTAAAACATCGCCGCGTAATTTTAAATCAGCTTTAAATATTGCAGCAGGAGCCTGTTCTTGACTGAGCTTACCACTAACTTTTAATTCATGCTGAAAAATTCCATTATATAATTTTAAGTATAAACCAGTAAGCTCTATAGTTTTGCCATTAGCAAAATGCCACTTTAATACCAAATTTTCTAAATCAACCCTACTCTGCTCAAATATCCAAGACGAAAACTCATCAACTACCGCCCCCTCTTTTTCGACCTGACTAGACGCCAAAGAGACACCTGCGATACTGATCTTACCCGTTTTATCCTGGTGAATTTCAAGCTCACTACCACGAATTAGCAAAAAATCGGGTTTAATCTGCCATTTGATTAGGCTTCCCACTAAATCGACACCTATTTGCAATTCTTGTGCTTTGAGCAATCCTTTGGTTTTAGCTTCGTTAAGAATAAGTACATTATGCAACCGAAATACCGGCTCTAAACCACTACTACTTACGGTAATATCACCAATCTCAACAGGATGTTGTATAACCTTGCTAACAAACTGTTCAATATCAGAACGATATTCAGCAAAGCGGGTACTAGCAAAATATAAACTCGAAAGTAAAATGACTAAAATTAGCATCGAAGCAATAATGCCCCAGCTTAACCAAGATAAAATTCTGTTAATAGTCGCTTTCAAATGCGTAACTTCTGTTGATAGTTAAATAATAAAAATGCAAGTAAGGGCCATGCCAATAAACTTGCAATAATACCACGAATAGCAAGCCACAAATCGAAATGCCCGCCAAGATATAATTGCATTAAAAATAACAAAAATTGGTAAAATCCAATAAAACCAGCAACAATCACTGATATTTTCCAATTCCAAATATTAAGTAATGTCATTTTATGGCGAAATTTTGTCATAAAATAAACCACTGAAATCAAAGCTAAAGAATGTCCACCAATGGCGACATTATAAACCACATCTAAAATAAGTCCCACCAAACAAGCGGTCCCTACATTTACATATTGTGGTACCTTTAAAACCCAACATAGCAGTATTAAAACCAACCAGAGCGGTCCTAACCAATCAAGACCAGTTGGCAGGCGTAAAAGCATTAAAACTCCGCCCATTAAAAAGCTGGAAAAAATTAAAATTAAAGACCTTGGTGTTAATATACTAGCACTCATAATACTAAGCTCGTATCAGCAACCAGCGATGAAACTAAGAACACATGAAGACTTCTGTTAATATGCGCTTTAGGAGCAACAAAAACCCTCATAAACCTTTCACCCCATATTTTACTAATCTCTTTAACAACTCCTACTTGATAACCCGCGGGAAAAATTCGTCCTAAACCAGATGTTACTAAAATATCACCTACTTTCACATCAATCGTTTCAGAAATATTAGCTAACTCTAAACAATCACCACTATCAGCGCCAACCGCAACTGCTTGTAAATTACTTCTAACTATCGTTACCGGTACTGCGCTTTTGCTATTGGTTACTAGCATTACCATACTCATGTTAGGCTTAACCACAACCACCTGCCCTAATAAACCATAGGCATCCAATACCGGCTGCCCAACTTTTACTCCATGCTGTTCTCCACGATTAATAGTAACATGGTGAACAAACTTATCGGTCGCTAGTGTTACTATCTCAGCTGATAACACTTTGCCTGTAGTTTGTCGGGTTAGATCTAACAATGCGCGTAACTCAGAATTTTCATGCTCTAAAAAACTCAATCTTTGCAATTCGGTATTGAGCAATAATAATTTTGTTCGTAATTGCTCGTTAACCTTAAGTACATTTTTTTTGCTTGCAAAATTAGCCATGGAAGCTTGCACTAATTCTAATGGGAGATTGACCACTCGTTGCACCGACACTAACACTGAAGACAACTTATAACGCACCGCATTAAAACTATGAAAATGGCTGTCAAAAAAAAATAAAACAAAAGATATGGCAAATAAAGCGAATGCTCGAATTCCTTGGGAAGTTTGTTTTACAAAAAGTCTTTTAATAAAAATCTCCTAAATAAGCATCATAATGCCCGATACCCGCACCGACTACTCATCGTATGAGATCTAAAGTTGCCTGTTTATTCACGTCCCAAAAAGTCAGCATTGCCACTGGCATCAAGCATCTCTAAAGCTCGACCACCACCACGAGCCACACAGGTTAATGGATCATCAGCAACAATTACCGGCAATCCTGTCTCTTCCATCAACAAACGGTCTAAATCCGTAAGTAAAGCTCCGCCACCAGTTAATACAATACCACGTTCAGCAATATCAGAAGCAAGCTCAGGTGGTGCCTGCTCGAGAGCAGCACGTACCGCACCAACCACACCCGCCAAGGGTTCTTGAAGAGCTTCTAAAATCTCATTGCTATTTAACGTAAAGCTCCGCGGTATTCCTTCGGCAATATTACGTCCTCGCACTTCTATCTCGCGCACTAAATTCCCTGGGTATGCAGCACCAATCTCTTGCTTGATACGTTCAGCGGTGCTTTCACCAATCAAACTACCATAATTGCGTCGTATGTAGCTAATGATAGCTTCGTCAAAACGATCACCACCGATCCTCACCGACTCGGAGTAAACAATACCACTCAAAGAAATAATCGCCACCTCTGAAGTACCGCCACCAATATCAACCACCATACAACCATTTGCTTTATCAATTGGTAATCCAGCACCAATAGCAGCTGCCATTGGCTCTTCAATTAAATAAACATCACGAGCCCCAGCACCTAAAGCTGATTCTTTAATTGCCCGACGTTCTACTTGCGTCGACCCACATGGCACACCCACTAAAACTCTCGGACTTGGCCGTAAAAAATATTTGCTTTCATGAACTCTATGGATAAAGTATTGCAACATTTTTTCGGTTACATAAAAATCGGCAATTACTCCGTCTTTTAAGGGACGAATAGCAGAAATATTTCCCGGAGTACGACCTAACATTCTTTTAGCTTCTAAACCAACAGCAACCACTCTGCTTTGACCACCACCTTCATGACGCACTGCGACAACCGAAGGCTCATTTAATACAATACCTTTATCACGCATATAGATAAGAGTGTTAGCTGTACCTAAATCAATTGACATGTCGGTAGAAAATAAACCGCGAATTTTTTTAAACATAGTAATCCTAATATTCAGTAAATTAATAACCTCTAATGTAGCGTAAATTTTTGAAATTTTAAACTTAATTTAACAGTTTTCACACATCCGCCGTAACAGCAAAATATTTTACAAAAAATCAACATGTTAGCTTGGGGATGATTTAAATTATAATCCTGACATCGCTTTTAGGATAATAAGGCATAACTATTGTTTAGTTTGCAATTACAATTTACAATTCCCAAGATTCTGAAAAGCCCATCCTGGAGAAAAAATATGAACAGAAAAAATATGCCAAAACAAGCAAAGTTAAACGATATCCAGTATCACATCGGTTTATCAAAAAATATGATTAAAAATGCAGAATACGTATTGTTGCCAGGAGACCCACACCGCGCTGAATCAATCGCCAAAATTTTTGATCCAAATGCTACCTTCCTTGCTGATTCACGTGAACATAAATCGTATCTAGCCAACTTTAAAGGACAAAATATATTAGTTTGTTCAAGCGGGCTTGGCGCACCAAATATGGGTATAACTATCGAAGAACTTGCAACCATTGGTATAAAATATTATCTTCGCGTCGGAACCTGCGGAGCAATTCAACCTTATGTAGAAATGGGAGATGTCATTATTAGTACTGGCTGCGTACGCCTTGAAGGAGCCTCCAAAGATTACGCGCCAATAGAATATCCAGCTGTTGCTTCATTTGAATTTACTAGTGACATAATCGAAGGCGCCAAAAAAGCTCAAGCTCCTTTTCATGCAGGTATTACTGCCACAACTGACACTTTCTGGCAAGGACAAGAAAGATACGATAGTTATACCGGATATTTACTACATAACAAACGAAACGCCATGGAAGAATGGCGCGCGCTGAATGTAATAAGTTTTGATATGGAAGCATCTGCCCTCCTCACCATGGCATCAGTTATGAGATTAGATGCTGCTTGCATTTGCGGCGTCGTCGCAAAACGGATTGAGTCAGAAAAAATTTCTCTCGCCACCAAAGAAGGTAGCGCCAAATCGAACTGGGAAAAAGTAGCTTTAGAAGGTATCCAAAGCAGTATGAGACGACGAGGATTAATTTTTTAATTCGCCCGTGGTATGAACCACGGGCTCGCTCAAGGGGGATAAACTCTGCCTCTCCCCCTTGGCAAGCCCCCGTTGCCTTGTCACGCGCAAAAACCGCGTGCGATAAATTTAATTAGAAATAAAAATGGCGAAAGTATTTATAAAATCTTATGGCTGTCAAATGAACGAGTATGATTCGGCAAAGATTATCGATCTTTTGACCGCATCATGTGACTTTACTGAAACCGAAGATGTCACCCAAGCCGATTTAGTCGTTCTAAACACCTGCTCCGTCCGTACTAAAGCAAGCGAAAAAATGTTTTCTGACCTCGGACGATTAAGATTACTCAAAAAGAAAAATCCTAAGCTTATCTTGGCGGTAGGCGGCTGTGTCTCGATGCAAGAAAAGAAGAACATTTTTTGCCGTGCTCCATATGTTAACATTGTTTTTGGTCCACAAACGCTACATCGCCTACCAGAACTATACAAAAGAGCGCTTAACAACGAAAAGCACATAATTGATACAACATCTTGCCAAATTGAAAAGTTCGACTATTTCCCCGCCCCTTCTAAAACTGGACCTATTGCCTATGTATCAATCATGGAAGGGTGTAATAAATTCTGCAGCTATTGCATTGTTCCCTTCACCCGCGGCATTGAAAAAAGTCGTAATATAAGCGACATCCTTACTGAAATTAAAACATTAGTCGCTAAAGAAGCCAAAGAGATTCATTTACTGGGACAAAATGTCAATGCCTACCGTGATCCAAACAACAATGCTACTCTTGCAAATCTTATCCAAGAAACAGCAAAAATTCCTACCATTGAACGCATAAGATTTACCACTTCTCATCCCGCAGAATTCGGCGATGATCTTATCGCAATTTTTAAAGATGTAAAAAAATTAGCTAACCATATCCATCTACCAATTCAAAGTGGTTCTAATCGTATCTTAAAATTAATGCGTCGCGGTTATACTCGAGAAGAGTATCAAAAAATTATTGAAAAATTACGCGAAGTTCGACCCGACATTAATATTTCCACCGACTTTATCGTCGGCTTTCCAAACGAGACCGAAGAGGATTTTGCTGAGACCATAGAGATAATTAAGCAAATAAATTTCGATACTTCGTATAGCTTCATCTATAGCCCACGACCTAATACCCCCGCAGAAAAAATGGCAGATAATGTAACACTTACCGAAAAAAAAGAACGCCTAGCAATCTTACAAAATCAGCTGGCAGCTCAAGCACGTAAATACAGTAAAAACATGATTGGAACCACTCAAAAAGTGCTAGTAACTGATCACGCCAAAAAAGACTCAAAACAATTTTCTGGGAGAACCGAAAATAATCGGGTCGTAAATTTTACTGCCAAGCAAGACGTTTTAGGAAAAATGGTGGAAGTTAAAATCACCGAAGCTTTGCCTAATTCGTTACGGGGAGAATTTTAAGCTCCTATATCTGGGTTAGTTGCAATTATTTTTTTGAGATTAAAAGGTACGTTAGATGAAAAACAAGTTTTTAGAAATTTTTAAAATTACATTATTACTATTTATTTTTACTAAAACTTATGCTAGCCATAACGATATATGTAAAAATTTATTTGATGAACATGGTAATGCAACCCTAGGTTTAACAAACCTGCTTGCTATCACAGAAGCACGAATCAATGGCCCCAAAAATATACTTAATGTATGTTATTCTCCAGATGTAAAAGAATGGCGCGATCATCCAGGAACTGAAAGATGGAATCTTACATTAAAAAATAATCTCAAAAATAAAGACCTTAATATAATAAAGATCTGTGAAAATGAACTCGGCATAAAAGGTACGGTTTTACCCAAAAAAGTTAAATATTCAGGGATATTATTTTTGGGAGCATCCTTCAACAGCGTTCTTAATCGTGTAGAATTTTATAATAAATTAATAAAAGGAAATATTATAGATAAGGAACTAAAAATATGGATTCTAACTGGCAAAAGAGATTTAGATGAAAAAGCTGGGGAAACTAAAAAAAATTTTCTCGAGCTAGTGCCTGCTGGACAAAAACCTCTACCGCTACCACCAGATGAACAGAGTATGATAAAATTTATTTTCCATTATAAAATACCAAAAGAAACAAAGGTGGAATATATATATAGTGAGAAAGAGTTAAATCATACGCGCGCCACAACCGCTTCAACAGTATATGCATGGGCAGCAAAAATACCAAATCCACCACACAAAACCTATTATCTAGGGATCTCTAATCAACCATATGTTACTTACCAAGAATCAGTCATCAATCTAACCCTGCAAGAAGCTAGCAAAAAAAACATCGAAGTACATGTAATAGGAGAAGAGGAGCGACCACGAGAAGATACCAACAATTATGCAGCAATCCTCCTTGATACAATTTCTAAAATTATATCAAATTGCAATAAACTTTTTTTATTAAATAGGAATAGCCACTCTATACCTTCAGTAGAGTTATAAAAATTGTGGAGCTCTGCCAGAGGGGTCCAGGATCTAAATAAGTAAAGCTACATCAACACCTAAAGCATCAGCGATTTTCTTTAAAATCCTGCTGCTACCTTTACGTTGATTACTTTCAATTTGGCATAAATATTGGCGAGAAATCCCCACCTTGGCGGCCAGTGCCGCCTGAGATATCTTACGAAAATCTCGAAAAGGGGGCTGTTGAAACCCGCCTATTTCGTCATTCCCGCGAAAGCGGGAATCTAATAAAAACAATAAGCTACATTTGTTGTTTTTATAAAAATTTTCAGATTTTAACAGGCCCAAAAGCAGAAACCGCATTCTTCTTTTTGCTGGCAATTAATTTCAATAGTTCAAAAGGAATCTTCTCTCCGTTATCTTTACGAAACTCCTGGACTTCTTCAACATCTATTTGGTCCTCTAACCTGTCCAAAAGCATTTCATATTCCTCATAAATAACACACCAATCACCTATTATTAAACGATAACACCCCTTTATATCTATCAAAGGCTTAATATTATTATGTTCTGCATAAGGATCCACAGCAATCTTAGCTAACTTCAGATCTATCTGCCGTTTTACATCAGAAGGTAACTGAAGATAGGTTTTGGCTATTTTTGGCTATTTTCATTGAAAATTCAATTTCATACATAAGCGACCGTGTTAGCTAAACAGCTTATTAAGTGTCAACATTATGCTAACAAAATGTAGTATATCACTATACTTGCCGGCTTCCTTTTAAGCAGGTATACTCCTTCTCCATAAAAATTAATAATTTAAGTACTTACATTTTGAGATATAAACATGAAAGCAGATATTCATCCTAAATACCATGATACGAAGGTCGTTTGCAGTTGTGGCAATACCTTTACCACCCGCTCAACCGTCAATAGAGACGTTTTAAGCGTTGAAATATGCTCTGGCTGTCATCCATTTTATACCGGCAAACAAAAAGTAATGGATACTGCTGGACGGGTTGAAAAGTTTCAAAAGAAATACGGCGCAAAGAAAGCTTAACTAGCTGTATTATTGCCCAAAAACATAAACTCCGATTCGAAGGGTTGTTCCATGCTGGTTTCTGACTTCGACTACCTTCTTCCAGCTGAGCTTATCGCAGAAAGACCACTGCCCAAGCGTAGTGATAGTCGTTTATTGTGCCTTAATAAAAAAAGTGGCGAAATTACTCACTTATATTTTCGCGATTTACCAAAGCTACTTACCCCTAAAGATCTAATTATTTTAAATAACACCAAGGTAATACCTGCACGCCTCTACGCCCATAAACCGACGGGCGGTGCCGTTGAAATACTACTAGAAAGAATCTTAGATAACAACAAAGTACTAGCACAAACAAAGGCCTGTAAGTCATTAAAAAATAGAGAGAAACTTATTGTAGATGATAATACCTGGTTCGAAATAATTGGCCGTCAAGACAATCTATTTGAACTATTTCTACACTCTCAAGACCCCATTGATACTATACTAAAAAAATTTGGGCAAGTGCCATTACCACCATACATAAAACACACACCGACCAGTGACGACCAGGAAAAATATCAAACGATTTATGCAAAACACCTAGGTGCAGTTGCCGCCCCTACTGCCGGATTACATTTCGATCAAGAATTAATGCAAAACTTGGCTGAAAAAAATATTCAAACTGCCTCTGTTACACTGCATGTTGGCTTAGGAACATTTCAACCAGTAAGAGCAAAAAACGTCTCTGATCATAAAATGCACGCTGAATATATTGATGTACCTAAAATAACTTGCGATCGAATTACTACCACTAAAAATAGTGACGGCAAAATAGTAGCCGTTGGCACTACCAGCGTACGCGCCATAGAAACCGCCAGTCAATCGGGAAAGATCAAACCATATCAAGGCGACACTGATATTTTTATCTATCCCGGCAGTAACTTCTATAGCACCGATATTTTGATTACTAATTTTCACCTACCCAAAACTAGTCTACTTATGCTAGTTTCTGCCCTTGCTGGATACGAAAATACTATGCGTGCTTATCAAGAGGCAATCAAGCGCAAGTATCGATTTTATAGTTATGGCGACGCGATGATAATAATTTAAAATTTTTGCATTTGCTCAATTAAATTATCTTACTAAAAAGTCTAAACCGCGCATCATCAATGAATACGTGGTTTTTTAAATATCCATCACCTTCTAACATCCACTGATAGACATCAAAATGAACGGGGGCGGTAGCAGTAAGAGTAAGCTGCCGATGAAGAGCAGCTTCCTCTTCATTTTCTCGCTGCCTAATGGCTTCAGCTTCTTGACGTTTACTAGGTGTATCACGCTCAATAGCCGAAAAACGCAAAATCAGCTCCGCCAGGCGTAGATAATCACGACGAAGCGCCCATTGGTAAGGCACCACTTCCTCTTCATACCCGGGAATTTGTGAAGCTATAGAAACTGAAACCACTGCATCCTGACCATTAAGATCAACGATATTGCCACTCTCAATACCTTCGATTAATTGTGCTTCCGTCACAGACTCAAGAGCCGGGGGGTTAAAAATGGCTTTCCAAAACGTCATTTTATTCATCCACCATTTTTTTGAAGGTGCCCTAACGGATGCAGCCGCTTCTTGGAGCACTTTAGGCCCAAAATCATCAGGTGGTGGTGGCGGTGGCGGTGTACCAAACATCATAATACGCATTATAGCCATTATTGTTAATTGGTACAAATTATCTGATTAATTAATAAACCATATATCAAAATCATGTTAAATTTAGTATAATAAAATCTAATTTAAATTTATTCCACGCGGTCTTCGTGCGTGAACAAAGCAATGGGGGATTGCCAAGTGGGAGAGGCAGAGCTTATCCCACTTGGACAAGCCCGTGGTTCATACCACGGGCGTAGTCAAAAAATTGATTAGCCAAACTCTATAAAAGTAACTTAAGGACATTAGCATGCAAAAAATTCCCATGACCGCAAAAGGTATGAGCGCTTTACGTCGAGAATTAGAAAAACTCAAAACGAAGGATCGCCCACAAATTGCCAAAGCGATTGGCGAAGCGCGCGCTCATGGTGATCTTCGCGAAAATGCTGAATATCATGCAGCAAAAGAGAACCAAGGTTTTATCGAAGCCCGTATTAGAGACATCGAAAGCAAACTATCAAATGCCAATATCATTGACGTGACAAAATTACCTAAAAATGGCATCGCCGTGTTCGGAACTACTGTCCATGTCGTAAATGTCGACACCGACGCAGAAAGCGTCTATCAACTTGTCGGCGATGATGAGGCGGATATTAAGCTTGGAAAAATCTCCATAAATTCCCCAATTGCTCGCTCGATCGTTGGTAAAAAAATTGGCGACGCCACTACTGCCACCACTCCCGCTGGAGTTTTACATTTAGAAATCACCAAGATTGAATATATTTAGATAAGCTAGTGAGCAATTCGTCTTGAGAAATATTTAAATTTTGTAACTGACGTAAGTTTTCTATTTCTGTTAAAGAAGCTTTTGGTGTTAGTCGTAGCTCATTCTTATAATTAGCTACCATTTCTCCAGATTTTACTTTCTTAAGATAATGCAAAAATTCAGCAGCTAAATAATCTTCTTTAGCGATACTTTCAGGATAATTACGCCCTAAGACTCTTATGGCCTGAGCACGTAAGTTCTTATCAGAAAACTTATCAAGCAAAGAGATTTTTTCATGCGCACTTGCCGCATGAAAATTATTACATTTTAAACGCTCACCATCACTAATAAACCCCACTTGATAGAGAGCAGCATCAATATCTAAATCGGGAATTTCAGGATATTTATACTCTTTATGATGTTCCATAACTTCCAAAAAAGGACCCTGATTTTTATGTAACCATTCAATATTGGCCATCATAAGCGCCCGCCGCTCTGCTGATAGATATCGACTAAAACGCTCGGTTAGCGGTAATAATATTGGCGACTCACCAAAACGTTTACGACTAATAAAAGCGGTAGTCGCAATATTATTTTCTAAAGATAGCCACAAACTCTGATTTTTATAATGATTATGCAATCCCAAACCAACTACCGGAATTTGATAAAATTTAGCGCTACCGAAACTACCATCAATCAAAAGTGCCTGTTGATACTTATCATCGATAAATGTCAATTTTTCTAATCGTTCCAAATCTGTTTTTTTATCAAAACATCCGCACAAATATTCCCACATTGCTTGCTCTTTTTTTAATAGTCGCGCAAGTCCAATAGTAGCTTCAACATCATACATCGCATTGTGTGCGTCACCAGCGGTTAGCTTATTTTGGGCATTTAAGTGCTCAAGTTTTAAAGTTACCGCCCCATTAATATTCGGCCAAATAACCGCTTCCGGTTTAAATAAATAATACATAACCAACATCGGATATATATCCATACGACCACAATTATTTGCATATTGGTGAGTATAGGGCGCAAATAAATTTCGATAAAAAGAAAAGCGTAAAAATTCATCATCAAAACCAAGAGTATTATAACCAACGCTAATTGTTCCCGGAGTATTGAATAAACCGTGAATCGCCTGCATAGCTTCATACTCACATTTGCCACTTTGCATTTGCTCTAAAGTAATTTGATGCACTAATACAGCAGCGGGAGAAGGAAGAACATCCGGATTTAATTTTACAAAAATCTCGTGGCGCTCTATTTCTTTAAGATCAAGATCAGTACGAATAGCCGCAAACTGCAACACTTGATCAAAGCATTTATTAAGTCCCGAGGTTTCAATGTCATAGAAAAGGTAGGTTTTTGACATGTTTTATTTTTTATTAAAATATTTAATGCCTATAGCTTCTCGCACCATCTCCATCGTTGTTTTGGCTAATTGATGCGCTTTTTCCGTTCCTTGATATAAGATTTCTTGCACCTCTGCAAAATTAATTTTTTCTCTTTTCTCTCTAATCGGCTCAAGTAAATCTTGCAGCACCTGATTTAAAATGCTTTTAATCGTAGTATCACCCAACCCACCACGCTTATAATGTTCTTTTAAATTTTCAACCTCTTGCTTGTCTGGATGAAAAGCATCCAAATATATAAAAACCGCATTTCCTTCAGTCGAACCAGGATCACTAATTTTAATATGATGAGGATCAGTATACATTTGAAATACCTTTGCTTTTATTTCTTCTTTACTATCTGACAAAAAGATAGCATTTCCTAAGGATTTACTAGCCTTGAATTTACCATCGATACCGATCAATCTGGGCGTCTTACTCAAAAATGGCTTACATTCTTTTAGACATTGAGTATTATAAATTCTGTTAAATCGTCTTACTATCTCATTGGTCTGTTCAATCATTGGCACTTGATCATCACCAACCGGAACAACTTCTGCTTGAAATATCGTAATATCAGCAGCTTGACTTACCGGATAACAGAAGAAACCAGCAGGAATAGAATCTGTATAATCCTTTTGCTGTATTTCCGCTTTTACCGTCGGATTACGCTCCAACCTTCCTAAGGTCACTAAATTAAGGTAATAAACGGTTAATTCACCAATTTCTGGAATTTGTGATTGAATTAAAATTGTGCTCTGACTTGGATCAATTCCAACACTTAAATAATCCATAGCAACTTCAAAAACATTTGTAGTTATTTTTTTTGGATTTTCAAAATTATCGGTTAATGCTTGAACATCGGCAATCATAACATATTGTTCATATACGTCTTGTAATTTAATCCTATTTTGTAAAGAGCCAATATAATGACCCAAATGTAACCTACCACTTGGTCGATCACCGGTTAATATTCTCTTTTTCATCACCCCCTCCTTCTACAACTTACTTCTAGCAATATTTCTCTGAATAAAGCTGGCCATAGTTTGCCAGTATTCCTCACCAGCTGCCATAACTATATCGTTATGACCAGCATTTTTAACCTGATAAAATTCTTTTGGTAATGGTGCAACACTATAAAGCTTCTTTCCGTGCCAAATTGATATAAGATTATCAATATCGCCATGAATCATTAATAACGGACACTTAAGCAACTTAATCTTGGTTAGGTTGTCGTACTTATCAAATGGTAATATTGGTATTCGCGTTACAACTCGAAAAGCAGTAACAAAAGCGCCCTGCAAAATCAAACCTGCAACTGGCTTACGCACTGCTAAATCTAAAGCCACAGCAGCTCCAATCGAATTCCCATAAGCAATAATATTCTCCGGGGCAATATGTAAATCTTTAGTCAAATAGTTATATGCCGCATCAACATCAAGATACGTATTTTGCTCTGTCGGTTTGCCACTACTTAGACCATAACCATGGTAATCATAAGCAAAAACTGCATAACCATGATCATGCATTTTAACTAAAAAAGGTAACATATACCCAATATCTTCAGCATTACCATGGCTAACTAGTAAAGTATATTTAGCATTATGGTTGGGTAAATAATAAGCAAAAATTTTCTCGCCATCAGCAGTAAATATTTTAATAAGATCGGCAGTCCTTTTGTAACCCGGAGCTCGCGGAAAAAACATTACAGAATTTGCGGCAAAATAAGCAAGCAAAAGTATAGCAATATACGCGATAAGTATATTCGTGATTATTACTCTCATATTAGTGAAGCCCTACCGACAATCTTTCATCTCTTGATCTACATAAACTTCGTTTAGCTGCTGAGTTACCCGTACAAAAGTAGTACACTTCGAAAGCTCCTTTAGCTTTTTTGCACCAACATAAGTACAAGCAGAGCGAAGACCTCCTAAGATATCTAGCACGGTATTTTCAACCGCCCCACGATAACAAACATTGACCGACTTACCTTCGCTGGATCGATAATCGGCAATACCACCTGCATATTTGTTCATAGCTTCGGTCGAAGACATCCCATAAAACCGCTTATAGCTCCTACCCTTTTCAGTAAAAACCTCACCCTCACATTCATCGTGACCTGCAAACATACCACCAAGCATGACAAAATCCGCCCCAGCAGCAAAAGCCTTAACCACATCCCCAGGAACTGTACAACCACCATCGGCACATACATGGCCACGTAAACCATGGGCAGCATCAGCACACTCAATAATGGCCGACAACTGCGGATAACCAACCCCGGTCTTCTTACGAGTAATGCACACTGAACCCGGACCAATTCCAACCTTAACAATATCAGCTCCAGAAAGTATCAGTTCTTCTGCCATTTCCCCAGTTACAACATTACCAGCCATAATAACCTTATCAGGAAATGTTGAACGAACTCTTTTAAGCGCATCAACAAAGTGTTGTGAGTAACCATTAGCAATATCCAAGCAAATCATCTGATAATCAATTACCTTCAAAATATCTCGTAAGTTGTTGAAATCATTATCACTACTGCCGGCAGTAATAAATATATTATTTTGTAATCCATCATGTTTGGCTGCAAAATCTTGCCAGTCTTTCTTTGGCATAAACTTACTAATTGCAGTTAATAATTGATGCTCAGCCAAAACCTTAGCCATGGCAAAAGTCCCCGTATGGTCCATATTGGAAGCAATAATTGGCACACCATGCCAGGTATATTTACCATGTAAAAATTTATATTCACGGTTGAGATCAACTTCAATCCTCGACCGTAAAGTGCTACGTTTAGGACGAATCAGAACATCTTTAAAGTCAAGTTTTAAATCTTCTTCAATACGCATAGAGCACCTTTCTTCGTTTTTGTTAGCAGCTGAATTCTCATTTTATCACTCTAAATCATCTTGATATTACATCGCAACTATTATTATAGCTTTTGCTTAATACACGACAAAAATTTCTTCTATCCCCAGCTGTCCTTCACCAGCTATATAAGCTCTCACTCCCGTAGCAGTTACTAGCATTCAACATTGTCTTCTCTGTGGCATCATAAACTGGCGACGCAAATCTTCCGCCTAGATCTATGTGGTTTGCCGGATCACCATCTGCATAAGAGTATAAATCAGGGGTGGCTGCATGTCCAAGGGGATCGCAACTGAGGAAGTTATTGATCGATCCCACCTGTCTAATCGCCAAACAATAATATTATCGATTTCTCGGCGTCTTGCTGCTTTGAGTAGTGATTCCCGTTGCGGTCGGTGGTTTGTCCCTGAACCAGTTTCTTCTATTTCCATAACAACTTTCCATTGTCGTTGTTTAGCGTATTTTTTGAGAGCCTGCATCTGCATTGGTAGGGTTTACTGATCTGCTGTAGAAACCCGGGTATAAATACCAACCTTTGTAATATCTTTTGTCATTATACCCCTGGCCAAAAACTCTTAAAAAATTACCGCCGCAGAACCATTATAAATCATTATAAATCAAGGATTCTGTTTTTCAAAATCGTACCGACCAAAAACTATAGTTTTTGGTCGGACGTTCCCGTTTGCTTGCCTATTAATACAGATATGGACTCCACACAAATAAGTGTAATTTTTTAACACCTTCAGTACCACCAAAATCCTCATAAAGTTTACTTGCCATATTTTGAACCTCGGATGCAGTTACTTCTTTTCTAGACGTACTAGGATTATAATAATAATAATTATTACCCTTCTTAAATATAGCCGCTGTAACCTCATCATTAATATCATTTTTTATAAGTACCAATGCATTGTCACTAATACCTTTTTCTAAGGTATCACTAATCTCCCGCGAATACGTAACTTCTTTTATAAATTGATCCTGTTGAGATTTATTCATAAATTGTGTAATTTCATCTTGATACATTAAGAAAGCATCTTTATATCGTTGTAATAAACTTTTTCCTGAATCAGGTGAAACATTCTTCATGATCTCATATATCACACCAAGAACTCCTATTGGGCCTACAACATTGGGGAGCTTAGGATAATGTTGCAAAAAATAAAACACAAAAATAAATTCATCAAAATCTTCTTGTACTTTTAAAGGTAAGTTATCAGCTTCTTTCCACCCATAAATAGCATGCTCAATATCGTCAAAACTAACAACTTCATCCTGATCTTGTGTTTTTTGTAATACATTAGATAATTGACCTGTTAACCAAAATAGACATAATTCATTCCCTAAATTGTTATTTTCATCCTTAAACCACTCTATATAATCTTTAAGGTCTTCATTTTTTATCTCAGCCTTTTTCTCTAAGTATTTAACAATATTAGACTTAATAACTTGTTGCCTTTGAATTACATTATTTTTAGAATTCGTCTCTTGACGAAAAGCATTTTCAGTTTTAGGTGCATCACCGACTGGATCGGGGCTAATTCCTTTAGGAGCGGTAGATTGTCTTTTATCCTTATAATACTTTACTGCTTTTGATGTTTCAGCTTCAGAAGAGCCTCCCGCGAATACGTCACTTTTATTAGTATCTTCTTCATTAGTAAAATTTATGCATTCTGATTCGCTCATACTATTTATAGGAGAACATTCTGTTGAGAGATCAATTCCAGTAATATATGGCTTATTACAATTATAACACTTACAGCCTCCAGTTGTTTTTGTATATTGGCAACATGTTGTTGCTGAAGTACCATTTCGCTTACAGCGTACCGTAGTTCTACTATCGCTAATATAAATATTAGGACTACTAATAACACCTGGGATATTTACTTCTTGAGAAGAGGTAGAAGTATTTGTACCACTATTAGTATCGCCACCACCGTCACCACCTTTACAACCACATAATGCGGTTGATAGCACTACAACACAAAAATAACATAGTAATTTTTTCATAAGTCACCTAATTTTCAAATTGTTAATGAATTTGCCTCATCTTACTCTACCTCTCCGAAAACAATCCCTTTAAATTTTTCTTTTTTCATTTTCTCATGGGTTTCAACTCCAACAATAAATATAGGACTTTTTTCATTGTCACTAGCAAAGTGTACATCTGTCGCATAAAAGCCATCGCTTAATGGCTTAGTAATTCCTTTTAAAAAAACCGGGAAACCAGGGGTAACACTTTTATAATTATGGCATTGGTCACAGTATTCATAATACTCTAATTTTGCTTTTTCAGTATTAAATTTGACTATATTTTTTATCTCAAGTTTAAGTATAGCAGAAATGCTATAGTCTACCTTAGTAAAAATTACTATAATAGTTTTTGTCCAAGTTCAAATAATATTACCCAGCCATCTTTTTTAAATTCACTTGGTTTCCTTACTAATTTCGCAATTGTTATTTCGGCATAGAAATCTAAAAAATTTGATTTTAATCCACCACCTATAGATGAAAAGTTTTCTAAACCCTGCTTACTTCCTTTATCTCTAGCCCAGCCAATATCCCCGCGTAAAAAAGGACTAACTACAGTTTCCCTTAATATTCTATTTTGAGTAATAGAAGAAAGGAATAAGTAACCTATACAGATATATGTCATCACGAGCAAAGCGTTTTTTGCTTTGCGTGGTGATCCAGTGTTTTTAGGGTTTTCTGCCTCGTCACTTCGTTCCTCAGTGACCAGGATCTATGTTTTAGGGAAATGCTATAGCAGCAAATATCTTATTTAGGTTTTTATATAAAATTCAGCACCATCTTTATGTAGTACTATTTGCCACTTAAGATTATGCGGCTGGATGATACAAATATACGGTCTTCGCGCAGAAAATGCGAGTTTAAATCTTGCTTAAATTTTGTTTTTCAAAAATAGGTAATTTTTTGTATTTAAATTCAACGAGCTACATCGAACTCCCATAACAGCTTTCAACTTCCGAATTTAGAATTAAGTATGTATAATCCAAAGAATGTTGGAAAAAGATTTAAAACAATCACTAGCTCAAGAATATAAATACGGCTTTATTACCGATATCGCCAGCGATGAACTACCCGCCGGCTTAAACGAAGAAATCATCCGCATAATATCGAGCAAAAAAAACGAGCCTGAGTTTATGTTAGCCTGGCGACTTAAAGCCTATGCCAAATGGTGTAAAATGTCGCCACCTACCTGGGCTAAATTAAAGTATAATAAGATTAATTACCAAGATATTATTTATTATGCCGCGCCAAAAACTGGAAAAAATCAACCAAAAACTTTAGACGAAGTCGACCCAAAACTCATCGAAACCTACAAAAAATTAGGTATCCCACTCCGAGAACATGCAAAACTAGCCGGTATCGCCGTAGATGCAATATTTGATAGCGTCTCGGTAGCAACAACCTTTAAAGAAAAACTACAAGAGTCTGGAGTTATTTTTTGCCCATTTTCTGAAGCGGTGCAAAAATACCCGGAACTTATTCAAAAATATCTTGGAACAGTTGTTCCTTATAATGATAACTTTTTCGCCGCACTAAACTCTGCGGTATTCAGCGATGGCTCATTCGTTTATATTCCTAAAAGTGTACGCTGTCCCATGGAATTATCAACTTATTTTCGCATCAATGCTGCCAAAACGGGGCAGTTTGAGCGCACTTTGATTATCGCCGATGAAAATAGCCACGTTAGCTATTTAGAAGGTTGCACGGCGCCCATGCGTGACGAAAACCAACTCCATGCTGCAGTAGTGGAACTAATCGCCTTAGACCATGCTGAAATAAAATATTCAACGGTACAAAATTGGTACCCAGGAGATGAAAAAGGAAAAGGGGGAATTTATAACTTTGTTACTAAAAGAGGAGAATGCCGCGGGACGCATGCAAAAATTTCTTGGACCCAGGTAGAAACCGGTTCTGCTATCACTTGGAAATACCCAAGTACAATTTTACGTGGCGATAATTCTTCCAGCGAATTTTATTCAGTCGCGCTATCAAATAACATGCAGCAAGCTGATACCGGAACTAAAATGATTCATATCGGTAAAAATACTAAGAGCGTAGTAATCTCCAAAGGAATTGCGGCCGGAATGGGGCAAAATACTTATCGCGGCTTAATTAAAGTACTATCATCAGCAGATAACGCCCGTAATTATACGCAGTGCGATTCACTAATGTTAGGAGATAAATGTGGCGCGCATACCTTCCCCAAAATTTCCGTAAAAAATAAAACCGCCACCGTAGAACATGAAGCCTCGGTAACCAAAATCAGCGAAGATCAATTATTTTATTGCCGACAACGCAACATTAAAAAAGATGACGCCGTTACTATGATTGTCAATGGCTTTTGTCGTTCGGTATTTCAGCAGTTACCTATGGAATTTGCTGTAGAAGCATATAAACTAATCGGGGTAAGTTTAGAAAAAATCAATAACTCCTCGGGGTAGTCCTTTAGGATAATGGCGACAATGCATAAATTAATTTTACAAGGGGTATCATGTTAAAAATTAGAAATCTCCATGCCACCATCGACAAAAAAGAGATTCTTCGTGGCATTAATCTCGACATTAATGCTGGGTCTATCCATGCCATCATGGGACCAAACGGCTCTGGCAAAAGCACTTTAGCCAATATTCTGGTAGGAAAAGAAAATATCGGCAATATTTCTGGCACAGTGGAATATTTAGGTAAAGATCTATTAAAAATGCTACCGGAAGAAAGAGCCAACCTTGGTTTATTTTTAGCATTTCAATATCCCACAGAAATTGCTGGCATCAATAATATGTTTTTTTTAAAAACCGCATTTAACAACCTCCGCAAACAACAAGGACTAAACGAGCTCGATGCTCTAGATTTTATGGCTCTAGTTAAAGCCAAAAGCAAAATAGTTGAAATCGATGAAGAATTTTTGAAACGTCCGGTTAATTTTGGTTTTTCTGGTGGCGAAAAAAAACGTAATGAAATTCTCCAAATGTTAGTTCTTGACCCAACACTAGTGATCTTAGATGAACCAGATTCCGGTTTAGACATTGATGCTCTACAAATTGTCGCTAAAGGCATTAATGCACTACGTTCTCCTAATAAATCAATTATTTTAATTACTCATTATCAGCGCTTATTAGACTATGTCGTCCCCGATTACATTCATATCTTATACGAAGGTAAAATTGTAAAGTCAGGCGGCAAAGAACTAGCTCTCGAGCTGGAACAAAAAGGTTATGGGTGGATTGAGGGATAATATCACCATGGAGGAACTTAATTTAAATAACAACAACACTTCAAATAACCACACCCCCGGCATGCAACAGTATTTTAGAATTAAAGCGGCACATCCCCACACGCTCCTTTTTTATCGGATGGGTGATTTTTATGAATTATTTTACGATGATGCACATAAAGCCGCAAAACTGCTTTCAATTACTTTAACTGCCCGTGGCCAATCGGGCGGCAAACCAATACCCATGGCTGGCATACCCTATCATGCCGCTGAGTCTTATCTTGCCAAATTAGTAAAGCTTGGGGAATCGATTGCTATTTGCGAACAAATTGGGGATCCCGCAACCTCAAAAGGCCCTGTGGAACGTAAAGTAGTACGCATTATCACTCCTGGCACTGTTACCGACGAAGCACTCTTAGAAGGAAAAAGAGATAATTTATTGGTGGCTGTCCAACACAACTCTCAACACTCCAAAAGTGACACCCTAAATAAGGATAGCGAGTCGCGCAGCCGACAAAGCATAAATTCACTTTACGCAGTGAATACCTTTGGTATTGCTTCTTTGGACATAACCAGCGGCAAATTAACTATCATGCAAGTTTCAGATAAAGAAGCACTGCTTGGTGAGCTCGAACGCTTAAAACCTGCCGAACTACTAATTAGTGAAGACTCTCCTTACATCCAACTGCTGAATTTTTCTGGATTAAGAAAGCGCTCACCGTGGGAGTTTGATCATACCCAAGCCGAACGTTTATTAACTGAACAATTTAAAACCCGTGATTTAAGTGGCTTTGGTTGCGAAGATCTACCAACCGCCATCGCCGCCTGTGGCTGCCTAATACAATATGTCAAAGATACTCAACGCACTGCACTACCACACATTTTAGGTCTCCAAGTAGAGCGGCACGAAGATGGAGTAATTTTAGACGCAGTTACCCAGCGCAATCTAGAATTAGTAAACAATTTACAAAACGGAACTAGTAACACTTTAGCTGAAATTTTTGATAACACAGCAACTGCTATGGGCAGTCGATTAATACGCCGCTGGTTAAAACGCCCATTACGCAATCACAATATTTTAACCGATCGCCAAGAAGCAATTCTTGAGTTACAGCTGACACAAAATACTAATTCTCTTTTTACCCACTTGCGTGATATTGGTGATATCGAAAGGATCTTAGCCCGCATTGCCTTAAAATCAGCTCGCCCGCGCGATCTCGTACAATTACGTTACACTTTATCTTTATTACCAAAAATCCATATCCTCATGATGAGGACCTCTGCCACCATCCTAAATAACATCCGTGAAAATCTGCAAGAATTTCCAGAAATTTTAGATTTACTAACTAGAGCAATAGTAGAAGAACCACCAGTAATCATTCGTGATGGTGGAGTAATCGCCGCTGGTTATAATCAAGAACTAGATGAAATTAGAAATTTAAGCAAAAATGCCGATCAATTCCTCATCGACTTAGAAACCCAAGAAAAAGAGCGCACTGGCATTACCACTTTAAAGGTTGGCTATAATCGCATTCATGGTTATTACATTGAAATTAGCCGCGCACAAGCAACCCAAGTACCGTTAGAATATATGCGCCGCCAAACCCTAAAAAATGCCGAACGTTTTATCACCCCGCAACTAAAAGAATTCGAAGATAAAATCCTTAGCAGTCGTAGTCGAGCACTAGCTTTAGAAAAAGCCATTTATGAAGAGATTTTAGACAAGCTTTGCGAACATCTATTGCCATTACAAAATATGGCAGCTTCTTTGGCCGAACTTGATGTGCTCTATAATTTAGCTGAAAAAGCTATAAAGCTACGATTAGTAAGACCAACCTTTACCAAAGAAAATAAAATTTATATTGAAGCAGGACGTCATCCAGTAGTGGAAGAATCGATTAAGACCCCTTTTGTTCCGAACGATACTGAACTAAACAGTGACCGTAGCTTATTAATTATTACCGGCCCTAATATGGGTGGTAAATCAACTTATATGCGGCAAGTAGCCCTCATAACCATTCTGGCGCATATCGGCAGTTTTGTCCCAGCAAAAAAAGCGATAATTGGCTCTATTGATAGAGTTTTTACGCGAATTGGTGCTGCCGATGATCTGGCAGGCGGCCGTTCAACCTTTATGGTCGAAATGACCGAAACGGCAAATATTTTAAATAATGCGACAAAACATAGCTTGGTCTTAATGGATGAGATCGGCCGCGGCACTAGTACTTTTGATGGCCTGGCGCTTGCTTGGGCAACTGCCAGCCATTTAGCAATTAAAAAACAAGCATTGACTTTATTTGCCACCCACTACTTTGAACTTACTCACTTATCTAAAATTATCCCCCACATCACGAACATTCACTTAGATGCCATCGAACATGAGGATAACATCGTATTTTTACATGTAGTACAAGAGGGCCCAGCAAACAAAAGCTATGGCTTACAAGTGGCAAAACTTGCTGGTATACCACCCCAAGTGATAGCTGAAGCTAAACAAAAATTAGCCCAATTAGAAAATTATTCTGAAGCAGCAGATTTTATCAACACTACCCCAACTTTATCGAAAGAAAATCTAAAGATAGAATTATCACCCGAGCAAAACAAAATTATTACCACCCTACAAGCAATAGATCCCAATAACCTAACTCCCAAAGAAGCAATGGAGTTAATATTTAAATTGTGTGCTATTGCCGAATAAACATAATATTGCACAATACTATTTTTTTTACCGTCAATTGCTCGACTTCTGGAGAGATGGCTGGCAGAGCCCTTTTAGGTTATTGTTGCAATCCGCCCATTTTTTCATTCCCGCAAAAACGGGACTCTAGAAAATTCAACGAGCTACCTTGTCTCATAACACTAAAATTTTGGGGTTGCAACAGCCACTTTAGATACAGGAACCTCCGGTAAAGATATAGTACCTTTCCATTTTTTTAAATCTTCATCAGAAATTATTGTCTTATCTATACCAAGCTTATTCAACTCTCCTACAACACGCTCAAAATTCTCATCAAGAAGACCAGCCCTTGCTTGTCTGCTACCCTTACAAGCTGTCACCGCAGCTTCAAAATTACTTATGTCTTTCAAAGCCACCTTATCTATTTTACCTTCTTTCATCGCAGCTTCAATCTTAGCCCTCAAAGGCGCGGGCATTTTCTCGCAAACCTTGCCCAAATTCTTTTCCCAAACCGGTGGTGACGATATATCACTTTTCCACTTTTTCAACTTGTCATCAGAAAGCACAGTTTCGTTTACACCCAAACTGCGTAAACTCTTCACAACTTTATCGAAACTTGCGTTTAAATCATCGCCTGTCTTTCCTCGACACCTCTTTACTGCAGCCTCAAAATTTCCTAACTCCCTTAAAGTAATGTCTTTTGGCGGGAAAGAAATCTTCTTAATTTTTATTTCTCCTGTGGCCCCTTTACTCGCAACCACTGCGCTCAAATCAGGCGGCAGCTCTTTACAAACTCTTTGAAGATACATCTCTCGCTTAATTTGTTGAGCATCAGCTTCAGAAATATCTAAACCAAGTTCCGCATTAAGCGTTCGCGCAATCTCTTTTGAAGAACTAACATTTTCAATTTTTTTTAGCGCCCCATCCAAAGTACTCTCATTTGCACTTGCAGAAAATGAGATTCCTGTTCTTTCAATAGCCTCCAACAATTTGTGACATCCTGCATCTTTAGCAAATGCCTCTAACCTCTTTATTCCTGCAATTTTACCTACAAGATCTCTTTCGATAAGACCCCAATGCATATTAAATTCTGTACGCTCAGCTTCCGACAAATTACTTTCAAGCTCTTCCTTCACCTCTTTTAGCAGAGCCACCCTTTTTTTATCGTCATTAAACTCCTCTCTAAAACTATTGAGCTGTACAAGAGAAAAAATCAACTTTTGTCGCTTTTCTTCCAATACTTTTGGCACGTTTTTTAAGGTAGGATCACAGCCATTACCAGCAAGACTACTTACAGCCCTTTCCCTCAACTCTGTAGGAATAAAAGCTAACTTTAACCACTCCTTCATGGCTTGGCGTTTAAACCCTGGGTCATCCTTAAGACTGGCATATCGCTGTTTTTCATCAGAAGTATACACTCTTGCATCACTTTCAGCATCGTGAAGAATTGCCGAAGGAGAACTACTACCAGTTGGCCAAAACCAACATTTAAAAACTGGAAAATCTCGCAATCGCTGCGGCGTGATATCCCAATTATAGTTTTTGGTATGAGAACTTCCACTCAAACTCTTATCGTAGTCTAAAGAAGCAATGTCTAATTTTCCATTGACAAAACTAAAACCAAAATTATTTTTATGTCTATCCCAATCTTCGAAGAAAAAAGCAGTACATAACGCCTTAGGAAGAAGAGTAGCAACTTTCTTCAGCTCTATTGTCCCTTTCTCCTCATCAATTAAACCGAGCTCTTGGAGCGCTTTACAAGACCCCAGCGCCGCTTGATTTTCTTTAAGCATTGCTTTACGTTCTTCCTTAATCGCAGGATCAGTGGTTATCCCAAGCTCTTTTTCTATCTTAGCAATATCTGCTTCTATTTTACCAATCCTTTTCTTTAAAACATCTTTACCCCGCGCAAAGGCCGCCACTTCCGCCATTGAAATAAAACCTGGTATTGCCTCTCCATATGAACCTTTTATTTCACCATTTTCAACGATAAGTTTTCCATGCGAACTACAATCACCCATCATCTGGCGATAAAAATCTGCAGCAACTACTTCTAATTGCGCCACCTGAGGCTTGGTATTTTTACCAAATACTAATTTATAGCTGTTACCTTTAAGTCTGGCCATAAAAGTTTCATTGGCGGACTTGACCACAGAACCATCTGACTTTTTCCTCGCTAACTCAGCTAGACTAATTCCTAATCTTCCATGCATAGATCTACTCCTTCACTCTCTCTAGTTCACTACTATTAATAAAATCAAGGGGCAAGGATTTTGGCTGTTCTACAATACCAAAAGTTTGCCGCGATGCCAGCTTGTAAAATTTGTAGATCGGTTCCAACATTGACAAATTTTCAAGACCGGCAAACAAATCATCTTCAGTAATGATTTTTTTACGTTGTTCATTAGCTAACCAATCAGCTAACTCTTTAATTTGCTGATCAATGCTCTCTTTAGCTGCCTCTTGGTTCTTTCTGATTTCGAGAGTAAGCTTGTCAAGCCCTTGCTGCTCGAGTTTAACAAAAAGATCGAGTTGTTCTTGGCAAGCAACAAGAACCTTTTGTAATTCTATCCCAAACTTATTTAAAACCTCTTCACGCTCTTTTATGGCACCCATAATGTAACTTACCCCCAATATACTATTCGCGCATCTTGCTGCCTAAATAACATGTGGTTATATGGCAACACCCTTATACCATACGAATAAAAACCAGTATCTTCAAGCTGATATTCTGCAATGTAAGTTAAAGCTCCAGCCTCTCGCTGATCCGCTTCGACACATCTTAAATGAACAATAGTTGGCTCTGGAGATAATTGATGACCATTACTCTTCAGTAGAACAAATTCCACCTGTAGTTCATTAGCCGACATTTTACCGATAAAAAGTAGTAACTTTACTCGCAACAAACCATTTGAGGTTATTTTACCATTTTTCACACCGTTAATAAAAATAGCTTTAATTTTTACCGTATTAAATCGCTCAATAATTCCACGTTGCCAATTAACAACCCGTCTAAGATCAGCACAACCATCCCCCATCAACTGTTCATGTCGTAATACCGCCGGACCATATAAATTATTAACATAATCTTTGGCCATTCTAAAAGCACTATACTGACAAGAAATCAATGCAATAGATGCCTTCATCTTTGCCACCCACCCAGGATTAAAACCAGAACGATTAACCTTATAATACAAAGGAACAATTTCCGATTCTAGCGTTTCTAATAAATACATGCTTTCTACATCAGCGCGTTTAGTTAAATCTTTTATGGTAGTTAAACTTTCAATCTGCCAACCAAGAGACTCATCGTAGGCCTCCTCCCACCAACCATCTTTAGTAGAAAAATTTATTCCCCCATTAATACCGACTTTCATCCCGCTAGTGCCACAAGCTTCTCTTCCTAAAATTGGTGTATTCAACCAAACATCAATTCCTTGCACCAATAGTTTAGCCAAACCAATATTATATTCTTCAAGAAAAATAATATGGCCATCAAACATCTCTAGTCGTAAAGTATCAACTATCTCGCGAATCAACTCTTTTCCTGGAGCATCTGCAGGATGAGCTTTCCCTGCCACCAAAATCACTACTGGTCGCTTATCATTGGTCAAAATCCGAGCCAAACGATCAATATCAAGCAAAAATAAATTATTACGCTTATAAGAAGCAAAGCGTCGTGATATACCGATAAGCAAGGCATTGCTTGTTAAATGCTTCAAAGAAGAATTGATTAATTTCTTACTTTCATTACGCAAAGTATATTGAGAAACCAGCAATTGCTTAACTCCTTCGATTAACTTGTCTTTCTGTGCTTGATGAGCCTTCCATATTTCACTATCAGGGATTGACTTAACCTTTTCCCAGGTTGCTTTTTCATACTGTCCTTCATACCATTTGATCGGCAAATAATCTCCATATAAACGCCACATATGCTCACCTAACCACGTTGCCAAATGAACACCGTTCGTAACCGTATCAATCGGTACCTCTGCCTCAAGAAGACCAGGCCAAACAAGCTGCCACATTGATCGTGCAACTTTACCATGCAACCGAGAAACCGCATTAGCGCTCATAGTTAAACGCAACGCTAGTACCGTCATCGAAAACAGTGATTCTTTGGCACTAACATCTCGCGCCAAATCAAATAATTTACTAAAAGAGATACCCAAGCGAGAAATTGCGTAATTTTCTAAATATTGCTTCACTAAACTCTCAGAAAAAGACTCGTTCCCAGCCGCCACTGGAGTGTGCGTAGTAAAAATTGATGAACTTCTAACTATTTCGGCTGCCTCCTCAAAAGAATAACCCTGATGGCACCACTCTCTAATTCGTTCTAACAATAAAAATGCCGAATGCCCCTCATTCAGATGGTAGAGCGCAGGCTTAATATTCAGTTTATCTACTAAAAACCTAGCACCACCAATACCCAAAACCATTTCTTGCATCAAACGAATCTCACGCGACCCACCATACAAGCTATTGGTTATTTCCCGATCAGCTGCACTATTTTCTGATACATCAGTATCGAGCAAATACAAGCTAACATGACCTACCTTAACTTCCCAGGCCCGCATATAAACCGTATGGCCTAAAACTTCAATACCGGTTAATATAACCTTACCCGCAGAGTCATTAACGGGCTTCATCGGAATCTGGTTAGCATCCCAAGATTCATATACCGCCTCTTGCTCACCTTTAGCATTAACTCTTTGAAGAAAATAACCCTGCTTATAAAATAAACCCACCGCGACAGTCGGCACATGAAGATCTGACATGGCCTTTAGATAATCCCCAGCAAGAATACCCAAACCACCAGAGTAGATTGGCAAACATTCATCTATACCATATTCCATACAAAAATAAGCTATTGGGTGCTCTGGACTTACCGCTGTATTGCAACAAAGTTTAATTACATTACAATCAGTTTGAATGTAATTATTAAAATCAGCAATAATGCGATTATATTCCCACACATACTCTTCATCGGCTGCAGCTCGCTGTAAATTTTGCGACAAAACTAAATTCAAAAAATATACGGGATTATGCTCGGTTTTTTCCCACAAAACTGGATCAATCCTCTGAAATAATGTTTTAGCCTCAGCATGCCAAGACCACCAAAAATTATAAGCAAGCGCTCTAAGCCCGCCAATCTTATCAGGTAAAACACATTCATACTGAAAGGAACGTAATCGTGGCATCACTACCACCGCCTCATTAATCCCCGTAATTAATTGACTATCAGCATCGGTAATATCAAGTGCAATACGGGATAGGCGGTTAAATTTAATCGCCTGATCATATGCATCTAAATAATCTTGATAAAAATATTGCCAATCAGTTAAATGGGCAATTTCAAGCGCCTTTTTCCGTACCCCAGCAGTAGATGCTTGATCACGATGCCTTTTAATTGCCGTTAATAAATAATCACTTAAATCAGCAATAACCTTTGCCTCACTTCGTTCTCGACGCTTTAAAATAAAAATGGACTCAGAAAAATCTCGTTTGAGATTATCACTAACCCAACAACCAAAACCAGTCACATCAGTAGTAACGGTAGGCGTAGAATAAGCAATACTTTCTAATGGGGTATAGCCCCATGGTTCATAAAAAGATGGAAAAATACTTAAATCACAAATAGAAAGTATTTGCTCGTAAGTGAGATTAAATACACCATCACTGCCATTCAAATAAGCATCGGAAAAAACCACATGCACCTTGCGCCCGGGGTTTTTTAGATTAAGATTATTACACATCTTAACAATATGGTCATCGTCTGGGTGATAGACTTTATGCGTAGCGAGCCCAAAAGCACTGCGCTGTTCTGGATAAGCATCCTGGCTAACACCTACCAAACGATCTTGTTCACTATGCCAATTAACCGCCACTAGAAAAAATACGACAATCGGCGACGAATCTTCAGTTAAATTATTTTCAAGCTCGGCCAAACTCTTCAATAAAACATCATAACCTTTATTATGAAATTCATAACGCCCAGATGTAACCCAAAGTAAAGTATTATCTTCCACCTTATGCCCAACAACTTGGCCAGCAATTTTTAATAGTTTCTCTCGCACCCCTTGGTTCTTGCCAGAATCAACTTTTTTGAAAGTTTGTTCGATATCTAAACCATTCCATACTATTTTATCTGGGTATTTACCCAACATTACATTGGCTTCATTAGCGACAACATCGCTTACCACGGTAAAACAATCGGCCTCACGCGCGGTAACCTTTTCCAAAGAATGCTTGGCAAATACACCCAACCTCCGCGCTTCCGTATCAGCATTAAAACTGCTAGAAAGGCTACAAACCAGGCGATTTTCCTGGGCTAATGCTCGACCCAACACCGTCGCATGTGTAGTAAATGTTGTCACCACCTTATGGCAATGCTTCTTTAGATACAGTACTCCAGCACCACACATCCACTCGTGAAAATGAGCGATTACTGTTTGGTCTTGAATCAATTTATTTTCGGCTAAAATACTGATTACTTCACCGGCAGCGGTAGAAAACAAAATAGGCTCTTGATAATCGTAATTACTAGCCAATGAATCAACACCAAAATCAACCCACAAAGTGTATAACAAAGAATCAATTTTATAGCGTTGTTTAAAATCAACCAAAATAACCTTGGGATTACCTTCTGCCTTCCAATAGCCAACATGACACAAAATATCTTTAGCCATTAAAGCTTTTTTTACTTCGTCTAAAAAAGGAGTTGAGGCCGGAACAAACTCGCCGCTTTGTTCACGCCAAGGACCAATTAAAATATAATTATCACCAAAATTTCGTACAGTTTGCTTTAACTTGGATTGCAAAACGGTATAAATACCACCTACCTTATTACAAACCTCCCAACTAACCTCAAACAAAAAATTTTGTCCACTCATGTACCGCCTCCGTTTTTCGCCTTTCGCCCAAGAAATCTTAAGATATCCGTTAAAAATCCGTTCGACTTTTGTATCTCTGGTTGCGATATCAACTCTTGCTTTCTTAGAGATAGCTCGGCAGCAAGATCACTGACAATATTTTGGTAGTTGATGTACGCTTCATAAGGATTACGATAGGGATTAAAATATTTATGAACATCGCCATCTGCCGCATATTTGGTACACATATAATAAAAATGATCCGAGGTCAGAAGTGAACGCCAAACATTTAAAAGATCGTCGTTTTTTAAATCATACACCGTATCCCTCAGATTATAAATAGATGCTAGGGCATCCTCTTGCAAATGATTACCACGCCACGCCGTTAAGTCACGATCAACATCTGCCCATGACATAAAATTAGGAACATCGAGCGCGGCCACGGGTTGCAATTTTTGACTAACTTCAGACGGAGTCATAAAAGTATATTCGGGATGACGAAGAACGTATTCGGGTAAATTATTTAAAAAGTCGAAAATACCAAACTCCTGCCACTGATGTTCACCAAAGGTTTCAAAATCCATAAATAAATTTATAAGATCAGCTTGTCCATGTAAAGAATGTAACCAATAAGCATATTTATCCGCATAAACTGGATATTCTGACCAACTTTTTTCAGAAAACCGGAAAGCAATATCATCAGTTAAACGATAATTGCGTAATAATAATTTAAGTTTGGAACAACCCACCGGTTGATAAACATAATTAGGACTACGCCAACCTAAAACCTTATCCGCTCCTTCCGCTAAAATAGTTTTGTAACCCAAAGATTCCACTACTTTGGCTAACTCATTGTTGTAAATTAATTCCGTATTTCTAAAGGTGGTAGCATCGTAATTAAATTCTTCTCTAATCAAATTACGATGTTTCTCTACCTGCTTTTTAAATTCCTCTTGCGAAAATAAAAAACTCAAGCTGTGATAATAAGTCTCATTCAAAAACTCTACCTGACCGGTAGCCGCTAGGCGCTTAAAAACATCAAGAGTTTCTGGACTATAAAGCTTACACTGTTCAATAAAAACTCCAGTAACCGAAAACGCAATTTTAAATGTCCCGGGATATCTACGGATTAGATCTAGCAAAAGACAACTTGCTGGCAAATAACATTTATTTGCTACTTTTAGAAAAATCTCACGATTAGCTGTATCATCCTCATAGTAATGACTACGACCAATATCAAAATAGGTATATTTCCTTAACCTTTTTGGTTGATGCACCTGAAAATAAAAGCAAATAGCTACCATTTAAGTCACCTTCCTATAAACACCAATTATTTTATCTGCCGCCCGAGCCCAAGTTACCATCTGTAAGTCTTCGCTAGCATGCGCCAAAGAGGTCTTACGTAAAGCTTGATATTTCAATAAAGCCAAAATTTTGGCCGCCATCTCTTCCGTATCCCAAAAATCAGCAACCAAAACATGGCGCAATACTTCGCTCACCCCCGATTGCTTACTGATTATTGCCGGAACATTATAGGAAAGAGCTTCTAAAGCAGACAAACCAAAAGGCTCAGAAACACTGGGCATAACATAAACATCTGCCAATTTATAAATATCACCCACCTCTTTACCTTGCAGAAAACCGGTAAAATGGACATTTTTACCAATACGTAAACTTGCAACTCGTTCAATCATATCAATCAATAAATCACCATTTCCCGCCAATACAAATTGCACATCTGGTTTTTCTTCTAGGACTCTTTTCGCCACTTCAATAAAGAAGTAAGGCCCCTTCTGCTGGGTAATTCTCCCTAAAAATAACACCATCTCATGTGGCTTGTCTTTTTTGGCTAAAGGATCAATTTTTTCCTCATCACAATAAATACCATTATGAACCACGTTAATTTTTTCTGGAGCAATACCATAATATTTAACAATATTATTTTTGGTAAATTGACTTACCGCAATTATTTGGTCAGCTTGTTCCATGCCATATTTTTCAATGGCAAAAATTCTTTTATCTACCCATAAACCACCACGATCAGTTTCAAGTGCGTGAATATGTAATACCACCGGCTTGTGACGGTGACGCTTGGCTTCTAACGCCGCCAGAACTGTCAACCAATCATGAGCATGAATTATATCGTGTTCCACTTCCTCAGCTAAAGCTCCAGCATGTAACGCATAACGGAACACTTCCGTTAATAAATTAACTTCGTACTTATCGGTTATATTCTTACCAGCCGCCGAAGCTTCAACAATGTCGCCTACCATAGATTTAATTTCTGCAGGCAAATGCATTTTCGTTAAAAGAATCAAAAAATCTTGCGCGGTTTCATCACTGAGCAAACATCTAAAATTATTGGAATTAGCGTAGGGATGCAAATAAGTAACAATTTTGGGGTGTTTAATATTAACTATCCCAACCGACTCTTTTGCTTCATCACGAGCAGTAACATTGGAACAATTAATAAAATTAACATGACCAACCGGATCGGTATGCGTCGTCTGCGGCAAAATTAAGGTTAAATCAACATGCTTTCTCGCCAACTCCTTGACAATAGCATAACAAGCAACCCCCAATCCGCCACTAATTTTCGGGGGAAACTCCCAACCATACATTAATACTTTCATAATCATCCTGAAATGTTTGTTATTTACCAATATTTAATAAATAGGTTAAACGCAATACCTCGGCCACGCTCCAAGCTTGGCTAATACAACCATCAGGGTAATGCGGCTCGTCACCAGAAAAAATCTCAGCAATACTGCCAATCCCATACTCTGCCAAATGTCGCTGCAAAGCCTCCAAACAAGGATTGATAACCGCCAACACTTTACGTCGATCCGAAGTTACTTTAAGCATTGCCTCCACAAAATGTCCCAATAACCACGGCCACACTGTACCATTATGATATGCACCATCACGCTTATTTTGCTCTCCCTGATAACTACCAATATACCCCGCCTCATTCTTAGCCAAAGTACGCAAACCATACGGAGTTAACAAATTTTCCTTAACTGCTGACACAACATCTACTGCAGTCTTAATTAACAAGGGAGAATAAGGTAAAGAAACAGCAAAAATCTGATTAGGGCGCAGTAGTGAATTTTTCTCTTCCGCGTTTACAAAATCATATAAATATCCTTTCTCTTTACACCAAAACGTCTCGCGAAAAGATGTCTGTACTAACAACAATAATTGCCGCAATTCCTCAGCAATAGGATCTTTTAACCACGCCGCCACTTCCGCCATAAAACTAAGCATATTAAACCACAATGCATTAATCTCCACCTGATAACCATAACGAGGAGTTACCGGTTGGCCATTAACAACAGCATCCATCCAAGTTAAATTAACCTCACGACTACCAGCATATAGCAAACCATTAGCCTGCATTTTAATATTGTATAAAGTGCCTTCTCGATAATACTTAAAAATATTTTTTATTGTTGTCCAAAAATAGGTAGCAACCTCCTTAATATTTTTAGTTTTTAAACAATATTGCTGCACGGCCCAAACAAACCATAAGCTTGCATCGACAGTGTTATAGGCATTAGTCTCTTTGGTCGTACCAAAATAGTTGGGGATTAACCCCAAAGACTCTTGCGAAGCAAAAGTTTTAAGAATTGCTAAGCAAATATCTTCCTGACCAGAATAAAGCGTTAACCCTGGCACTGAGATCATAGCATCTCGTCCCCACTCCAAAAACCAATGGTACCCAGCGACTATCGCCGGTGATCTCTTGTTAATGATATTGGTAGCAATAAAACTCTGCCCAGCCTGATGTAACTGATCTTGAAATTCATTAATATTCTTCTTTGGAATGTCAGTAATTCGTCGATCTAATTCCTGCCGCCATTTTGTTGATAATTCATTTTTTTGCCGAGCTACACCACAAGAAAAAATAATTTCTCGCGTATTTTTAAATTCAAAAACAATCAACCCCGGAGAAAATAGATCTTCAGCATAATCATAACCACGCTCTCGTTCCCTTGCATAAAGAAAATTACAGTACCAAAGAGGTTTGGGTAAAAAGTTAAATTTGGCATTTGCCTGAAAAAATGTTTTTGGCAACCCGGGGTATGGTGCAAAACTAAATCCATCGGGTAAACTTTCTACCCCAAACGCCAAAGAAGAGTTTTCACGCTGTAAACCATGAAAATTTCTATAAGAAAATAGCGGCCGTAAACTAAGGCTGCATTCACTATTGCCACTTGCCGTATACTTAAGCAATATAGCGTTTTCTTCATGTGGCATTAAAATTTCTTTGGTCAAGACCACCTCTGGGAACTTAAAATTCCAGATCGGGTGGGTGGTAACTTTAAATTCGGCAAGATTGGTAAAACTATCGCTTTGCAAAAAATCAGGATAAAGATGGGTGGTTAAAAAACTCTCTTTTGCCCCTTGCACCAGGATATCTTCAACCTTATTGAGGAGAACATATTTATCGGGAAGTCCTTCGAGCTTACTGACTAACAAACCATGATACTTACGGGTATTACAATTTAGGGTGGTGCTTGACGCATATCCTCCCAATCCGTTGGTCTCTAGCCATTCGGTGGATAGAGCTTTCTCTAATGACCACCTTGAATCTCTTGAATAAAGAAAGTGCATATTCCCTCACACATTTAACCAAACCCCCGCTAATAATCAACTAACCGGTCCTAACCACATGATAGATCTGGTATTGTAACACAATTTTATACAAAAAAAGTTTTTTATTTATAGCTCTCCCCAAAAAAAGTTCCAAATAAAGTCAAATATTATCTATTAACTAAAATAGAACAAATTGCTGCAAGAGACCATCTATTTCAAACCTAATCTTTCGCTATAATATAATTTGATAACTTATTAAAAAAATGATGTTTTTATGTGTATAAAAAATCAATTTTTTAACTACGCCCGCGGTATTAATCACGGGCTTGTCCAAGGGGGATAAGCTCTGCCTCCCCCCTTGGACAAGCCACCATTGCTTTGTTCCCACGCGAAGACCGCGTGGAATAAATTTAATATCAACGACTTTAAGGAGGCTAAATTATGCTACCACAATAATTAATAAAAGAAGAAACATAGCCTTCTAGTTACGATATCCCATTTGCTGCAAAAGCTTATCGTCATTCGTCCATTTGTTTTTTACCTTAACCCAAAGCTGTAAAAAAACCTTATGCGCAAATAAATCTTCCATATCGCGACGCGCTAACATCCCTATTTTTTTCAAGACTTCACCGCCTTTCCCAATAATAATTATTTTCTGGCCACGACGCTCGACATAAATTGTTGCCACAACATTTAGTATGTCTTTTTTAAGCTTCATCTGATCGATCATTACCGAAACCGCATATGGCAATTCCTGCCCTAAAAAGCGGGTTAATTTCTCACGAATAATCTCTGCGGCTAAAAATTTATCATCGCGGTCAGTTTGTTGCGAAACAGGGAAAAATAAAGGATTTTTTGGTAATAATTTCTTTACCTCTCCCTCTAACGCTTCAATATTAGTACCTTTTTCAGCAGACAGCGGCACTATCGCAACAAATTCCCGTTTATCACTAATCTTTTTTATGTAGCCAAGTAACTTTTCTTTTTGGGGAACTAAATCTACTTTATTGATAGCTAAAATCACGGGCTTTTCAAGCTTTGACAAAGCTTCTAAAACAAACTCATCCTCATCTTGCCAAATAGTTCCAACCACCATAAAAATAATCACATCGACATCACCAAAGGCACTAAAAGCCTCCTGATTCATGTAAGAATTAAGCTTGCTATCGATCTTCTTGTGTATTCCCGGGGTATCGACATATACTGCCTGATAGTTATCAACAGTTTTCACCCCTAAAATTTTATGTCTAGTAGTTTGCGCCTTATCAGCAGTAATACTAATTTTTTTGCCAAGAATTTGATTAAGCAAAGTTGATTTACCAACATTGGTGCGCCCTAAAATGGCGATATAACCAGCATACGTGTCGTTACTATTATTATTCATTTATTAGACTTGACCAATCTTAGCTAGCATACTTTTAGCAGCATCCCGCTCAGCAATACGTTTATTAGGACCAATACCGATGGTTACTTCATCAACCCCAGAAACCTTACACGAAACAGTAAAAATTCGTGAATGTGCAGCCCCTGAAGTATCAGTAACTGTATAAATTGGCAGTGGCAACTTACGCATTTGTAGTAATTCTTGCAAGCAGGTTTTAGGATCTTTTTGGGCAACACCAGCAGTCTCGTTCAGACGGCTAGCAAACCAATTCAAAACATGGGTTTGCGTCACTGAAAAACCACCATCTAAATATATAGCACCGATAATCGCCTCCATCGCATCAGCAAGAATCGATTGACGCCCCCCACTACCGCGAAGCTCTCCAGAACCAAACTGTAAATATTTACCAATCATAAGCTCACCAGCAAGCTCAGCTAAAACCTCACCATTAACCAAGTTAGCACGCAACCGACTAAGCTCACCCTCTTTGATCTCTGGATAACGATAAAAAAGCTCAGCAGCAATGATAAAATTTAAGGACGCATCACCAAGAAACTCCAGACGTTCATTACTAAGCTTGCCCATACTGCGGTGACGTAAGGCCCGGTCGAGCAATTCTTGATTGGTAAAGGTGTAACCAAGTTTTTCGGAAAGCGCTTGATGAGGCATAAACTAACGAACCCTATTACCAATTCTTTCCCAACGAACGCTATAGTTTTCAGCATCCCAACTCATCCAAACCCCAAATACTTTACCAATTAGATTCTCTTCTGGAACAAATCCCCATTCACGACCATCGTTACTATTATCGCGGTTATCACCCATCATAAAATAGGAGTTAGGCGGCACAGTAAGATCGATATTTTCCCATTCCTTACGCCCAGGCTTAACAAATATCTTGTGGACTACTCCATCCAAATTCTCTTCTTTAAGTTGTACTGAAGAAGGAAAAATATCAGAAGCATCAAGCTCCATACCAAGTAATTTCTGTGACATTAACTTACCATTAATAGTTAACATCTTATTACGATAAACAACATGATCACCGGGCACACCAATTACCCGCTTAACATAAAGCGTGCCTGGGTTTTCAGGATAGCGAAACAGTGCAATATCTCCACGCTGAGGTGCGCTAATATTAAAAACCTTAACATTTAAAACCGGCAGCCGTAAACCATAAATATATTGGTTTGCCACTATAAAATCTCCCGGCATAATCGTCGGCGCCAAAGAGCCGGTGGGAACACGAAAAGGCTGCACCAAAAAAGAACGAATTAATAGTACCAACAAAAATACGGGAAAAAATGCACGCGCATATTCAAAAACAACCACAAACACTTTATGTTTGCGCCCCCTTTTTTTAGAAAAAACAAAAAGATCAAGCAACGCAAGAATACCCGTTAATAATGTCAACGACGTCAAAACAAAAGGAACATCAAAATAGATATCAAATTTCATGTGTTATATTGCACCCAGTTAAATAGTTTATTAGCACCTGATTATAATGATCAATCACACAGTTGCAAACTTAATTTAAATGAAAATCAATTTTTTGACTGCGCCCAGGGTATGAACCCCGGGCTGGTCCAAGGGGGAGAACTACGCTTCTCCCCCTTGGCAATCCCCCATCGCTTTGTTCCCGCGCAAGACCGCTTGGAATAAATTTTAACTGATAAGTAAACGAATATTTTTTTGTTGGACCACCACCATCCAAATGCCGCCATCATCCAACATGTTGATACTTCATTGTTTTTAAGCTTAATTTGCCATAAAAATATTGTAATTATTCAGCATCACTGTAAGTAGCGTTTTTTGCTACTTACAGTGATGCTGATATATCGCTACATTGTGGCAGATATAACAAATTACTTCTTAAAATTTATTTGGGTACCACTTAACTTGGCCTTTACATTCAGCATAATTTTTGAGCAGCGCTTTTTGCTGCTCAAAATTATGCTGAACGGTTACAAAATATTTAGCATTATCTTTTAGATAGACATGCGCGTTACCGAAAATAAAGATGGAGTAAGCTTCAATATTGGCACGGATACACCAAGTATAGACTGGGAAGATGGTGGTATAAGCGGCGGCATGGATACAGATACACCAAGCATAGCCTGGGGAGGTGGTGTAAGCGCTGGTGTAGATGAAGCTAGATTAGACAAAACAGGAGGATCGCCAACATACACACCGCCAATCACTTCACCAAAAGTTTCTTCAGCTGCTCTTGGTGAACAAAGAGGAACTTTTTTACTATCTGCATCTGAATATTTAAACCAAATCATACCATCCAAATATTGTCCAATAGTTACATTCCCTACGGTGTATTTAGTATATAGAGCGTGCTGAACATTGGGTCTACAGTTGGTAAGAGTTACTTGAGCTTCACCTTGCGGAGCAAGAATAGGTAACTTGCCAACTACCATACAAGTTGTAGGATCTGAGCTTCTAATTTCTTCTACCCTTATCATGCCCTCACGCACATGACTTTGAAGGGTCAACATAACTGTATTAGCACCCGCTGAAGCCGATGTACCGGGCGCCCCTGATTCCACAACGCTTTCTGGCTCCATACCACTCAATGTTAAAGCATTTAAATAACCACTACCCAACTTATTACCACCAGATTTTAAATAATACTTATGTTGCAGATCTATATATCCGGCTCTCTCATTCTCACCACTTGCCACTATTGCCAGCACTTTATCGCCAATTAACGCCTCATATGAGAAAAATCTATACCACTTAAGAAATGGCACTTGAGCGCCGACTTGAGCTCTAGCACTTAATCGGCTCGTACCACGAGACTTCTCTGGTCGCCATTCGCCATGAAAATCCTCATAAAAACTCCGAACCTCACTAAGCATAACTATCCCAACATTAATAACATGATGAATTAATGCGCGTAATATACCAAAGTAATGTTCTTGACGACGCGCCGTTGTAAGAGCAGCATATTTTTCAGCATCATCATGCTCATAGTTATGCACTTCTGCTTCAGCTGGAACAGCTCTTGAAACAGGTTTTAAAATGTTTTTTATATCAAATTCAGAATCCACTGCCCTCATCGCCATAATTTGATCATCACAAATTACACATGAGGAACCATCATCATTTAACTGTGAAGTACACCTATAATCACCTTTTGTCCTTATATTACTAGGTATAACCTGTTGCGCCATCTTTCCTGCCAACCTTTTTTGCTGTCGACAATAAGCGTTAAATTTTGCAGCAAGATAGGAAGAACTAACAAAAGTTCTTTTATCTAAACCAACACTGGTTTCGTCTTCCACACCAAGCTTATCTTTATCTAACGGAATATTCTTATCCTTAAAAAATGATAAAACTGATTCAGTTATAGCCACACCTTCTTTTGAAGAACCTTCTTTAAGCAATACCTCTATGATAAGACCACCAATATCACAAATATTATACATATTAAGAAAACGGTATTCTACAACACCAACAATCAATTCATAAGTTACTTTATAGCAAAGATATTTAGGATCATTTAGATCGACCTTATGATAAATTGTTTTAAAAAACGCCCGAGCAACTTCACCACCAATCTTGGCTCGTAGAAGATAAAACCAAAAATTATTGTCATCAGAAGTTAAAGCAATTCCAATTGCCTTACCTAAATCCTTAGTAAAAGTAAGTGTACGAGAAGACTTATCAACTAACAAACTCTGCTCTAAAGCTAAAATGGGTAAAAAAGACCGACTAAAAAAAGGATTATTAGTTCCTGAATGCTTAACAAGATTTTCTAAAACCTTCATGTAGGCATAACGCCAAATTTCCCTGGCCGGGCCGTCTTCGCTTTTTCCCCAGAGATTAGCTAAATAAGTAGTCTCATCGTTTGATTTATTTCCATTAGCACCATTGACATCAATGACATCCTTTGTCTTATGAAAGATACTTCTTAAATTTTCAGCGAATTGATCATCGATTTTTCCTTGCAGCAGTTGTTGTTCAATCCGTTCTTCCAACAAACGCCAATATTTTGTAATAACAACAATGTTTTTATAAAAATACGAAAATATATTTGCAATTAGATCAGGAAGATCCTTTTCTTTTTCCGATTTCTCTTGATAAGCCAAGAAAATAGTTGCCAACCCATTCGCCAGCTGCTCTAACTCAACTAACTCTTCCTTGGTGAAATTAGCAATGACATCATCGCTAACATTTTTGATTTTTTCATCGGCTTGTAATACTTGATTTTCTAAGGTGGAAGAATTGGTATCAACCTCGCAAACATCCTCCGCTCTTGCTGGAGGCATCAAAAAGCTTAAAAAGATTACAAGTAGCATACAAGAAATAAATCGACAAGACCGTCGACAAACTGGGAATCTGTTATTTGACACACCAATAAAATAATACATGATATGCTCCCCCTATCGCTCAAATTAAATATATTAGAGATATCTAGATAGCTCGCCTTTCGATTGCGAATGGATGATAACAGAGAATTATTAAGGTTTTATTATGACTTTTTAGTTTCTACTGTGGTATGAAAAATAATTCTAATCCAAGCCATTATAGCAATCACCTAAAATACGGAACCCAAAATTGAAATCATTGATAACCACAGGCTCTAGCCTGCACTCTTAACTTATGCAAGTTGGTGACTACTCCCTCACCAAAAAACTCACAAGAAAACTTTTATCTTCAATATGTTAAACGCTCTTGCTGCTATTGCAACTGCTCGTTTACTCACACTAATAAAATGTTACCGAAAGCATGGTTTAGGATAAAGAGTTTATTTTTCTTATGCTTTTGTTTATAATGTATGTCGCCAGGCCAATATAATGTCTTAATGTCTAATATACTCTGAATCCTGGAACGGAATGTTTTAATTTTATTTGGACGTATTTAGAGTGATCATTTTATAAGGAGACAGACATGCAAACGGATATCGCTGAAAAAATGGAATCTTTAAAAGTTAAAGAAGAGAAATTCGCTTTAACTATTTTTATGGAACTAAAATTGGATTTGGCTTACGAAATTTACCTGTTAACTTCTGAGCTAACTGCCTCACTATCTGATACCGATCAAAGTAAAACTCACGTAACTGCATTGTGCGATAGAGCTGCGGAGTTTATGAGCATATTACTAAACGTTCCGAACAATGAATTAATGGTACAACTTGCAGAAAAAAGAAAAAAAATGCGTGAATATCATCCAGCATTTTTACCTCGTGGAGAAGAGATTGCTGGCGTCAGGATTGCCGAAGTTGGTGGTGAAAAATCAGAAGAAACTACCGAAGATACATTTAAAAAAAAGAGAGCAAAGTATAACTTTCAGCGCTTAGCTAGATTAGCATTAGCTTTAGAGCAGAGGAAAATAATGACAGTTGTCGAAGATTTTAGGGCGAAAGATCAAAGAGATTTACAGACAAGAAAGATAGTCTACTTAAATCCCGACGATATGGCAAAAGCCGAGTGTCGACTTGTCATTAAAGATGGACGATTCTTACGTCCGCTTTTTCGCAACCGTCTTGATGAGGCTCAATTTATGCCTTATGACACTACAGAAATGGTATCGCATGCCGGATTGGGATATGGTGCGTATGTAATTAATGCACAGGGTGAAATTTCTATTTTTAACCATTACGGTGATGCTTCTAAATTTGTCCATGCCTCGATGAATGCTGGCGCCACCGCGTTTGCAGCTGGTGAATTAAAAATAGTTAATGGTCAATTAGTAGAAGTAACTGCTTATAGCGGTCATTATCGGCCAGATATAAATAATGTTTATTTAGCATTAAAACATTTGAAAGACCAAGGTATAGATTTGCGCGAAGTCAAAGTATGGCTTTTTGACGTTGAGGAAGGAATTTCTTACACTAAACAAGCACGTGGTATGCATAATCCGGAATATTGTTGTTCGGCAGAAGATATCTTAAGTTGGGGGGATAGTAAAAAATGGAAAGAAGAGCATGTTAAAATGAGCGATAAAAGTGAGGCAGCTATTTTAGCCAGACCATTTGCAGAATTGCGGCAAGCTATTGGCATGATGACCGCCCGCCTAAGAGCTGATCTTGATCTTGGGGAAGGTTCTGAACTAGCGGAATGTACGGCTACTCTTGCAGATATTTGGCTTGGTGAGGGCTCATCTCAACTTATTGCAGCTAAAAAACCGGAAGCGACGAGGAGTGAAGACGCTAAGGAAGCTCAACCTTTGTTTGAGACAATTCTTCACGATTTATCAGAACTTGAGGGAAGAGTACAACATGATGTGCTTAAACTTAACTTATTACCTAGTGGAGAAGTGGAATTAGTAGATTTAGCAAGATTTGCTAGCGGGAAAGCAGTAGAAGACATCACCAGCACGGCAAATGTTATTCGGCAAAGACTCGAGAAGGCCGCTGATACTTATGGGAAAAGATCAGTGGTAGAAAAATATAGCCAACAACTTGATAGAATGGTGAAATTGATTACCGATGCAGAAAGGCATAGAAAAGAACAAGTAGCAAAAAAGCAAGCAGCGAAAGGAGCTGAAATAGCTGGTTTCGGACAACAACAAAAATTACCGCAACCGTCTCCTGTAAAAGCAAAAGCCGTTCAATATGAAGATATTTTTAAATTACCAGAAATTGGTAAAGAACCAAGTTATTCTTCTTTTCCATTATCCAGTACACCAAAAGCAAGTTCACCGGGTAAACAAGAAAAAGATGCTCAAGATAAAGCAAAAGCCGCTCAATATGAAGATATTTTTAAATTACCAGAAATTAGTAAAGAGCCAGGTTATTCTTCTTTTCCATTATTCAGTACACCAAAGGCAAGTTCGCCGGGTAAACAAGAAAAAGATGCTCAAGAGAAAGAACAAAGTTCTTCTGAATCTTCTACTAGCACATCACCAAAATAAGAGAAAAAACCATAGCCAAGTTTATAAGATAAAAAGAAATGCGGTCACTCTGAACGTAATCGTAAGTAGCATTGTTTGCTACTCAAAATCATACTAAACAAATACCTTATATTTTACCAACTGGCGCCAGATACACCGTAAACTCATCTTGACCATTAACATCGATGATTTTATCAACGACATTTTGATCATAAGATGCAATAGCACAGGTTCCAGCGTGCATCGCTTCAACAGCTAAATATAAATTTTGACAAACATGTCCTGCATCAAGCGCAATCAACTTATAAGCATAAGGACCTGCTCGCCACTCACAACGATATGGCACTGCGGTCCAAATAAACACCACCGCCGCATCTTTCATCTGCGGACCATTTACCTCAAAGCAACTAGTAGCAACCCTTGCCATCCTCGCAGCATCAGTAGAAACCAAATACAGCTTATGATCAAGCGGCAAATAACGATAGATACCAGGTTTTAAATCCTTAACTCTCCTTACTACTATATATGTTTCAAATGGATGACGAGCACTAGCAGAAGGAGCCGTCCGATGAGCACCAACATCTTTATCTGTTACACCCTGGGTAGCCCACAATAAAAATGACAGTTCCTCCAAAGTTAAATGCTCTTGGGTAAACTTACGTCGTGAACGACGATTTTTTACAGCGTCTTGCAACTTAACTTCAAATTTAAAATCGTGGGGATCCACCAAATTTATTCGCTCACTAGATTCACAACTTTTCTGTGCTGGCGGCATTGGTACGCCCTTATTACTGTCAGATGGCCACCTATTCCATCCTTCCTCAAAATCGCTTTTTAAAATATCCCGATTAAAGTTTTTGTATTTCATCCGTCGCCCCCCTCTTTCTAATAGCGCTTATCGATTAGATACCCCAAATCCCGACTGATTATTTTACACACTGACACCGCAAAATGTCCAAAAAATTATTAATGCTGTCACGGATACAAAAATTTTTGCCTTAATTTTATTTTCTGCTAGAATATTACCTTATTGGATATTCTACAATTGTTTAAGGAGAAATAAAATGCCTCTCGTGTCTACAAAAGAAATGTTCAAAAAAGCTTATGCTGGCGGTTATGCTATTGGCGCGTTTAATGTTAACAACATGGAAATAGTCCAAGGCATCACTGAAGCAGCCAAAGAAGAAAAAGCTCCTATTATCCTTCAAGTATCAGCTGGCGCAAGAAAATACGCCAACCACACTTATCTGATGAAACTAGTTGAAGCTGCAATAATAGAAACAAATTTACCCATTTGTTTACACCTCGATCATGGCGATTCATTTGAACTTTGCAAATCTTGTATCGATGGTGGCTTTACTTCAGTTATGATCGATGGCTCACACTTATCATTTAAAGACAATATTGAATTAACCCGCAAGGTTGTTGAGTATGCCCACCCCCGCAATGTAATGGTTGAAGGGGAGCTCGGGAAGCTTGCCGGAGTTGAAGATGAAGTTAAAGTCTCAGCAGAAAACGCTCTTTATACCGATCCATCAGAAGTAGAAGAATTCGTTACAAAAACCGGAGTAGATTCGCTTGCAATCGCGATCGGCACTAGCCACGGTGCTTACAAATTTAAAGGAGAAGCAAAACTACGCTTTGACATACTAGAAGAAGTAGAACGCAGGCTTCCAAGCTTTCCTATCGTACTTCACGGTTCATCGTCAGTCATGCCAGAATACGTAGAAATTATAAATAAATTTGGTGGCCAAATGTCCGGTGCTAAAGGCGTCCCCGAAGAATTATTAAGAAAAGCAGCCGCAAAGGCTGTATGCAAAATCAATATCGATTCTGACTTAAGATTAGCTATGACCGCCATGATCAGAAAAAACCTGGCCGAAGATCCAGCCAATTTTGATCCACGTAAATATCTCACCCCCGCGCGCGAGGCAATTAAACAAGTTGTCCGTCATAAACTAGTTCATGTTTTAGGATGCAATGGAAAAGCTTAAGTATCCCTTAATTGGGATATTGGCAAATGTATTTAGTTATTAAAGGGAATGTTTATTAAAACATGCAAATATAATTTTTATTCACACTTACTAAATTTAGAAAGGAGTTCACTATGTTAACTACAGGCCTTCTTGCAGGCGGCATGGCCGCTTTTAACTATGCGGCAATAAGATATAATCTCGGTGGAGCAGCCTTTAGAAGCTACCATACGGCATCAGAATATTTAGCTGCCGGCGCAAAAGTCGTAGCAGAAGCTTACAATTCTCGATTTAAATACATGCAGGTAACCAAAACAATAACTGACGATAAAAGAACTGTTTTTAAATTTGACAAAGTTTCAATTGTCGATTTTGATCAAATAGATAAAGAAATTAAAGAGGGTCTAGCAAAATTAGATGAAAATGGGGACCCTACTGCCGCCGACCAAGCAGATAAATCAGCACCTGCGCCGACAGAAGCTGAACTATTAAAAGGCAAATATACCGTAGAGCTTGAAGTTATAGATCCGGAACACACCACCCTCGGAGAAATCGACTATTGTAGTTGGAGAGATGAGAAAAAATTTAAAGTTATAATCAGAAGAGCTAAGACTGGAGAAGAAATAAGCCCTGAAGACGAGGATTACAAAGAAGAATATGATGCCATTCTTGAGACCCTAAGAAGATTCGCAAAATCTACCATTGGAGAAACCTACAATGCAATGACTCCAGTAAGTCAAGTTCCTGAAAACACTGTCTGGAACGTGGTCGCCCAATCTCTTCAAACTGCAAAAAAAACAATAGGCACCATACTTGATAAAGTAGGTCTTGATTTTGCCGGACTTAAAGACACAGAAGTTAACGAAGTAACTCAACGTGTTAACCTCTTGGGCGGATTAAACCCTCATATCGTCACTGAAGAATACATGAGAAGTGTTCAAGAATTAGCTTTAAGAAAGATCGCAGAAGGAGGAGGAAGCGAAGAAAGCAAAAAAGAAGCCAAAACTATTTCATCCAACTATTTTGACGCCATAGCACAAGCAAAAAGAAACGAATTAGTTGAGGCCGTAAGAACACGCAAACAACTAAAATCTCGAATCGTAGCTTCCGAGCTGTCAAAACATAGCACAAAATTTAAAATCTTCATCGGAGTTACTATAGTTCTTACTATTCTTCTTGTCGCCGGATTAATAGCTTTAGCGGTATTTAACCCAGCAATTGGAGTTCCGCTTCTTTTGACTGTCGGCGCCTCCTTCAAAAGCGTCTTTGTTTTTGCCTTTTCAAAAATCTTCAATATACCCGGTGGGATATTAACATTCGGCGCTATATTTACCGCGGCAACTATATACAAAAAAACCTCCAAAGAATGGGCAAATGAAAGCACCGCAACCCTTAAAGGGGATTTAAGAAAAGTTGAAAAACAAGAGAAAGAATTAGAAGCTGACTTACAAAACATTGAACAAATGAAAAAAGCTTCAGAAAAAACCCTTGATGCTATTGCCGAATTTTCTAAAAGCAAGAGTGCCACTTTAGATTTAAACTGCGAAAGATCAAAAGATAGTATATTGAGTAAATTCGTCAAAGGGACACTTGGCAAAATCAGCCAACGTTTTCAGCATATAGGTGAAAATAGAATTGGTAATGCAGGCGTCAATACTATATGCCTTCACTTGCTTGATACGATTGAAATTAAGAAGCAAGAATCTCCCTGTACAACCATCAACCTAGCAAATAACGATATTACAGACGAGGGAGCAAATTCACTTGCTGGATTGATAGCAAAAGGACAAACTACGGGGCTCCTTAACCTCCAAAAACTCGACCTAACGGGAAATGACATTGGCGTGGCCGGCTTAACAAGCTTACAGCAGGCCCTCCAAGGAAACTTCACTATAACTGACTTTAAATATAGTACTGAATTTGCACTTACAGTTGAGCCAAAGAAAATAATTGCTGCTGCCATAGAAGAAGCTAAAAATAAAAAAGAAAAAAATCCAAAGCTCCCAGAGGAAGCTACGCTAGTTTCAGATGCCCAAGCAGTCACCAAAGATCTTGACCGGCAAGTATTGATTAATCGCCAACTAAAAGGCATAGAACCTGGGCTGACTGAAGTTAGTGAACTATTTGAAAGTCGAGAAAAATTTAACCATGCAGTACTAAAAAAAGTAAAAAGCAATTTTGGCATAACCACTTCTATCCCTGGCTATAATCCAGAAAAACAAACACCTGAAATCAGAGAAGGGATTGCCAACGTAATAAAACAAAACCTCTTGTTTGAAAAACTATGTGGCGCGGATCCGACTTATAAAGATTACGAAGCCGCTCTCCAAATAGATTCATCAAGATGCGCTGACTTCATGAAACGACTAGAAAGTAGCCAAGCAACAAACGCCGCCGCAGTAGTCCAAAAAATAAGAGGAGCTATATCAAAAGAACTACTTGGCCTTTGTGGCGCCGACTGCACTGACACTTTACACAGAGCATTTCCTAACTACGTAAATAATAAAGAGCTAGAAAGCAATATAAAAGATTTTGCCGAACTTATAAAGCTACTGCCCAAAAACGATGACGACAGCAGAACAAGTGACCCAATGCTTCCAAAAATGGATAAGTATATCCAAGATATTTTTGCAGCATTAAATAGCTCTTCAACTAAATTTAAAAAGTCGCTGGCAAACAGCAGAAAAGCCATAGCCGCAGACATTACCATTAAAGATGAATCTTTAAGAGGGAAAATGCTTGCTGTCTTTGATAAAACACTAAATCCAGATTTAGATACCGAGGAAAAACTCAAGCTATATCAACTACAAAAAATGATCACCGACTTGCGTATGTCAGAAAAAAACAACGCAGAAATTGACGTTTATCATGAAGCAGTATTTAAAGAATTCATGAAGCTACATAAAGAGGTAGGAGAAGAGAAATTTAACGTCGCCCTAACAACATCATCAGAACTAAAAGAAGATGCTAAAGCCAACATCAAACTACTAATAAGCATAGCAAAAGAAATGGAGAAAACTCCTGGCTTGTTGCCTGTGCTTGCCAAAAGCTTTGGGCGCCTAGGTACACAACCGCATAATCAGTTCGTAGAAAAACTCCAAGAAAAACGGAAGATGGTAGCCGAAAATATCAACAGCAAGAAAGAAACTCTTACCCTATCCTACGCAGAAAGAGATGCCATATGCACCGCTATCGATATTGCGCTAGATCCAACATTAAGTGATTCCAAAAAACTCAGTTTACACAAATTACAAAAACTGATAACCGAGCATCCAGCCGGTAAAGAAGAAGAGACTTTTAAAGCATTCATGGATATTTATAAAACAATCGATCCAGCCGAAGCTACCGCCTTATTTGCTAAAGTACAAGAAGACGCCAGCCGAGGAAAATTCTTAGATATGGTTAGAGCAGACGTATTCAATAAAGAAACGCAGGAGGTTGTATTTACTACACTAAGAGATAAAGCGTTTAGTAAAGAACATAAGCTAGCTCTACTTAATTTCTGTCTCTACGACGAAAGAGATCCTAACTATGAAAAGAAAGCTGAACTTGTTGCCAATATCCTTAGTAACGAAGAAGCTACTAAACTACTCTTGGATGGCACTGATAAAGATATAAAAGCCTTCCGTAATGATCCTTTAAAGGGGGCATTCGCGTGGCCAGGAAAGCTTTGGGGTGAATGGACCGGCAAGACATATGATGAAATGAATAAAGCGTTAGACGGCTTAAGAACAACATATGCTACAACAGCACCAATAGCTGACATTAAACAGAGAAGAGATCTCCTCAACACTTTGGATATGCTGTTATATCCAGCTTTAAAAGGCCCTGATTCACCACAATTTAAAATAAATCAATTAAATCGACTGGTTGTTGAACACCCCGCAGACTGGAAAGTAACGATGGAAGAATTTTTAAGCATCTATCAATCTATCAATGGTGACAATCCTCAAAAGCTTGCTGTTTGTTTTACGAACATGGATGAAAACATGCGCTATAACCTCTCTGCTCTCATGGCGAAAGGAATTACTTCTGAAGATATTAACAGTCCTTTGTACCAACTGCTAAGAAATACAGATGAACCTCACCGAATTGCTCTTTTAACTGCGTGTTTTAACAACCCCAAATATTACCCAGGAGAAACGACACCAGAGCTTTTTGCTAAAAAAGCTACCATTGTATCTAAGATGCTTAGCGCAAGTGGCGAAACAATACCAGGATTCAGCCACATTCTGTATGATAGTTTATATGCTAGAACTGTGGGAGGCATCCATGATTGCACTAGATTGGAAAAAGCCCTAGAAGTCAAAAGAAATGAGATCGCTACTGCTGGCAACTATAGTAGCGTAGACAGAGCCAAACTCAACACCCTTGATTCTTTACTGCATCCAAATTTAGGGGAACCAAGCTCAACCCCATTCAAAATATACCAGCTCCAAAAACTTCTAACTGAACATCCAAAAAATCAGGATGAAACATTTAAGGAATTTATGGAGATTTATGGAACAATTAAAGATAAAGGTGAAGAACTTAAATCTCTGCTTAGCACACCTCCATTAAGTGCTGACACCGTAAAAAACCTCGGATTCTTTATGGACATGGAAAAAGCTATTGCTGCCACTGGAGAAAAGTTTGATCTCAAACCAGCTTTTGAAGCTATAGCAACCAAAAATCCAGCCGAATTTAAACAATGGTTTAAAGATCAACAAGCTTCTTTAATCAGAGGCGGTAAAGATAAAGAAATAGCTGAAGCTCTTGATGCTACACTACATAAAAGCCTTGGCGAAGTGGGGCGGAAGATACTTCGGCTAAAAAGGATGGTTACTATTCATAATGATGAATTATCCAGTGCGGTACGAGAATTCTCAGATCTGTATGAGGAAATTAAGAGCGAAGATCTTACTGGTTTATATAAAGCTGAAGCAGGTTTATTAACTGCAGATGCTGCTGAAAACCTCAAGCTATTCATCGGATTAATGCAAAATCTTCCGCCAACCACAGTGGATGTACGTGACGCAACACGCAGCCTCCTCGTGGAAAATTTTGAACGTTTGAGTCAAGACGCAGCAGCTTTCGTGGAGGGTCTTGTTACAAACCGAAGAGAAATAGCTCAAGATACCGCTATGAACCATGAACAAAAGCGGGAATTACTTAGCACCATAGATCTTGCGTTAAACCCAACATTAGCTCCTAGAGATTCCGTAGAATTGAAAATGTATCAATTACAACGAATGCTAGCTGGGGAATGCCCTGACAATAAAGTCGTTGCGTTTGAGGAATTTATGAGTATCTATAGAGAAATTCCAGAAGGTAAGCTTAGTGCATTTTTTGCTGACTTAGATCAAGAAGAGCAAAATGCGCTTGTAGATTTAGTAAATAACGGTGATGTTTATGTTAACAGTGATACCAAATGTGCTTTATTGACAAGTAAAGATACAAGCGAAGCACACCGCCTTGCTCTCTTGGAAGCTTGTTTCAGTAACAAAGCTAAATATCCAACTGAAACAAACCCTAAAGAAAAAGCAGCTTTTGTGTCGATAATGCTTACCGTAAACAATATGTTTTACGACAATAAAACACTAAACTACTTCCGCAATCATGATCTATATTGGACCCTCATGGCCAATAACAAAGAGCGTGATTATACTCACCTAAAAGACGTAATAAGGAAAAACATAGAAACCGCAAGAAAAGTAGACCCTACGGCAGCAAAAGTATTTGAGGATGTATTGCAGACAGAACTACAAAGAGAGTTAATAGTTAAGTTCCCATGCTTACAACGAAGAGAAGTCCAAGAGAAACCAACATTTAGTGGCCTAAAAGATGAATTAGCCTTGCCGGATTATAAAGATCTGACTGACAGCAGCGGATTTGGCTTTGATAGCAAAAGCTTGGATCCACAGGTGAGAAAATATGTAACCTCCCTTTGCGATCTTAGAAAATGCCTAGATCCTGTTGGATCAGATTTAGACAACTTTATAAAAACATACAATTCAATTCCTGAAGAAGATCTTGAAAAAGTTAATGCCTCAATAGATAAGAAAGCAGCCTGGAAGCTGGTACATGAATCTTTAGGTAATAGATATAATGAGTACCAACCAGACTTTAGCAAGTTGCGAGAATTAGACCCTAAACATCGGGTACAACTATTAACACTCTGTTTCTCACTTGATAATCCTGCAGATGCCCATGAAAAAGCTAAGATAGTTTCTAACCTAATAGAAATGGGAGATAAATTAGATACCCCGCAAGACAAAGACTTCAAAAACACTAGATACTATATCTACTGGGCCATTGCTCCGGGAACTGGTGGCGTCACGGGGAGAACTACTAGCAAACCCCATTATAGTTTAAGTGAGCTAAAAAACAGTTTACCAAAAATAGCAGGAACACAGGAAGCTGTTGAGTCAGACGTTGTTCTAGAAGCAAAACTACCAGTAAAAGCTGTGTAGTATTGTTATATAGCTAGCCTAAGGTCATGGTCATATCCGTTACTCACAATGATATGACCTTGGCAGAGGTTTTGGATGCTGCGGCGGGGGGTGTCCATTTTGTCCCTACGGAGCTTTTTGATGGCCTGGGACTTTTTATTGAAAATTAACTATCAGAAATATTTATGGGCTCAAATGCCGCTGGACAATAAACCAGAATGAACCTGAACTATAACTAACGATAAAATCTATTATATTTTTCTTACTACCACTTCGTACCACAATAAAGTCGTGCCAAAGGAAGATTTACCCTAGCTAACAAACTGTACGGTATATCATTAGAAAATAACTGCTCTAAACTTCTAACCGTTATTTCTAACATTCCAGCCAACTCCTTTTTAGACATCCTCTTCTCGTTTAAAAAACGCCCAATCATCTTATGGATATTATCTGAGCTTAAGCGGTTATCGTTTTTATTAACAGAAAGAAACTGCGAAGAGCAGCGTGATCCATAATTGATACTATTAACATTCGTAGCCGGGGCAAAACTACTGACAGATCTATTCATGCTCTCACCTTAATACTTAAATTAAAAAGCATCAAAAAGTGAGCGTATAATATAAAAAAAGAAATTAAAAATCTTCAGGGAAATTCCCTGAGACTATATATTTTACTAAACCCCGTGCCTCAAGAGGTAATAATTCTACAAACGTGAGTTGAAGTCGTCTCAAGAGCTTTATTCAACATATTAAGCGCTCGTAGTAGATTTAAACTCACGTCTGTAAGATTATGCACACAGAGATCTCTGCATAAAAAATTAAGCTAATGACAAGAAAGCAAGGACAACATAGCTTATTTTGTGACCCTAACACCGCCAATAAGCTCAGGAGATAAAGCCTTCCACAACCCTTGCAGTACTTTTTCTAGTGCTGCCTCAATCTGCCACGGTGGATTAACAATAACCATACCGCAACCAATAAACTCTTTTAACATCGTTTGCTTACCTATGATCAGGTCACTAATAAGATATGGGAACCCCATTTTACGTATAGCACGCAAAAAATTATCAACCAAGGTAAAATCCTTAATTGGATACCAAATCGCATAAATACCGGTTTGCCAACGGGATAAAGCACTTTCTAACGCCGACAACACCAAGTCAAGTTCGTTTTTCTGCTCAAAGGAGGGATCAATTAAAACTAATCCTCGCCTTTCAGCAGGTGGTAAAAAAGCCTTTAAACCTTGATACCCATCATAATGGTGCACCGCCACCTGCTTATCTCTGGAAAACACCTCCCTAAGCGTTAAAACGTCCTCTTGATGCAACTCCATCAATACCATCCGATCTTGCGAACGTAATAAAGACCGCGCTATAAAAGGTGATCCTGGATAAAAGTGGATATTATCGCCAGTTAAATCATCATTAACTATATAAGCTTGATTCAGCTTCTTAATAGCGGTCAAATAAGGAGTAATCTCGACAGGAATATCCTTATGACCATAGTCAAGCACTCGTGATACTCCGGACAAATACTCTAAAGTTTTCTGCGAAGACTCCTGCTGTAAATCATAAATACCGAGACCGGCATGAGTATCAACATAACAAAAAGGCTTTTCTTTGCGTAATAAACTTTCAAGAAGTACAACCAGGACGCAATGTTTAAACACATCGGCAAAATTTCCAGCATGATAAATATGACGATAATTCATAAACCATTTCTCAATCTTCTATTTAACATACATGAGCTAGGAAAAACAACAGGAATTTTTCAATCGGGTACAACTTTTAAGTGTGGTTAACTTTTAGGTAATTATGGCGCAAGCGGTTGGCTCATGCACATCAAGACAACTAAAGTTGCACTCTTCTCAATCAACATCAAACTTAGTTTCACAATAAAGCCTGATTAAAGGTAAATTAACCCTAGGTATCAAAGTTGGTGGGAGATCATCCTGAAACATCAGCCGCTCAAAATCTTTCTTTCCTATTTCTAAAATTTCAGCCAGTTGCGCGGCAATCATCCCCTTTTCAATTAAAAATCTTCGAATTATTTTTCTAATAGTTCCTATAGTTAAGTAGATATTACACGCCTGGTTCCGCTTACTTGTATCCGACCTTTCTTTTAAGCAGTTATCATTAACCGGAACATGGGGAGAAACATGATGTTGGCTATCAATAGAAATAGTATTAAATACCTTAAGGGGAAGAGTATTATTAAAATCTGTGACACATCCTGTTTTCAGCATATTACCACCCCTGCCATAGAAAAATATGACAACTTGGATATGGCATGAAACACTTCCTTATAAAGTTTGTAGGTCATAAATACGAAGCCTCTTGCTTTTATCACCTCAGCTAAATCAGCAATCTTTACTTTTTTTAATCCAAACGTTACTTTTTTTTGAGATTACTCGCGTTTTTTGCTATCATGTCTTAATTTATTGCAAAACCCTAAGACTACGAAATCCATCAACACAGTAAACGCGGACATGTTATCATAACTACTACGGAAGTAAAGTAAAAATTGGCTTGAGGGTGTTTTACAACAAATAGGCTTACAGATGAAATTATGCTCCGATTCTCCAATAGCAAAAGCTGAACGACTAGTACAATTAAGAAAACTAGCTAAACTTACGCGAAAAGATATGGCCCAATTAGTGGGAGTAGCAGTTTCTACTTATAAAGGATGGGAAAATGCCAGATTTGGTGGCATACCAGCAAAACGAGCCTCCCTACTGGCCGATATGTTACAAATTGAAGGAATTCAAACCTCTACTGATTGGTTAACTTGTGGAACTGGAGATCTACCCAAAAAAATCCTATGTCATCAAATTAGCCAATTTCAAGAAGCAGTCTCTAGTGATAAACCATCATCTCCCGAAACTATAGAACAACTACGCATCAAAGCTGAACTAGAGTTTTTCTGTAATAATAATAATTGGGAAACCCTTTCTTTAACCGTAGCAGATGATGCAATGGCACCATATTTTTTATTGGGAGATATAGTTGCTGGCATAAAAATACCATCAAACAATATTGATGAGGTTTTAGGATTAAACTGTATTGTCCGCACTAAAAATAATAAGATCCTCTTACGTCAGATCCAAAAAAGTAACACTAAAAATCTTTTCACTTTGCTATGCACCAATATCAACAGCAAACAACAATTCATCCTACAAGACGTAGAATTAACAGATATTGCCCCAATAGTATGGTTACGAAAAAACACTACTTCGTTGTTAAAAAACTTTCATAAGAAGTAATGCCGTTGATAAAAAACGAACTCTTAAGTACCCCTTGGATATGTGAATAATAATAAGTGTTATTTTCTCCAACCAACTTCGTTGCTGGATATAAGTATTTCCCCCAATCATCAACAGTAACATTAATATGATCAGCTTCAGTATAAAGAAACAATACTTTTTCTCTAGATTGCAACTCCTTAATAATTTCCCTGTTTCCATAATTATCTATAGCACTATTTGTATACTCTAACATTTCTTCTTCGTTCTTGATGATCATCCAACTTAAATCACCGCGTGCATTCACCATTAAAAAGCAACCCGACTCATTAATAAGATAATATTCGACTATATTGTTTGCTTTGAAAAAATTTTTAAGGAAGTTAACCAGCAATGGATCACTTAAACTGGCAGAACTACAAGCCGATAGATTCTTGATAATAACCTCAGAAAACTCTTCAAATTGCGTCTCTTGTAAGCTATGAATAATATCATGTATCTTGTTGATAAAATTAGAAGAGCTTTTAGGAATAAATTGATGAATGAGGCCCTCGTTAAATGCTTCAATAGCATTATTTAATGTCGCATCTCCAGTAATTAATACAAATTTAAACGGCCAATTTTTCAAAGCCCGACACATCTCTAACCCGTTCATTTCTGGCATCGTATAGTCTACTACCACCACGATTACGTTGTTAAATCTCCGAGGGTTAAAGACTTCTTTATGAATATTAAAGATATCAACATCAACATAACTATGTTCAACATTACTATAATCAAATCGTTCAGCAACTTCACTATCATGCTTTAAGGATTTTAGATATTTATCAGCAAAAGGAACTAACGCACATTGGCGCAAATATTCAATCGCTTTTGTTGGTTCAGTAAAAGACCGAGTATTAATGTTTTCGTCCAACTCCAACAAAACATTATCTAAAAAAGATTCATTATCATCAACAAACACGACAGTCGTTGGATAATAACAACAAGTTATATTAGACTTAGGCATAAAAACTATTCCTCGGAATTAGGTATCGGAAAATGTAAAATAAATTCCGTATACTCATTTTCAATTGATCGACAAATAATATCGCCACCCATCCATTCCATGGTCATCTTACAAAACGACAATCCGATACCTACCCCACCTTCAGTTTTGCTATAAAATCTATCAAAGATGTGTGGCAACACATCACTAGCAATCCCTTTACCGGTATCTTTAAAATACAATAAATTCTCATTTTCTCTCTTCTCTAAACGGATATATATCTTCCCCTTTTGCGCTCTAGCTATATAGTATAAAGCATTCTTAAATAAATTAAATAAAATATGAACCACTAAAATCTTATCGCCAGCAAAATAAAAATCATTGTTCATATCACAAAAAACCAACCCTTTTTCTGATCCCTGAAAAACATACCTCTGCAATGCTTCCTTTAAACACTCAGCTATAGATAGATTTTTAATGCTTGAGGTTTCAGTAATATTGCCCCTAATCTTTATTAGCAACATATCGATGATGGTATTTGCCGAAACTCCTTCTGCCTTCAAGTTATATAACACCTTATTTAATAACTCAAGCTGGTGCGGCCTAACCATTTCAACAGGCAACCCAGCCTCTCTCGCCAAATCATAGCCTTTTAATAAGGCAGGAAGAAACTTTTCAATACCAGACACCCCAGACACTATAGATCTTAAAGGGGTACGTAGCTCATGAGCAATACTTGCACCAACCACCTGCATCATTTTAACTTTCTCTTCCTTGGTTTTTTCTTGGGCCTTGATCTTTTCTAACTCAATTACCTGGGTTTTCCATAAATCTATTTGCTCAATTAAATATGACAATTCCTTAATAGCCACTGGCGACAATCTCTCATTTACTCTGATTTTGTAAGTTATCTCAAGAATCGGATCAGAAAGATATTTTTTAAAAACCGTCTTAATTCTATTAATATTCCACATTACCAATACTAATAATGCCCCTACTATAAAAAAATAAACTTCCCATAAAACTGTCGACGGGTGTTTTCTGATACCCAAACCAACCTTCATATTTGAAAATTGCACTATTGGAAAATCCCCAAAATATTTACCAGTTATAATCTCATTAACGCAATCATCGCATTCTACCAGCTCTGGATTAAGTTTCTTTAACCCTGCCAACATAGCCTCTCGTTTAAAATAAAGCTTCCAAGCGTACTGACAAATATCGGTATCAAACTCAGGGAATCTTTTATTTAAATAACAAAGGTCTAAAATAACAAAATCTGTTGTTTTTTCGCCATAAGAAAAAATACTTTCCCCTCCTATCTTGTATATATCCATACCAGCAACCACCTTTAAATCTGCCTTAAACATTTTAGTTAAAAGTGATGTATAATGATGCCCTCTACTTATCCAGCCAGAATGAAAATAATCTCCAAACTCTTCTAAGACCGCAATAGAAAGAAGTTTTTGCGACACCCTAGAAGTAAAAACTTCAAATGTCGTTTGTAATTTTTGCGCTATTAACTTTTTCTCATTGTTTTGGTAGTTTATAAAAGCACCACTTATAAGCACAACAAAACAAACCAACATTATTAAAAATGAAGCAATAATATTTTTATTGATGGTCCTGATCATACCGGCAAGGGTAAGGGTACTTTTCATACTCATAAATTAGCACTTCCTCTTAACACCGAAATACCGCACCCACCTTAGTTAACTACAACGGCTCTAAATCTCTCCTTAACGTGTCTGAATAATTCTTCACCACTTTAGGCAGTAAATAAATTTTATCCCATACATCTTTTAACTCAGCAAATCCTCTTACGTTCTTAAAAAAAGATGCATCTAACCAACGCATATGATAAGTACGATCAAACAGTTGTCGATAGACCTTATGAAATATTGGATCTTTAACCGACCTATAAGTTCCATAAGGAGACAGGTAGTAGTTTTTCTCTTGCACCACATCCAAAATCTTTTTGCTCGCTAAGACTCTTGCCACACATCTGGTTTCTGGTCGTGCGTTTAACTCGGCCATCATGTCGGGTGACACATAAGAGTAAATAGGATGCATAATAAAATCTAAAGTTTTGTTTTTCGTAGCTTTGATAATAGAAACTGCCTCGCCTGAGCGCTGAAATGCAAAAGCAAATTCTTTTTGGTTATATAATTCGTTATAGCCATCAGCAATGTAAATATCTGCATTCTGAACAACTTTCCCAAAAACTTGGGCAATTAATTGGGGAGAGACCTTGCGCTCATTATCGATTAAATTCCAAAGCCCAGGACGACTATTATTCAATACTACAATATTATTCTTTGCTTTCTCAAACATTTCAACAATTGAATCACCAGTCGACAATTGAATAACTGCCGAATCCCAAACAAAACCAGAAAGCGAAAGCGCAAAATACACAACATTATGAGGATAATGTCCAGCCACATAGTGTTTTCTAACATCCTCACTATATTCGTGCACCACTTTACTAAGATCAGATTTTCCTAATTTTATTTTACTTTTAATAAGCGTATAAATATTATTGGGAAATATAACTATATCGTAATGATAAAAATCAGCAACTGTAGCCGACCTCCTAAGACACTCATAACAGCTATAATATTCGTCATAAGAAATTTCAACGCCACATTCATTTTTAACTGCAGAAATTATTTCAGGAGATCTTAAATACAGACGGCGCGTCAAGATGTTAACCGTTCCCTTCGGACTGGCATAACAGGTCAACGACCACATCATCAGTATAATTATACCTATAGAAAACCTTCTAAACCTCATACAATTTTTCCCAACCATGCAATCAAATATAGCCTTTGTGATATAAAGCATCAAAGCTTGGTAACCTAGAATTATATTTCTTGCGATAAGACTCATAAGAGTCAACAAATTTTTTATAGTACTCGTGGGACCATTTTAAACCATTTTTTCTTGAATAATCTCCAACCTTAACTCCTCCTTTGAAAAAATCTTCGGTCCAATAAAATTGAATCTCATCAGCAAGCTGAAAATATGCAGGAAAATTATCAAAAAATCTCCGACCTTTTGTTATGAGCTCTTCGGGAGTAGCTTGAACAAAATACTGATGCTTTTCCTTATACTCCATCGCTTTTAAGCGATTTTCTTCCGAAGAACCACATAGCAATAAAATAATCTTATAATTTCTATTTTTAAGTTTTCCAAAAAACTGGTCTATACCTTTAATAGATGAAGTTGTCACATAAGCGATCGCAAAATTTTTGTCATATGCCTCATTTAAAATTTTATTGACGATATAATCAGAAGCATCACGCCACTTTGCATAAGCTTCCTTTAAACGTTGGTAAGTTAGACTTTCGCTGATTAAATAATTATCAATGTATTGTGTATACGTATTAATCATAAACTTTAACCCCCTTTGGTCGGGGTCAATATGAACAAAACCTAGACGACCGCGTAAATAACGCTCCAAAATTTTTGACCTACCGGCACCAATTCCACCCGCTGTTCCTACATAAATTAATTTTTTTTGATCTTTTTTAGCTTGAGAAAAACATAGGTCACGGATATTTGCATAATCCATATTAATTTTTTCTATTTCATCTGGAGAATAAGTCTTGAGATATCCTTGAACAAGCTCGTTTGGCACCAGAAAATCTTTCGCTTCTTTTTTTGCAAAAACAGAAAAGCTAAGCATCAAGCCTACTACCATTAGGATGCTATTACGGTAAAACATCTTGCTAGTCTCGCTGGTCATAAACCTTGGCAGTCAATAAGAATTCTAAGTAAACCGATTACCACCTATTTTACCGGGCAAAGTGCTCCCTGGCAAATCATTAATGGATTATCTGCGCAACGGCCTGAAGGGAAACAACTATATCTGAGAAAACCTCAGGATTAATCGTTTGCGCCGCATCAGATAAGGCCCGGTCAGGATCTGGATGAACCTCAATCATTACCCCATCAGCACCAGCTGCAACTGCCGCCCTAGCCATAGGTAAAATCAAGCTCCTCTTACCAGTCCCATGACTAGGATCGACGATAATCGGTAAATGGCCTAACTCTTTTAGTGCTGGCACTGCTGCTATATCCAAAGTATTTCTCGTATAAGCCTCAAAAGCTCTAATTCCTCGTTCACACAAAATAACCTCAGAATTTCCAGCACTTAAGATATACTCCGCAGCCATTAATAAATCTTTGTAGGTGGCAGCAGACCCTCTTTTTAGTAGCACCGGTTTTTTTATTTGCCCAACCGCTTTCAATAAATCAAAATTTTGCATATTGCGCGCACCAATCTGCAGTATATCTGTATATTTAGCTACACAATCTATCTGTTGAATTGCCATCACTTCAGAAATTGTTAACAAGTTGTAAGCATGGCCTGCTTCATGCAAATAACGTAGTCCTTCTTCCCCTAGCCCTTGAAAGTCATACGGTGAGGTTCTTGGCTTAAACGCACCACCACGTAAGACCTGAGCACCACCTTTAGCTACTAATCTAGCAGATTCAAAAATTTGGGCTTCCGATTCAACGGCACACGGCCCGGCAATAATTGTTAATTCCTTTCCACCAATTTTTAAACCCCGAACATCGACAATAGTTTTATCCAAAATAGCATTCTTCCCTGCAAGTTTAAATTGGCTATCAATAACCTTAATCTCCAAAACACCAGGCAAGACAGAAAATAGTTTCATGTCGGTTTTCTGGTCAACACCCTTAACCAAAATAATCGAAAAACCTTGCCCCGTTTGCAAAGCAATTGCTTGAAACCCCATGAACTGAAGACGTTTAATTAAATTATCAGCATCATTTTTTGTTACATTTTCATTTAAATTTAAAATCATACCTTCCTCTTCCTTCTTGGCTCAATGGCAAGCGTTATCTTCTTTAACTCTCGCGAGCCAACCCCTTGGCTGATTTTATCCACAAACAAAGAACCAACCACAAACCCATCCGCAATGTTTATAATTTTTTTCGCCACCCTACGAGAGCTAACCCCAAAACCAACTACCACTGGTAATTTACTATTCCGCTTAATTAACCTTACATTCTTTGCGAAATCCGCCGGCAAATCTTTTTTCATCCCCGTCGTTCCTTTACGACAAGCATAATAAAGAAATCCTTGAGCATGCTTATCTATTTGCCTAATTCGCCCTGAGGTAGTAGATGGAGCAACAACAAAAATTGGAGCAATCTTATATTTTTTACATTTTAAAACATAGGCGATGGATTCCTCTACCGGTAAATCCACTATCAAGGTTCCATCAACACCAGAATCTTTTGCTAATTTAAAAACACGGTTATAGCCAAATTGTAAAATAGGATTTAAGTAACTAAATAACACCAAAGGAATATCAGTATATTTCCTGATTCTTTTTATAAGTTCCAAAGCATCTAAAATTGTAACCTTCCTTACCAAGGCATCATTCATTGCCCTTTGAATAACCGGACCATCAGCAACCGGATCTGAAAATGGCACCCCGACTTCTAAAAGATCTACGCCGCTTTCAATTAAAGATAAAGCGACATTAAAACTATAATCAAGCCCTTTTTGCCCCGCGATCAAATATGCAATAAATACTTTATCTCGTTTAAATGTCTTATCTATTCTATTCATAGTTCCACTCTTAAATTAATCCCCGGACAACCAATTGCGGTAAATCTTTATCACCTCTACCCGATAAATTAACTATCACCTTATCTTTTTTATTGAACTTTTTTCCTTGTTGTAACAAATACCCGAGCGCATGTGCTGACTCTAACGCTGGAATAATCCCTTCAGTTTTTGCTAACAGTTTAAGCGCTAAAATAGCAGTCTCATCCTTAACTCGGGTATAAAGCACCCGCTTTTGATCAAATAGTGAAGCATGTAACGGCCCAACCGATGGATAATCTAAACCGGCAGAAATAGAATGAGTTTCACTAATTTGACCAGCATCATCTTGCAAAACATAGGAACAGCATCCGTGCAAAACCCCCGGTTTTCCAGAAAAAAATCGCGCTGCATGTTGTCCCAAGTCATCACCCAAACCACCCGCCTCAACCCCAATTAAACGCACTTTCTTCTTTGCAATAAACGGAGAAAAAATACCAATAGCATTTGAACCACCACCAACACAGGCAATAATAACATCAGGATCAGTAGCAAATTTTTCGCGGCACTGTTTTTTTGTTTCATTGCCAATAACTGATTGAAAAATCCGAACCATTTCTGGATAGGGATGAGGACCAAGCGCAGAACCAATACAATAATGCGTAGTATCAAAATTAGTAGCATAATCACGCAAAGCCTCATTGATGGCATCTTTCAAAATTTGGGTACCACTACCAACACTGATAACTTCTGCTCCTAATAATTTCATTTTAGCTACATTAGGTGACTGACGTTCAATATCGACTTTTCCCATATAAACGACACAATCAAGACCTAAATAGGCGCAAGCGGTGGCAGTAGCAACCCCATGCTGCCCTGCCCCGGTCTCAGCAATAATTCGGCTTTTACCTATTTCACGCGCTAATAAACACTGACCCAAGGCATTATTTATCTTATGCGATCCGGTATGCAACAGATCTTCTCTTTTTAAATAAATCTTGGGACCATTAATTGCTTGGCTAAAGCTCTTAACTTCGGTAAGTGGCGTAGGACGGCCAGCATAATGCCTTAAAACCTCTGCTAAATGCTCTTGGAACCTCTTACTCATCCCTATGGCGTTAAATGCCCGAGTTAACTCTTTGATTGGCGCCACCAAAACCTCCGGAATAAACATGCCGCCATAGTTACCATATTTACCCTGCTTATTTACAAGATTTTTAGTCATTTCTCTTCTCCGCTTGTCTCGTCTGTAAAATAAACTGCTTAATTAAATTAGCATCTTTTACCCCATCAATATTTTCAACGCCGCTAGAAACATCAACCCCATCTGGTTTAACAACATCAAGAGCTCCTTTAACATTATCGGCATTAAGTCCCCCAGCTAAAAAAAACGTTAACCCATATACCGACTTAAAATGGCTAAAATCAAACCCCCTACCACTTCCAGCCTCTAAGCTGTCAAAAAGCAAATAATCTCGAGCTGGATCCAAATATCCAATATTTTTCTTATCTTCAGCATCTAAAATTTTCCCATCATCTCTAACATTAACCACATAAATTCTCTGGATATCTTGCGGCAATTTATATGCATAGTGTTTGGCGGCTGCCCCATGTAACTGCGCGGTTTTTATGCCAGTAAATTCACAAATCTTGATTATTTCACGCACATCATGTCGAGCAAAAACCCCAACAACTTTTACATCAGCGCCAGCTGCAGCCTCAGAAATTATTTTTGCTTCTGGCAAAGATATGAATCTTCTTGAAGATGGACAAAACACTAATCCAATAAAATCCGCTCCCATTTTTGCAGCTGCCAAAGCTATCTCCGGAGTTTTTATGCCACATATTTTTATTAAAATCTGATTACTCATACTGGCCCCGCATTGTTTTAATTAATTTTCCAGGATCTTTTGCACAAACCAAAGCACCACCAACCAGCACCGCATTAAAACCCGACTGATATAGCTTTAATGCAGTATCAGCCGTTGCGACACCAGACTCAGAAACCCTAATTATCTTCGGCGGCATCTGTCTAATAAGCTGTAATGAGCGATTAATATCCACAGAAAATGTGGTTAAATTGCGATTATTAACCCCAATAATTTCAGCACCAGCATTTAATGCTAGATCAATCTCCTTTTCGTCATGTACTTCAACCAAGGCATCAATATTCATCCTTTTTGTATAATCCAAAAACGATCTTAAATTGTCGCCCAAAACCGAAGCAATCAAAAGCACTGCATCAGCACCAAATAAAACCGCCTCAACAATTTGAATCGGATCAATAATAAAATCTTTTCTTAAAATCGTTATCTCAGTTTCTCTAAACGCAGTAGCTACTCTACCAAGATCAATAATTGATCCATCAAAATAATGCTCATCGGTTAATACTGATATAGCAGTAGCACCACCTCGCACATAATCAAAAGCAAGCCCTACCGGATCTTCAATGGTCGACAACTGCCCTTTAGCAGGCGACCTTCTTTTGATTTCAGCAATGACTGATAAACCACTACTAAGCAAAGACTTTTTAAATGATTTACCACTCACCCTCGGTTTTTGATAAAAAATCAAACTACGTTTTAGTAAACCCACCTCCTCTTCCTTATTTAAAATAATTTCTTGCAATATATTATTCATCGCGGCGTCCTTCCTGACTAAAAGCAACAAAATCATTTAACAGCTGTATTGCCTTACCAGCCTCGATACTATTTTTTACTTGTAAAATTGCCTGCTCAATCGAAGAGGTAATACCATATGCATACAAAGCGACTGCCGCATTAAAAGCAATAGTATCTGCTATTGGCCCACTTTTACCTCGCAATACCTCGCGAAGAATTGCAGCATTTTCTTGCGCTGATCCTCCCCTAAGATCTTCAATCGTACATTTCGCAAAACCAAAAACCTCTGGGTCTAAAATCAATGATCTAATGCCCGAGCAGGTAACTTCTAAAACATCTGCACTTCCAACACAGCTTAATTCATCCAAACCAATCCCATGAAAAACCAATGCTTTTTCTACCCCAACGTTTAAAAGCACTTCTGCCATAAGATTCATTATTTTTGGATCAAAAACACCAACCAACAAATACTTTGCTCGCGCGGGATTTAAAAGCGGTCCCAAAACATTAAAACAGGTTGGGATCCGCAAGTTTTTGCGAACCGCTCTCATAACTTGTACTGCCGGATGAAAGTTTGGGGCAAAACAAAAACCAATCCCAATATTTTCTATACCTTGGGCAATTTTTTCCGGACTAAGATTAATATTAACTCCTAAGGCTTCCAAAACATCAGCCGAACCACATTGCGACGAAACTGAACGATTACCATGTTTGGCAACCTTTACTCCAACGCTCGCCGCTAAAATCGCCGCTCCAGTTGAAATATTGATCGTACCCGCACCATCACCACCGGTGCCAACAATATCTAAAACTGGCAAGGATATTGGCACTATAACCATCCGCTTTTGCATACCTTTAACAATACCAATAATCTCAGCGACGGTTTCTTTCTTAGACCGTAATAAAGTTAAAAAAGCAGCCACTTGATGCGAGTTTGCGCCATCCAAAATAACCTCAATTGCAAACTCTGCCTCAGCGAGCGTTAGATCTTCTCTATTTACTAATTTTTCAAGGTGTTTTTTTAGCATGAGCGCACCTCTTCTATAAAACTCTTAATTAGACATTCTCCTTGTGGCGTTAATATCGATTCCGGATGAAACTGTACTCCATACACTGGAAAATCTTTATGTCTTACCCCCATAACTATAGCTTCCGGAGTTTCAGCATTAACTTTAAATTCAGCTGCCAAACTATTTTTATCGATAACCAATGAATGATAGCGTCCTGCTTTAAACGGTAACGGCATATCCTTATAAATATCTTTTCGATTGTGAAACACATAAGCTTCTTTACCATGCACCACCCGGTCCGCATGAATGATTTTGGCACCAAATGCGTATCCAATAGCTTGGTGCCCTAAACACACTCCCAATATCGGAACTTCTAGATAAAAATTTTGGATCAGCGACACACAGATGCCCGCATTTTCTGGTCTGCCAGGCCCAGGAGACAAAACAATTGCCTGAGGATTCATTTGCCGAATTTGCTGCAGTGAAATTTTGTCATTACGGACAACCTCAACTTTTCCCACATACTTCGCTATTAGTTGATAAAGATTAAAGGTAAAACTATCGTAATTATCAATGATTAAAAACATAATAACCCCTCCGCTGCTAAATCAATGGCAGTTAAAATAGCGTTAGCCTTATGCTTTGTTTCTTCGCTTTCACTTTCAGGATTAGAATCAAAAACAACACCTGCTCCAGCACGCACATATGCAACCTGATCCTTCAAGATAGCCATACGAATAGCAATACAGGCATCTAAATTGTTCTGGTTATCAACGACACAAATTGCACCACCATATAATCCCCTTTTAGAAACCTCTAATTCATCAATAATCTCCATTGCTCTAATTTTAGGAGCCCCAGTAAGAGTCCCCGCGGGAAAAACCGAACAAAGGGCATCAATAATACTTTTATTTTTAGCAAGTTCGCCGACAACTACCGAAGTAAGATGCATCACTGAAGAAAATTTTTGAATCTCCTTTAATTTTGTAACTTTAACACTTTCCGGAATGCAAACTGCACCAAGATCATTACGCCCTAAATCAACCAACATCATATGCTCGGCTATTTCTTTCTCATCTTGCAAAAGCTCTTGCGCCAGTCTTACATCTTCCCCCTCATCATGACCCCGCGGTCGAGTACCAGCGATAGGATTTGTTTCTACGCTCCGATTCTTTATACTAATTAATTTTTCTGGCGACGCACCAACTACGACAAAATCATCATATTCCAAATAGAACATATAAGGCGAAGGATTAGTAATTCTTAAAGCCCGATAAATATCAAACGGACTGGCTGTAAAGTTCTTGGTAAACGTCCGCGATAAAACAATCTGAAATGCATCCCCATCAACGATATGTTGCTTAGCCTTTGCAACCTTTGCTATATATTCGGCATCATTAACATCAACTGAAACACCTGACGAATAACCACCTTTAGCTCTAGACTTGATTTTATTGATATGATTACGATGTAATTTACCAATAATATCTTCAATCAATTGCATAGATTTTTGATAATCTTGCCGCGGATCACCACCAACCTCAGTCACCACAGAAATAACCACCTTACCAACATCATGAATAAATGCGATACTTATGCGATAAAACCTAAAAAATAAATCTGGGATATTGATTATGTTCTTATGGGAATCGGGAATATTTTCAAATAATCTAATGGCGTCATAGCTCATAAAACCAATAGCACTACAAACCGAGAGACCATGCGGATTTTCCATGTAAAAGCGGTAGGCCAAGAGCGCTTCCTCTAGTCCCGCGAAAACATCGACCCGCTCAGTCTTCTCACTAGAATTTGCTATAAACTCCGCATATGGTGCCAAACAAAGATAAGAACACTTATCCAAAGAGGAGTTACTACATGACTCAAGCATGGAAATACTCTTGTAATCTTCAGCGAGAGCATAATAAATATTAACCGGGGTTAACCTGTCGCCAGGTATTTCTTTAAAAACAGCAATTCTTGAATGTGACTTCGCCAGATCAAGAAATTTTTGTAACTTCATGAAGCTCAACATTGCTCTCTCCTCAAAATAATCTGAGGAGAGCATCAATGCTACTTCAATTGACTTTCCAAAAATCTCCTCAAATCTTTACTAATCGTTTTTAAATAGTTAGAGCCTCGAGAAATTTTTGCGACACTTACACCCGAACTAGCGGCAATATCTCTCTGTGGTTCCTCTTGCTTTAAGAGCGCCTTTACAATTGCGCACCTTTTAGCAATATCATTTCTTTCTTCAATAGTTAAGAATAAATCAAAAAACTCGTTAAGTTGCCGCTTGGTTTTTAGTTGCCAACACAACTCTAAAAACTGCTGCCAACCATCTTCCGCCGATCGTGTTTTCATAATTACCTCATATTAATTTTTGTACTCATGTAACAGTACATGATAACGAACACCTAAAGTATAGCATATTTTAATTTTTTGCAACTATTTTTATGTCACAACCAACTCCTTGATATAAAAATAAAATTTTTATATGGGAAACGACCAAGTTTAAATGTTCAAGATAATAACGGCCCCTGAGTGCAGCTAGTTATGACCACGAAGAAATAGTAAACATACTGATAGCCAGAGGAACGACCGTTGAACTTGCCGATCAGCTGCGAGAGTTACGAAATCGCGGAGTTATTAACCCAAGTCAATTTACAAAAGATGCTGTTGTCAAAATAGCCGACCAGGATAATGTCTCTATCCGTTATTTTTTGTGTAAAAATCCAGATAAAGAAATCGAGAACAAAGAAACTAGAGATATCCTTGTCGCCAAAACCAAAGAAGCGCTTGAAAAAGTCGCCACGAACAACAAAAAAAATGAACAACAAAAGTGCGCTCAAATTGGCAAGATCCTGGCAAAGCACAAAGTTGGTAAGTTTTTCGAATGGTCTTTCCAAAACAACAAACTATCATTTCAAATTGATGATGATAAAATTACCGCAGAAGAGGACTTTGATGGTTGCTATGTTATTAGAACTGATAGCGCCCTAAATAAAGAAGATGCGGTTACAGGATATAAAAATCTTACCCATGTTGAACGCGCATTTAGAAATATAAAAACCATGAGTTTAGAAATTCATCCAATCTACCACTAACTAGACCGCCGTATTAAAACCCACGTATTTTTATGCATGCTGGCTTATTATGTTGAGCGGCATGCCATGCAAAGATTGAAACCATTATTTGCACAAGATGGGAAAGACGCTAAAAAGCATTTTTCATTTGCCAGAGTAATTGAAAGATTAAAGTCGATACGCATTCAGGATTGCAATTTAAACGAAATAAAAATACCAGGAATAATTACCACTCCAGACAACGAACAGTAAAAAATTTTAGATCTTTTGAAATGTAGCCAGAAGTGTGAAATCTAAATATGCCTGAGAGCCCCCACTAGCATGGGGTTTTCTGTTTTTAATGAATATAAGTTATGTCTAAACCACCGTCCCCTAAACCTAAATTTCCAAAAAACATAATAGCTGCTAATCTTGCCCGGACCTTCATATCAACCCCCGGATCTCTAATCAGCCGTTGAGCAAGCTCCAAACCATCACCCCCTAACTTTAATCCTCTTACAAGCATATGCATTGCTAAGTTTGCTCGGGCCGTCACATCAACACCTTGCTCTCTAATAAGCAAATAGTGAGCAAGCTCGAAACCACCCCCTCCTAAATCTAATTCTCTTGCAAGCATAATAGCTGCTAATCTTGCCCGGACCGTCATATCAACCCCTGGATCTCTAATCAGCCGTTGAGCAAGCTCCAAACCATCACCCCCTAACTCTATTCCTCTTACAAGCATATGCGTTGCTAAGATTGTTCGGGCCATCACATCAACACCTTGCTCTCTAATAAGCAAATAGTGAGCAACCTCGAAACCACCCTCTCCTAAATCTAATCCTCTTACAAGCATCTGCGCCACTAATTCTGCTCGCTCCGTCACAGCAACACCTGGATCTCTAATCAACCGTTGAGCAAGCTCCAAGTCGTCCGCCTCTAAGTCTAAATTTTCAATAAGCATATGAGTTACTAGGCTTGCCCGAACCGTCACATCAATCCCTTGACTTCTAATCAGCCGTTGAGAAAGCTCCAAGCCCAAGCCGCCGCCTCCTAAATCTAAGTTTCTAATAAGCATAAGAGCTGCTAATCTTGCCCGGACCGTCGCATCAACCCCTTGATCTCTAATCAGCCGTTGAGCAAGCTCCAAACCATCACCCCCTAGCTTTAATCCTCTTACAAGCATATGCGCTGCTAAGACTGCTCGGGCCGTCACATCAATACCTTGTTCTCTAATAAGCAAATCGTGAGCAAGCTCGAAACCGCCCCCTCCTAAATCTAATTCTCTTGCAAGCATAATAGCTGCTAATCTTGCCCGGACCGTCATATCAACCCCTGGATCTCTAATCAGCCGTTGAGCAAGCTCCAACAAACCATCACCCCCTAACTTTAATCCTCTTACAAGCATATGCATTGCTAAGATTGCTCGGGCCGTCACCTCAACGCCTTGTTCTCTAATAAGCAAATCGTGAGCAAGCTCGAAACCGCCCCCTCCTAAATTTAATCCTCTTGCAAGCATAATAGCTGCTAATCTTGCCCGGACCGTCATATCAACCCCTGGATCTCTAATCAGCCGTTGAGCAAGCTCCAAATCATCACCCCCTAACTCTAATCCTCTTACAAGCATATTCGTTGCTAAGATTGCTCGGGCCGTCACATCAACACCTTGTTCTCTAATAAGCAAATCGTGAGCAAGCTCGAAATCACCCTCTCCTAAATCTAATACTCTTACAAGCATCTGCGCCACTAATTCTGCTCGCTCCGTCACAGCAACACCTGGATCCCTAATCAACCGTTGAGCAAGCTCCAAGTCGCCCGCCCCTAAATCTAATCCTCTTGCAAGCATAACAGCTGCTAACCCCGTCCGCTCCGTCACATTAACTCTTGGATCTCTAATCAGCCGTTGAGCAAGCCCAAAGTCCAAGCCGCCATTTTCTAACTCTAAATTTCTAATAAGCATAGTAGCTGCTAATTCTGCCCGGACCGTCATATCAACCCCTGGATCTCTAACCAGCCGTTGAGCAAGCTCCAAACCATCACCCCCTAACTCTAATCCTATTATAAGCATATGCATTACTAAGTTTGCTCGGGCCGTCACATCAACACCTTGTTCTCTAATAAGCAAATCGTGAGCAAGCTCGAAACCACCCTCCCCTAAATCTAATCCTCTTACAAGCATCTGCGCCACTAATTCTGCTCGGACCGTCACATTAACACCTTGTTCTCTAATCAGCTGTTGAGCAAGATCCAAGTCGCCCGCCTCTAAGTCTAAATTTTCAATAAGCATATGAGTTACTAAGCTTGCCCGGACCGTCACATCAATCCCTTGATCTCTAATCAGCCGTTGAGAAAGCTCCAAGCCCAAGCCGCCCTCTCCTAAATCTAAGTTTCTAATAAGCATAAGAGCTGCTAATCTTGCTCGGAGCGTCACATCAATCCCTTGATCTCTAATCAGCCGTTGAGCAAGCTCCAAACCACCCGCTCCTAAATTTAATCCTCTTGCAAGCATATGCGCTGCTAAGTTTGCTCGGGCCGTCATATCAACACCTTGTTCTCTAATAAGCAAATCGTAAGCAAGCTCCCAACTGCCAACCCATAAATCTAATTTTCTTACAGGCATATGCGCCACTAAGTTTGCTCGGGCCGTCACATTAACCCCTGGAGCTCTAATCAACCGTTGAGCAAGCTCCAAGCCCAAGCCGCCATTTCCTAACTCTAAATTTCTAATAAGCATAATAGCTGCTAATCTCGCCCGGACCGTCATATCGACCCCTGGATCTCTAATCAGCGGTTGAGCAAGCTCCAAACCACCTTGTCCCCAATCTAAATCCTTTTCAAGCACCTCTGTTATTAATTCCGCTCGCGTGAGAACATCAATGTTTTCATTTGCAATTAAAACTTGAAGGGAATCTAATATTTGTCTTTCTAGACCTAAGTTTTCTCGTAGAGCTCTGATTGCCAATATCGCCCGCTGTGATGCAACATTATTTTTATTATTAATAAATTCTATAACCTTTTGCTCAAATCCTGGCTTTCTCAACCATGAATAAAATATAGACAACAAATAGTAAGTAGATTGCGAGATTGTCTCAATTCTTTGTTTTTTACGAGGACGAGTAGTATCGTCAGAGTCCTTGTCACGCTGACGGACATGTGTATGACTTATATCGTCAGTTTCTGATCTATCTAACTCCACTTCTGTTCCTCCAGCGGCGGCTGCAGCGGCAGCAGCCGCTGGAGCTGGAGCCATAACTACTGGAAGCGCCTGATATAATGGGGGCAGGGTCCGCCAAAGTCTTTCTTCCGGAGCACCACCTCTTCCAGTAGGAATAATCGGAATACCTCTGCCACTAGCTGATGAAAAAGTAGGAAAAAACATGATACTCAAAAATATCAAATTAATAATTATCTGCATTTCATAACCATCTTCTTAAAAAACTTAATTAAGTTAACTAAACTTTTTCATTACTTTATTTATAGTAATTTCCTAAAATATAGGATCAAATATTTTGCTCACCACATTGTTATTGCAAGCGTTTTTCGCGCAACAATCCTAACAAAACATAAAAATTTTGAATTACTACGCCGAGGCGAAAAATGCCTCGCTTGACAATTATGTGCCTTAGAGAACCGCTACCACGCCTTCTCTACCAAATGTATACATTTAATTTACATCCAAATCCAAATTATTATATTAAGTTTAAAAACTTTCCTGTTGACCATCAACCTCATCTACAAAACCTTATTAAAAACCAACAGATAAACAACAATCTTCCATGCGCTTTAATATTATTGCTAATTATAGCGTGCATACAGCATACATAAATTAAGCAACCCTTAAGTGGCCCAGGCCCAGGGGTCGAGTCCGCTATGTGAGTAGTCAAGTAATTTTTAAGTAATACAACCCCATAAAATCATTTTATGATTTTGAATATATCGTTGCCAACTTATTAATATTAAAAATCATGGTCATTAAATTTTATTTCTATTGTTTTATGTTTGCTCGATTGTTGGCTTTTGCTCAGAATCACAGGTTTTTAGCTTTTCAGATGTCGTAGTCAAATATCTTAAAGCATACACAGTAATTATGGTAAAAAATATTTTAAACCAAATTTTTATAATAAATCATGGGGTAAAACATTAACAAGCACCCAAATAATATGCACCTATACATCCCATACAACATCCCGCACCAAAAGCAGCAGCAATATTAAGGTATGGTTGTATATTAGGACAATCATATTTGATAAAAGGGTCCTCACTATTAACACCAAAGCCCCATTGCCCCTCCTTTATACCGAGAGTCTCGCAACATATGTTTTCACAATCTAGCATACTTGCAATTTTATGAAATTCACTTACTAAAACACTAAAACCTCTACCTTTAGAATAGCAAAAGCAGGAAGAATTACCGCTGATATAATTAGTCTCTGGTTGACTTAACGTTTCAATCATATAAATACCACCCTTAATTTTATTCCAATTATCAATGCCTCTATTTTTAATCTCAATTTATTCTTAATTTAGTATTATTCTGGAACTTTTAAAAAAACACATCACTTTCCACTTTACATATTCAAATAACAAACAGTATTATTATAGGGTTCCAGCAGCAAGTCTTTTGTGATAAATTAAAAAGCATCATACCTTCAAAGCAATGGATGGTCTAAATACTTATATTCAGGTCCAGTTATTAGCGTACCCACCAAATGTACGCTTGCTCCTGGCTTTGCATTAGCTGGACATCTACCATCAGTACGTACTCCATCTCGTACATATGTCCATGATACAATATCAAAATATACAACTTCGCAACAGAAATGGAAACATCTATCAGGTGAAGATGGACTACGCGAAGGTAAAGATGTGCCTCCTGATTTATTACAATAGCAACATTTAGTTGCTCCTCTTACCTGCTGGATTTCGTCATACTTTAAAGTTTGCATATTACGCTCCTTTTTGGATCATTAAAGCCATATAAAAATAATCAATTTTTTGACTTCGCCCAAGGGGAAGAGCTGCGCTTCTCCCCCTTGGTAATCCCCCATCGCTTTGTCCCCGCGGCAAGCCGCAGGGAAATTAGTATTTTATACGTATGATAAAAACCAATCTATAAATACTAAGCGCAACCCCAAGAGACCACATCATTAGATTAATAGCGCTCTTAGCTTTGAAGCCTACAAGCAAAGCTTTCTAAGCATTTTAATTTCCTGGCTTAGTACAAACCTCATTTGTAGTGCATTCTGACTTTGACATCGAAGAAATTCTTTGTTTCAGTTTTTCAACTTCTTCAGTAAGTAATTGAACAGTGTCGATTAGCTCGGTTACTGTATATAGAACGCCACCTTCGCAGTTAAAGGATCGTATATTATCAAAGTGCCCATTCCTTTTTGACTGCGCAATTTCATTTATATAACTTCCACATACGTTATTCAATCGAACACGCTGTCTATCAAAAACAATAGAGCTCAAAAACTTTATTCCAAGCTTTTTCTTAAAAGATTCTATCACGCTCACTATATCCCGATCTGTTCCAGTGTTCCTTATGTTTTCCTTTATCTCTGTTTTATATGCATCATAATACATCAACAATCCACTAATATATTTTGATATATTACAAGTCGGATTTTTTAAAACAGCCAAATGCTTTTCTGACGTACGAGCTCGCTCAAGTAACTGGGAAACAATAGTATACATGCCCTGAAAGTTTGGATAATTTGGTGGTTCTAATAACATCTTAAATTCTTTATCTACGTCGGCAAGATTACCGAGCATTCCTTGATACTGACAAAAAGATTCTAAATCATCATAACCAACCAACTCATGAGAAGTAGCAGCATTAGCCACCTCGGCAATTACAAGCAATGCCATAACCAACGTTAAAACAAAGGTTCTTTTCATTTCTTTTCTCCATTAATTAATCAACATTATAAAGCGTACGGCCTAAATTGTGCTTCATTATAGATGATTCATTAATAACAATCATTATATTTATCGTAATTATTCAGCATCACTGCAAGTAGCAAAAAACGCCACTTGCAGTGATGCTGATATATCGCGACCCAGGGGTCAAGTCCTGACAACCGACAGCCAATCCGATAATTTTTATAGTAATTCGGAGCCCAAAATACCATATAGATAAAACCGCTGTATTCCCTTGCTGAGTAACTTTTGACATTATTTTATAGTGGCAAGACATTTACGATTGTTATATAGAGCTTGTCCCATTTCCCCCGATTTTTAGAGGCATGTCTATCAACCAATATTAGCGCTAGATTATTTTCTAAAAATTCCTCGTATTTTTTTGCAATTAGATCCAATTCTAGCAAAGACACCGATTTCGAAACACATAATTTCCTGAGAGGGTCCTTATTTTTTTAACAGACATATCGGGGGAATTACTACGCCGCTTTTTTCAGTATCGAGCTTTCTATATCGAGATCCTTACGCGACAACAACCAAAGATTGTGCGTCAGCACACACCAAAGGTTATACAGCGCTGAGATATGCAACAGAAAAAGGGCACCTATCAACAGTAAGAACCTTACCCTGACAAAAACAAAGGTATCCGACTCATCATGAGAAGTGCATTGATTATTTTTTGCTGGTAAACTACCACAATTAATTTAAGATTAAGCGAAAGAAAAACGCCAGTCTGTTCGAGGAAGGTACTCATGCCAAAAGTAAAACTTAAACTAAAGGCTTTTCGACAGAATATAGCCAAGGTACACAAGCAGCTTCAAAAACAACTAAGATCATATAATGTCAGCAAGATTAAGGGTTATCAAAGAAAGCATCTAATACTCAATTATTACAACGGTAAAAAATTACTTGCTGGTTTGTATGCTTATCAAGTTTTAGGCGTATTTTATATCGACCTTTTATGGGTTGGTGAAGCTTATCGGCATCAAGGCTTGGGATCTAAACTTTTAAAAGCGGCAGAAAATTGTGCCCTTAAAAATAAAGCGTTATACATAAGATTGAACACTGGATCATTTCAAGCGCCAGAATTTTATTTAAAAAATAACTATGAACAATTTGCAAAGCTACCGCTTGTCACCACCACCAAACAAAAACATTACGATTACTACTTTGTTAAGTATTTAAAACAAAATTCCAGAGAGATTTAGTCTATGAAACCAAAAAATTATCTGCAAAAAGTTGTTGCGATTTTATTTTTATTCTTAATATGTCAGCGTGGTTTAGCTGGAGAACTAGATCATAAACAGTTTGTCGCCAAGGAAATTGCTAAACTTATGCGACAGTATCAAATACCGGGGGCAGCAGTTGCAATAATTGACGGCGGCAAGCCTTATACCTATGTTTTTGGTATTGCAAGTGAAACCAATAACACTCCTGTTACCAATAATACTATTTTCGAGGTAGGATCTATAACCAAATTATTTACCGCGCTGCTGTGTGTTGCAGCCCAAAACCAGCCAGGTAATCCCTTAATAAAATATTATCCAATATTCAGTAACAATCCATATCTACAAAAAATTACTTTAGAAGAATTATTAACTTATACTAGCAAACTACCTTTTGAACTACCGACAAACATTAAAACCATGAGTCAGATGCAAAGCTATCTTTTAAAATGGCGACCGACGAATGTCCTAGACCTTCAATGGCAATATTCAAACGTAGGGATAGGTTTGCTAGGCATAGCACTACAAAATAAAGATCACAAGAAAATAGACCAGCTATATAGAAAATATATTCTGGAGCAACTTGATATGAAGCATACGGGCATTGAGATTAATAAAAAGTTCTGGCCATATTTCGCGCAAGGCCATAAGGAAGATGGCAACATAACACCATATTCTTTTGACAGTCACAGTTTTTACTCATCCGCAGGGGGCATGAAATCAAATATCCAAGATATGTCTCGTTTTTTGACTATTGCTGCTGGTTTACAAAATACACCCCTGAACCTTAAACAAGCAATGGAAAATACGCAAACACCAAGACTAGAAGTTAACGGTAGCCAACAGGGCTTAGTGTGGCAAATCCATTCGTTAATTGACCACGCATTATTGAATGAACCAGAAAAAATGAACCTGGGGCCACTGCCGGCTAAATGGTTACCAAAAAACCAACAAGTATTTGATCCAAATAAGCTAATTGATAAAACAGGAGCAACCAATGGTTTTCGAGCTTATATAGCCGTTATTCCTGGCAAACAACGTGGCATAGTGATATTACTAAATAAATACATCCCAAATGGTGCCATTGTAAATACAGGAAGGAGAATAGTGCTTTGGAACTGACCCATAAGAAATTAATAAATAAGATCTCATGGGCTTGCGAGAACGGTATCCAATTTAATCAAAATACCAATCCAGCAGTCGACTATGAAAAAATGGAAAAAGACAAGAAAATTATCAACACTATTGCCGATGAACTGAGGCAGCTTAATTAGCAGAACCAACTATGCATAAGTTAGCACAAAATGCTATAAATATTAGCGGTGAAAGTGGCAAAACATGGATCGCCAGCCTACCTGACACGGTGCGAATACTCACGGACTATTGGAAGTTAAGCAATATCGCTCCCGTTGACAATATGTCTTTTAACTATGTGGCAAAAGCAATTTGTAACCCTCGGCAACCGGTGGTGTTAAAGATAGGTTTTGATGCAAGTGTTATTGCTGCCGAAAAAAACGCATTGATATATTTTGGTGGCAATGCTTCAATTCGCCTCATCGATTACAATGAAAAATACAACGCTTTATTGCTTGAGCAAGCCATTCCTGGCACTTCATTGAAATCTCTTTATCCAGCCAACGATAAATTCGTTATTGATTATTATATAGATACAGTGCAAAGATTGCACAATAAGCCGTTGTCCAATAAGCATGGCTTTCGTCATATCAGCGATTGGTTGAAAATACTTGATGGGTTTAACTCAGACCTCTTACCAAGATATTTGTTGAAAAAAACTATTCATTTAAAAAGCATGCTACTAAACTCAATGGTGAAAGAGGTATTATTGCACGGCGATCTACACCATGATAATGTTTTAAAAAATGGAGAGACATGGTTAACGATCGATCCTAAGGGAATTATAGGGGAAACTGAATTTGAGATTGCCGCATTTGATTTTATCCATAGCACTGAACTTATCGATAATCATAAAATAAAGAAATTATTTCTCGATAGAATAAAAATTATGGCAGCAAAGTCAAATTTAAGTGCTGAACGAATTAAAGGTTGGGTGTTAGTTAGATTGGTTTTATCCGCTGCATGGCATATTGAAGATAACGGTGATCCGAGTTTAGCCATAAAATTAGCGGAAATATTGAACAACAGCGAGACAACATAATGCTTAAAATTCGCCCGCCGTTACAAAAAACCAACGTGAAATCATAAGCATTGGTGCCATTGCTACGGCGGAATTACGTCGTACCTATCGCCCTTTTCCTAAGACTACAATAATAAAACAGCAGTTAGAGCGGCAGCTACGTCGCGCAGTAGCTGAACAGAACGGCAAAATACTTGGAATGGCCTTGTGGCATCCATCGAACAACAACGTTAACGTACTTGAGAAGATGTTGGTATGATTGTAAATTTCTTATACACTGCCGGGGCAAGAACACCCAAAAAAGATGCTCTGCCAATTACATTGCCCGAAACCTATGATATTGGCTTACCAAATGGCTGGACTATTGAAAAAACTGATGGCCAGCAACAGATTGATGCACACGGACCTGTTGATAAGATATTAGCAGCCAATGTTATTACTTTTATTGCTAAGAAAAATTTAGTATTAAAGAATTATCGGAAAATAATGAACTTTATGAAACCGCACTATCTGTATCCCTGCTTCATGTAAACGCAAGCTGGAGCACCAAACCTCTAAGACTTGATACATATCAGCAATCAATATAGCTATTTTTTTCATGTTAGAACCCTCACTTCGTCAATTATTCGCGCCATAGTAAAATCATTTTCAGTTAGTCCATTCGCCACATGGGTAGTTAGTGTCATTTTTAACTTATTATAATTTAGGGTAAAAACTGGGTGGTGCCCTTGTTCCTCGACAATAATAGCTAGTAAATCTAAAAAATATTTTGCATCTTTAAAATCTATAAATTTTATTTCCTTGACTATTTTTTTATTCTCTACAAGCTTCCAATCAGACATAGAATGTAAATAGTTTTTAATTACCTCTATTGGCAATGGAAGCGCTCCAGATTCACAAGACACACATTTTCCTGGTAAATTTTTATCGTCGCGCAATGGTTCAGAATCAACAACCTCTTTCAACCTACTTAAGGTTTCTATATAACCAAGGTGTTGGGTAAGCTCTTTCGCAACTTGGACATACCTTAACATATCATTGCTATCTAAGATAACTACTGCCCGCGCCAAAAGATTGAGCTCTTTAATCAATAAACCGTAGTTTATACCAAAAGATGAATATTTATAATCTGATAAAACTATAAGGTTATTAATTTCATGGTTGACACAAAATCTTTCTTGTGCAAATGGCAAATCTTTACTAACCACTATAACTACCACATTTTGCGAAAATCCCACCGCCCTTTTGTTAAATTCTTTTACTTGTAACTCGCAAACCGTGGTATCCAAAGAAGCTAATGTGGTTATGACCTTAATCTTGTTCTTAAATTGGGCAAGCCTAACTTCTTCCATCTTATTAGTAACCAGTATAAAATCTGCCGCAAGCTTACCTGGCGTTAACCTTCGGCCTACCAATTGTACAGGACTACCTTTAAAAGTTATTTCATTGTTTTTAATTGACTGCATACAAATGACCCTCCAATAGCAAATTTGCCTTAAAATTTTTATAACATTATCGACGATATTATTATCTAGCTTAATATCAAAACTGTTTATTATTTTTTCAATCTTAGACACTCCATTAGTTAATTCTCCACTCTATCTAGTATGGATAAGTGCTTTTTCAAGGCTCTCTATCAAACATTCGCGAAGCAAAACAACCTTTAGATACTTCCATCCATGGTTTCCCATTATTAGCTCTTTCATAAAATATGGCATCTCCACTTAAGTTAATTGTTATATGGCCTGATCAGTTAATTACCCAAATACATACAGTTTTTCTCCTTCCTTCTTCTAAGATCATAAAATCATATTAAGACTTAAAAATTACCATCTACCATTGGAACAAATCTTACATCTAATAAATCTTCGATGGAGTAATCATCACTTTGGGTCCTTTTAGTAATTTTTACTAAAACCTGCTCATCAACCGTTTTTTGTAAGGGTATAATCATGCGTCCACCAATAACTAATTGGTGAAGCAATGTTTTAGGCAGACTTTCGGCTTTAGCCGTTACGATAATAGCATCAAACGGGGCTGCAGTTAGCCACCCATCATGCCCATTTCCGACCTTGAAGTGAACATTATGGTAACCGAGCTTTTTCAATAAGGTAAAAGCGTTATTTGATAATTGTTCTATTATTTCAATAGTAAATACCTCCTTGCATATCTCTGCAAGTATCGCTGTCTGATAACCAGAACCCGTTCCAATTTCTAACACCCTCGAATTATAATTTAATTGAGCTTCTTGGGTCATAAAAGCAACTATATATGGCTGCGAAATAGTCTGAGAATAACCTATTGGCAATGCCCTGTTATCATAAGCATACTCTTCTAAATCCTTGGGCACAAAAAAATGTCTAGGAACTTTCAACATCGCATCAAGCACAGACTTTTCTTTTATACCTTCATCCCTTATAACAGAGACGATCCTATTTCTTTCCACAGTAAAATTTTTCATATCCACCCTCACCCAGAATAAAGCAATTAATTGCACCCCTATATCTAATCCCCAAAATAAGATTAGCGGTAGAATATATAATAGAATTAATCGCCAAAAATAATTTTTGTTAGACACATTATTAATATCCCAAAAATAAATAAAGAAAAACCAATTATCGATTCTTTTAGTTTTACTAGCTTTCTTAATTCTGGCATTAAATCTGAGGAAGCAATGTAAATAAACCCTCCGGCAGCAAATGCCAATAACAGAGGGATAATGGATTTAATCTTTTCTGATAAAAAATAGCCGACAATGCCACCCAAAACAGAGGTCAATGCCACCATATAATTTAACCATAGTGCCTTGCTTTTATTTAGACCAGCATAAATTAAAACACCAAAATCACCAATTTCTTGAGGGATCTCATGAGCTATAATAGCTATACAGGTTGCTATTCCAAATGATATATTTATCGAATAACTTGCGGCAATAATAAGGCCATCGGTAAAATTATGTATAGCATCACCAAATAAATTTAAATATGCAACAGCGTGGATTTTACGCGCGTCATTGTGGCAATGGTGCCAATAAAAAATTTTTTCGGCCAAAAAGAAGGTAATGAACCCCATAAGCACGCAACCGCTAACACAATCAACATCATTAATTTCCTTAATCGCTTCTGGCAGCAAGTGGATAAAAGCACCACCCATCAAAGTACCAGCAGATAGCGCAATCAAACCAAAAATAATTTTATCTAATATTTCTTTTTTAAAGGTAAGAAAAAAAATACCAACTAAAGCAATTAGTGATATCAATAAATTACTTAATATAATTGCCCATAGGGTACCCATAAGTTTCTCCAATCCACTTACCTATCAACGCAAGTATCTAGCTTTTGACTTATATAGCATATGCTTGCTGATTAAAAATTTTTTTATTCTTAAAAAGTCAATATTCGCTTTCTTTTTTTCACCTGGCATCCGTAATAAATAAGCAGGATGATAAGTAACTAACAAAACAATCTTTTGCATACCATACTGGTAAACATGGCTTCGTAAATTCTCTATAGACTCTCTGGTGTTTAATAAAGTCCTTGCTGCAGTACGCCCAAGTGCAACTATTATTTTAGGCTGAATCAAAGCAATCTCTTGTTGTAAATAAGGTAAACATAATTTTATTTCTTTTGGAGTAGGAGATCTATTGCCAGGAGAACGAAATTTTAAAACATTAGTGATATAAACAGCTTCGCGATTAAAACCAACCGATTTTAACATCGTATTTAACAGTTTCCCTGCCCTACCGACAAAAGACTCACCTTGTACTTCTTCAGCAGCACCTGGGGCCTCCCCTATAAACATTATTTTAGCTTTTTTATTACCCACACCTAATATTGATTTTTTCCGTGTCTTATGCAAATTACATGAAGTACAAGATATGGCCGGTGCATTTTTTAGGTTACTCTTGGTATCAGCTCTATTTGTTCCATACCGATGACCTATCGTTTTTTCTTTTGCCATATCAAAACCATGGTATAGTAGTAAACTCAAATTTATATAGTCTAGCCACATCTAGAACAATTTGGCAGCATATCCAGCTTTATCTTGTGTTGCACATCCGGCCTGAAAATTAATCACAGAAAGTAAGCAAAATATTTCTAATAAATTTCTACAAAATTTATATTCTTACACATATAGAACCCACAACAAATTTCTTAATATTATTGTTTTTTCAAATTTATTAAAAAATTGATTTTTTTATTAATTAATTTAACTAATAAAATTCAATAAAAAAATAAATTAGCTCCAATAGCATTTGTGTAAATATTAATAACCCCACCTCTATTGGGCTATAACAAAGATAAAGCATAATCCTAACAAGAGCGTAAGCTTCGACGCACTCGATTTTTAGTATCTCATATTAGTAGAAGTAGCTGAATAATAGTTAGTGATTTTACTTACAATTGCATTGATTTTTATCGTGATTTAATACAGCATTGCTTACAGTCTTTGATGCACAACAAATAATGGTGCGCCCAGAGATTAAACCTTGCTTAACTAAAAACGCTCTTAAAGATAGCTCGTGAACAGCTTTGTAAGATTTAATAAAATGATGAAATCGTTGAAAACCGCAGCAAAAATGGTGCCGGTAAGAGGAGTTGAACCTCCGACCTCTTGATTACGAAGTATCGACCTGAATTGTAGTTGTTTTATTCTTATATATTTTTAACGTGGGACGTACACCACATTTATGCAACTACATGCAACAATATGCAATTCACTTACCCAAAATCCCCACACTTGGTTTATAAGAATAGGATTTAACCGGCTGAAAATATATTTTAAAATATACTGTAATAACACCCATTTTATGGTATTATCGCAGTATAAAATCTATTATAACCAATAGATCTATAGAATCTCAAAAACCGACTAAAAGTCAAGGTGTGCGCTTATTACAACAATTGCTTTTGTGTGGCAAACACATTTTTAACATGCAGGACGCAAGGGCGGCAGCCACCTTAGAGAAGATACCTAATAAACAGCTTAGAAAGATACTGTCCAATTTGGCAAAGCATAAACGCGTACTCAGATTACGTCGCGGATTATATGTTATCATTGGATTATTATCAGAACAAACCAATACTCATCCTTTCGTTATATCTACTTACTTAATTCAACCATCAGCTATTAGCCATTGGTCAGCCTTACAGCATCATGGCCTAACTGAGCAAATATCACAAATTATTACAGCTTCAACTCCTAGCAAAGTTATAACCCCCTCCATGCGTGAAAAAAAATCACATGAATTAAAATTAAAACATGCATGGGAAATTGACGGGGTCCGCTATGAGTATGTCAATATCCAACAAAAGCACTTTTTTGGCATTGAAAAAATATGGCTGGATGAGCATTTTCAAATCCCGATTACTAATAAAGAACGCACCCTGCTTGATGTATTTATTTATCCTAAGATGTTTGGCGGTATGGGTGAAGCATTGGGGTTATTAGAAAATTCGCTGGCAATTATTGATATTCAAAAGCTAGTTGACTATGCCATCCACTACGGTAAAAAATCAGTTGCCAAACGGTTAGGATGGGCGCTGGAATATTTTGGTGTTGCAGATAAGCAGCTGAAACTACTCTTACAAGTTCCAATTAGTTACTACTGTCGTCTTGACCCTTCGGCACCAGCAAAAGGATCATGCGATAATCGTTGGATGATTCAAAATAATCTAATAAAAGTAAAAAACGAATGAAGCTATTGCGCATTAAATTACAAAATGAGTGTGCTATCAAAAAATCACGGCTGGATATCATTGAAAAAGATTATGCATTAAGCTATCTCCTGGCTGGAATCGCCAAACAACAGCAACTTACTCATTCGCTTATATTTAAAGGTGGCAACGCACTAAAAAAGATATTTTTTGGAGATTATCGCTTTTCAGTTGACCTCGACTTCTCAACATTAAATGCACCAAAAAACCAAGCATTAGAAAATGCCTTGCAAGCAGCAATAGATATATCAAGCGAACTTTTATCTAATTATGGTCCTTTTGAAATTCAATTAAAACGTTACCCGGAAAGCAAACCACATCCAACCGGTCAGGAGGCCTTTAATATTAATGTAAAATTCCCCTAGCATAGATCAGCTCTTTGCACAATTAAAATTGAGGTAACCCATGACGAGCCAGTAATTTTATCGCCAGCATATAAGCCCATTTTGCATAGATATGAAGAAGTGCTCGATTGTACGGTCGCGTGTTATCACCTTGAAGAAATTATTGCGGAAAAGCTACGGGCATTACTGCAAACACATAAAAGGCTTATTACTCGCGGATGGAATAGGCCTAGAGCACGGGACTATTATGACCTATGGTCTATTTTAAAAAATTATAATTCAGCCATTGATACCACCAAGCTAATTAAAGTGCTTGATAAAAAATGTCGACATCGTGATGTATCGTACAAATCTATCGATGATTTTTTCACGCCTGAATTAATTAAAGAAGCCTACCAGCATTGGCAAACCACGTTAGGAAATTTAGTCACTGGATTACCTGGATGCGAGCTGGTACTTGATGAAGTAAAAATACTAATATCTGAAATTTTAAAATAATACAGGGTCAGTCCCTAACAACAATATTAAATGGTGAGACATGAATAATAAAATCGCCTTTATTACCGGAGCAACCAGCGGCATTGGCGCTACTTTTGCTAAAGTACTAGCAAGTCAAAAGTATGATTTGGTTATCACTGGCAGAAGAGAAGAGAAAATCCAAGCTTTTGCTGCTGAATTAAGATCGAAAAATAATATAAAGGTTGAAGTAATTATTGCTGAGTTGGCAAATGTCAAAGACATCGACATGCTTGTGGAAAAGATCACAAATATAAAAAACTTAGAGATCCTTATAAATAATGCTGGATTTGCTAAAAAAGGATCTAGATTTTACGAAGAAAACATCACCGTCTATGAAGACATGCTCAAAGTTCATGCCCTCGCTACCATTAAGCTTACTCAAGCTGCTTTACCAACCATGGTAACCAACAACATAGGTTCGATTATCAATGTATCATCCATAATGTCATTTTTTCCCTGTGCTCGGCAGTCGATTTATGTCGCAACCAAAGCATTTATAAGTTTATTTACTGAATCGATAGCTCTTGAACTAAAGGGTACTGGGGTACGGGTACAAGCATTATGTCCAGGCCTGACTTTTAGTGATTTGCATGAAAGGATAGGAGTAGATGTAGAAAAATTAGCCAAAAAAAGAGTTTGGTTATGGCAATCACCGATGCATTCTAAGGTTGTTGTGGATAAATCATTTAAATATTTAGCAAAAGGTAAGATTATTTGTGTGCCTGGTTTTTTTAATAAAGTAATCATAACGCTACATTACTTACGGAGGTTATTTTAATGGAAACAATACAAAAATATAGCTTAGAGACTGCCTTAAAAAACATATGGTTATTTCTAGAGCAAAATCTTAATTGGTTGTTGCTGGGTGTTTAATGGGGAACTTATTAAAACCCAGCGTGCTATTTGAGATATGTTATATAAGAAGCAAGTTTCATTTGTATAAAAATTTTTTATGAAAATAGCCTTTAAAAAATTTACTAAAAATTATATACCGAAATTCGTCGCTTGGTCGCAAAAGCCACATGTCCGAGATATCTGGTTTCAAGATGATTATGAGCCATTAACCATGTATTATGAAAAAGCCAAGAGCAATAACGGTTACGATTATCCATTCATTATTTGCTTGGATGACAAACCCATCGGTTTTATTCAATGTTCTGATTTATATGGCTATAAAAAATTATCCCCCAAAGTAAAAGGAATTTTTACTAATGAAGAAGAAGGCAGTTTTTGTTTAGATTTATTTATCGGTGAAGAGGATTACCTAAATAAAGGTTATGGTACAAAAATAGTGAAGTCTTTTGTTAATAAGATTATTAATGACTTTAAAGCTAAAATGATATTGATTGACCCAGCATCTTCTAATCAAAGAGCTATTAGATGTTATGAAAAAGCTGGATTTAAGTTTATTCGTAAAGAGTCTATAGGTACAACGGAACACTGTATCATGCTATTTACAAAATAAAGGTATCAAGTCAAAACCTCCCCCTGCAATTTGATGCGTGGCATCTGCTGTCATTTGACATACCCCTTAACTACAAACTGTATTTTTCCGGTGGGTTGCCAGAAAAATCGGCAATTACTGCCTTTGCTTCGGATAAATAGAACACTTCAAAAATGGGATTATCGAAGTTATGGTACTGTCCCTTTACAATTGGCTTGTTCATACAGCGTTATTTCACAACCTTATTGTTTTCAAACACCACCTTACCACTCAAGCGAATCCATGCATAAGTATTGCTTGAGGCAGATATTTCTATATAAGGATTAGCCTGCATATCTGCTATGTGAGTTGTCAAGTAGCTTTAAGCAATACAACCCCTTAAAAATCATTTTCTTATGATTTTATCTGTAATTATCAAAAAATTATAGAATTAAAATTAGTTCTTATTGTTTTATGTTTGCTCGAGTATGGGCTTAGTTACCCTATCTGCTATTCGTGGTCAATTCCGTAAAATCGCCACAAGCTGTTCTTTCGAGTTCATTAAGATGGCGCCCCAAACTTTATAACGTAGTCAAATTTCTTTGCCACAAGATATGCGACGAGGTCACCAAAAACATAACAATAAAAACATCCTCCTAATCTCTATAATTGTTTTTTACAAATTCGCCAACTTGTTGGCGAATCAACAAGCATCTACCTTCATATTTAAAAGCTCGTTGTTAGCAGGCGCGTTAGGGCGCCATAACTCTCCAGTTTTAAAACATGCTCTGATACAACCAATGATCTTTCTAGCTATCGCAACTACCGCTCTTTTCTTGCCAGCTTTTTTACTTATTCGCTCATATATCTCTAATAAACGTCGGTCTTGTTTTATGCTCCTCCAATCTATTTGTACTAAGATCATTCGTAACAAAGCCTTACCTTGACGACTAATGCTCCCAAGGCTTTTGTGTTCTCCTGAAGAATATTCGCTTGGAGTTAAGCCTGTATAACCAAATAAACCTTTTTCATTGTGAAAGTTGCTCATATCTCCCAATTCATTAGCCAATATCCTTGCACTCAAAGCACCAACCCCAGGCACAGTTCTGTACATTATGTCGATACTATCCTTTTTAGCCTGTTCACCCAATTTTTTTAATATCTCTTTTATCTTGCTATCTAAATCCAACCAAATCTGAATAAATAAGTTAACGCTGTATTTCATTTCTTCGCACAGCTCAAGATGTTGGATTTTTTTGAGCCAAGTTTTGCAAATTTTTGTATCATCCATAGGATCAATCAATCCTTGGGTAAACAACAGACTCTTTAACTGGTTGCCTATACGCTTCTTATGATCAACCAGCTTATTTCTGGTGTTGCCAAAAACTGTAACGGATTTTCAGTTAAAAATTTTACTACTTTATTCATTTTTATATACCTCCATACAATATAAGTTTTTAATTTTAGGTTTGATTTTTTTACCCGTGATAATACACTACTGCAGTAAAGATAATTTGAGAAGTAAGCACTTTATAGTACCATATGTAGACGATGAAGTTTTAAAAACCTTACGTGAGCTATACGTAAGCACCGATAAGCCACTATCTCATATAATATCCGACATCGGGTACAGGGTAAAACAGCACCATGACACACATTCAAATCAACAGGAAGATAAGAAAGCCGAACTAGTAGATAAGCATGCAGAATATTTACTAAAAATCATGGCCATTAACACGGATGCTTATAGATGTGTACGTAACGAAAAATCTAAATATAAAGAAAATACTATTGATGAAGTTCTACCCACAATTAGCTCCAATGCCCAGAATTTTATTAACAGAAAATTGGGTAACAGCTAATGTATTTACCACTAAACATAGCAAAAATTGGTGTTATAGCGAGCGCATTAGAGGAACCACAAGAGGAACCACAAAATAAGATTTTAATATTTAAAATAAGAAATTTGCTTATAATCCTTTGATTTTATTGGTGCCGGCAAGAGGAGTTGAACCTCCGACCTCCTGATTACGAATCTCGTGGTATACGCATTTTCCGTGATTATCAATCTTTAACAAACCTTTACATCGCTTTATAAGCTGCGTAACATAAGCTTTATAGAGCCCCCTTAAAATTAATCAAAGTTAATACCAAAAGTAGCTCATAGGTAGCTCTGTGTCAAGAGCTACTTTTTTACGGTATTGTGAGTTATAGTGGTGTATTGGTATAATTCTATTGGCTAGAGGTGATTTTTGCGGCAAGATATGATTTTAGATTTATTTTTAGTGAGGCGATATGAACGAAGAAATACAAAGCGATAAAAATCAGATATTGATTTATAAAACAGAAACTGGGCAATATTCTGTCGAAGTGTTATTGGACGGCGATACTGTTTGGCTTACACAAAAACAGATGGCGGAACTGTTTGATAAATCGAAATCGACAATAAATGAGCATATTCAGAACATTTATAACAGCAAAGAGTTACCGTTAGACAACACCATGAAGAAATTCGGAATTTCCGAATTTTCTACTAAACCTACGAATTATTATAATCTGGACGTTATTATATCGGTTGGCTATCGAGTTAACTCCATACGTGGCACCCAATTTCGTATCTGGGCAACTCGTACCCTTAAAAATCACTTGCTTAAAGGTTATACCATTAACCAAAAACGCCTTGCTGAAACGGGAATGAAAGAATTAGAGAATGCTTTGCAATTTATAAAGCAAGCTAGTAGTCGCCGTCAACTTACCAATAAAGAAGCACAAGGATTACTGGGCGTTATCACAAAATATGCTAAATCATGGTTATTGCTGAAAAGTTATGATGAAGATAATTTACCACCCACCAATGGACAATTGCCAAAATTCAATCTTACCTATGAAGACGCTCTAAATTCTATTAAAGAACTAAAAAAAGCACTTATGGCTAAAGAGGAAGCGGGCAGTTTATTTGGCAATGAGCGAGATCATGGTTTGGAAGCTATTTTAGGCAACATAGAACAAAGCTTTGACGGTCAAGAATTATACCCAACATTAGAAGGAAGAGCCGCTCATCTACTTTACTTTATTATTAAAGATCATCCCTTCTCAGACGGCAATAAACGCATTGCCTCATTATTGTTTATTTATTATTTAGACAAAAATAATAATCTCTATAAAACAGATGGCGAGATGATTATTGACGATAATGCGCTTGTAGCATTGGCATTACTAATTGCAGAAAGTGAACCAAAAAGCAAAGAATTGATGATTGCATTAATCAAGAATCTATTAGCTGAGGCAAATTAGTCAAAAACAACTCCTTGTGGTTTAAAACGATAACAATTTGAGGAAATAATCACCATGAGAAACACTTTAGCTATATTTGAAGATTTCAAAATCCGTAGAATTTACGATGAAGAAAAAGAGATGTGGTATTTTTCTGTTGTGGACATCGTTGGCGCGTTAATCCAGCAAAAGGATTTTCAAACTACGAGAAAATATTGGAATAAGTTAAAAGAGCGCTTAAATAAGGAGGGTAGCGAGTCGGTGACAAAATGTCACCAACTGAAATTAGAGGCTGCCGATGGTAAAAAATACCTAACAGATGTTGCTAATCCCGAGACGCTTTTACGCCTTATTCAATCCGTACCAAGCCCAAAAGCGGAACCAATTAAACTATGGCTGGCAAAAGTAGGCTATGAAAGAATGCAAGAAATAGCTGACCCCGAAAAGTCGCTAAACCGAGCCAGAGAAAATTGGAAAAAACATGGCAGAAGCGGGAAATGGATACAACAAAGGATGATGGGACAGGAAACACGTAATAAGCTAACTGACTATTGGAGCAAGCACGAAGTAACCAAAGAGGAGGAATATACAATACTCACTAACATTATTCATCAAGAATGGTCAGATGTTACCGTTAAAGAGCATAAAGATCTCAAAGGTCTAAAAACTCAAAACTTAAGAGATCACATGACCGAAGCTGAACTCATTTTTACTGCTTTAGCAGAGTTATCGACCAGACAAATAGCAGAAACCACGGAAGCAAAAGGGATGACAAAAAACAAAATTGCTGGAATAAAAGGCGGCAGGGTTGCCAAAAAAGCGAGATGCGACCTAGAGGCACAAACTGGAAAAAAAGTAGTTTCTAAAACTAATTATCTACTACCACGAAACACAAAAACCATAGACAATAAATAACATGAAAAATAAACTCAATTTCATTAAAAAATCGCTTGCTGCATTACGAATACCTGCCAAAAAAATTGCGGTATATCATGATACGACTAAACAAGGGCTTAAATTGTTGGTTCGTCCTACGGGAATAAAAACCTTTGTGCTTTATCGTAAAATTCAAGGCAGACCTGAGCGTGCCACCATTGGTCGCTTTCCGGAAGTTACGATTGAACAAGCTCGTAAACAAGTAGATATTCTAAATGCCAAGATAGCTTCCGGTATTAATCCCAATGAAGAAAAAAGAGGGTTACGACCTGAAATGACTATAAAAGGTCTTTTTGAGAAATATTTAGAAAGATACGCAAAAGTACATAAAAAATCATGGCAAGAAGACGCCAACCAATTTCGCCGTTACCTTAAGGGATGGGAAAATCGCAGATTATCTTCTATTCGTAAATCTCATATCCAAAAATTACACGCCAAAGTTGGAGCCAGCAAAGGACATTATGCAGCCAATAGATTGCTAGCTTTACTACATACCTTATTTAACAGAGCAATCGATTGGGGTTGGGACAATGCTAACCCTGCACATGGTATTAAAAAATTTAAAGAAAAATCGCGCGATCGATTTATTCAGTCTGACGAACTCCCAAAATTTTTTGCGGCATTAAGCGAAGAAAACAGCATTATTGTCCGTGACTACATTTTACTTAGTTTGTTAACTGGAGCCAGACGCTCGAATGTTCTTGCAATGCGCTTCGAAGAAATTAACTTTGATAGAACCACCTGGACAATTCCAGTTACAAAGACCGGCGAAAGCCATACGGTACCACTAGTACCAGCGGCGATTGATGTATTAAAATCACGGCAAAAAGACAGCACCAATAACAGCCCATGGGTTTTTCCCGGCACTGGCGTTACTGGTCATCTGGTAGAGACAAAAAAACCCTGGAAAAGAATTTTAGACAAAGCAGGCATAAAAAATCTAAGAATTCATGATTTACGACGCTCACTTGGAAGTTGGCAAGCTGCTACCGGAGCCAATCTATCGATTATCGGTAAAACTTTGGCGCACAAAAATGTTAGCACTACAGCAATTTATGCGCGCTTAAACATTGACCCCATAAGAGAATCAATGAACAAAGCTACTGATGCAATGTTGAGTGCTGCGGGAGTTAAGTTAATGGAACCATAACAGATCACTAAATTAAAAGCCAATCCAGTTTTTATAATTCAGACCTACCCCATACTGCAAAAATATATCGCTTCCATGTGAATGAATTTTAGGGATTAAGATTGCTAAAATGTTTGGCGAATATGGCGACACACTGGATTATAAAAATAAGCCAAATTAACCACCAGTTCCTTGATTTATTTTTTTTAAAAAAATTAATGCCCATATCTATAAGCAAGGGTATTATTACTAATAGACTTGCACGCCCAATTATAGAACCGAACAAATAACTAACCGCATTAGGATTACTATGTGCCAGCTTAGTTAATGTACCTGCCGGCATTACTAGGATGGGAATTATTGATATAAATATAGAAGCACTAATCAGCAAACAAAGCTGCAATTTATTTTTATTTTCTTGATTCATATTAACTTACCTTAAGTTACAAAAATTAATTAAACTTATTTTTCAGGAAAACATGAGATTAATTACACAGATCTAAAGGTAACATACTGCACAAATAATTCAATCTCATTAAAGTAATCGGGGCAACCTTTTCAGGGAGATTTATTTAGTTATTGTCAAAGCCGGCTATACCAAAATCGTACCAAGAACATTCTGCCTTCAGGGACTGTGATAGTCATAACTAGGGCGGACGTTTAAGCCTATTAATTTGTGGATAACTAAAAAGCAAGTTATCCACAAATTAACAGGCTCAACAGTAACTATAGTTTTTATCATGGTTAATATTTAAATTTTGGTTTAATTTTTGTCGTAAAACTTCATAAGGGGTTTTGCCTTTTAAACCGCCATGAGGTCTATCATAGTTATAAAATTTTTCCCACTCCTTAGCTTTTTTTATAAGATCAACATCATCATGATAGGTTAAAAGCTGGTAAAATTCGCGCTCGTCACAACCGTGAGAACGCTCTACTTTCCCGTTTAATCTTGGTGTCCGTGGTTTTATGTAAACATGATGCATCCCCAGGTCTTCTATATACCAGTGAAATTTTGCTTGAAATTCATGGCCATTATCAGTTTGTATGGTATGTATCCTAAAAGGAAATTTTTTTATTACGTAATTAATGAAGTCAATGGCATTTGCTTGAGTATGCTTGGAATAAATTTTAATTGCTCTAATCCTGGTGGCATCATCAATAGCTGTACATTGGAATTTTTTAATGCGTTGCTTTTCTTTTTCAAAATTTAAAAATTTTACATCCACTTGTACTCGATGTCCTGGAACTTGTTTTTCGTAGCGTTTAAAAACGCTGGGGATATTTCTTTTCCTCATATTGTTTGGCAATCTATTAACCCCATGCCGCAATAAAACACAGCGGGTTCCTGAAGCTGATACTTTAATACCATGATAGCGCATGAGATACCAAGCTATTCTCTGTTGTCCAAAATGATATGTTCTTCTTAAGTACAAAATTTTTTCTTCGATTTCTTTAGATAGCCTAAGCGTAGGATTTTCAGAACATGGTTTGCTATTTACCAGACCAGCTTCCCCCTTTTGTAAATAATCTTTTTGCCAACGATACAATGTATCTCTACTAATGCCAAAGTATCTACATGTCTCTGTTTTATTACCAATTTGTTTAGCATATTCTAAAGCTCGTAACTTACGATTGATATCGCTAAGCTCTTTTCTGGTCATTGGTCGCTCCCTAGTTTTTTGATTTAGTTTACTTCATTTTACCAAATCGTACGACCAAATGTAGTTATCAATCTCCCCCTCATATTAGCAGTAACCCCTGGATTTCTAACCAACCATCGAAGAAGCTCCAAACTGCCCTCTCCTAAAGCTAAATTTCTAAAAAACATCTGCGTCACTAAGTCTGCTCGGACCATTACACCAACCCCTTGATCTCTAATAAGCCATTGGGCAAATTTTAAACCACCATCCCCTAACTCTAATCCTCTTACAAGCATCTGCGACACTAATCTTGCTCGTCCCGTCACAGCAACCTCTGGAGTTCTAATCAGCCATTGGGCAAGCTCCAAACCGCCATCTCCTAAAGCTAAATCTCTATCAAGCATCAGCACCACTAAGTTTACTCGGACATTCACATCAACCCCTTGATCTCTAATAAGCCATTGGGCAAATTTTAAACCACCATCCCCTAACTCTAATCCTCTTTCAAGCATCTGCCGCAGGACCGTCACATCAACACCTTGATCTCTAATCAAGCGTTGAGCAAGCTCCAAACCGCCCTCTCCTAAAGCTAAATTTCTAAAAATCATAATATATGCTAAGTTTGCTCGGACCGTCACAGCAACCTCTGGAGCTCTAATCATCCCTTGAGCAAGCTCCAAACCGCCATCTTCTAAAGCTAAATCTCTCATAATCATATAAGCTGCTAAGTTTGCTCGGACCGTCACAGCAACCTCTGGAGCTCTAATCAGCCATTGGGCAATCTCCAAACCGCCCTCTCCTAAAGCTAAATTTCTAATAAGCATCTGCGTCACTAAGTCTGCTCGGACCTTCACATCAACCCCTTGAGCTCTAATAAGCCATTGGGCAAATTTCAAACACTCTAATCCTCTTACAAGCATCTGCGTCACTAAGCCTGCTCGGAGCGTCACATCAACACCTTGATCTCTAATCAAGCCTTGAGCAAGCTCCCAACCGCCCTCTCTAAACATCTGCGTCACTAAGTCTGCTCGGACCGTCACATCAACACCTTGATCTCTAATCAAGCCTTGAGCAAGTTCCCAACCGCCCTCTCTAAACATCTGCGTCACTAAGTCTGCTCGGACCGTCACATCAACACCTTGATCTCTAATCAAGCGTTGAGCAAGCTCCAAACCGCCCTTTCCTAAAGGTAAATTTCTAATAAGCATCTGCGTCACTAAGCCTACTCGGAACTTCACAACAACACCTTGATCTCTAATCAAGCGTTGAGCAAGCCCCAAACCGCCCTTTCCTAAAGCTAAATCTCTAGCAAGCATCATCCCCACTAAGTATGCTCGTAAATTCACAGCAACCTCTTGATCTCTAATCATCCCTTGAGCAAGCTCCAAACCGCCCTTTCCTAAAGCTAAATTTCTAAAAAGCATCTGCGTCAATAAGTCTGCTCGGGCCGTCACAGCAACCTCTTGATCTCTAATCAAGCGTTGAGCAAGCTCCAAACCGCCCTCTTCTAAAGCTAAATCTCTCATAATCATATAAGCTGCTAAGTTTGCTCGGGCCGTCACAGCAACCTCTGGAGCTCTAATCAGCTTTTGAGCAAGTTCTAAACCCCCTTCTCCCAAATCTAAACCCCTTTCAAGCATCTCTGTTATTAATTCCGCTCGCGCGAGAACATCAATATTTTCATTTGCAATTAAAACTTGAAGGGAATCTAATATTTGTCTTTCTAGACCTAAGTTTTCTCGTAGAGCTCTGATTGCCAATATCGCCCGATCTAATTCAATATTATTTTTATTATTAATAAAATCTATAACCTTTTGCGCAAATTCTGGTTCTCTCGACCATGAATAAAGCAAATAAGAAAGGTGTTGCGAGGTTGTCTCAATTCTTGGTTTTTTACGAGGCCACATAGTCTCGTCAGAGTCCTGGTCACGCTGACGGATATGTGTACGACTTATATCGTCAGTTTCTGAGCTATCTAACTCCACCTCTGTTCCTCCGGCAGCAGCTGCTGCCGGAGCCGCGGCCGCTGCAGCAGCCGCTGGAGCTGGAGCCATGACTACCTGAGGTGCCTGATGTAATAATGGGGGCAGATTCCGCCCAAGTCTTTCTTCCGGAGCACTACCTCTTCCAGTAGGAAAAATCGGAATACCTCTGCCACAAGCTGATGAAAAAGTAGGAAAAAACATGATACTCAAAAACATCAAATTAATAATTATCTGCATTTCATAGCCCTCTTCTTAAAAAAATTAATTAAATTAACCAAACTTTTTCATTACCTTATTTATAGTAATTTCCTAAAATATAGGATCAAATAATTTGCTCACTGCTAAGTTTAAAAACCTTCCTGTTGACCATCAATCTTATCTACAAAACCTTATTAAAAATCGACAGTTAAACAACAATCTCCCGTGCACTTCAATATTACTGTTAATTATTGCATACATACATTAAGCAAACCTTAAACGAAAAACAAATTTCGTACATGTATGCGTTCATAACATATGAGACTGCCTACTCATCAAATATTGGTCAGCATACTGTAAAGGAGTAAGACCTCCAAGAGAGTGATGAGGATGTGTGATTCATAGAGATACTTTCAATTTTCGTAGCTGCATTTCAAAGTAATAGTTGGCTTGCTGTATATGTTCTTTGGATTGGTCGTATAGAGCACAAACTTCTTCTTGTAGTGGTGTTTTTTCAGACAACTCAGAATCAACTTGAGATGGCGTTTTGCCATTTAGAGACCCATGCGGACGCTGCCAATTATAATAAAATTGCCAACACGCAAGATCTTCACGTAAACGGTCAAAGCAGCTTAAGTCAACCGTGGCATAAAATTCCTCAAGGTCTGTTTTTTGTGAACGTTCAACTTTTCCATTACTGTTAATGGACTTTTTAGTATGTTGGTACCGATAGTTGGGGTAGAAGGTAGCTTATATGATTCTTATTGTTCAAAGTCAGGTGCTATTTCGGGCACTGGAGGGTGTGGGTGGTGCTGTAATGGAGGATTAGGTAAAGTATATGGCGACCTAGATACTGAAGATAGTATAACTAATAAATTACAAAATTTCACAAACGCATTTTTTAAGGTCTCAAGGTATTATAGCAAACAAAATGTATGTGCAACCTACTATACGGGAGATAAGTTTAAAGGAGAATGTATTAGCGGATTTAACTATCATGGATCAATACAGGGACGCTATGGGTCATTTTTCGGTGCTGGGGGCACAGTAATATTAACAAGTTGCCATGCTGGTTTAACTTTTTATCTATGCTATACACGAACACAAACTCATTTCTTTAATCAAGACATATTTTCAGAAATAGACTTTAAGGAGGGAGTAGAAAAGTTTACGCCCTTATTAGAAGATAGACTAAAACATGCAGAAAACACTTGGCTAGAACAAGCTTTATCTTTGGAAGCAGATCCAAACAAGTTTCGCGATTATTTAAACCAACATATTGATAAACTAAAAGACCTGTCCGAAAGGGTTATTAATAGCGATTTACCGGAGCAACTTGTAGAACAAGCTAGTAGATTGTTAGATATAATTAGGTCTGGTAAAATGACCATCAATCCTAAATTTGCCCAGGATTTTTTCAATAATGCGGCTCAATTTTATCTTTCCTGTGAGGCACTGGCAACCTTAACTGGAGGTTTTATTGTTGATGGGTTTGGGAGTATAGTCGGTTTTACATGTGGTCAGCCGATATGTGTTTTAGGAGGCGGAGGGTACGGGTTAGGAAAATCTTTGTATGATAACCTCTACTTTAGGGGGGATGGTAAGGGAAATAATGCCTATGTTCTGGGACAACCTACTGAAGTTGATGGATATAAACCTCCTAAAAATTGGAATGGAAAGAAAGTTAAAAACCCTAATGGTCCAGGTTATGGGTGGCCCGACGATAAAGGAAGAGTATGGATGCCTACTGGACCTAAGCCAAGTAAAGCACATGGCGGACCTCACTGGGATGTACAAAAACCTGATGGTAATTACGATAACGTTTATCCCGGAGGTAAAATTAGATTGGGGAAAAGTTAAAGGGGATTAATATGAAAAATATTCAAGTAATAGATGGTGCTGGCAACTGTACTTATCCTATATATTCTGTTTCAGAAGAAGATTTTTATAAAATTTTTCCTGAAAAAGGCCAAGACGTCGAGTTTATTGATGATTTTACTAGTAGGGTAGGAGAAAGAGAAGCTGATAAAGTTTGTTCAAGATTATGGAAAACTGAAATACATAAAAAAAAGGTAAAAGGAATCCATGGAACCTTATTTCATGAACTAGATTATAAAAAAAAGTATTATCCAAACAAAAAAGAAAAAAATATGATAGCCATGCCTGAGTATAATGACCCCCGAAATTTAGACAACTAGCGAAGATACAGATTCTGCCCACGAAATACCTTATACATGTTCTGTATCAGTCTGGTCGTATACGACGTAATGAGGTGAACCCAAAAGATTTATTACCGCAGTTTATCGACAAAATCCTCCTGGTTTGACGTATTTTACATAAAAATAAT
>JAJXWM010000014.1 GCA_021781615.1 Pseudomonadota bacterium
CGGTTCCTACCCTGTTTATTATTAACAAAAATAATCTACATGCTTATCCGGTATCTCAAGGAGCGCTTACTTATTCTGAGCTGTATATACGCATGAATGAACTGATACCGAAAATAATACAACACGAAAGAAACGAAAAAAATGAAGGCGAGAATAACAATGTATAAGAAATTAAGGATTTTTTTGTTTATTTTAATATTAGCTATTACGCAGTATGTTTTGGCTGATGTTTCCAGCGATCTCAGTAATTTTTTCACTTCACTTAGTTACGACAGTAATGTAACGCCTGGAACGGTATATCAGGGACAAGCAGCGGGATATTATTCTGGCGGCAATGTATTTTTACGTGATCGGGTTAAAAACATCCAGTTGATACATATTGATCCACCAACCATAAGAAATGGGTGTGGAGGAATAGATTTATTTGGTGGTGGGTTTTCTTTTGTTGATGCGAAGGCAATAACGGAGTTTTTTCAAAAAATAATGAGCAATGCTGGTGGCTACATGTTTAATTTGGCGCTTGAAACCGCAGTACCAGAGCTTGCTCATGCCATGCAATATATTCAAAACATGGCGCAGGAAATCAATGCCAATAATTTTAACTCCTGTGAGATGGCAGAAAACCTGATTGGCGGTATGTGGCCAAGAACGAAGGCTACGCAACAACATATTTGTAAAGACTTGGGAAATCATAGTGGTAAATTCGCAGATTGGGCGCAAGCACGGCAAAAGTGTAGTGAGGATGGGAAGTACAATGAAACAATGGCTGAAGCAGCAGAAAATTCAGAATACAAAAAATCTGTAATACTTAACAAAAACCTTATTTGGGATGCTCTTGCTAACAGCTCTTACATAAAAGACCTTAAAGAGTTTTTTATGTCTTTATCGGGAACCATCGTTTATGGTAACAAAGCAGGTAAGATAAATATCTATATGCCGTTAGCCAAGGATAGAAGAGTACTCAAAGCACTATTAGAAGGTGGGGAAGCTAAAATTTATATATGCGATGAAGAATCAAAATGTCTTAATCCCAGATTAACTACGATCAAGATTGATGAAAAAAAGGCATTATATACAAAAGTAAAAACAACTATTAATGAAATAGTTACTGCTGTAGCTAACGATAACGGTCCATTAGACGAAAGATTAAAAAGCTTTTTAGAAAAAACAAAATTGCCACTATTAAAGTTTATAACCACTCATTTAATGGCAGATCAAGCATCTATGGCTATGAGTATTGCTAGTTATTCAGAGGCGATATCTAAAAGCCTATTAATGCAGTATATGCATGAAGCGTTACAAACAGTAGAACACAGTTTATCTGGCACTAACTATGCACCAGAGATTCATAAGCAATTAGTTGATCAAATTCATGAAGCTTTGGTCTATGTAGAGAAAATAAAGACAGAATCTCACAACGATATTCAGGAGTTAATGAAATTCATTGAAAGTTCCAAAACTACTGAGCAAGAAATTACCTCAAAAGTAACTGGCCAACTTAAACATCGTTTAGGAGCAGGTTCATGAGTGCTACGATACCAATGTATATAATTTCCAATGGCGATCTTGCCAAGGAAGCGCTTAATGCTGTGGCAGCTTTGCTTGGTGGCGATACTTTTAAGACCGCCATGAAAATCGGCGTGCTTTTTTCGATCTATGGAGCAGTAATAAACTATATCCGTGGGCATGATTTTGCAACTTTTACCAAATGGTTTATTACTTATTTTAGTATAGCAACAATTATGCTCGGACCAAAAGTTACTCTACAGATAATTGATAGCAGTAATCCAGGAGCGGGTTTAACCGTAGCAAATATTCCTTATGGGTTGGGATATCCGGCAAGTATAATCACTTCAATGTCTCATGGTATTATCCAGTCTTTTGAAAAAGTATTCCATACACCTGATGATCTCTCTTATAATAAAACCGGAATGCTGTTTGGTTCCAAATTATTTAGAATATCCTCAGAATTCAATGTGGTAAACCCCGTAATAAAATCAGAATTAAATGAGTATGTAAAAAACTGTGTGTTAGGAGATATTTTAATTTCTAAAAAATACTCAATGTCTGATCTTACAGAAAGTACCAATATTTTAGATACTATTACTCAAAATACCAGTAACATAAGGGGAATTTATATCAGTGGATTATTCAAAACGTGCCAAGAAGCCACCAAAGATATTAAAACTCACCTTGAAACTGACGCAAGAGATAACATTTTTAAAAACCTCGGCAAGCGGATTGGTATAGTTAATAAAGAATCAGAAAAAATAGGAGGTTCAAAAAAAGCAGGAGAATCAGCAGAGGCCAAAAGATTACTTGAAAACGCGTATCATTATTTTAATTGTGGTAATCTATCCCGTACTGCTTCAGAGATAGCCATCCAAAACGTTTTAATTAATGGGGTTAGGGATGGATTATTGAATTATACCGCCGAAACCGGAGCTACTGCTGCTCTTTTAAATCTTAGCACTGCCCAGGCTATGGATAAAATGAGGATGTCACTTGCTACTTCAAGGAATATCGCGCTTTATACTATACCCATAATCCACACCGTTTTACTGATATTAATGTTAAGTCTTTTTCCTATAATAATATTATTGGCTTTGCAACCTAGTCTTACAGCCCAGGTGTTAACCAACTATTTATATACCCTGCTTTGGATTGAGTCCTGGCCGTTAATGTTTTCATGTCTAAATATGATGGTAACGTTTTATGCCAAAGAACTTGGGCCAGGAGGATTAACCATAAGCAATATTGATAAACTATTACTTGAACATTCAGATATAGCCAATATGGCTGGATATCTAATGCTTTCAATACCATTTATCTCTGGTGGTCTAGTGAAGGGAATGTCTACAGCTTTTAACCATGCAGCAAGTTATATTGGTGGAGTATTACAATCTTCAGCATCTTCCGCCGCATCCGAAGCTGCAAGTGGTAATATTCATCTTGGTAATTCAAGTTGGAATAATGTTAATGCCAATAAATTTGATACCAACTCTACTTTAATGCATGGTATGGCTACGGAGCAATTGGGTACAGGCGTATTAAAGACATCAAGACCAGATGGTGCTCATATTTATGACGCTTCTCATGCTATTTCGAAATTGCCTACAAGCGTTAGAAGCAGTGAACTTTTAAATTCAGCACTTACAGAACAAGCGGAAACCTCAAGAACTGCGTCAATTCAAGACCTAAAAACATACGATCAAAGCATGTCTCACTCGGTCTCAGATTTTAGCAGTTTAGGTAAAACTTTAAGCTCTGGGAAGAACATGACTGAGAGCCTTGGCAACAGAGAAGCGATATCTGCTGGTGAATCTTTTTTAGATGCTAAAAATATTGCTGAAAATATAGCTAAGAATAACAATGTTGAAGTTGATGATGTATTTAAAGCTATGACTAACTTTAGCCAAAGTGGTAAATTTAGTATTGGCGGTTCGGCGTCATTCTCTATTCCTATAAATAAAGTAGCTAAAGCTGATGGAGAAGCAAGTTTGGTATTTGGCATTGGAGCTGAACATGTTAGATCGAATGAATCGCAAGCACGACATGGAGTAAATAGAAGCATAACTGTAAATGCCGAAGATGCTCAAAGATTTAGCAAAGACTTACATAAAATAGAAGAATACAGTAAAACCAGTCATGCCGATAAAACCACCTCAACCGCAGAATCTCAACTTTCGCAATTATCTACAGACCTTAGAAGTTCAAGAAATTCTTTAGAACAATATTCTGTACATAAAGCTGATGCTGAAAGAAAAGCGCATATGGCATCTTTTGTTAGACAACATTCTGGTCAAATAGACAGTGACTTGGGACAGGAAATTGCTGGCTATACTGTCGAGAGAAAAGGACGCGAAAAGGCTGAAACCCTGTTTGCCGGAAAGAACAGAGAAAGCAGGATCGAGCTTGTAAATATTGCTAAAGAATACATTAGCAGTTCCGGTATAGAAAGTAGTATAATGTCACAATATCAGCAAGATAGTACTGGTATTGATCCCGATAAAAAATATCATACTGGAGCTGTTGAAGTAGACGCTAAAGCAAGAGATATAACTTTGGGTCATGAACAGCATAAACAAAAAATGGATACCAATGCAAAAACTAAAAAACTTGGGGTTGATGAAGATAAGTTTGAAAAAACCCGGACTATAGTTGAAAGCGAACAGAAGAAGACTAATGGAGATCTAAATAAAATTGCTGAAAATCAAAATAATAGGTACATAACTCTTAGAAAAGAAGTCGCACAAGATATAGAAAGTGGCGCTGAAAAGGCAAAACATTCTGTTTTTACTAGGGGAAGTATAGAACCAGATTTTGCCAATTCCGACAAAAAGAAAACATAGAGGAACTATGAAATATTTGCTTACTAGTATTTTATTTTTGGTGGTAGCAAGTTGTTTTGCTGTTGACCAAAAATTAGCTGATGCCAAAGAACAGTATTCTCTTGTTGAATTAAGACTATCTGAAATAGAAAATAAAATAGAAAGCACAAAGAAAACCATGGAAACCATAATACAGTGGCTAAAATGGAAAGAAAGCCAACCTGATCGCTTCAGATATGAGACTGTGATTAATAATGATAGAGCAGAAATTGAAGAAAAACAAAGATTACTTGATGCGCTTGTTACTCAACAAACTGAAACTAAAAAAATACTTCAACAATTCGAGCCTCTAAAAAATGAATATTATAAGCGAAAGAAAATAGAAAATGAACGAGAGGAGCTAATTGAATCAGCAATAGTTACCATAGTTGTATCGGTATTAATAGTCATTTTTGGGGTTATAATATATTTTGCAATTATTCAGCATAAAAAATATCGACGACTGCTCAAAGAAGGAAAAATTACACAAGAAGAATATGATCGCATTATGCAATGTCAACAATCTAAATCTATGTTTAGTGGTGATTTAGGAGTAAACCCATCAACAGGTCTTCCACTAATTGGCAATGGAGTATGTGATGCTGGTGGTAATCTCAGAGGCAGTTCACCGATCAGAAGCAGCTTCGATTATTCACAAGATTGTAGAAACAGGCATAGATGGGATTAATTTTTGAGACAGGATTTAAATTAAATAAATATCATTTATGGAAATGAACAAAACAGATATTAAAAAAAGTCAAGAAAACGATAATCAAAAACGATTATCTCCTAAAAATATCACCCAGATCGTTTATCTATGCCAGGCCTTATCTTTCTTTTTTGGCATAACGGTAATTGCTGGAGTTATTTTAAATTACTTGAAGCGTGATGAAGTAAAAGGAACTTGGCTAGAATCGCATTTTGTGTGGCAAATTCGAACTTTTTGGATCGGCCTAATGGCTTCATTTGTAGGGTTCATTTTAGTATTTATTTTAATCGGCTTTTTAATTCTTGCGGCAACTCTGGTTTGGATTATATATCGGGTTATTAGGGGATATTTATTGCTCGACGCGGACAAACCGATAGAAAATCCAAATGCATTTATCTAACTTCTTCTAATATAAAGATTTATTTAACATATTAAATCTTCAACAAAAAACATGCATCCTAAAAACACTGATAAAGCAAAGCAATTTACTCGTGGTGGACAAATTACTTTCCATAATATAAGGATGTGGCTACAAGTAAATAAAACCGTATGGAATATATATTTGTTTTCCTTGTTAAGTTTAATAGTATTTTCGATTTATGCTATAACCCCTAACGAAGTATTACAAAATGCGTGGTACTGGTGCCTTGCACAAATAAATCCTATCTTAGAATTATTAGATTTTAAGCTTCAGAGTTTTAACGTACCTTATCATGGTAAAATTTACAATATTTCCCCAAAAAACTACTTATCTTATAAACAGTTTATCAAAACTGCCGAGAATATTATTTATTACCTAAAAATAGGAGCGGTTGTTGGTTCTATTTTAAGTCTTGGGGTATTTTACGCCATTGTAAAATGGCTAGTGGCACAAGGAGAAAAACAAACTGCTAATCAGTTTATTCGAGGCGCAAAGTTAGATTCTTCCCAAAATGTAGCAAAAATGATAAATAAGCAAAAAGCTGCTTCAGATATCGTCATTGATGACTTACCAATAATTACTAATTCGGAAACTAGACACTTTTTAGTACATGGCTCAACCGGTACTGGAAAAACCCAACTCATATCAAAAATTTTAGATCATCTGCGTAGAAGAGGTGATAGAGTTTTTTTATATGATAAAGGTGGAGTTTATACAGCCAATTTTTATCGTGAAAATAAAGATAAAATACTAAATCCCTTTGATGCTAGATGTGAAAACTGGGATTTATGGCGAGAAGCTACAACATCTACCGACTTCGAAAACATGGCAGAGAGTTTAATTCCCATGCATGGTGAAACTGACCCATTTTGGGTAAATGCTGCCAGAACCATTTTTGGTAGTGCCGCATTTACTATGCAAGACAACAGTGACAGATCGATCAAAAAGCTTCTAAAAGTGTTATTAACATCAGAACTAAGTGATTTACATAATTATTTATCTGGAACTGAAGCGGCAACATTAACTAGTGATAAAATTGAAAAAACTGCCATTTCAATTCGTTCGGTTATTACTACTTATTTAAAATCATTAAGGTTTATGACTGCAGTAGAAAATAATAATGATAAGAAACCAACATTTTGTATTAGAGATTGGATTTATAATGAAAAGCATGATGGTTGGTTATTTTTATCTTCAAATGCCGCCCAGCATGCTTCATTAAAACCACTACTATCTATGTGGTTTTCCATGGCTACTATCGCTCTTTTGGCTTTACCTGAAAACAGTAATCGTAGAATATGGTTTGTATGTGATGAATTGCCAAGTCTCCATAAACTACCACAACTACCTGAAAGCATAGCCGAAGCGCGTAAATATGGTGGTTGCTTTGTTTTAGGTATGCAAAGCTATGCTCAATTAGAAAAAGTGTATGGCAGAAGTGCTGGTAAAGAAATATTTGATTTATTAAATACCGCATTTTTCTTCAGAAGTCCGAGCCCAGATATGGCGGAATTAGTATCAAGAGCATTAGGGGAACAAGAGATTGAAGATATGCGAGAAAACTACTCCTACGGTGCAAATACTATTCGAGATGGTATATCTATCGGCACCCAAAGGATGGTGAATCAAATTGTTACCTCTGCTGAAATCATGGACTTAGAAAGTATGAAATGTTATGTACGTTTAGCTGGTTCATACCCTATTTCTTTACTTGAACTTGTCTTAAATAAGAGGCTGCCAATCGCTAGAAGTTTTATTCAAAATAAATCAAATACCGATAAGGAAATAGATGAACTTATAGATCAGTATGATTCAGGTGTAAGAAATTTCCAAGCTAAGAAAAAACAATTTACTGAAAATAGACAACCGTTAGAAGGGCAAGATAGCACCAAAGATGTTACTGATAAAAACTCTAATATGCCCCTTAATTCTAACCAGCAAAAATTCACAGAGGAGGAATATGAAATTTAATTTTTACAAAATAGTAGCGATAATTTCCTTATTGATAACAATATCGCCAAGTTATGGTGAAAATTTTTCCTTTAAATCATCATATCGAATCTGCTTTACGCCAGAGGGTAATTGTGCATCAGAAATAATTAATACAATCAAACAGGCTAAAAGACAGGTTTTAGTACAAGCATATATTTTTAATGACATGCTTATAGCTAAAGCGCTTGCTGAAGTAAAGAAAAATGGAGCAGATGTGAAAGTTATTTTAGACAAATCTCAAATTAAAAAACAACGAAAACTTATAGATTTTCTGAGTCGAAGTAAAGTTAAGGTACTTATAACCGATCATTCACCAGCAATATTACACAACAAAATAATTATTGTGGATGATACGACCATAACCGGTAGCTATAACTTATCTAATGGTGCCAGAAAAAATCACGAAAATATTGTTTTCATCAACGAGTCTGAGTTTACCAAAAAATATATCAAAAATTGGTATGAATGCGCACAAAGCATAACTACCAAGTAAACAAATAAACTAAAATATATGCTAACCGTATCGACCATAAAAAACAGTATTGGTGCGGCTAAATACTTTGCTAAAGAGGATAATTACTATTTATCTGAAGTTGATGCCAAGGAGCATTCTATGTGGTTGGGTTCTGGTGCAAATAAGCTAGGATTAGGCAACAAAAAAGTGCTAGAAAGCGACTTACAAAATATTTTTGAAGGTAGACTACCCAATGGAGTAACTATCGGCTTGCAGAGAGATGGATTAAAAAAACACCGGCCGGGATATGATATAGGCTTTCATGCTCCAAAATCGGTATCTATTTTGGCGTTGGATGGTGGCGATAATAGATTTTACGAAGCCCATCTTGATGCAGTTAAGGAAACTCTAAAAATAATAGAAGAGAATTGCGCTCAAGCTAGAACATACAATGGCGAAAGAGTAAGTTTTGAAAATACTAAAAATCTTACCGTTGCTTTGATTAGGCATACCGCTTCCCGTTCTTTGGACCCCCATTTGCACCACCACGCGTTGATAATAAACGCGACAGAAAGACAAAACAAAAGCTGGAGAGCTTTGGCATCAAACATGGCAAAGGATAAAGCCAATCATGGCTTTTTTGAGCAAATTTATCATAATCAGATTTATTATGGATTAATTTATAGAAACTCGCTTGCCAATAAAGTTTTGAAACTTGGTTGTGAAATAGAAATAGTCGGTAAACATGGGATGTGGGAAATAAAAGGGGTACCAAAAGAAGCTCGGGATACGATGTCAAAACGAAGGAAACAAATAGAGGAGTTATTAGGTAAGCTAAATTATCATTCATTTAAAGCTGCCGATATAGCCGCTTATGATAGTAGAGAAAAGAAACCTAAAAATATTAGTTTAGCTGAGCTGAAACAAACTTGGAAAGATGAACTAGCCAAAGTTGGCTTTTCATCAAAAGAGTTTCTTGCTGGGATTGAGAAAAACAAAGGAAAAAAATCAGCAGAAGAGCAAGACTTTCAAAAAAATGAAAAAATTAATTTAGCCATGAACACTGTTAAAGATGCCACCTGGTATTTATCTCAATATAAATTAAAACTAGATTATGTAAAAATAATTTCTCAGGCGATGGAATTTACAATTGGTAAAACCACACACCGAGATATTGTTTTTGCAGTAAATCAATTAATAAAAGATGGTTTTTTGATTTCTTTGGATAAATCTGATGCTACTTTTGTTACTAAAGAGCTTATCGAAACCGAAAAAGCTATTATGGACCTAGTTGCTAATGGTAAAAGCAAATGGTCTGGTTTTGTTTTAAAAGACAGTCCCACCTCAAATATTGCTGCCGATAAGATCAAAAAACATGCTTTTGACATTTTACAATCAAAACATCGTATTAGTTTGGTAGACAGTAACAGAGCGGACAATAAAGACTTGATTGCGAATATCTTAGAGCTTGCAGAATCCTCTGGGAAAAATGTTAGAGTTTTAGCTCCAAACCGGCTAATAGCAAACGATATTAATGAAAATATATCAAGAAGTAAGCCAAATAGCCTTTGGCAATGGTTAATATCAATAGGTAAACCAGAGATTGGAGAAAGCGTAGCTGGTTTTAAGCATAAATACAAAGAAGAAGTAGAGCTGCCGCAGTTTTTATTACGTTTCAAGCAGGGAAAAGATGTAATTGTAGTAAATAGTAGCGAAGTTTTAGGGTGCGATGACCTAAAAACGGTTATTGAATTAACCGGAAAATCCCAAGCTAAAGTAATACTTATACGAGATACAACTGACAAACGTGGGTCGGATGCTGGTAATCCAATAGAAACGCTAATACAAGCTGGTGTAGAGTGTTTTAAAGTTGAAGCTTCAGAAGTAGACCTATTGTCAACCGCTCAGAAAATAACACCAGAATTGAAGGTTATTAAAGATAATAATAAACGTACTTTGCTATTAGCCAAGGAATACGCTCAAAAAGAGGATAAAGGAGATACTGTTATTTTAGTAGCTTCTAAAGAGCACCTAAAAATAACCAACGAAGCTATTCGTAAAGAATTAAAGGAACAGAGTAAAATTTCAAGCTTAGAGCACACTATTTCGGTATTAAACCCGGTCTATATGACTAAACCAGAAGCTATTTTGGCTCACAAATATCAACAAAATATGGTTATTAGGTTTTATGGTGGTGCTCCTGATGACTGGAATATTGGATGTTGCAATAGGGAAGCTAATACACTAAAGTTAGTTCAAGGCTGGCGTCGAATAACATGGAACCCCAAAAAGCAACAAGATAAAGTAAAATATGGGGTTTTTAAAAAAGAAATGCTCCAAATTGCCAAAGGCGATAAGCTAATTGCCACTGGGAATATGCATGGTTTAGCCATAAAAAATGGCACAAGATTTACTGTTGGGGAAATAAACGAAAAATCTGTTGAATTACTGTGCGATCCGAAAAAAGTAAAAAATGTACAAGAAACAAAAGAAACAAAATCAATTAAAATAAGCCTAGCTGAATTAAAAAACAGCCATTTTCAATATGACTATGCAACTACCATAAATAAATCACTAAAAAAACCCGTAACCCATATAATAGCCGATTTTAAAGCTTATTTATTGGACAAACCAACTATTGATGAATTAATTAAACGAGCAAAAAATACTCTTACAATATTTACCAATGATGGCGAAGTTGCTCAAAAAAGATTTGGTCATGTTCCGGTTAAGTTGACCGCTATTGAAACATTATTAGATACCGGGAAAGTAATCTCAAGCACAGATAATAAAGTTGAAAACTCATTAAGCAATAAAACAATCTCTGAAATTAAATCCCATGTTGAAAAAGCGATTGATGTTTTAAGAGGTCAATATGAATTTAGATCGCAAGATGAAAGAAAGGCAGTAAATTTTGCTATAGAAAAGATTGCTGCGCGTAATGCTGGCTTTGATAGTAGAGACTTAGAAAAAGAAGCGCTAGAGTTTGCTTTAAAAGAATTAATCTCGGTACAAAATAAAGAGGTAACTACAGAGGATATAAGAAAAGTTATTGAAGAGAAACTTGTTAGTGGTGAACTAATAATTGGTAAGAGTTTCGAAGGTGAAGTTAAATGGACTACAAAAGAAGTCTTAGAATTAGAGCGCTCTATTATTTCTAATCTTAAAAAGGGAGAAAATAAGTTAACTCCTTTAATTGATCCTAAAAACCTAAAAATTCCAACGGAAACAATTGATCTAACCAAAGACCAAAAAAATGCTATTTCTTTGATTACGAGCTCTAAAGATCAATATGTAATTGTCCAAGGGTATGCTGGTACAGGTAAAACAGCTATGTTTTCGCAACTGCATGAAATGTTAAAAGAAGAAAACAAAGGTAAAAAAGAAAAAATAAAAATGCTTGGAGTCGCGCCAACGCATAAGGCGGTAAAAGAACTAAAAGCTATTGGCATAAAAGCTCAAACTTTAAGAAGCTTTTTAATAGCACAAAAAAGAACAGAAGAAAAACTTGAGCAACAGCAATATGAAGGGGAACAAAAACCAAAAATCAATATATTAGACAATAAATTGATTATCTTGGATGAATTTTCAATGGTTCCAAACAAAGAATTTGCTGAACTTGATAAGATAACCGGCCAAAGCAAGTCGCATGTGGTTATAAGTGGGGATAAGGATCAACATCCAGCCATCGGTTCTGGTAAACCGGTCGAAATCACTCAAAAAAGTAATATATTGAAAATAACCTTCTTGAAAGAGATTGTTAGGCAAAAAAATCTTAATTTAAAAGAAGCAATAGAAAGCGTAATTAATGGTAATTATTCCTATGCTCTTGATAAGATTGAGCAGGAGAATCCACAAAATCATATAGAAAGAATCAGTTCAGATTTAATTAAAGATCCGAGTTTAGATTTTGAGTTTTTTAAAAACCTCCAAAAATCAATTATTGAAATAGATAATAATGAATTAGGCCCAGAGGGAAAAACGCTAGAACAAATGGTAGCTGAAGATTTTTTGACCCGGGCACCAGAAGTTAGAGATAAAACCGTTATTATAGTTCATGCCAATGAAGATCGAGCCGTTATTACTGAATTCATTAGGGATGGTTTAAAAAAACAGGGGGTTATTGCTAAGGATGGCATTAAGGTAAACCGTCTTATTGCTAAAGGATTTACCGATGCAGAACATAAATCTCTTAGGTCTTATAACAGAGCCGACGTTTTAAGACTTGGAAATAAGTATTATCATGTAATAGAGGTTGATGTAGAGGCTAAAAGTTTATTATTAAAAGATGGCTCGGGCAAAACTCGATACTTTTATCCTGAAAAAGAAGTTAATCGATACAACATGGAGTTATATCGCCATACTAAAGAAGAGCTTGCTAGCGGTGATGTTATAAGGCTGACCAAAACCGATAAAAAAAGAGGGTTATTTGCTAATTTTGAGTATCGAGTAAAGGAGGTAAATGATAAACAAGCAGTTCTTGAATCTAGAGATAAAGAAAATTCCCAAATAATCCTTAACCATAGGAAGCTAAAAGATAGCCACTGGGATTATGCACAAACTGTTACTAGCTATGGATACCAAGGTGGTTCCCAAAAATATGCTATAGCTTTTGAAGTAAGCTATAGAAAGTTTTTAGCTAACGTTCGTAGTTTTTACATTAGCATAAGCCGTGCTACTACGCATTTAACAATATATACAGACAATAAAAGCCGATTTCTCAGGCAACTATTGCAAAATAAAGGAGATAAATATTCAGCGCTTGAGGTTACAGGAGAATTAGAAAGGCTTGCAAATGAGAATAAAATAACGGAGTTAAAGGAAAAGTTAAATACCGCAACTTACAACTTTAAAGAAATCAGGCAATCGCTTGAGAGCCAAGTTGAAACAATAGTTGAGCAATTATTAGGTAGGCCGAACGAAAGGTTATCCTCTTCTAAAGAGTGGCGTTACGGTAACAAAGGTAGTTTGGTTATTAGCTTAGTTCAAGGAAAAAGGGGTCTTTGGAAGAATTTTGAATCCGGAGAATCCGGTAACCTTATAAGCTTACTTCAAAAAGAACTAAGCCTAAACTTTCCTGAAACATTGAAATATGCAGCTGATCGGTTTGGTATTTCCAATACTCCATTCAAAACTAGCAAAAATCTAACACAAACGATCAATTCAAATAATAGCAAAATTGTTAAACCTAATCTCGAAAAAAGTAAAACCAGTGAATATGCACAAAAGTTAGCAAAAGAAAGTTTGCCTATAGTTGGGACTATTGTTGAAAAGTACTTAAAAGATCATCGTGGTATTAAAAACATAGATGCCGAAGATATAAGGTATCATCCAAAGGTTTTTACTGACAAAAACGAGAATCAAAAATACCTACCTGCGATGTTATCCATTGGCAGAGATAAAGATGGAAATGTACAATGTGTTCAAGCAACTTATCTTGACCCAAAAACATCTAACAAGGCTAATCTTGCTATACAAAAACGCACTTATGCTTCACCATCCGGTGCTTTGGTTTCTCTTCAAAAAAACGAGGATGTAATTAGCGCTAAAGACAAAATAAGCTTTATTGCTGAAGGTACAGAAACTGGATTAAGCATCAAGGATGTGATAAGAGATATCAAAAATAGTGAAGTAGCAGTAACTCTTGGTAAATCAAACTTTACAAGCATTGACCCCAAAACCGTTGGTGATATAGTTGTTTTTTGTTTGGATAATGATGGGTCAAAAACTTTTACTGATAATACTATCCATAAAGCTGCTGAAAAATTAATTAATTATGGGAAAGAAGTTTTTATTACTATTCCCGAAGCTAACGAGAAAAATAATAAAATAGATTTTAACGATATTGCCAAAATTTCAGGAATTGAAGCAGTAAGAAATAACTTAGACGGTGCAATACCGTATCAAGAATGGAAAAATAATACCACAAAAATCACATTTTCGAATAATGGTGAAATAAGTTTAAATATTGCTGAAAAAGTAATACAGAAAAATTCTTACTCTGATAAATTGTATGCTTCATTCCTAAAAAAACCAGAAATAGATCTAAATATTCCCACTAAATTTATCGACTTGGACCAAAAAAAAGATTTTACCAAATATTTAAATGCTTTTAGTCATATGCAAAATAAGCCGGCAATACAAAAGAATATAGAAACGACAAAGAATTTAAATATCAATGATACTCAAAAAAACTTATCTAAAACCGAAAGAGAGCTTTATTAACTATCAGGAGAAACAGCATGCAACGCATAGTATCGTATCTAGAAGATGATGTTATAGAAAATATAAAAAAACTCTATAAAAACTCTGACATTTCAATATCAAAAATGGCATCTGAACTTATGGATATTGGTTATAAAGTGAAACTACACCATGAATCTCATTCAAGCCTATACGAAGAAAGAAAAGCAGCGCTTATAGATAAGCATACGGAATATTTACTAAAAATAATGGCTATCAGCACTGATATTTACAGATGTATACGTAATGAAAAATCTAAATATACCGAAAAAACGTTTGATGAAGTTTTAACCACGATTCATAACAGAACCCAAGATTTTATTAATAGAAAGTTAGAAGAGTCTGGTAATAGCTAAAATGGCAGAAAAACTTATACAAAGCTTTTAATTGACTAGACAAGATTTAGCTAAGCTAGACGGTTATTTTTGTCAACACTGGTAATTAGCTTGAAAAAAAACATGTTTACTAGGCTCACCGATAGTGGATGCTAACCAGTGCCATAAAGGAACCCCGAGAGGAACCCCAAAATGAAAATCAACCTATTTATTGCAAAATTTTCCTTGTAGCTATTTGATTTTAATGGAGCTGGCGATGGGATTCGAACCCGCGACCTGCTGATTACAAATCAGCTGCTCTACCAACTGAGCTACGCCAGCGTACATACGAACACTATTTGATATTATTTTAACTAAAATATCAACTCAAATCTATTAATTCGCTTAACATCTGACAGATTTTAAACAATACCAAAGCTTCGGCAGCTTAGCCAAAGAAAGTGCTGCATTTAAAATTATCTTAAGCCCCATTTTAAAAAATGATACTAGCGACCTTTGGAGTTTTTTTAGAGTTAACCAGCTTCTCCTTTGGTTTCATACCAGTCGACACAGCCCAATAAAGAGCAATAGCAAAAATTAGTAAAAGCCATTCAATGAGCTCTTTGTATCTCAATTGGGTTTTTGTTATTGAAAGCCCTCTCGTTTTTAAATCTGAAAATAAAGCTTCAATACCTCACCTCAAACCATAGTCTAAGGTACGAGATAGGCATGGCTTTGTATCCATAGCAATAAACCATGCTTCAGGATGCCCAGGTTCATGTAAAATACCAACATTTAATTCAGGTCCTTTTTCCCCTAGCTTTACACGCTCTAGTTCTCGCAATCCCATACTTTTAGCTTCTATTTGCATTTAGCTCCCATCCATCCTCATGGGTTAGCCTAAGATTGCCTTTTAGCCTTATACGGTATGACCATCCTAGTTTTTGATATAATGTTATCAACGCATGACCGCTAATAATATTTTTATCCCTTATGGGACCATATTACAAACAATTTTTAAAAGTTCCTCTTGCTCGCGATATCCTATTTCTCCCTTAGTCTTTTTTACTTTCCATGCAACAGGTATAGCTCTTTCTCCTATCCTTAAAGATACCATGAGGCATTTAAAATCTTTGCTTGCCTGGCTCTGATCTAGCATCAAAACAGCAATTTGTCCCTGCTCAGTAATGGTTCTTAATAATTCCGATATAAACCCTTCCCTTACTTTACTTGGCTGAATCTTATCATTTGCAAGCCACCGATTTATATAACGATAACTCTCTTCTTGGCTTTTATCTTTACGTAGTTTGCATCCTCATCACTTCTCCTGCTTTTATAAGAATAATTACATGTTTTTCAATTTATGAAAATATGTCAGGTGCTAAGATTAATTCGCGACATATGGAATTCATGCTTTCCATAAAATACTTGATCAAGCATCATATGGCGTTACTCCCATATTTTTCTCAAGATTATCAACATTTCTATAAGCAAGTAACACCCCATCACCCAAGCTCAGCTGGATCAACATCTAAAAACCACCGAATACCAGGCGGGGGCTTTAGTTTATCAATAACCCTTAATAAAACATCCAATGCTTGTTGCAACTTTTCTCGACCTTTACTTTGAATCAATAATTGTGCACGAAAATAGCCGGCCTTACGCTCCATGGTCGTTGCTACTGGACCAAAAATTTTTACCGAATCATCTAATTCTGTTTTGGCTTTGTCATTCAGGGTCGTTAAAAAATCAAACACCGCATCTTGCTTTTTACTCTCTGCCTGCAATAGCGCCAAATAAGAATATGGCGGCAACTCTGCCGTTTGCCGCTCTTCAAGACAATTGTTAACAAAACTCATGTACCCACCATTGATTACATCTAAAAGTAAAGGATGATGCGGATTATGTGTCTGCAAATAAACCTCTCCGGACATAATCTCACGCCCGGCGCGTCCGGCAACTTGCACAATTAGTTGGGCCAAATGTTCGCTTGCCCGAAAATCGGAACCGAACAAACTCTGGTCAACATTTAAAATTGCGGCCATGGTTACTTTCGGAAAATGATGGCCTTTGGCAAGCATTTGGGTGCCAACTAAAATTTGATATTTTTCTTCGTGGATATTTTTAAGAATCTCTTCGAGAGAATTTTTATGCTTGGTAGTATCACGATCTATCCGCGTTATTTTTATTTCTGGAAATAATTCTCGCAAAGCTATCTCGACTCGTTCAGTACCAGCGCCAAGCATTAATAATTTTTCTTCCTGACACTGCGGGCACTTGGTAGGAATTTTAACAATCGCTCCACAATGGTGGCAACGCAGATGATTATTTTTTTGATGGAGGGTAAGACGTGCATCACAATGTTTACAACCAGCGACCCAACTGCAATGATGGCAGATTAATATCGGCGCAAAACCCCGACGATTTAAAAAAATCAAAACTTGCCCGCCTTTATCTATGTGCTTTTCAATTTGACAAAGCAGGTTTTCGGCAATTCCATTTTTAAGCTTTTGATTGCGCATATCTACCAAATGAAAGCTCGGATGACTTGCGCCACCTGCACGCTCCGGCAAGGCAAGTCCAATATAACGTTTGCGCTTAACGTTATAAATACTTTCAATCGAGGGCGTGGCAGAACCTAAAACAACGGGGATATTTTCCAACTTTCCCCGCACTACTGCTATGTCACGCGCAGAATATCGCAAATCGGTTTGCTGCTTGAACGAAAGATCGTGCTCCTCATCTACAATAATAATACCGGGATTTTTTAAAGGAGTAAAAATTGCTGAACGGGTACCGATAACTATCGGGGCCGCGCCATCTTTTGCCATCCGCCAAGATATCAATCGCTCTTTGGGTGTAAGACGAGAATGAAAAACCGCTATTTTTGCCGAGAAACGCTCGGAAAACCGGGAGATGGTTTGAGGCGTTAAATTAATCTCGGGAATTAAAATCAGCGCCTGCTTGCCTTTGGCAACAACATCAGCAATAACCCGTAAATAAACTTCGGTTTTACCACTTCCAGTTACTCCATCTAATAAAAATGTTTTAAATTCACTTAAATGCTTTTTGATAGCCGCAATAACCTGCTTTTGGTGTTCGCTGAGCTTAATGTGACTTGCGCTTTTTTGCGGAATCTTATTAACATACGAATACTCTTCATCTTTCTTTTTCCGTGTTTTTTGGCGCAGTAATTTAGGTAATACATTGTTAATTACATCGCCGATGGGATGATGATAGTAATTACTGGTCCAGCTGATAAGTGAGAGCATGTTATTAGACAATAATGGCTCATGATCAATAACTCCTATTGCTGGCTTTAGTTTGTCGATAGCGAACTTAGAACTAGTAACAATATCCAAGATAACTCCAATCGATTCTCTTTTGCCAAAAGGCACCAAAACGCGCATTCCTGGCTTGATATTTTTAGCATCACAATTTTCTGGCATTAAATAATCAAAGAGATGCCGCAGTGGTGAAGGCACTGCAACCTGAAGGATGGTTTTTTTTGTGCTGTTCGACATGACAAAGATTTTATTTATACAGTGAAAATTTTTTGGTGATTTGACTAACAGTTTCCCAAGGTCCAAATAAAACTGCACCATAGTACTGATGATTTTCTTGGGTTATTTTTGCTGTTCTTTCGATCTGGTCTTCATATGTTCCGCCAGTCATGGTTTCAGTAAAAGCAATTTGTAGTACATTGGCTTCCTTTGCCGTAAAAATTGCTTTACGAATTTCTCCTGATTTGCCCCGTAAAATAATATATGGCATCCCAGATATTGACCAATTATTACCATTTGCATCTTTATATTCTTGTAAAAACAAATCGGTTTTACCTAAAATTGCGCCAATTGCTAGCGAGACATGCGCCACCGCATTCATTGCTGTTCCTATCTCTATATCTTTATTTACGATAACAACCAGTTTATTTTCAAAAGACATAATTTCTCCCTTACTAAAAATGGATAAGTTTTTCTTAGTGCTTGACTAGCCAAACAAGTCCAGCCACAAAACCAATTAAAAGCAACGCTAAAATGCCTATCGTAAAAAAACTACGATTGAGATTGGCTTTGGAAAAAGCTTCTGGATGCAAACGAATATAGGTAAATAGTCGCCAAATAAAAAATATTGACAGCAATATATATAACAACTTAATAAACATTAAGTAACCTGTAAGATTGTTAGCGAATTAGTTCTTCCGGTTACCCCAATATGATCACCACTGGTAACAACCACTAGATCCTCCGATCTAACCAGATTAGATTCACGCAGCTTTTCAACAGCTGCTTCTTTGAGCTCGGTGTTAGTTTTGTACTTTGTAACATCAAACTCTATTGGATAAACGTCACTATATAATGCCATTTTCCCGAGGGCGTTACGGTCACGACTTAAGCCATAAATTGGAATGCCTGAACGAGTTCGTGACACCCACAAAGCAATCATTCCTGATTCAGTTAAAGAAATAACAGCTCTAATTTTTAGATGGCGTGCTATATACATCGAAGCCATAGAAACCGCCTCATCTACTCGCGCACAATACGTTGGGCGATGATGATTGGAAAGACCAAGTGATCTTGGTTGTTTTTCGGCGGCCAAACAAACACGGTCCATCGTTTGAATAACAACTACCGGATGCTTGCCCGTCGCTGTTTCTGCTGATAACATTACCGCATCAGTACCATCTAAAACCGCATTTGCCACATCAGAAACTTCAGCACGAGTTGGCACCATATTGGTTATCATGCTTTCCATCATTTGGGTTGCAGTAATTACCGGCTTATTTAAACCTCTCGCATATTCAATCATCATTTTTTGCGCTGCCGGCACTTCCGCATCGCCAATCTCTACCGCCAGATCACCACGAGCAACCATAATCCCATCTGATGCTTTTATTATATCCTGTAAAATCTCGGGAACAATCGCCTCAACACGTTCGATCTTGGCAATAACCCCAGCTTGCCCTCCCTCTTTAGCAATTAGCGCCTTAGCCTCTTCAACATCAACTTTCGATCGCACAAAAGAAATTGCAATAAAATCTACCCCAAGCTGAACCGCGGTTTTTAAATCCTCGCGATCTTTATTGGTAAGAGCACCGGCAGATAAACCACCGCCTTGGCGATTAATTCCTTTGTTGTTTGATAATTCACCACCGACTTTAACTCGGCAAAAGATACGCGGCCCTTCAACCTTTTCAACTATAAGTACGATCAAACCATCATTTAATAATAAAATATCCTTGGGGTTAACATCTGCAGGTAATTCTTTGTAATCGATTCCAACAGCGTTGTCGTCACCATCTTCCTTACCCAAAGAAGCATCTAAAATAAAAGGGGCCTTATCTTTTAAAATTATCTTGCCGTTTTTAAATCTAGAAACACGAATTTTGGGCCCTTGCAAATCAGCCATAACTCCAACAATTTTATTCTCCTCGCTCGCTGCTTGACGCACTACCTCAACCAAAGCTTTCTTTTCTTCGGGGGAACCGTGGGAAAAATTTAACCGAACGACATTAAGGCCAGAAGCAATCATTTGACGTAGGGTATCCAAACTATTTGAGGCTGGTCCTAGGGTTGCAACAATTTTTGTTCTTCTCATATTTTTTTCCTAAGTGTATTATACTTCCATTTCGTAATTTTCAAAAAAATTACATCTCCATCGAGTATGATGGGGTCAGAAATCTAAACCCACACAACCCTCTTGATTTACCGCTTTATTTTCCACGCTCTTCTAGCATTTTAACAGCTGGCAGTTTGTCTCCCTGCAAATATTCGAGAAAGGCACCGCCAGCAGTAGAGATATATGATATCTTGCTCTCTACTCCAAATTTTTCAATCGCAGCAACTGTATCACCACCACCAGCAATCGAGAACGCAGAGCTATTTGCGATTCCTAAAGCTAACGCCTTGGTTCCAGCACTAAATTGATCAATCTCAAACACTCCTACTGGACCGTTCCATACGACTGTTTTAGCCTTACTAAGAATTGCAGTTAGACGTTGTTGAGTCTCTGGCCCAACATCTAAAATCATATCGTCAACTGCCACCTCGGTGGCTTTTTTAACCACTGCCACAGCATTTTCTGTCATCTCTTTAGCTACTACTACGTCGACAGGAATTGGAATCTCTGCCCCATGTTTTTTGGCTAACTCTAAAATCTCTTTTGCTTTGGGAACAAAATCTTGCTCGCACAAAGATTTGCCTATTGGTAAGCCAGCGGCCATCATGAAGGTATTGGCAATACCACCACCAACCAACAATTGATCTACTTTACCCAGAAGGTTTTCAAGCAACTGTAACTTAGTAGAAACTTTAGAACCACCAACAATAGCAACCAATGGATGCTCTGGTTTTTCTAGCGCCTTACCTAAAGCATCAAGCTCAGCCATCAATACTGGGCCAGCACACGAGATAGGAGCAAATTTACCAACGCCATGAGTTGAAGCTTGAGCACGATGCGCAGTAGCAAATGCATCCATTACAAACACCTCACAGAGAGCGGCCATCTTTTTAGCCAAATCTTCGTTGTCCTTTTTCTCCCCTTTATTGAAGCGTACATTTTCGCAAAGTACTACTTCCCCAGGAACAACATCTACCCCGTCAAGCCAACTACGCTCAAGACGGATGGTTTTACCAAAATACTTGCTTAACCAATCAGCGACTGGTTTTAAAGAAAACTCTTCATTGAATGCACCTTCATCTGGCTGACCAAGATGTGACAAAACAATAACTTTTGCACCAGCATCTGCCGCCATTTTTAAGGTAGGGGCTGAAGCTCTCAAACGCTTATCACTGGTAATGACACCATTTTTTATTGGGACATTAAAATCCACCCGGATTAAAACCCGTTTCCCTTTAAGATCTAAATCTTTCATTCTCAAAATTGCCATATATAATTTTCTCCACTTGTTGCTTAACTATTCAAAAAAAATCTGACCGCCTATAAAAACGACCAAACCAAAGCCAAAACGATAGCATTTACCTTCTATATTGATCTACCACACACAGCTGCCGCAGACTCTAGTTCTGTGGCAACTGATATTAACTAAGTGATATAATTGCTGATTTATTTAAGCTGCATCCAAAACTTGGCTACATCTAGCATTCTAGTTGAGAAACCCCACTCATTATCGTACCAAGACAATACTTTAACTGTTTTACCTAGCACTTTAGTTTGGGTAGCTTCAAAAATAGAAGAAAGAGGATTGTGATTAAAGTCATGAGATACCAGCGGTAAATCATTGTAACCAAGAACACCTTTTAACTCCCCTTCAGCTGCCTCTTTCATAAGTGAATTAATTTCGTCTTTAGTAGTAGCACGGGCTGACTCAAATACTAAGTCTACCACTGAAACATTAATTGTTGGTACGCGCATAGCAAAACCATCCAATTTACCGGCAAGAGCTGGCAATACCAAACCAACTGCTGCCGCAGCACCAGTTTTGGTTGGAATCATTGATTGGGTAGCTGAACGTGCCCTACGTAAGTCTTTATGATAACCATCAATCAACACCTGATCATTAGTGTAGGCATGAATGGTTGTCATCAAACCATTTACGATACCAATTTTCTCGTGTAATACTTTGGCCATGGGCGCGAGACAGTTAGTTGTACATGAAGCATTAGAAATAACCACATCACTGGCTTTAAGAAGATTGTGGTTAACACCATAAACTATGGTGGAATCAACGTTTTCACCAGGAGCAGATATCATTACTTTCTTTGCCCCAGCATTAATGTGTGCCATGGCTTTTTCTTTAGCAGTAAATTTACCGGTACACTCAAAGACAACATCTACGCCGAGCTCTTTCCACGGCATCTTGGATGGGTCTTTTTCTGCGATGACTTTGATTTTATCGCCATTTACTACGATGTAATCACCATCAACTTTAACTGTACCATTAAATTTACCATGGACAGTATCATACATTGTTAGATGTGCATTTATCTTGGCATCGCCGAGATCGTTCACCGCAACAACCTCAATATCTTGACGGTATCCCTCTTCATAAATTGCACGTAAAACATTACGACCAATACGGCCATAACCATTAATTGCTAATTTTACTGTCATAAATCATCCCCCATTAAAGTATTTGATTATAAATAATAATTTGAAACTAATAACCCAAAATTAATTTGGTTGTATTTTGCTCCGAAAAACCAAAAAACTCAAATAGTATTTTTTCAGGAGCTGACTCTCCATAGCGGTCTAATCCAATAATTTTTCCATTTAACCCAACATATTGGTACCAAGATTGCGATGCAGCAGCCTCTATGGCAATTCGTTTGGTAACCTTTGGCGGAAGAACCGTGTTTTTGTAAATACTGTCTTGCTTATCAAAAAGATCTGATGATGGCATCGAAACAACTCGAATTTTATGCCCTACCATATTTAACTTAGTAGCAACAGTAACAGCTAAAGCAACTTCTGATCCGGTAGCAATTAAAATACAATCTGGCACCTCTCCGGTATCAACCAATATATACGCCCCTCGCCTGATATCTTTTACGTTTTTTTCGCTATGTTTTTGCGCCAGCAATTTCTGGCGCGTAAGCACCAGCGCTGTTGGACCATTTTTCCGTTCAATAGCATATTGCCACGCAATAGCTGTCTCAACCGCATCACATGGCCGCCATACTGAAAGATTTGGGATTGAACGAAGCATTGCTAAATGCTCCACCGGCTGGTGAGTTGGTCCATCTTCACCAAGTCCTATAGAATCATGACTAAAAACATAAATCACGCGCTGTTTCATCAGTGCGGCCATACGAATCGCGCTTTGGCCATAACCAGCAAAAACTAAGAAGGTCCCACCATAGGGGATAAAACCGCCATGAAGCGATATACCATTCATCATCGCAAACATGCCAAACTCCCGCACACCATAATGGACATAGTTACCAGAAAAATCGCTGCTGGTAATATCTTTAGAGCCACTCCAATCAGTTAAATTGGAAGCAGTAAGATCTGCAGAGCCTCCTAATAACTCAGGCAGCACTAAACCATAAGCGTTCAGTGCCTTTTGCGACGACTGCCGTGTTGCTAAATTTTCAATTTTATCAATGGTCGCTTGAATGTAATCATCAGCCTTATCTCCCCAATTATCGGTGAGTTCACCACGCACTCGACGCAGCAACTCTTCGGCTAATTCTGGGTATTGCTTATGATATAAAGCGAAGGCTTGTTGCCATACGTTTTCTTGTTCTTTCCCCTTTTCTTTAGCATCCCATAATTTGTAGATTTCATCGGGAATTATAAATGGCTCATATTCCCAGTCCAAATGGTTCCGCATAGCAGCGACCTCTTGTTCACCAAGAGGTGAACCGTGACAAGCATGAGTATTACTCATATGAGGAGCACCAAAACCAATAATTGTCTTACAGCAGATAATTGTTGGCTTATCATCTACCGCTTGAGCTTCTATGATCGCTTGCCGAATAGCATCAGGATTGTGTCCATCGACGTCATTTACCACATGCCAATTATAAGAATGAAACCTTTTTGCTACATCTTCGGTAAACCAACCATCAGTATGTCCATCAATAGATATACTGTTATTATCCCAAAAGACAATTAATTTACCCAAACCTAAGGTACCAGCTAAAGAGGCCACCTCGTGAGATATTCCTTCCATTAAACAACCATCGCCAACAAAAACATAGGTATAGTGATCGATAATATTAAATCGTGGCTTGTTAAACTGAGTAGCCAACATTTTTTCAGCAAGCGCCATGCCAACAGCGTTAGCTAATCCCTGCCCAAGAGGACCGGTAGTAGTTTCAACCCCAGGAGCACAACCAACTTCCGGATGTCCAGGAGTCTTAGAATGTAATTGCCGAAAATTTCTCAGATCATCTATAGATAAATCATATCCAGTTAAATGCAGCAGCGAATAAAGCAGCATTGAACCATGCCCATTAGACAGAATAAAACGATCACGATTAATCCAATCGGGGCTATGGGGATTATGTTGCAAAAATTCACGCCATAATATTGTTGCGATATCAGCCATCCCCAGCGGCATTCCTGGGTGCCCAGAATTAGCTCTTTGGACAGCATCAACACTTAAGAAACGGATGGCATTGGCGATTTTGTTTTGATTTGGCATGTAAGTTGGCTCATTAAATTTAACTGTTTTATTATTATGTTACTAGCTATGACCAGCTCCCTTGGCATACAACTCCAAAGCTCCCCGTAAATCATTTTGTTCCGCGGCAATTTGCGCAAGCTCAGCATAAACATCCATCGCTTGCCTTAACCTTGCACTTTTCTCCAGATAATTACGTGCCTTACCCCATAGCTTTTGCTTTCGACAAATGCGCCCAAGACACAATAATAATTCAGCATTTTCTGGGTCATTCTGCAACCACTCTTCGGCCCGCATTAAATGTTTAATTGGCTGTGAGCTCGGCAATGCAGAATAGAGTTCTAACAAATGTTTGTCAGAAACCTTACGTAAAGTCATCTTAAGTACAGTTTCAGCATCTTCGAGCTGATTATTAGCCAAAAGATACTCGGTATACACCGAAACAATTGCAGGATTTTTTTGTAAATAGCGAGGGAGCTTTTTCCAAACAATGGCAATAGAATTATTTTTCGTGCCGATTAGCAGCAATTCTTGATATACCTTTTGCTCCAACTGATTAATCTCATCGTTGTTTAATATGCGGCGCTTACGCAGGAGGGGCAATATTTTTTCCAAACTTTGCCAATCTTTAAGTTCGACATATACTTTTTGCAGCAGTTGTAAAACAAAAACATTTCTCGGCTGTAATTGCTGTAAGTTTTTTAAGGTCGCACCAGCCTCCTCCCAATGCTTATTACCCATCTGTAAACTAACATAAGTTAATCCCGCTGCCATGGGACGATCTGCTGCCACTTTTTGGGCTAACCGCAAATGATTATCACGACGCTTAAACTCATATTGGTTCTGCGCCATAAATGCTGCTGCTAAATAATTGACGAGCGGCATATCACTATATTTTGCCGAACGGAAAAGTTTTTTCTCAGCTCGCTCCCAATTACCCTCAACTAAATCATACAATCCCAAAACTGTTTGGGTATGAGCACGGCGTCTTCTGCGATTACTTATCCACTCTCTGATATATGCCACCATTGCACCAACTCCACTGCTAAAACGCAAAAACCAGTGAAAGAGTACAAATAAAAAAATCAGTGAAATTACTACAAACCACAAAGAAGTTTCGATGCTTACCCCATGAAACGCGATTAAAACATAACCTGGGTTATTATGTATTATCACCCCTAACCAAACAGCAAATAACAATACTAAAAAATAAAAAATAGTCTTCTTCATCATGATGGCGTCCCTTCATTTGGTAACGCTTGCCCAGGAGTTGCCGGCGAAGGTTCCGCTGGCTTTAGCTTCTCGTTAAAAACTTTATTTGCATTTACAAAATTCGTTATTGCGGCAATAGATTCACTAGGGAAAGGCGTGCTTGGCTCAAGATCCACGCGCTGTAACTCTTGTAAAAGCGGTAAAACATCAACTGCAACATTTTGATTGGCGTTAAAATAGTGGGTCAATAAATTATAGACTCCCTCTAAGCAAGACTGATATATTTTATTTTTCCTTTGCATCACCGCTAACTCTGCCTGCAAGAGCTTGGCCTGTATTTCAAGACGTAAAACTGCCTCTTGCTCTGGAGACAATAAAAGATCTACCGCTTTATGACGAACAATTACCATATCTTTTAAAGCATCCATCGCGCTCTTAAAAAACCGGTGCCATAAAGTTCGTATTTGCGAAGTCTCCTCTTTAACCACGGGCTTTCCCTGATGAACAAGCTCTGTCATCACTACGGGCAAAGAACCAACTTTTTGGCTAATAGCTTCTATTTTGAGAATCGATTCAACAGCATCAAATGTCGGCACAACCTGTAGATCTGCAATATCTTTGTTCAACGCATGGTTAATTGCTGACAATTCTGGATCATCAGCATATTGCTGTGCCTCAACCAAAAAAGAAATCGCAAGTTTAGTGTCGCGCGTGGTATTTAAGGTTAAACCCGCCATATGCACCAAATGCTCGATAACTATCGGCTTCCAATATTTGGTCTTTGCAACATTAGATTTTTGCAGCTCTTGTTGGATATTTTGCAAACTATCTTGTAGTTGATCATATTTGACTTGCAGCTGCTTAGTCGTTGCATAAGTTTCTTCTGTTTTTACGGAGGCAGCATCGATTCTACTGACAAGGAAATCAACCCCAAAATAACACCCAATTGCAATCACAGTAGCAATAATTGCTGTTATTAGGAAAGCGAGGACCTTCTTCTTAGCAGTATTGCTCTTAACATCTACATTTTGCGGTTCTATCATAATTTTCCTTTTTGTATAATTACAAAGACAAATCGATTCTTTAGGCAAGAGCGTCTTTATCTGGCGCGTACTCAATTTCTTTATAGACATTACTAATATTTTTTTGGGGCTCTAAAAAATATGGACAATCAGCCACACTTGCCGACTTGCAAAATCTTCTATTGCCAACTAAAGCGCTCCAAGATATAGATCTCGGTTCAAGAATAGACTGGCTACGAGTTTGTTCTAACGCCATAGGAAAAGATACCGCCTCATCGGTTTGATACAAACAAATAATTTTACCGACCTTTACCCCAACCCACTGCGCTCCAGTAAAATTTAGAACTTTAGTCGCCGCTGATGGTGTATAAGTTTCCCATTTTTTATCGCCGGCCGTCCATTTAACCCCATCTTTGGATAAGCCTTCTGGTGCGGGACAAAATAAAGCCTTCGATGGTGCCGTAGCTTCAGCTAGCGCTTGATCCTGTAAAGTAGCACGAGTTCGTCCGCCAGCAGCAAATTTTTTCATTGCCGCATCTTGATCATGAAAAAACACCATGTAGGCAATCGCAGCAATAACAACAATGACCACCGCCCCTAAGATGTATTTGTAATTAGAACCCATAATTATTTCCCCTTTCCTTGACAAAATAAGCATACTATAATATGAAAAACAAACTTATACTACAACCTAATACAATTCTACCAAGGAGAAATAAATTGGCAAAATTACATTTTTATTACTCAGCAATGAATGCTGGCAAAAGTACCTCCTTGCTCCAGTCAAGTTATAATTACAATGAGCGAGGCATGGATACTCTCTTGCTGACACCCGCGGTTGATAACCGTTTTGGCGAAAAAACGATCGCTTCTCGCGTTGGACTGACAGCCGGAGCTACGGCGGTCAGCAACACGGAAGACCTATATCAGCTGATTGCTAACGCATTGGATAAAAATAGTAATATCAAATGCATACTGGTAGATGAAGCTCAATTTCTTGTCAAAAAACAGATCCAACAATTAGCTTATGCAACTGATGACTTCAATATCCCGGTATTAGCATACGGATTACGCACCGACTTTATGGGCGAACCATTTGAGGGTAGCAAATACCTGCTAGCCCTAGCTGATCAGCTCATTGAACTAAAAACCATTTGCCATTGTGGGCGTAAAGCAACCATGGTTTTACGCACAGATTCTGCGGAAAATGTTTTACGTGATGGGGCACAAGTTGTTATTGGCGGCAACGACTCTTACATATCGGTCTGTCGCAAACATTTCCGAGAAGGAAAAATAAAGTAAAAAAAAGGGGGGCAATCCCCTCCTTGATTGCTGGATGTTCTTCTGCTACAAACATTAATACATTAGAGTTCTTTCAAAACACTTCAAGAAGAGCTTTGATGTCCGCAAGCGGTTGCCTATGCCTGTATACCTTTAAGGGGTTTTGAACCTAAGATAAAATCAATAAGTTGATTGTTGCAATTCGCCTATTTTGTCATTCCCACTAAAACGAAAATTCATAAAATTCAACAAGTTACTTCGCTTAATAACACTAAAATTTTTAGACTGCGACTGCCCCTAACGTACTTTTTACGGTATTGAGCCCCTGTGAATTATTCTATATGGTATAAAATCATAATCATGGAAACATAAATAATTATTTATTGATAAACAATTGCATGGCAGCTTTAACTATTTGTAAAAATGACAATTATTGTGAGCGCTACATGTCTTTTAATGATTTACTAGAAGAAGTAATAAAATTGAAAGCGGCCGGTAAAAAAACCGAAATCCTAAGCGAAAAAGAGCAAAAAAAAATTTACAGTACTAAAAATATTACCGATAAAAAACCCAATATTGATACAAGCATAATCAAACCACTAACCGTTTATAGATTAGGTAGCAAACATGGTACCGTTTATTTCACCAGGCGCGAAGCCGAATGTATGATATTGTTATTAAAAGGAAAAACAATCAACAGCGTTGCCACCATATTGAATCTATCCCCTCGTACTGTCGAATATTATGTAAAAAACATGAAATCCAAACTTGGCTGTAAAACCAAATTTGAGCTGGTAGATCTTGTACACGCCAGTGATTTTATAAAAGGGATAGATTTTTAACCGCTAAACTTAGAAGTTATTGGATACCTACGCTCTCTGCCAAAAGCACAAGTAGTGATTTTTATTCCGGGCGGAGCCTGTCGACGCTTATACTCACTCCTATTTATCATGCCAATAACTTTTTCAACAGTTTTTCTGCTAAACCCAGCCGCAATAATTTTTTTAATAGGTTGATTTAACTCAACATATCTTTCTAAAATCTCATCTAAAACTGGATATATCGGCAAATCATCAGCATCTTTTTGGTTTTTAGCTAACTCGGCCGTCGGGGCGCGAGTAATAGCAGCTTTAGGAATAGCTTTCGATATTTCATTACGATACTTTGCAAGCTTATATACTAAAGTCTTAGAAACATCTTTAAGCGCAGAAAACCCACCCGCCATATCTCCATAAAGAGTTGCATAACCAACCGCCACTTCGCTCTTATTACCAGTTGCTAAGACAATCGAGCCCATTTTATTAGAAAATGCCATCAATATCGTCGCACGACAACGTGCTTGAAGATTTTGAATGACGGGACTTTTTAAATTTTTACGCCACTCTTTTGGTAAAGTATTTAAAAATGCCTTAAACGCTGGCTCAATAGAAAGAGTGGTATGCTTTACCCCTAAAAGCCGAGAAGTCTCAGCAGAAATTTTTGCGCTTAAATCACTTGAATAACGGGAGGGTAAATAAACCGCACGAACTCGATCTTTACCAAGAGCATCGGCGGCAATAGCTAAAGTTAAAGCAGAATCTATCCCCCCAGAAACACCAACAAGAGCTCCTTTGAAATTATTTTTTCCAATATAATCGCGCACCCCCAAAACTAAAGCTTGATATACAAGCTCTACTATATTCTTTTGTGGTAATACCAGCCTATTTGCACTCAATGGAAAATCCACTGACATCAAGCTTTCACTAAAAAATGATGCGCGCTGAGTAATAACCCCACGAGAATTTACCACTAAGGACCCACCATCAAAGACAATCTCATCTTGAGCACCAATAGAATTAACATAAATAATCGGTAATTTATTTTCTCGAGCACGAGAAGCAAGAGTTTTTTCCCGTGAAAATGGCTTTTGCACATCGAAAGGCGAAGCATTAATAACAACAATTAGCTCTGCTCCCCCTTTTTTTGCAGCACGTATCGGCTCTTTAGACCACATATCTCTACAAATAACAATACCAGTTTTTACCCCAGCGATAGTGATCACACAGGTTTTTGCCCCCGCGGTAAAATACCGCTTTTCGTCGAAGACCCCATAATTAGGCAACACCTGTTTATGATATTTAGCGATTATTTTCCCATTATAAATCACCAACGCGCTATTAAAATAGTGTTTTTCTTCTTTTATTGGCAATCCTAAGACAATATAAATATTTTTTACTTTGGTTTTCAGTTCTTTTAAAGCAGCTTTTGTCTCGTCATATAATTCTTGCCGCAACAGTAAATCTTCTGGAAGATAACCAGTTAAAGCAAGCTCGGGGAATACTATGACATCAGCATTTTTTTCATCACGCGCAGCGATGGCACTTTTTATTATTTTTTCGGTATTACCACCTATATCACCCACGGTGGTATTTATTTGTGCAGCAACTATTCGAAGATTCTTTTTCTTCATAGACATATATTATCACAAAAATAGTGGTATTATAGTTGAAATTTTTAGCGATTTTATTCCATGAAAAAAATAGTCATTCGAGAAGTACCAGAAAATATTGCACCCTTGCATCAGCACCCTCTCTTACATCGCATTTATGCGGCACGTGGCGTTACTGACATAGCTGAACTTGATTGTGACTTAAAACATCTTTTGCCATATACTTCGCTAAAAGGAATTGCCGAAGCGGCCAAGTGTCTTACCGCTGCCATTCGAGAACAACAACACGTTTTAATTGTTGGCGATTTCGATACTGACGGCGCGACGAGCACTGCGCTTGCCATGCTAACATTAAAATCTTTTGGCTTAAAAAAAGTATCCTTTTTAATTCCCAATCGCTTTGAATACGGTTATGGCCTTACACCAGAAATTGTTGCCGTCGCTGCCAAGCAAAATCCAAATCTAATTATGACCGTTGATAATGGCATTGCTAGTGTCGAAGGTGTGCGTGAGGCAAACAAACTTGGCATAAAAGTTTTAATTACTGATCACCATTTGGCTGGCAATGAATTACCAGAAGCATGCGCTATCGTTAATCCTAATCAAAGCGGCGATGAGTTCCCCAGTAAAAACCTTGCTGGAGTTGGCGTAGTTTTTTATTTGATGCTGGCGGTACGTGCCGATTTACGAAACGCCGGCTGGTTTACTACACAAAACATTCCTGAACCAAATATGGCGCAGTTTTTAGATTTAGTGGCGCTAGGAACCATTGCCGACGCCGTGAGCTTGGATCGAAACAACCGCATTTTAGTAACGCAAGGACTAAATCGCATCAAGACAGGAAATTGCCGCCTCGGAATAAAATCATTATTTTCCGTTGCTAAACGTAACTATGAAAAAGCCACCAGCTATGATTTTGGTTTTGTAGTTGCTCCCCGCCTAAACGCCGCCGGACGTTTAGATGATATGTCGCTTGGCGTCGAAGGCTTACTAACGGACGATCCCGTACGCGCTAGATCCATCGCCAAAGAATTAAATAACATGAATGATGAGCGTCGTAAAATTGAAGAAGACATGCAACGCCAAGCAACACTCTTAGTAGACAATCTAAAATTAGAACAAAATTTGCCGGCCGGATTATGCGTTTTTGAAGAATCGTGGCATCAAGGAGTTTTGGGGATTTTAGCTGGCCGCCTAAAAGATAAACTACATCGTCCGGTTATTGCTTTTGCCGCAGCGAATGAGCATGAAATTAAAGGATCGGCACGCTCGGTTAATAACGTCCATATAAAAAACATATTTGATAATATCGCCGCTAAAAATCCGGGGTTAATTTCTCGCTTTGGCGGCCATGCAATGGCCGCTGGCTTAACTCTTAAACGAGAAGACCTTGAACCATTTGCTCAAATTTTTGCCCGTGAGATTGAAAAACATTTAACCTTGGAAGATTTACATGGAATAATTCATACCGATGGCGAATTACCAGCAGAATATTTTCATCTTAGAACTGCGGAATTATTACAAGCTGCCGGACCTTGGGGCAGTGATTTTTCGGAGCCGATGTTCACCGGTGAATTTGCACTAACCGGACAATGCTTGGTCGGCAAAAAACATTTAAAATTAACCTTGCGTCATTTACGTACTGGCCAAGAAATAAACTCTATCTGCTTCAATATTAATCCTGAAATTTGGCCAAACATCCGTTATTCTAAAGCAAAAATAGTTTATCGCTTGAATGTAAATGAATATAATAATCAACGGAATTTACAATTAATAATTAACGAGATCGTAAACTATGAATAAATATTTAATATCAGTAGATATCGAGGGAATAACTGGGGTAATCGATAAAAATTTTTCTAAAGAAAGCGGCAAATACTATCCGCACGCCTGCCGCTATATGGCAAGCGATGTTAATGCAGTTACTCAAGGAATTCTTAAAGTTGATCCAGACGCCGAAATTACCGTTCGTGATGCTCACGGCACTCACGCCATCAATCTTGATTTGGAAAAATTGCATCCGAAAGCTCGCTTAATCCAAGGTTGGGATACCATACAAAACATGCTCACGGGTTTAGAGCAAGATTTTGCTGGGGTATTTTGTGTTGGCTATCATGCTGGCGGCCAAAATACTGAGGCAGTTTTAGGTCATACTCTCCATTCAATCATTCAATACACCAAAATAAATGGTAACCTCGTAAATGAAACCGGAATATTTGCCCTTTATGCTGGCCACTACCATGTACCAATTGCCTTTATTAGTGGCGACAATCATACAATAAATGAAGCTCGGGAACAGTTGGGCGAAGAGGTTGTCGGGGTAGTGGTAAAACAAAGTTATAGTCGGGGTTGCGCAGCCTCGCTATCCTTAGAGCAAGCACGAAAATTACTAGAAAAGGGGGCCGCCGATGCGGTCGCCAAAATACAGCAAAAACAACTAAAAATTCCTAAGGTCCCTTCTCCAGTTACCTTAGAAATAAAATTCTACGATTCTGGAGTTAGAATTTCGATTTTGCAGCACCTTGCAGAAATTTTAGCGTTTGATCCAACATATAAATTTAATTGCCAAGAACACCTCTTAGCCTTTAGCTCCAAAGATGCGCTAGAAATGTTAAAACGACTGAATATGATCATGTTTTTAGTTTATGGTATTAAGTCTTCTAGTTAAATTGGTGGTTTATTGGCTAATTACACAGACCCAAATTCCCATAAAATTTGGGCACTAATATTTGCGACTCAGCTTCTTAGTTCATGGAAAACATTGGTGTTATTGGTTAGTAAATTTTCTAATTAATCAACCACATTTTTATTTCTCCGTAATTAGCGTTGGCGAGGGATGGAATATTTATGTGGGAATTAACTCCCGATATAGGCAAAATGAGATCAAGTTCTGAAAAACTTGCCCCATTACCACCCGTGAATTTTCTACCACAAACAAAAAACTCGCTTGTAAATTTGACCATGGGCAAAAAAAGTAGCATCCTATTTATAGGCTTATTCCAGCAGGTGAAGCTTGGCAAATTTCCGCTGTTGGTAAAAAAGATTTTGTTGATGACTTGGGTATTCGAGTATCCCCAGCACCCGCCTTACTCGGAAAATTAATTTAGAAAAATAACTAGCCAAAAAAGAGCAAACCAATATGTCGTCGATTATCCACGAAAATAAAATTCAAGAAACACTGGCTGGCATTCAACCAGAAGATACCACTAAAATACGAGAAATCTTGGCGAAAGCACTGGAGTTTCGTGGTTTAAATTTACAAGAAACAGCCATTCTCACCACCATCCAAAATCCCGAACTACTAGCAGAACTTTTTGTTGCCGCCAACAAAGTCAAAGAAGAAATTTATGGCAGGCGCATCGTCCTTTTTGCACCGCTTTATATTTCTAATCTTTGCAACAACGGATGTTTATACTGCGCTTTTCGCACTGCTAACAAAGATCTAAAACGACGTTCTTTAGGCATGTCAGAAATAACAAAAGAAACTGACACCCTAATTAAACAAGGGCACAAGCGAATTGTATTGTTAGCTGGCGAAGCATATCCACACAATGATTTTCAATATATTCTCGACGCAATTAGAACCATTTATGAAGTAAAAAATGAGCACGGAGAAATCAGAAGAGTTAATGTAAACTTAGCTCCACTTGATGCCGAGGATTTTAAACGACTTAAGGATGCCGAGATCGGCACCTATCAATTATTTCAAGAAACCTATCACCGAGATACTTATCGCCAAGTACACATATCAGGAAAAAAGGCTGACTACGATTGGCGCATTAACGCTTTCGATCGAGCTTTAACCGCAGGCATTGATGACATTGGTATGGGAGTATTATTTGGCTTACATGACTGGCGTTTTGAAATATTAGCGTTACTAAAACATGCGAATTACTTACAAGAACATTTTGGTGTAGGACCACACACTATCAGCGTTCCACGACTAGAACCAGCTTCAGGTTCTGAAATTGCAAGCACCCCCCCTTCGTTAGTTAGTGATATGGATTTTTGCAAAATAGTAGCTATTTTGCGTTTAGCAGTTCCGTATACCGGCATCATCATGTCTACGCGCGAGACTCCGCAACTGAGAAGAAAAACTTTTGCCTTAGGAGTATCGCAAATCTCTGCTGGAAGTTGTACGAGCCCCGGGGGATATAGCGATCAAAACTTAACCGCTGACAGCCAGTTTTACCCCGGCGACTATCGTCCGCTAGATGAGGTAGTTCGCGATATTGCAAATTTAGGATATATGCCAAGCTTTTGCACCGCCTGTTATCGCCTGGGTCGCACCGGCGAAGATTTTATGTGCTTAGCAAAACACGGTAAAATCAAAAAGATATGCGCGCCAAATGCTATTGCTACTTTTGCAGAATATTTAAATGATTATGCAACAGAGGCTACCAAAACCACGGGAAACAAATTGATTGCCGAGGAACTCACGCGCATGGAAGAAAGCGAACGGCAAAGAACAGAAAAACTAATCACCCGAATTCAGGCCGGAGAAAACGATGCTTTTATCTAAAACCTATAATATATATTTCGTTAAATCTTCATTTTCTAACAACTTTACCAGCTGTTTATCAACATAAGCAGCATCAACCTTAAGAGCCTTACCTTTTTTAGTTGGCGCTGAATAAGAGATCTCCTCAAGCAGCCGCTCCATAATGGTATAGAGACGTCGGGCTCCGATATTTTCTGTTCGCTCGTTAACTTGGAAAGCAATCTCTGCCATCCGTTTAATGCAATCATCAGTAAACTTGAGAGCAACCCCTTCCGTCTCGAGCAACGCGATATATTGTTCAACTAAAGAAGCTTTTGGTTCAGTAAGAATTCTTACAAAATCTTCGGCACGCAAAGCATTTAGTTCGACCCTGATCGGAAAACGACCTTGCAATTCAGGAATTAAATCGGAAGGCTTTGAAAGATGAAAAGCACCAGAAGCAATAAATAAAATGTGATCAGTTTTTATCATGCCATATTTAGTAAAGACTGCCGTTCCCTCAACTAAAGGCAAAAGATCACGCTGAACACCTTCACGAGAAATATCCGCACCGCTAACATTAGCACGCTGCGTAATTTTATCTATTTCATCGATAAACACTATACCATGTTGCTCTACTTTATCTTTAGCAAGCTGGCGATTTTCCTCTTCATTGATCATTGCCGCAGCTTCTTCATCACAAAGTTGCTTCATTGCATTCTTGATCTTTATCTTCCGCTTTTTGGTGCGCCCGGAAGACATGTTAGAAAACATACTTTGCAATTGACTGGTCATCTCTTCCATACCAGGCGGCGCCATGATTTCGACGCCGACATTAGGAACTGCCATTTCTACTTCAATAGTTTTATCATCAAGTTCGCCAGCCAATAGCTTTTCGCGAAATAGTTTGCGAGTAACACTTGGAGATTCTTCGGTTTTTTCTTGGCTAGCAGTGGAACTTTTAATGATCGGGGTAGGAAGAAGTGCATCTAAAATTCGCTCAACTGCGGCGTTTTCTGCCCGAACTTTTACTTTATCCATCTCATCTTCACGCGTCTTTTTGACCGCCACCTCTACGAGATCACGAATAATCGATTCGACATCACGACCAACATAACCAACTTCAGTAAACTTAGTTGCCTCTACTTTGACAAATGGAGCATTCACTAAAGTTGCTAGTCGGCGCGCTATTTCAGTTTTACCAACGCCAGTTGGACCAATAAGCAAAATATTTTTTGGTTTAATCTCTGGACGCAGCTCATCTTTTACTTGTGAACGACGCCAACGGTTACGTAAAGCAATAGCCACCGCTCTTTTAGCTTCCGCTTGACCGATAATATGTTTATCAAGTTCATGGACAATTTCAGCTGGGGTAAGAACATCATTATTTTTTGGCATAAATCACTACCTAATCTCTAGTTAACTATTTTATTCTATATTAATTTCATCAAGTAAAATATTGGTATTAGTATAAATACAAATACTTGCGGCAATTTCAAGACTTCTCTTAACAATATCCCGCGCGCTAAGCTCAGTACTTACAACCATTGCTTTGGCTGCTGCTAGCGCGTAATTGCCACCAGATCCAATAGCGATTATATTTTCTTCTGGTTCAATTACATCCCCATTCCCCGAAATCATTAAGGATGAACGTTTATCAGCAACCGCAAGTAATGCCTCAAGGCGCCGTAATATTTTATCAGTGCGCCAATCTTTTGCTAACTCAACCGCAGCGCGCATTAAATTTCCTTGATGTTTTTCTAATTTTGACTCAAAAAGTTCGAATAAAGTGAAAGCATCAGCGGTAGCCCCAGCAAAACCGGCGATTACTTGATCATGATAAAGACGCCTAATTTTCCGCGCATTACTTTTTACTATAGTATTACCCATCGACACTTGACCATCACCACCAATAACAACCTGGTTATTACGCCGCACCGATAAAATAGTTGTCCCGTGAAATTGTTCCAATCGAAATTCTCCCAATTAATTACAGCTAGCAAATAGAGCGAAGCTTTACATGTTTTTCTTAGGTTAACATGCACGCCAGTGTTAGTCTATAATTGCCGTCTTTATTGTAACATCATGTATAATAACATTATTTTTGATGGGCTTCGGGAACAATATTTTATCACTCCCTTAATTTATCCTTAAGGTAATAAGGCTATACTTTAAAATAAATAAAATATAAATTTCCTCGCAGCTTGCTGCGAGGACAAAGCGATGGTGGATTGACCAAGGGGGAGAAGCAGAGCTTATCCCCCTTGGGCGAGCCCGGGGTTCATACCCGAGCGAAGTCAGAAAATTGATTTAAAATATGGGGAAGATTGTAATGAGCAAACGAATATTCTTTACTATATTAATAATATTTTGCGTACACA
>JAJXWM010000015.1 GCA_021781615.1 Pseudomonadota bacterium
AACCAACCGTGCTACTCATACTGCTACAAAGTTGGCAGATGGCCGAGTTCTTGTAGCTGGGGGAGATAACTGTGGTAATAGTACTTGTAATACAGCTACTGCTGAAATTTATGACCCCACTACTGGCGCTTGGATACAAACAGGATCATTAAATACTGGACGTATTTATCATAAAGCTATACTACTACCGAATGGTCAGGTATTAGTAGCTGGTGGTGGAACATCTAGTGGTGAGTTATCTAGTGCCGAACTATACAACCCTTCTACCGGGGCTTGGACTCCTACTGGATCAATGAGCGTTACTCGAGTTTTTAATACGATAACATTGTTACAAAATGGTAAAGTTTTAGTAGCCGGAGGACGTGCTCCATCGGGCGGTGCTTTTTCGAGTGCTGAACTTTACGATCCTGCTACTGGTGCTTGGACACCAACGGGGTCCATGAGTGTGGCGCGTACTTTTCATAGTGCTACTTTACTACCAAATGGTAAGGTATTAGTTGCTGGTGGCGGAGGTAGCCAAGGTAACGGACCTTTTCTAGCTAGTGCTGAGTTATACGATCCAGCTACTGGTGCTTGGACTCCGACTGGGTACATGAAGATGGCTCGCAGTGGAGATCACATGGCTGTATTGCTATCAAATGGTCAAGTTTTAGTGGCTGGTGGATGTAATGGTTATGGTTGTACTCCATTAACTAGTGCCGAACTGTATAATCCTGCTACAGGTACGTGGACGCCTACTGGGTCTATGAATATGGGACACAGTGGTGGTGGTTTTATACCATATGCGTTATTGCCAAACGGTCAGGTCTTGATAGCTGGAGGAACATATCCTGGTAGTTACTCTGGTAGTACAGAATTATATAACCCTGATACTGGTACTTGGATATTCACCGGATCAATGAATACTGCACGTGGTTTTAACACTCTTACATTACTGTCAAACGGTCAGGTTTTAGTTGCTGGAGGGCAAGACTCTATTCAAAGCACTTTCGCCAGTGCTGAGTTGTACAATCCTATTTATGATCCACACTCATCTGTAGAATCTAGTAGTGTCCCTCAGCCTCCTATAGAGTCTGGTTGTAATTGCATATGTTCATACTACGATAATTATTGGTCAGGTAAGCATATAGAAAGTCTGGGTGAAATACCTGATGCTGATATATGCAATAAGCTTTGTTCATCAGCATACTATGGCAAGATGGAAGGATGTTTTGAGAAAGAACCAAAAAGCTTATAGAAGCAGGTTATAGGATTTGCTGTATTTGTGACATAGTAAAGGTCATTACATATCTGGCATGAGGAGGGTAAGATGCATTTTTTGACAGAAAAAGAGATAAAAATTGTAGTTGGCGGTTCTATAGTAATGAATGCGTTGCAGTTTGCTAGAGATCATAAGTTGTTAATGTTTAACTGTACAGTAGGTTTAATATTGAATATATACTTTACTTATCAGAAGAAATTACAAGAGCAATATTTGCAACAATTACAAGAAGTGACTAAGCACTTTTGGGACAACACTCCCGAAAATATAGCGGTACGTGAAGCTGTTGCAAGAAGATGTAGTAAAGAGGGAAATACACTGGGATGCTAAAAACGTCCAGGGGGCGCGTCCGCTATGTGACTCCTATAAGAGCTGATTGCTTTTTGATCATTTTGTTAAATAACTCGTATGCGTAATCATTCAGCATAAGTAGCAAAAAGCGCTACTTATGCTGAGCTTATGCTGAATTAAAACTCGTATGCTAAACAATTTCATTAAAGCTTAAAATTAAATGGTCTACATTGAGGTTGTTCTTCTTATTCAATAGCCACCGCCATATTGGTATGACATGTATAGTATATTTGCTATTGCCATTATGCACCTGCTCAGTAGAAATTTTATCATTTTCGGTTAAAACGAACCCTTGTGTTAAACCATAGTTTTCCATGGCTTCAATTAATCCTTGCAGCGCACGCTTTTTAGTTGCTGCATTTTGTAGCGAAAGAGACACTTGTAACGCAACTACGATTTTTGTTCCTTGTTTTAATACAAAAGCACATTCATATTTTTGTTTGTGGAAATAGATTTCACAAGCACAGCGCTTAAGTTCCAGAAAAACAATATTTTCTAGTGTTTTTTCTTGATCATCACTACTGCGAAACCCAATTGCTTTGGCAAGAGCATGATCAATAAAGTAAGTTTTTTTAGCATAGTGAATTTGTTCTTTCAGAGAATATGAAAAACGATTTACAAAAAAGCATAAATAACTATTAGATAAATAACTGCAATAATCGGAGACAGTAGTGGCATTTGCTAAACCAAGGGTTTTGCGCAAAGAGTTATAGGTAATGTTGCTGCTAATATTACTTGCTAAAAAAACACACAACTCTTTTACCGCGCGCTCATTGACGCCAAAGCGTACAATAATATCGCGATAGAGAATACTCTCAAATAAGTTTTGTAAGTATGCTTTATTTTTTAGAAGTAAAAATTCGGGGAAACCACCATTTTCATAAAAACCAGCAAATAGATTTTGCAGCTCGGCTTTTTGCATGGAAGTAAGCTGCTTACTCGTTAGTAATTCTGGTTTTTTCCAACTAACATATTCTGCAAATGAAAAAGGATATAATTCAATTTTTATATAACGCCCGGTCAACCGGGTACCTAACTCCTGGCTGAACATCGTTGCATTAGAGCCGGTTATATAGATCTTATAACCCTGGTCATGTAGTCTGCGCACAAAACGCTCCCACTCGGGAATATTTTGGATCTCATCAAAATAAGCTGTTTTTTCTGCGCCATATAATTCGACGAATAATTCAAGTAATATTTCAAAATCTGCTAGAGTAAAATTTGTTAAGCGATTATCATCAAAATTAAAATAATAATTTTTTTCTTTAGCGTTATTACGTATTTCCTGTAATAAGGTCGATTTTCCAGAACGACGTATCCCAGTTATCACTAGAATTTGTCTGGTTTTTTGTAATGATGCCAACTCATCGCGTATATTTCTAGCAATAAAACTTTCTGGCAAATTTAGTTGTTGTCGCTGATCTATGATTACTTGTTTTAACTGCTGTCGTTCCATACGATCCCCAAATGTTTCTATTGATAATGCTAATTTATGCCTTATAATCGCTACTGTCAATGGTGAGTTTTCGGTTATCTAATTCGTTATCGATTTGTTTTTTTTATGTGCTATACTACGTGTACCTGTGTTTTTGGGGGCGATCGGTTTCGACGTGGATTGCGAAGCTCGAGGTGCATGCCGAGGAAATAGTCTTTCTCGTAAAATATGGCTATAAACAAAATAAACGCCAACGATACAAAAGCGTTTGCTGCTAAAGCTGCTTAAACCAGCTTTACCCGTTCGTAAGATGTGCTTATGCTTTTTATAGAGCGGTCATTACATAAGCCTATAGTTGTGGTTTGCTTAATACCATAACTACTAGTATTAAATTGAGCTAGTTTGTTGTGATTCTTGTTTATCAGAAGCAACAGGCGAAAACTAAAGATAGACTACGCATGTAGTACCAAAAGTAGAGAATTTGCGGACGCGGGTTCAATTCCCGCCGCCTCCACCAAATTAGTGAAAACCTAGATTTTCTACGGTTAATGTAAGGACTTGGGAAGCTTTCAGAATTAAGTCCTGGTAGATTCTCAGGTCTTTTTTATCTGTTTCGCTCCTTCATCGCTTTGAAATATTTATTCATCTTTACCTGGGGTTTCCGTCACCACTATTAAGAAAGTAAATACAATCGCCCTAGATAATATGCAGAGATATCTATTTTTAAAAAGATAAAAAAAGTATATTATATAAACTTCCGTATGATTGTTTTTATTATTAAACTTAAAAAGAGCAGTTGGAACCTACTGCTCTTTTTAGGTTAAAGGGTTGACTAGAACCAGATGATTGTAGGAATGGAATATGGATATACGCGTTGAAAGACCAGCACCAGATACGTTAAAAGTTACCTTTTTGGGAAATTTAGACATAGAAAACGTGACTAAAATTTGGCGTTTATGTGTTGATGCAGTAGATAGAGAATCTCCCCGTTTATTACATCTTGATTTTTCCAAGGTTGATTATTGTGATGGATCTGGCTTAGCCCTAATCAAGGTGTTACAGCAAAAACAGGCTAAAAACCACAAAAGTTGTACTATTTTTGGTCTAAAACCAACTTTTCAGAAATTATTAGAATATATTGAGCAGCGCCCAGATAAAGTGGAGACTAGTGCATTATTACAGGAGGGGTTGCCAGAAAAACTAGGGCATATAACCGTCGATATTTTAAGAGACCTCAAAGAGAATGTAGTTTTTCTTGGGATATTGTCTTATCAACTATTTTTATCTTTACTAAATCCAACAAAAATTCGTTGGTCCGACTTTTTTCGAATCGCTGAAGATACTGGGCCACAAGCATTGCCAATTATTGCTCTTATCGGTTTTTTAATCGGATTAATCTCAACCTTTCAAGCGGCGCCATCCTTTGCTGACTTTGGGGCACAAATTTATATGGTAAATTTGGTAGGGCTTGGTTTAGTAAGAGAGATGGGGCCATTGTTAACTTCGGTGTTGCTAGCTGGTAGAACTGCGTCTGCTTTTGCGGCGGAGATTGGTACCATGAAAATCAACCAAGAGATCGATGCATTACAAACGATGGGGCTTAATCCGGTGCGCTTTTTGGTTGTTCCAAGAATTTTAGTTGCAATGTTAGTTACTCCGATACTTGAGGTGTTTTTTGTTATTTTTGGTTTATTAGGTTGCTTAGTAGTGATGATAACTTTAGGGTATACGACCGATGTTTTTTTTCATCAGCTTTATCAATCGATCGAACCTATAGATTATATCGGTGGTTTGATTAAGGTATTTGCGTTTGGCTTGGTAATTGCTGGGGTTGGGTGTTTACATGGTATTAAAACCCGTTTTGGTGCGAAAGCTATTGGGCAGTCTACAACCCAGGCAGTTGTTAGCAGTCTTATTATGTTAGTGGTAGTTGATGGTATTTTTGCACTAATTTATTACGTTTTAGGAGTATGACTTGAATCGTATCCCGATAATTGAGGTTAAAAACTTAGTAGCTCGTTATGGAGAACGGGTTATTTTAAGTGATATAAATTTCAATATTTATCCGGGCGATATTTTTATGGTAATTGGTGGTTCGGGATGTGGTAAAACTACCCTCTTAAACCATATGATTGGTTTACTTAGTCCATTCGCTGGCGATGTTTTAATCGATGGGCAAAGTATTAGTCGTATACCAGAAAATCAACGTTTGACAATCTTGAAAAAAATAGGCGTACTTTACCAGAGTGGAGCATTATTTGGTTCGTTGGATTTATTACAAAATGTTGCTTTACCACTCGAAGAATTAACCGATTTACCCAAGGATGCTATTTTAGAGATTGCTCGTAATAAGCTAAAAATGGTGGGGTTAGAAAAGTTTTTTGAATATCTGCCAGCTGAAATTAGCGGTGGTATGCAAAAGAGGGCGGCAATTGCTCGGGCGATGGCTCTTGATCCTAAGATCTTATTCTTGGATGAACCAACTTCTGGATTAGATCCCATTAGTTCTTCTGAAATTGACCAACTTGTTGTAAACTTAGCAGGAATTTTGGGAATAACTTTTGTTATTGTATCGCATGATGTTGCGAGTATTTGTAAGATCGGGGGGCGGGTTATTTTATTAGATAATGGTAAAATAGTTGCTGAAGGGAGGCCAGAGGAGTTACGTCACAGTAAGCATGCTTTGGCCAAGCGTTTTTTGCAAGTAAATCGGTAGCATAAATGGCTAGAGCTGACAATGTTGATAATATAGGTTACTTTAAAATTGGCACTTTTGTTTTGGTGGGGCTCGGTTTGATCGTTTTTGCGCTATTGATTTTTGGCTCAAACAAGCTGTTCCAGCGAGAAGTTTATATTGAAACCTATTTTGAGGAATCGATTCAAGGGGTGTCGGAAGGAACACCGGTAAAATACCGTGGCTTGCAAATCGGCTATATTAAAAAGATTTTATTTGCTAGTGAAGTATATAAAGAAGGGGTCGAAACGCAGAGTGAGGAAGAGCGAACGCGATCTATTTATGTAAAGATTGCCATTACCTCTAAATTGTTTACTGATTTGACTACCGAAGGGGTGCAAGATTTTTTATCTAAAGAGGTGGCGCACGGTTTGCGAGTTAAATTGGTAGCGCAGGGTTTAACTGGTACTAGTTATCTTGAGTTTGATTATGTTAATCCTAAAACCAATCCCATACCGAAGCTTGCATGGCAAGCAAAAACTTTTTATGTGCCATCAGTAACGAGTACTTTGGCTAGGTTAAGTGAAAATGCCCAATATATTATGAATGAGCTAAAAGACATAGACTTTAAGCAGTTATTTTCAAATTTGAATAATTTGACTGTTTCTCTCGGTCGCGTTACTAGTAAAACTGAAGTATTAGTCAATCAGGTTAATGGTCCAGTAGAAAGCACGCTGCAGAATCTTAAAATTATTTCAGAGAATCTGCTGATGGCATCTAATCGTGTCAAACTTAAGCCGTCGGATGTAATATTTAGTTCATATCCACCACCTTTAGATCCTGGTAAATTATGAAAAAAAGCAAATATTATTTACAGTTAATAGTAAGTGGTGTTTTATGTTGGTTTTTGGTTGGTTGTGTTTCTACTAAATATGTTGAGCGTAAGCAATATTTGTTAGATGTACCTAAAAATCTGACCAAGAAAGCCACAGTAATATCTGAGTGTTCGATTTTAGTTGAACATGTTTCTGCTGTTACTCCCTTTAATCGACTTGATTTTCTTTATCGCATAGAGTCGGGGAGGTATTTAATAGATTACTATAACGGATTTCTTGCCTCCCCAGGAGAACAGTTAGATTCAATATTAAGAAACTATTTACGAGCTTATAGTGGTTGTAGCTTAGAGTTTACAAATGTAGCAGCATCATCAAACACGTTACAAGTAAAGCTCACTGAGCTATATGCTGATTATCGAAAGCGTGAAAAGCCACAGGCGGTTATTGCTTTACAGTTTTATTTGACTACAATGGTTGAAAATAAAAGTGTGGTATTACTTGATAAAGTATTTCGTGCCAGTGTTCCTTTAAATGCAAAAAATACTGCTAGTTTATTAGCTGCGTGGAATAAGGGGTTAAATGATGTTTTGCGGCAAGGATCACAAACATTAAGGCTAATCTTAAAGGGGAAAAAATGAGCCAATATTTGTTTACTTCAGAGTCAGTGGCAGCAGGTCATCCAGACAAGATCGCTGATCAACTTGCGGATGCAGTATTAGACGCTATTATGGGTCAAGATGCTCATTGTCGAGTTGCCTGTGAAGCGATCGTTAAAACCGGTATGGTTTTAATTGCAGGTGAGATAACTACCACGGCGTGGGTTGATATTGAAGAGTTAGCTCGCAAAGTTATTCGTCATATTGGTTACACCGACCCTGAACTTGGTTTTGACGCTGATTCTTGTGCGGTGCTAAGCGCTATTGGTAAACAGTCTCCTGATATTGCTCGTGGAGTTAATGAAGGTAAACGTAAGAAACAAGGGGCTGGAGATCAGGGGCTAATGTTTGGTTATGCCACCAATGAAACTCCCGAATTAATGCCAGCAGCTTTGATGTATGCTCATCGGCTAATGGAACGGCAAGCTGAATTTTTGCATGCCAATACCTTTCCCTGGATTCGACCAGATGGTAAATGCCAAGTTACAGTTAGATATGAAGATAACAAACCTATAGGAATTGAGATGGTGGTTTTTTCGACTCAACATACCAAAGATATATCTCATAAAGATTTATCTGAAGCGGTTATTGAAGAGATTATTAAACCAGTTTTACCCGCCCAGCTAATTAAAAATACCAAATATCTAATTAATCCTACCGGAAGATTTGTAACTGGTGGTCCGAAAGGGGATACCGGTTTAACTGGGCGTAAGATTATCGTCGATACTTATGGTGGAGCAGCCCATCACGGAGGAGGGTGTTTTTCTGGTAAAGATCCATCAAAGGTTGATAGATCGGCTAGTTATATGGGGCGTTATGTAGCGAAAAATATTGTAGCGGCAAAGCTTGCGGATAAATGTGAAGTGCAAGTTGCTTATGCTATAGGAGTGGCTGATCCTGTTTCAGTCAGTGTCAATACTTTTGGTACCGGAAAGGTCAGTGATGATAAATTACTTAGCTTAATTAAAAGAAATTTTGATTTAACTCCTCATGGAATTATTGCGACTTTAGATTTATTGCGTCCAATATACTACAAAACTGCCGCCTTCGGTCATTTTGGTAGAAGTGACATTAACTTTACTTGGGAACGTACTGATAAAGCTAAAATTTTACAAGGAAAGGCCTAATTAACAAATGGTAATAATGAACACAAACAGATTTTCAGAGTAGATATGAGAGATCAGTATAATGTTGTATTGATAGGCCCCATGGGAGCCGGAAAAACCAGCATCGGTAAAGCTTTGGCTCGAGAAATTAATTGGGAGTTTCATGACTCTGATCAAGTTATTGAAGAGCGCGCCGGAGTGGAAATTTTATGGATATATGATTTAGAAGGCGAAGAAGGGTTTCATCAACGTGAGAAAAAAGTTATTGCCGATCTTATGCAGAAGCGCAATATTATACTTGCGACTGGTGGTAGTACGGTCGCTATTGATGAAAATAGACAAGCAATTAAAAAACATGGTGTGATTATATATTTATGTACTTCTTTAGATGATCAGCTTGTTCGTACTGGGTATAGCAAAAAACGGCCTTTGTCGACTGAAATTGAAGAGCGTCGGAGTATTTTAAAGCGCCTGCATGATGAATATGTACCACTTTATGAAGGTTTGGCTGATATTATTTATAATACCGATCATAAGTCTACCCATAATGCGGTTGCTGATTTAGTTAAGTTAATTCGAGAAAAAAATCCATCTCTTGTTTAGTTGTTGTTATATATCATACGTAACCATGGATACTGAAGAGCAAAAAGAATCAACAGAAATCTCTTATCAACCCTTGGCTGCACGCATGCGTCCTCGTAGTATCGATGAATTTATTGGGCAGGAGCATTTAATTGGTATAGGAAAACCACTGCGGCGAGCTATTGAAAATAGAGTATTACACTCCATGATTTTATGGGGGACCCCTGGCAGCGGTAAAACGACTCTAGCTAAGTTATTAGCGGCAAGTGTTAACGCTCATGTTGAAGGAATTTCGGCAGTGCTCGCCGGAGTAAAAGATATTCGTGAGATGGTGACCCGCGCCAAAAACATTCGTCAAACGAAAAATCAACCGACCATATTATTTGTCGATGAAGTGCATCGTTTTAACAAGGCACAACAAGATGCGTTTTTACCATTTGTTGAGGAGGGGATTTTAACTTTAATCGGTGCTACTACCGAAAATCCATCGTTTGAATTAAATAGCGCGTTACTTTCACGAACACGGGTTTATGTATTAAAAAGGATGCGTGAAGAGGATATTTTACGAGTAATTAACCAGGCATTAGCTGATAAAGAGCGGGGTTTTGGTGGGCGCAAAATAGTTTTGCACGATAGCTTACGCAAAAAAATAGCTCATATCGCAGATGGTGACGCAAGACAAGCCCTCAATTTTTTAGAAATTTGTGTGGATTTTGCCGAAGTCAAAGATGGTAAAGAAGAGATCTCAGAAAAGTTATTGCAAGAAATTCTTAGCGAAGGGATGCGTCGCTTTGATAAAGGTGGTGAAGTGTTTCATGACCAAATTTCAGCACTACATAAAGCAGTGCGCGGTTCTGATCCTAATGCTGCTTTATATTGGTTTTGCCGGATGATTGATGGTGGTTGTGATCCTCTATATATTGCTCGAAGAGTGATTAGGATGGCAAGCGAAGATATCGGTAATGCTGACCCCAGAGCCTTAACTTTGGCGCTGGAAGCTGCTGGTGTATATGAGCGTCTAGGATCTCCTGAGGGGGAGTTAGCAATAGCGCAAGCAGTTATTTATATGGCAGTTGCGGCAAAAAGTAATGCTTGCTATGTTGCGTTTGGTGAGGCGATGAGCGATGTTAAAGAGTATGGCTCACTTGAGGTGCCATTCAATATCCGTAATGCTCCAACTAAACTTATGAAGCAACTTGGTTATGGCAAAGATTATCGTTATGCTCATGATGAAGCGGATGCTTATGCAGCAGGGGAGAATTATTTACCTGAAGGTCTACCAAAAAAACAATATTATCAACCGGCACCCCGGGGGCTTGAAATTAAAATTGGTGAAAAGCTAGAGTATTTACGTAAGTTGGATTCAGAGGCACATCGTTAGACCTTTACGTATTCGGATGATAATAAAAATTTATCGAGCCAGCGAGTTATAAATGAAAATGTTGTTGGTATGCTTATAGCAGTTCCCTAAAACACAGATATATGTCATCACGAGCAAAGCGTTTTTTGCTTTGCGTGGTGATCCAGTGTTTTTAGGATTTTCTAGATTGCTTCTGTCACTTCGTTCTTCGCAATGACCAGAATCTATGTTTTAGGGAACCGCTATAAGCGCTTTAAAATTAGTGCTGATAAATATCGCATGCTTATCAATCACGCCCTCTGGGCTTGATCTTTACGCACGTATTCCCCTAGCCCTGCGCCTCGCAAAAAGCGCTCGGCTTAGGCTAGGCTATCAGGATTTAGCCCTTCGGGCAGTAGATTTATTTTGAATTAATTAAACACAGGTATTGATCAAATATTTGATTTTGGAGCATAATTTATGGGTTTTGAAAGAGTTCTAATAAAAAATCCAGCCCTAAACCTGGCGCGAAGATCATGTGGATTGTTCTTAAAAATATGCATGAGCATCTAAAGGCTAGAGAAGTATTTGAGGCAGGTTATGGGATAACTTCTGGGGTATGATATGGTCGGGTTTGTGGATTAAGTACTAGATAATTCAACTCGTTGGTGAGCAATTTTTCTATTATGTCGTAGTTGCTATTACCAGGAAAGTTAATGTCTAAGATGTGGTTTTGATCGACTGAAAAACTATGAAGATTTGTTAATCCTGCTAAGGAAGAAATGTCTGAGATGTGGTTTTGACCAAGATCCAAGTCCCTAAGATTTATTAAGTTTTTTAGAGGTGTAATGTCCGAAATGTTATTTTGTCTCAGACGCAATATCTCAAGCTTTGTTAAGCTTGCTAGGGGGGAAAGGTCAGCGATATTGTTTCGAAGAAGATACAGCTTTTTAATATTTGTCAAACCCCTCAGCGGAGTAAGGTCGGAGATTGCTGCATCAACAATGCTTAAGCTGTTACTTGCTAACCCTTTAGCCACATCAGTTTTTGATAATGCTTCGATGGTACGTTGGGTTTCGGCAGGATATGCATTTTTATTGTTAATCATAAACTCAAGAAGATCTGATGCATGGATGTAGATTTGAAAAGTTTGGTTCCAGATGTAAGAATTACCTAAGTCCCCAGGTTTTTTATCCCATCTTAAATTGTATGGTTTAGCTTTTTTTGGGTTGTGGTATTGCAATAGTAATTGTTGGTATCCTTCTATTAAAAAGCTTGCCAGCTGTCCATTATTGTTTTTTTTATAACGGATTAATCTAAAACCTATATTGTTACTTGCCGTATTAGTATGAAGGATAGATTTAGTTAAGGAAGGTAGTCCATCTATGGTACTGTTACTAGAATGATACGTAAAACCAATTAATATTTTATTTGCTGAAGAGAAAAATCCTCGTTTTATATAATCCCTCGTCAGTTGTAGTACGTTGTCTGATATTGAATAAATAGGTTGCTCGTTAAGGAATTGATAGCTGCCAGTTTCAATCGAGCAGGTTTCCTTTTTATTTAAACAAGATTGGCCCTTTATTTGTGTGCTATCTCCCATAACAGCCAAATATTCTTCTATTGAAGGTAGTTGATATTCGTAAGCATTGTCTTGCTTATTTAGGATGTCGATGAATTTGGTGATATCTTCATATGATACGCTTTCAACTGGATTATTTGGTGACTGCTTCGCTTGATATTGGGTTTATCAATTCAGCAGGAGTTTTTTCAAGCGCTTCTTTCATTTTAGCAAATTCATCAGCTTTAAACTCACAATTTACTCTTAGGTCATCAAGATAGGCAGAAACAACTAGCGTTAGCTCTTCTTTTTGATTACTGTCGCTCGCAAAAGCAGGTTCCAAATCTATACTCAGAATCATAGTTAGGCTAAAAAAATATAATAGTGATGTTTTTATTTTTGTGATTTTTTTCATCGGATTATTTTTTTACGAGTTTTTATTTATCTATTGTTAGTCTAGATTGTATTTCCCCTTGTTTTAGTGAATCGTAATCGCCGACGGGGTTATTTCTAATGTCTAAATATGTTAGAGCTGGTAATTTTGCCAAGGGAGAAATGGTGGTGACCTTGTTATCACTGATATAGAGAGTGTCGAGATTTGTAAAATTTGCCAAAGGAGCAGGATCGGAGATTTGATTTTGGCTAAGGCGCAAAGAGCCAAGGCCAGTCAATCCTGATAAAGGTGTTAGGTCTGAAATCTCATTTTGATCGAGGTATATCCATTGTAGTCTTGTTAATCCAGATAAACTATTAATATTTGAGATATTATTTTTGCTAAGGTTTAATCCTTTAAGTTCGGTTAGTTCTGCTAAAGGAGTAATATTGGGAGAGTTATTATCACTAAGGTCTAATATTACGAGCTTCCTTAGGTATGCTAAGGGGGCAGTATCCGATATTTTATTTTGTCCAAGAGATAGCCAGTCAAGATTTGTTAAGCCTTTTATAGCAGTAAGATCAGCGATGTTATTTTGCTCAAGGTGTAGTCTCTTCAGCTTCTTTAAACTTTTCAAAGGTGCAATATTGGAGATGTTATTATTTTTAAGTGACAAAGTCTTAAGGTTGGTTAAGTTAGATAAAGGCGTGATATCTGAGATTTTGTTTTGGTCAAGAGATAGACTTTCAAGACCCATCATTTTTTTTAAAGGGGTAAGGTCAGAGATTTCATTTTGGAAAAGATACAGCTTTTTAAGTCTGACTAAGCCAGGTAGTGGAGTAAGGTCGGAGATGTTTTTTTTACTCAGATCTAAAGACTCTCGTTCTATTAGGTCTTTGATTGAACCCATTTGTAGTAGGGCTTTTATTGTATCTTGCGTTTGTTCCGGATATTTGGTTTGGTTGTTCCTTAGCCAAGTAAGGAACTCTGCTTTATGTATGTGAATTTGGAATATTGGATCCCAGATGTAATATTTGTTTGGAGATATGTCTAAGGCTTTTTCATCCCAGGCTAAATCATAGGTGTTGGTCTTTAGGTATAAGGTTTTTTCACCCCCGAATAAAAATTCAAGGTTGTTGGTCTTTGGGTATGTCGTGTTTATTTTATTTTTATAGCGAACCAATCTGAAACCTATATCGTAGCTTGCCGTGTCCTCATAATGGAGTGGTTTTGTTATCGAGGTTAATCCATTTAGTGTGTTGTTGTTAGAATAATACGGAAAGCCGAATAATATTCTATTTTCTCTTGGAAAATCAGCTCGGGTTAGTTTATCGCGGGTGAATTGCAGTACATTGTCTGATATTGCGTAAATGTTTTTACCATCAAGATCTCGGTAGCTACTCATTTCAACAGAGCATGTTTTATTTTTCTTTAGACAAGCAGAACCTTTGATTTGAGTATTGTCACCCATAATAGCCAGGTATTCTTGTACCGATGGTAATTCATATCGGTCGGGAAGGTCTCGCTCATTGAGGGCAGTGATGAATCGCTTGATATCTTCATACGATATATTTTCAACTGGCATATTTGGACACATCTCTATCTGTTTACCGTCGATTTCTACTTTACGAGAATCTTCACCAGTTTTAAAATGAGCGGGATTAGAAGAACTTAGCCGTGTGTTTGTGAAAAAGCTATGCCATGATGGTGGGGGAGCAGTAACCATAACTTTTGCCCATTGGTATTGAGTGACGGGAGTGGTTTGAATAGCTACATCATCCGCTATTTCAAAAGTACCAATAAATTCATCTTCATACTTTCCTTTTGGAATATCGACAAAATCCATTTCGAGGTTGATGTTTTCGGTTTTTTTACGAACTTCATCTCTTTGTTCTTCATTCTTCTTGATTTGACTGATTATTTGCTTTGTTGTGGAAAGTATTTTTTGATAATCGACACGCTCGGGAGTTGCAACTTCGATTATTTGGTTAAAATTAGCCCAATATGGATAACAAGTGGTTAGTTCTAGAGATTTTTCTTTCGATATTGGGTTTGTAAGGTGGGAAGAGTTGTCTTCAAGCGCTTCTTGAATTTTAGTAAACTCTTCGATTTGGAAGTTACAATTTACTCTTAGATCATCCAAGTAGGCAGAAATAACCAGCGTTAAATCTTCTTTTTGCTCACTGGTATTTGCAAGTGTCGGTTCTAAACTTAAAGTTAAGTATAGGCTCAATAATAAAAAGCACCATAAGGATAATTTTTTGGTTTTCATATTTTTTTGTTATTAACTTTCAAGTGTTTGTAATAAGTGTTTTAGTTCTTCTAACTCATAATGAGATAGGTCGTCAAACTTAACATGCAAGGATTTTTCAAAATTTGTCATTAGATCTTCTGCGATTATTTCGAATAATTTTTGATCTTTGTGAATGTCATGTTTTGCGATCCACTGTCGGAGTCCAAGCAACCAGCTTTCAATGTTTCTCTCTTTGTGGAGCTCTCTATTAGTTTTACTAAGTTTGCGAGATAAATCAGTTATAAGCTCGTTAGGTTTTTGAAGGGCCATTAATCTGGCTGAGGTTTTTTCACTATATTTTTTCGTTTGTTCAACCATGCTATAAAATATATTTGCTAATTGATCACGATCAGCTTGTTTGATATCGCTTGGTTTTTGGGTGGAATAGTACGGATGTTTATATTTTTCTAGATTATTTTTTTGTGCAAGCGCGAGGAGGTCAGATATTTGCTCGTTTGTAAAATGACCGTAGGGGTCTGAGTCTTTGGTAGTCGAGCTCATACCCATTTTTTGGACGTCTCTGGCAAATTTTATTAGCTCTGGATTTGTGGATCCTAATGCAATAAACATTGCTTGTACTGGGGTGTCGCGGTGGATGGCGTTTCGAGCTTTTTTTAGTTTTTCATAATCTACTGGTGATCCTCCATCCGACATCAGAATAATGTTAGCTATGTCGAGTGGGCTTTTGGCAACCGTTTGCGCTTCAGCAATAAGAGCCAGAGCCTGTTCTAAAAATGCTTGGATATCGGTACCGCCATTACCAGGAGAAGATTTTAACCAAGTATGGCGGTTACTAATCAAAGATAATGCTTCTTCAGCATTGTTTACTTTTATCGGTTTTCCAACTTTATCGTCAAAGGGAACTAATAACACTTTATGTCGATGTTTTCCCGATTTTGTTACATCATCAAGTGCACGACAGGCAAAGGCGGTTATTAGAGCAGCTTGAAATTTCATTGGGTCACCACTCATGCTGCCGGAAACGTCAAAGCCAACAATGGTAATTCTTTCTGCTTCATTCTGCTCTTTTTTGGATTCGGTGGTTACTATTTTACGGTGAGTTAATTTGAAGGCGGTCCCATCTCGCATATTGTCGAATACATCTTTACTTGGGTTGCCTAGGACTGCGTTTCTCCAGTCGGTTGGCCGATCTAATAGTAGGATATCCCCACCTCTTACTGGATTTCCTTGTTGCCATGTTTTTGTTTCCATTTTTCCTGGCTTCATAGATGAATTCAGAATGAAGTTAGTGTAACTGTAGAGAGAGTTGATTAATTTTTCGTCCTCTAGTTTTCCATTACGAATGTCAGCAGCCAAATTTATGGTTGGATGGTTCGTGCCAACAGTACTTAGGCCATATTTTTCTTTGACCTGTCTCCATAATAAATGGGGTGATTCAGCTTCAAAATCGCTAACTACAGCTAGATCTAACGCAATATCAGGAGAATTAAATTTGTCGAGGATTTTAAGCAGGGAGTCTATATGTTTTTCTATAAGAATTGATAATTTGATTATGCCTGATTTTTGAGTAACTGCAGGGGATTCTAATTTAGCAAAAAGATGGCGATAGAGGGAAAGGATCTTGCTTGCTCTTTGTAATTCCTTGTAAGTTGCGTTAATGTCTTGGGTAAATAATCTGCTGCCAAGTTTTTCTAACCATTCTTTTATAGGCGCGTGTGGGTCTTTATGAATTTCTTTCCCTTTATTTAAAAATTCTTTCAGGTTTTGAACGTTTTCAAATACTTTTTCATACATTGCTATTTTGTTTTGGATGCTAGTCGAGGATAGCGATGGATTAAGTATGTATATTAAGATATCTTTCCAGGCAATATTTTTTAGAGGATTATCTTCCTTTTCCTGGAGGTATTCTGACAAAAGATCAGCTAGATTTTTGTCAAGTTCTGGGTGAAAGACTGGTTCTTCTTCTTTATCTTTATCTTTATTGTTACCATTACCGTCAGCCTTTTTTTCTTGCTCTTCTTCTTTGGCGTCACCTTCACCCTTGCCATATTTTGATCGATCTTTATTTTCTGAGTCTTTAGCTGTTGATTTTTTATCAGCCTCTTGGGTATCATCTTTATCGTTTTGGTCTTGATCATCTTCGGTGTTTTCATCACTTTGGTCGCTAAACTCTTGTTTTTCTTTCTTATCTTTGTCATCTTCTTTGTCTTTTGTATGGGGGGTAGGGTCAAAATAACGCCAAGTACCATCGATAAATACTTCTACCCAGGCATGACCTTCTTCTGGTGTTACGAGGTAACTATGATCTTTGCCGCCCTTGTTTGCTCGCTTTGCGCGATAACCAGCGACCGCTCTTGAAGGTATTTTATATATATCACGTAACATAGCGGTCATGATGTATGCGGCCATATCACATTGAAAAACCCCTGCTTTTAAGGCGTCGATTAGATCGGTTTCTGGGCGGGCTCCAGAGCTATATAGATAGTCATGTGATAAATGATGAGCAATGGCTTTAGTGACTTCCTCATCCTTATGCTTATTTTTTGGATCATATTTATGGATAATTGCTACTTGCGCTTTTTCTGGTAATTCTTCAGCTGATATTCCTACTTTTACAGTATAAATATCTCTCAGAAATTCTTTTAACTGAGTAGGTTCAGCATGGTACAAAGGAATACTTACTTCTTTGAGATCTTTGGTAAGATGTACTCTATAACCACCATTTTTTTCAGTGGTAATAGTAGCCCCTTCCTCATTTAGTTGGCCGGGAATATAGCCGGTGGGCATGAATAGCTTTAGATTTTTTTCTCCAAACGGATAAATTTTTATGTACTTACTTGTTATACCATCTTTTTTAATAGGTGATGGTTCCATTGACCAGGGTAGTTCGGTTGTTTGAAATGGCGCGTGACTGTGTCGATCAATCTTGTCGTATGTAACTCTGCCGAATACTGGAGTTTTGAAATTTACCTCAGCAATAATGGTTTTTTTCTTATTATCGCCTCCATCCTCTTTCCCTAAATCTTTAGTATGAGGCTTATAAGAATCACCTGGTTCATTCGGCCATTTGGGTGGTGTTTGATCTTGTTCTTTTTCTTGCTCTGGTTCCTGATCTTCTGTTACTTCTTCATCGGGGTTATAGTCTTCCATGACCGCAAGACTTTGTAAATATGGCCATAGCATCTTTAATCCAACCAAATTGGATTGTTTAAGGATGAGAACATCCGCTCCTTGCTGATAACCGACTTTTTTGGCTTCTTCAAGGAATTCTTGAAGAAGTTTTCGGCTAAAATTGCTACCGTTTTTTATTAGTTCTATTTTAATCTTATAAAGATAAGAGTCTTCGCAGAGCGTGGTTTTTCCCCGCTGTGTTAATAGGTCTTGGTAAATTTGATTGGCTTCATTGTTGTTAAAAGTATAGGCAAAGGGGCGGGCGTCCAACCCTAGCTGTTTCTCATAGGTGTTTATCAGTTCTGAAACCGTTGACGCCAGTTGTTTGTAGCTAACCGTTTTATCTGCGTCTGGAAAAGAGTGGGCGGGTTTGGTCGTGAAAACGACCAAACCAATTAGCACTCCACATAAAAGTCGTTTTGTCATTCTACTATTTCTCCTGTGTTATAGAAGAGCAGCATTCTTTCTATATCACGTAACTTATTGGCTTTTTGTGGTAGGCATTTAAATATCGCCAATGATGATGCTGCATCTTTTACTGTTTGTTGGTTTTCTTTTAATAGATCACCTAGGACAGCTTTGAAATCAGTGTATTCGTCTTTTATATATCCCACTACTTTGTCAACGTTCTCATTTGGTCCTTCATAGGATTCTAGAAATTTGCCAAAATCAATTGTTGTCTCAATAACCCCATCTTTTGCTTTTACCAGCTCCACTTTGCCATAACTTATGGTAGTTAAAAGGAAGCATGCTCGCCAAATTGATAATGGAGTTAAATGGAAAATATTGTCTGGAGTGTTTTTAAGAGTTTCCTCTAGGCTGTCCACGTCTTTCGCCAAGTCTGAACTCAAAAAGTCTAAAAATAAGGACATGATAATGGTATCTACTACCTTTTGTCGTAAACGTTCAGTATATTGAGTGGTTGGGTAATAGGGCGGGGTGTCTTGAGTATGTTGTTTTATTAACTTCTTTGATTCTTTGTACATTTTGTCAATGAAAGTATCTAAGATGCTGCTGAATTCATCGCTGCTAGCAAATAAGGCGTAAGCCAGGGCTCGTAGCTCGTCCCAATTTAATATCAAAGCTTCTTCAGTAACGGTATTTTGAATTCCATGCAGCGCATCATTTCGCTCCTTAATACGTTTTCTATCTAGATCTAAGCGGTCTGCTCTATCCAGCCAGTTAGGAATAAAAGCGATGCAGGTAAAACGATTTAATAAAGCGTCTGCTGTCGAACTTTGCCCATTTCTGAAAAATTCATCGTAAATCTCAAACGGATTTTTGTTGCTAGTGGAAAAAATCGTTTCCAGCGGTGATTTAAAGGTGTTATGTCCCGTAAAGACGGCTCTTTCGTTTAAAAGACTAAGGAGAGCCGCTAAAACTGCTGGATTACCCTTATCTATTTCATCGATTAATGCTACTTTATGATCGGCTAGACTATTTTCTTGGTTGGTTATATATATCCCTTTTCTTGCCGCATCGTAGTCTTGTCCGCCGATAAAAACTTGTTCGGTCATCATCTGATGCATTTGGATTTTAAATGGAGATTCTTGTTTGAGTAACCAGTCTAAGAAATATGATTTCGCTCCGCCGGGAGGCCCATATAAAAACATATTACCTTTTAATAGTCGGGTAAGGTGCGAGGCATGATAGATAGAATCAAATTGTTTGAATTTTGTAGAAAAAACTTTTTTACGTTCTATAAGGACAGGTCTTGAGTCTTGTATAAGTTTTTTTGCTTTATCCGATAACCCTAAAAATTTACCGGTTGCATCGTATTTCACCATGTCATAGGAGGAAATGGCAAAAGCAGATGATGTATGAGTTAAGGTTAGAACCACTATAACCAAAGAGATGCTTTTTAAGATGCTGGCTTTCATTGTTTTTTTCATAAATACCTTTATTATCGTTGATTGAAATATTTAATAATCTAATCTACTGGTTTTCCATTTATAATGGATTAAATAAAAAATAACCAGAGATCATATTTAAATTTTTATTCATACTAATACAGTTTATGCATATGTTGCACAAAAAACATTAAGAAAAGCTTAAGGGTCAAAATTAAAGTCTGTCTCTTGCTGTGTTAGACGTAAAATGCACCAATTCCTAGTTAAGTTAAGTATAAGGATAGTGGAAGTAAATTAAGGAACGCTTAAGCAAAAATTAAAGTAGTATTATGTGTTTAAAATCAATCTGTTGCCAGGAGAAAGACAAAGTTTTTCATGTTTTTCTGGTTTGGGGTGAGCGACGGGAATCGAACCCGCGACAACCGGAATCACAATCCGGGGCTCTACCAATTGAGCTACGCTCACCACTATACATCTTTTCAGCAATATTAGAAATCCAGCAATCGTTTCTGATGCCGCATGTCTCGGCCAAAACGATAATATTTCTTGGCCCCGTCTAAAAGCGTGATGGGGCGACATCCTGTTATTTTGCGAACATCTTCCATTAACACATCTTATCAGTAAATCCAGAAAGCTATCAACCATCCATGGTGCTTTTCTTCAACAAATTTCTGGCGTGCCCGACAGGATTTGAACCTGTGACCCCCGGCTTAGAAGGCCGGTGCTCTATCCAACTGAGCTACGGGCACATCCGCTACAGCATTGGCGTGTGCGCGATTATTTAATTTCACCTGAATCAATTTGTGGGGTTACAATAAGCCGCACCCCAAATAGTTACCCTGCAAAATGTATCAAATATACAAAGTGTTATTATATTTGTCCAGGCATTTTATTCCAGCTGCTACTCACCACACTTTTATTTATGCAGCAAATCCGATTTTAGGTACTACTGGCAATAGTCCCATAAGATATTTTTTTATGGTTATTTTTTTAGAGTATTCAGATATTCTCTGAAAGCAAAAATACGATTGCGCTTGTGCCCGGTGGTTTCTTGTAGTATTCCAAGCCTAACAAAATCTGCGATCAAATCGTTGCTTGCTTTAGGAGTGAGTTCGACGATCTTAGCCACGGTTTGGGCTGAAATAACTGGCTTTTGAAAAAGCGCCTCCAGCAGTTTTTGAGCACTTTTTGTTTTTCTACCTAAGGTGGGAATTCTTTCCGTGACAATACGTTCTTTAATTGCCAAAATGTCTTGCAATAATTGGATTGCTTCAATTGCCGTAGTTTCTACTGCTTCCAGGAAAAAAAGTATCCATCCCACAAGATCATTCTTTTCGCGTACAAGAGTAAGTTTGTCATAATACAGGCTTTTATGTTTTTCAAAAAAATTAGAAATATATAAAAGTGGTTTTTCTAGTACACCAGTGCTTACAAAATACAGGGGGATAAGCAGTCGGCCTGTTCTGCCATTGCCATCCAAAAAAGGATGAATTGTCTCAAATTGATAATGCACAATGGCGATCTTTATTAAATGAGGAACATGAATTTTGTCGTTATGAATAAATTTTTCTATATCTGACATGAGCTTGTCTAAACATTCAGCGCTTGGTGGTATAAACACGGCGTTTTTTAAACTAACCCCGCCTATCCAATTTTGGCTTTTTCTAAACTCCCCAGGGTTTTTTTGCCGGCCTCTCACGGAGGTAAGAAGTATTTTATGTGCTTTTTTGATTAAGCGATTAGAAAGAGGGATTTTTTTTAACTCTAACAGCGCAAAATTCAATGATTTTACATATTGAGTAGTTTCAACCCAGTCATCTCGATGTTCGGTATCGATATCTAGCTTTTCGGAGAAGGCCTCTTCGATATTGGTTTTAGTTCCTTCAATACGGCTCGAAGTGACTGCTTCTTTCATTACATAAGATTGAATAAAGAGGTCAATATTAGGCACAAATTTTGCAAAGGAATTAAGTTCCCCTAAGTGCAGCGAAACAGCTTCTAAGCGTTTTTGTATTTTTGCGTCTGAGATAGTCCATGGATGATTAATTTGTTCTGGCAGAAAATAACTATATTCATAGCTTTTCTTATAATTACCTGAAATGTAATCTTTAATATCCATGCTGGTTTCTCTTTATATAAAGTAAATCATACTAATTCTTATTTTAGTTTATATGGTGAAAGTAAAATAAGCAAGAACTTATTTTACTTTCATACACTCCGCCCATAAAACTTGATCAGGTTATATTGGTTGCTTTCAATATACACGATGTGGGGATCTGTCAGGGTTGCCCTTTACCATGTCATTACCAACATCTGCAGCAGATGTTGCGGTTTATGCTAAGAACTCTTTAAAGATTGATTCCTCTGGGGCGGCCAATGTTAAATATTATGGCAGGCCCAAAAATGTTGTGCGTAATGTCTCTGGAATGGCTGATATAAGCAATATGGATTAAATGTCCCAACTATTAATCCTCGGCGAGGATGCTTAGATACGAATATTGTGTTTCCCCGTTTTATTTACTCACCGACTTTCTCCTGTAGTGTAATGGTCGGTATAGTTCGTCAAGTATTTTTATGTTTTATTGTACAAAAAACAACTCAATAAATATTGGGCGGTACAATGAAGCAAAAAATAATATTGCGCAAATATCAGCATAAATATCCTGTTGAAAAAAGAGCTACTATTTTTTCTGGTTTTTGGTATTGGCGTCGTTCAATCTCTTGGGTGGTACTGGTTACATTTATTAGTTTTTTGCTTGAGCCGGTATTTGCGACATTTGAACCAATGGTTAATGAAAAAGAGCGAGAAGACTTTACCCAAAGAAAATCCGAAGCCCAAAATAATACGGGCGTGACAAAAATTAGGGAAAGCGCAGCAAAAGCAATTGGATTAAAAGAAGTTAAAATAAAAGCTAGCAATATAAAAGATTCCGATATCAAAAGGATTGGAATAAAAAAAGCTAAGGCGCTAACAGATGGGATGTTTTTAGCCAAAAATAATTATCAGCCTTATCTCGAAGTTGGTGGAGTTAAATATCTTAATCAACATGTTAATGCCGCGGGTGTATACGATCTATTTCTTCCGTTACTTCAGACCGCCGATCAGTTGTTGTTTACTGATTTGCGAATTTTTGATCGTAGCGGCAGCGCTTTTGAAGGTAATGCGCATTTAGGTTTCAGAAAGCTATATCCAGCAAATGGGCAAATGGTTGGGGTTTATGCAGCATTTGACCGTAAACGGAGCAATAATAAAAACTGGTTTAATCAAATAACTTTGGGTGCGGAGTATTGGTATGGTAAATGGTTTATTGGTGGTAATTTCTATAAACCCCTAGGTAAAAAGCAGCAGTTGATTGACAAAAAACCAGTTTTTGCTGGTCGGTCTTTGTTTGTTACCAAATTATACGAAAAATCAATGCCGGGGATAGACGCAGAGTTAGGTTATGCATTTACTGATAGTTTTACTGGATATGTAGGCGGATATTATTTTCGTGCTGGTGGTCTTCCTCCCATTGCCGGTCCAAAAGTTAGTTTTACTTATAACTATCATAAGCCCTATGGAAGGATTTTGGGTGTTTTAGATGGAGTTAGTTTAGAAGCGGGGGCAATGCATGATAAACCAAGAGGTGGTACAGCTTATGTTGGAATCAAATTTAAAATTGGTTTAACCGCTTTAGATAAAAATAGCAATTTATTTGGGTTGCAGCGACACATGACGGAGCTTGTAAGAAGAGATCCCGATGTGGTGGTTGAAAAAATAAAAATTGTCGAGGAAATAGTTATACCAGTTGTGCCGCAAGTGCGGTCTACCTCAACCGATCTTGTGGTAGTAGAAAAACATAAACGTAAGGAAAATGAAAATCATTTTGAAAATTTAAATGAACAGGATATTTCTACGTTAACGTTCGACGACGCAGTCGACTATAAAGGTTGGTTAACAAAACAGCTTGGATTATCAAAGGATATTTCAAAAAGAGAGGTGAAAATAGCCCATCGTGAATTTCGTTTTAAAAATCATCCTGATAAGTGTTATGCTGGCTGTGACAAAAAGGCGGCGGGGATTCTTTTTGCCAGAGGGGAGGAACTATTTAAAAAGTTAGAAATGGTTGTTAGCAACTTAGAGCTAAAGTCCGATAAGGGCTTGTTTAATAATACCAAATCATCTTCACCGTCAAGCCCGACTGGTAAATACCAAACACCATCCCCAAGTTACGGCGCAGATTTTGCAGACAGTAGTTCTAAAGCTAATGCTAATGATGGTGCTGACGATAATCACCCTGACATCAGCCAAGACTCAGAGCGTGATCAACAAAAATTGGAGCGTGATCAAAAAAATAAAATTGCACTCCCCGTGCAAAGTCAAACAGCTGCATTTATAAATCAAAAGTTTCCAAGCGCTGTTTTCAATAATACCTCGATTAGTAATGTCAAAAAAGAGCGCGAAAAGGAACCGCAGTTTGAGCAGATGCCTTTTCTGCCTTCAGAGGCTGTAGTCAAAGAAACACCCGCCGCCCAAGAAGCAAGTCAGCAAAACTCGCAAAAGCAGTCTTGGATTATTGCTCCTATATGGTGGGTGGATCATATATTCAATCAGTTTTTTGATATATTAATCCCGATAAAACCGGTGCGTGCTGCAGATATTTCTATCAAGAGCCATTATCCTTTTAATAATCTTACGGTACTTAGCAAAAGGGTTATGTACATAGATCCATATTCTGCAGCTCCGGCGCCGGTTAATATGTGTGAAATCTGCGATAATAGTGTGGATGCTGGATTGCCAGGGGGTGGTTATCCAGAGCCTCCGCGATTTAATTCTATAGGTAATGAGCCTGTATATAAAGCTGTGTTTAGTGATATGCCATCAAAGTTAAGGTTAGCTATCCAGCAGCAAATCACCGATTGGGTTAAGGCGGGTGACACTAATGCCAAGAAAAATATAAGTACAATTTTGTTTGATAAAATCAGTGATGAAACCGCCGCCGATTTGGTGCCATTTTTTAAGAGCAATTTAGCCCTCCAAAATAAAGAATTTTTAAAAATAACAGCAGTTGCTTTTGATCGACTTAGCAAGCATCAAGAAATATCTTGGAGTGAAGAAGAAAAGGATTTACTTCCTTTATTTGAGGTTACTGACAATCATTTTCACTTTTTGCCGCTTTTTATTAGAAAGTGGATGTATGGGATTCATGCATATGAGGTTGGTAATAATGAAGAGCTGTTGTTTAATCAGAAGCAAGAAGATTGGTTGCAAATACAAATCGCTAAAATTGGTTGGGATGTTACTAAGTATTTCAAAAAAATAAAATTTTCGGATATCGATGAGCTCAAGCAGTTAGTAGAGTTTATTAAAGAAACTTATTTGACTGAAGGAGATTTAAAGAAGATTTTAAATAAACACCGTGAGCCTAATTCAAACGGGCTATCCATTAGTACTAGAGAGATTTATACTGAATCACTTCACGGGTTACTAGCTAAGATTAAATTACCGTCAGCCTATAAAGAGAAAGAATTAAAGCGTATCGTTCAATATTTATTAGAAACAACCGATTGGTCGCCAGATCTTTTGTTCCGTTTTATCAGCAAAGGGGTTGAAGGCAAGAGTGGTAACAATATTTCGAAAATGACTCAAGTATTAGGGCTGATAAGGGACTACCGCAGCAAAATAAAACCAACAACGACAGGTAGAAGTGAGCAAACAGCTGCCACCATATTAAGGACCAAATCTTTTTCTAATGCATTGACGCAAATAAGGAATCTGATCAGAGATAATAGTGTTTTCCGTGAAAAAGATTTTGCTTCTTTGATAGAAGAATTAATAAAGTTAAACCCAGGCAATCCCGACCTTAAGCAATTTGTCGAAAGAGCCACCGCTATTATTAATAAGGCGACTTTAATCCGCAAAGGTGTGGCGCAAGTAAGGGGCATAACCAAGCCTTTGTCCCAGTGGCAAGGGTACGATGCGCTTTGCGAAATGGAAATAGAGTGTGAAGAAGAAAATAAAAAATCTAAACGCAAGGCTAGAGCATGTAAAAAAGAAAAGTGTGAGAAGTATAATGATTATATTAAATATCGTAAATCTATTGGTAATAGTATAGATATTAATAAGATAGATGATATGGATGAAGCCATAGCGGTAATATCACAGGTTGTATTTATGGTAAGTGGGTATTACCCACGGCCAGCTCAACTTTTGGGGATGCTGGCACAGGCAGAGGAAGGAAAATGGCAGGTAGTAAAAGAGGAAATAAGAGGGTGGATAGCAGAAATTGCTACAGGGGAAGGCAAATCTTTAATTAATTTCATGCTGGCTGCTCTTAAAATCATGATGGGTGTGCCAACGGTAGATATACTTAGTAGCTCATACGAATTGGCCATTCGTGATGCTTATGATGCAAAGCCACTTTATGATCAACTAGGTATTAGTGTTGATAATAATATCCAAGATGCTCACGATCCTTATAAAAGCGAAGTCGTTTATGGAGATGCGGCCAGTTTTATTGCCGGTATATTAAGAGAAGCGGGAGCAGGCACAAGAAAAGAGCGAGGTTTTGATTTTCTTATAGTTGATGAAGAAGATAGTATGTTTTGTGATAGCAACAATATGTTGGTATTGCTGGCATCTTCGTTACCCGGAGGCGGTGAGGCATTTAATCAGCTTTTTACTTATATGCATGGGACAGTGCGCGATATCGCGGCTGAAGTAGAAGATTACCAATCAAGAGACAACCCAGGGCTAACTGGTTGTTATTTACGAAGATCATTGTTTAATAATATTACTCAAATAGAGGAAGTGGCTAAGTTTTTCCCTGCCTTTAACTTTGCCGATGATAAAAATCGCAACATTGATAATGTTGAGAACGATCTAAGAAACATCAAACTAGCTGACACTTGTTTACAGTTTTTTGAAGATTACATGCGTAGTTACACTAAAAAACTATTGAATCAACCGCCAGGCAATCGTCTGGTTATAATGCCCAATTATTTAAAGGAGTTTGCAGAAAGTCAAATTAATACTTTTGTGTCATCGCTATTATCATCGTTTGTTTATAAAGAAAAAGTTGATTATGTAATTAAAAAACCTGGTGGGGGTGGTTATAAAGAGCAAGCCGATAGTTATACTACTCTCGTGATAGTTGATGGTCCAAGGATGGGTTTAAATACTGGAACACTATTGTACGGTTTATTGTGGGGAGATGGGATGCATCAATTTTTACAAATTCGGGAAGGTTTAACGATAGTACCAGAAAATCTTGTCAGTATTTTTATGTCATATCCAGGATACTTTTTTCTTTATCCTAAAATTGTTGGTTCCAGCGGTACGATCGGTGATGAGGAACATCAAAAATTTGCCAAAAGTGTTTATGGGTTAAATTCGATCATTATTCCAAGATTTACTTATAGAGATCTCACAAGATTTCCCACCATTTTTGCGCGTACCAAAGAGGAGTATTTGCAATCTATCATTAATGCTATCGATGAAAATAGTTGTCAAAGGTCGCGCGCTACCATGGTTATGTTAGATACTATCCAAGAGGTTGAAGAATATCGAGATTATTTTTTAGAACTGCAAAAGAAGGATAAAGAGTCGATATGTTCCAATGCACGGGCGATTTCTTATAGCGAGGGCGGCAAAAAGGAGGCGGAAGTTATTAAAGAAAAGCTTAAGCCTGGAGACGTTATTTTTACTACGGCTATTGGATCGCGTGGTACTCATTTTAAAAATAACGCCGAAGTAATAGAAAATGGTGGATTATATGTTATTGATGCGTCAGTTGCTAAGAACGGTAGAGGTATAGTACAGCGCAACGGACGCGTAGCTAGAAATGGGGAGCCGGGTTCGTATCAATCTATTTATTATTTAGAAAAGCTTGATACTGAGTGTGCGGGTAAAAAGAGATGCTTAGAAAAAGAGTGTAATAGTCGTGAATTTCAAGAGTTAGAAGAGTGCCTTGATCAAGAGCTGGCAAAAAGGGACAAGCTGAAACTTACAGAAGATCGTATAATTACGGTGCCATCCCTAAAAATTAAAGATGAGCTGCGAAGTAGGTTTGCTGAGTTTCGTAGAGAAGCCAATTCGCCAACAGGTTATAAGCTCGTGATAAATCACGTAGATAACGGAGCACAGCTTGAAGATTTAACTTTGAATCTTTATCAAGAGGAAGGAAAAATCAAGCTCAAAATTGTAAATAAACCTGGGGTTACCAATATAGATATAACATCCTTAGTTTCAACGATTAACCCTGATGCTAAACGGAAAATTTTAGCTGTTTTATCCAGTAAAGATAGCAGAATAGCCGCTTTAAGTGGTTTAGATTGTGCGATCATTCAGTTTATAGCTGGAGGGTTAGGTTACGCAAAAAATCCTGAAATTTATAATCTGATTGAATATAAAATTAGCAAGCTAGGATCAACAGAAGAGGGGACCGAAGAGCAGGCCAAAATGTTTGGTGGTGGAAAAAGTGGTTATCTAACTTGGTTACTTGAAAATGATGAGCGTTATGAAGATCTCTACCCTGAAGAACTAGCAAGCCTACCGTTAGAAAAGGTAGAACTACGACAAGCTTTCTTCTTATGGGAGGAGATCGCGCCGTTATTTACTAACGGAGCACGCGACAAGCAGCTGGTTGAAGATTTTGGGATTTTTGTAAAATTATATTTGGAGTTTCCTAAATACGATACCCCTAGTTTAAATACTAAAGAGGGGCAAGAAGCAGCTGAAAAAATGGTTGCTCAGTATAAACAAAAAGCAAACGATGATTTTTCTACTTTTATTAAAGACGAAATAGCCAAAGACCAAAAGAGCGAATTAGTAAAAAATCCTGCTTATGGTACCAGTGAAGCTCGAAAGCTCTTGTGGCTTTATCGAGATTACTATGGTTTATACTACAAATCTAAGTATAGCTCGGGGAGAGGTATTATATTTGGTGGTTCTTCTTCATCACCAATTGATACATTACGAACTGGCGGCGTTTTTAGAAAACACCTCGAAGGTACTAGGACCATAGAAAACATCAAAGATTGTGCGTCTAGCAGGTTATCTTTTGGCTCAGCAAACTACCGTATGGATAATCTATTAGATGTTGCCATAGATTACGCTGAAAAAGTAATTAAAAACGACCCTGATTTTATTGGTATTTGGGCCGCTTATAACATTAGAGCAATTTTGGAAACAATAAAATACTCGTACCTTATTAACGGGAACCAAAAAGAAGCGGAAAATAAGGTTATAAATAACTACGTTGAATATATGCAAAAAGCTATTGGTGCTATTCAAACATTTAACATTGGACCGCTGGAAGCCCAGTTATCATTTTTACAGCAACATAATTTAAACCCCTCATCTGAGGCTATTCAACAGTTAGCATTTTTTATCGCGTCTTATAAAGAGATTGTTGCAACTTTTGATGAAAACGGTCAGGTTGCTGCTAGAGCGTTCAGTGATCAGCTAGGAAAGCTTGAAGTTGAACAAGAGTTAAATATTGAGACTGTGGCAGCAAGAGTGAGTGTCAAAGAGGCAGTGAATCAATACCTTAGTGTTAAAGGTATAACTGAACATGAAGCATGGTCCATAGATGACACCATTCCAGCAGCAGGAGGATTTCCCTCCGGCCCAAATCCGGCAGCCAACCATCGGCAAATGTTTATAGCGCAGGTTGAGCAATATGGAGGTTACCTTTTTAAAATGCAGGTAACCAAGCTAAAGGAAGAAGAAAAAGATTGGTGGGGAACAGTTGGCATGTTTTTATCGAGTGTTGTTTCTGTTTGTGTTGGATTTGCACTTATGGCCGTTCCTGCTCTGGCCTTTTTTTCAAGTTCATTAATAAGTCAAGGAGTGCAAGATTTAATATCAGCTGGTATGTCGGTGTTTACTGGCACGCCAATTAATTTTAACGAGTGGATGAGCGCGAAGGGATACTCTTTAGCAATCTCGGCCGCGGTCTCTGGTACCCTCCATCTGCTGCAAAAGATCAGTGATCTTTACGATATAAAATGGCTAGATACCAGCAAAAAAATGGGGGATATGGCTAGTAAGCGCCCGGTTGACTGGGTGCTTGATCCCTTTAAAACGGCAGTTACTACTCGACTTGGCAGCACATTTATAGCTAAATTGGGTGATAAGCTATTAGTTGATAAAGAGGATATCGAAGCTGAAGCAAGTAGAGCTATAGATACAGTTATTCAATCTTCTCGAAAGCTACTAGAAAGACTTAAAGCTACCAATAGGCTGCCGGCATTATACGCAGAAATCGACAGAATTATTTCAGGTTATAAATGGCGTTTAAGCGCCGCCATCGAGACAACATCAGATATCGGTGCTGAAGTTTTAGATGTATATACCGGAGGACTAGGAAGGGTTATCAGTTCTACCGCCCATGTGGTATCAAATAGTATGGAAAGCGCTCGGGTTATAGAAGAGATCGCAGGTAAAGTTAAAAAAACTATTTTACATAAAGAGCCTTATACTTTAAAGACTGGCGAAATATTAGAACAAGTACTGGTAAATAGTTATCAAAGTGTTGGTGGTTTGTTAGCCGGCGGATTAAATGCTAAAAATTTAGAAATAAATGTTGACTATGAATGTACCAACTTGGATAATATCGAGCTAGATAAAAGTCTAATCAGGCTAAAAAATCAAGGCGAGATAAATGTGGTAGGCAAATGTAATGAAGTAAAAGATTTGCTCGCAAGTCCAGACAACTTCAAGAGTCTGCGAGGTACATTTATTAATGGTGTAACTCGATTAAAAAGCCATATCCAAGAAAGTAGTGTGCACACCGGCGCCAATCTTATAGCTGCCGAATTATCAAAACCAACCGTAGCGCTAACGGATAAAGCGGTTGGCGGCTTAATAGATTACATTAAAGAGCAGCGCGCCCAAAAAAGAGCGAATCCCAATCAGCCTAACTTTAAGGTCCCGCTTATCCCAGAGTTACTTAAATCAGAAACTAAAGTAACAAAACGGAAAAATCAGCCCAAAGTTCAGCAGGACTTTAAAATTCAACCCCAAGCTGATGCAGTTGATAAATCTTTTGCCAGCAAATGTAACGAGTTAGGGATTTGTAGTTTTCCAACTTCGCCGCCAATTTCCCAGCCTGGAATTTTTAATGATTATATTGTTAAGCCAAGCAGTAGCGGTTATTCACGTCCCGACGTTTGTCCCGCCCCCGCTTATTTTGAAGATCTGAATATGCTTGACACGTTGTGGAAAAGTAATTTGAACAAATATGTAGAAGATAACCAATGGTATGGTGATTGCGATTTGAATGGCGTGTGTCCAACATCAAGGCATGGTTTAGAAAATTGGTGGCAGAAAGAATTATTTCGTGGGGAGTTGCCGGAGATTATTACCAATAACCAAAGAAGCAAAGTATTTGAGGAAGCGGGGTATCTTAGCGCTAAACAGTTAAAGTGGATGGAACAATACGATAATATTCCCTCAATACAAAAAATGAATAAAAAAGCTGAACTCAATGGATCGCCATATAAAATAGTAACGAATCCAGAACAGGTGAAAGGAATAAAATTAGGATATACCGTTAAGCGAAGTTTAAGCAACCCCATTAAACACGATTATAATTCTAAATGGTTACCATTTAAATGGGAATCTAAAGGATACTCAGAAATACCAGGTTTGGATAAAACAATTCTGACCCATGAAGGCTTATGGTTTCCTTGGGTAGAAGGTGATCCATCTAAATTAGGCGCAAGTATTCTTAGTTATTCTAATGATAATTCAGTGAAATATGCTGGGCATGATAAACTTTTCAGCGCTGATATGGTCGAGTTTAGGGGCTCTGATGATCCCAAAGAGGTTTATGTAAAAGAGAGCACTGGTGGTGCATTATCTGGTTCGCCTGTTGGTTATGTTGATGTAGCATTCGATGCCAATAGAATGTATGAAGCAGTAAAGCATGTAACCCGTGAATGGGTAAATAAGAGAAGTTATAACTTGCTTTGGCACAATTGCCGCGATTTTATCCTACAGTCAGCTATGAAATCTTATATATGGAATGGGGGTAAGCTTTATCTTATTCCAACCGAATATCCAGATGGGGTTCCAGGATCGTGAAAAAAATACTAATAATTATAATAGGTGTTTTTGTTTTTATTTACGGGTATTTGTTTTTTGGTCGTTGTGGGGTTTTACCAAAGAATACAAATTATGAAGTTATACTAGGCAGTAAATTATATAAGTTAACTAAAAACGGACTGGTTGAAATGGGGCTTATTGGTTTTGGTACATGGGATACGCAAAAGTACCTAGGTAATATTATCTTGAATAAATCACAAAAAAATATTTATTTTTTTGATGTTGATTATGGTACAGAGGCAGATCATAAGTTAATGGGAATTTATAAAACAGGCCTGGATGATTTTACAGCAAAACCAGCATTAGTGTTGGAAACTAATGATCCTGCTCTTATTTTGTCGCTGTCGCCAGATGAAAATTTTTTACTCTTTGTGTTACAAGAACAGTCCCAGCCTTATGTTGTCTTTTTATTAGAGCTTAAGACCGGGAAAAAGCAAAAGTTATTTAATGATTATAACTTGGATTGTGACGCTATTTGGATAAATGACCATCAGTTTGTTTATGGCAGTACAAAAATTAATGAAGCTAATAAAAAAAATATTTTATATTTATATGATATTAATTCAAAAGCCAAGATAGATCTGCATATGGATGGTTATTGTCCGGGGGCACTTAGTCCTGATGGAAAAGAATTAATATTAGCAAGCGAAGAAAAGACTATTTTATATAATGTTTATGATAGTAATATCAAAATTATTGCAAACAGAAGAATGCCGATTGGAGGTGCAATCTGGTTGTCAGATGGTGAAGGTTTTTTATACAGCGATATGACTTTTGAAGAATTTCTTGATGCATTTATTTTTGTCGATGCACATTATGGATTATATTATTACTCATTGAAAAAAAAGAAATCAGTACGGTTGATTAAATACTATAATTTGGCTTCTGAAAGAGGATTTATTGTGCCGCCAGGTCTTAATATTAATATACCAGGTACTGATTCATACAGGAAAATGTTAGCTGAAAACCCCTCCCGTCATTTGATAAAGATTTGTAAGTTATGGTAAAGATAAAAGGTATTGCTTGTTAATGCGATTATTTACCGTCTTTCTTTTCTTTAGCTGCTGGTAGATATGCGGTGAGAACATTTATATGCCTCCAGAGTGTAAAGTTCTTAAAATAACAGCTGGAATAATTCCAGGCATTATATTTGGCACGTAAATGGTAGTATTGTACACAAAAAAGCGCAGTTGTTGGTAAGCGTTCAGACCCTTTAAAGATTTTGGAGGATTTATTTGGTTTTACCTTTTTTGAATCTCTTCCATTGGTATCCTTTTTAAAAATAAATTGAGAAGTGGATTCAAAGAAATCATCCAGTTTACGTATATTGGCCTATTGACAGTAATTCCTGGTTTCTTCTAAAACTGATTCTGATAGCTATAACCGAATGTATTTTTTGACCGATTTATTATTTGGTTTAATTAGAGGCATAATGCTATTATCTCCTAGTAATAATTTGAATTTACAACGCTTATTGTATAATATTTAGCTATTGGTGCAATTGAAAGGAGCTTTTAATTGGAATCAATAATAACCGCAGATATTGGAAGAAAAAGGCACAAATATGGACTATAAAAAAAATTGTCAGAAATGCGTTAAGGATACCATTAAACAACAAGTATTTTACGACATTATTGATAAAACAAATCAGGCAGTTGTTTCTTTAAGTAGGTATTATAATCGTGGATTATGTTGGCTTTGGTGGTATACCAGATGGATTCAATCACAGCAAAAAGGTTCTTTACCAAAAAAACCTAAAAAACAAGATGAAGTCGACTATAATTGGTTTATTAGCACTGAAAAAGCTATTATTAGCAATGGGACAAAAAAAGTAACTGATATTTTTTTAGAAAAGGAGATTGCTAAGTTTTTTACGTTGCTCAGATGTTTTTCTTGTATAGATCAAAACATACCTTGGGATGATGCCGTTCTTGATAGTCAGAAAATTTTCAATATGAAAGAAGATCTTCTTAGTGTTAATAAGTCCATTGAATTTAAATATAGAATAAATTTGGACAAAGACCTATTGAAAAAAAGCTTAAAGTTCTCAAGGAACAAAAAGTTGATAAAAGAGTATGTTTTAGGGGCACTATTAACCGAATCTCAAATCAAGCAGTTATTAAATACAAAAGATTTTATTAAAGATGGGCGATTAATTATTTTTGAGTCATATGATTCTGATAAATATAGTGCGCTTTACAAAAATGGAAAAAGGTACTTTTATTTTAATACTGTCGATGATAATGGTAATGATGAAATACAAACAGATTCTATTAATGAAGTAATAAAATTGCTTTGCAAGGTGCATTCTTGCTTTCTAGGACGCAAAGAAGGAGATAAAGGTGTTTTACAGCTTGAAAAATATTTTCCGCTTGGAATAAAAATATTTACTTTTGATAAAAAGGAAGAGGACTACCCTAAACTCAATATTATTTTCGATAAGATAAGTCCTACAATAATAGCAAATAAATATTCTTCTTTGAATGTGGCAGCAAGTATTGGCAGCTTAGAAGCAGTTCAGTATTTTTTGGAAAAAGGCGCTGATGCTGATTTTGCGGATGAAAAAGGTAATACCCCTCTTATTTTGGCATCGAAACGTAATGATGCAGCAATTGTTGAAAAACTTATCTTGGCTAAAGCGGATCCTAATATACCAAATAAGGAAGGGAATACTCCTCTTTTATTTGCTAGCTATCATAACCACGTGGAAATTGTAAAAATTCTTCTTTTGGCAAGAGCAAACCCCAATATAACATGTAGGTTTGGCTGGACTGCTCTTGAACTTGCTGCGAAACATGGTTATACCGAAATAGTTAAGGAGCTTCTTATAACGCGAGCTAGTATTAATATTTGTGTTTGGAATGATTGGTTAGCGTTAATAGCTGCGGTAATTCATCGCCATATTGACGTTGTTAAGTTATTAATAAAAGCAAAGTTTGACGTTAATGCGCATAATGAGCGGCATAAAACTGCTCTGATGTATGCAGCAGAAAAAGCCGATTATGCTATTGCTCAATTATTATTAAAAGAAGATGTAGATGTAAATAAACAAGATAAGGAAGGAGAAACAGCTTTAATGTTAGCAGCAACACATCCATTAGGTACTGGACTAGTATTAGAGTTACTTAAAAAAGGTGCGGATGTAAATTTAACAAACAGCCGTGGTGAAACTGCTTTAATGTGCGCGTGTACTGCCAATATTGTTAAGGCTTTGATAGCCAAAGGTGCTAAGGTTAATGCACAAAGGTTTGATGGCAAGACCGCGCTTTCTATACGCGCTGGAATGCCTAATAGTTTCGAGGTTTGCAAGGAATTGCTTGCGCAAGGTGCTGACCCTAATATTGAAGATAAAGCTGGGCATACCGCCCTTGAAGGGAGTAATTTTATTAACGCCGATGTGTTCGATGGAGAGGAAAAGAATACCATAAAAGAGCTCCTGCGTTATGGGGCTAATCCTAAGTCCTTGAAATGTGACAATTTTATTGCTTTAGTTTGTATCATGTATACTAGCAGCTTAGCAATCACGAAGTTATTTTTTGCTAATAACAAGAATGACCTTAATAAGAAAGATAAGGAGGGTAATTGTGCTATTACATTTACTCCGTTTTATGATGGCACCGGGCTTATCATAAAAGAACTGTTGGCCACTAAACGCGTAAATATTGATGCTCAAGATCGTGATGGAAAGACATGTCTCATGTCTATAGCTGAAATCAATGATGCTAAAACTTTAAAAGCACTTCTTGAGGCTGGAGCCAACCCTAATTTACAGGATAACAACGGTTATACGGCGTTGATGTATGCGGTTGATAATAATTCCCTCGAAACCGTTTCTGCTTTACTGTCAAATGATAAGATAGATGTTAATAAGTCTAGTAATGCCGGTGTAACGGCATTGGGATTAGCTGTGCTTAACTGTAATGAGATTATTGCTCAACAGCTTCTAAATAGCCCAAAAATAGATGTTAATGTAACAGATAGTTTTGATCGTACTGTTCTTATGATAGCGGCTAAGCAAGGAAACATAAAAATTGTGAATATGCTTTTAAAATGCCGGAGCCTAGGAAATGGTATAAACTTAGATTTAACTGATGAAAAAGAAAAAACAGCCCTTATGCATGCTGTAAAAAACAACCACACTCAAATTGTTAGAGCGCTTCTTTCAGCAGGAGCAAATCCCATGCCAAGTTCTATATGGCCTGACGACAATACAAATCCTCTTTTTATCGCAGCAGCAAATGGTTATATTGAAATCGTCAAACTATTTCTTGCACAAAAAAGCATAGATTTTAACTGCAAAGGTACTCGGAACATGACAGTTCTTATCATGGCTGTTTTGAGGGGGCAGCTCGAAGTTGTTAATTTACTTTTATCTAAATTGAATATAAGAAAAACGTTACTTGAGGTTAAAGCCGAAATAAATGGGCAAACAGCTCTTATGTTTGCCGCAAGCAACGGTCATGTAGAAATCGTTAAAGAACTTCTCAAGGCTGGAGCTAATATTAACAAACAAAGCTGCACTGAAGGGCTTACTGCTCTAATGTTAGCAGCAGAAAATGGACATATTGCTGTTATTAAATTGCTGCTATCTTATAACTCTAAGAAGCATAATAGGTTAAATATTGGTATAAAAAATGAAAATGGCAAAACTGTTTTAGATCTTGCTGCTTCAACAGAGGTTAGAAAATTAATATTAAAAACTAAAAGTTAAATACTATATAGATAATCTAATAGTTTGCTTAGTGGACCTACCAAATCTTGGCCGTTGCATTAAGTGTGATGATGCAACCGAATTGTTTCCGTGGGGCTTTGGCGGTTCCTTAGGGGACAAAAATATATGACCGCATCATCGTAGAAGAACAGGAAAATGTTATCTGAAAACCCCAGCTGTCATTTGATAAGGATTTGTAAGTTATGGTAAAGATAAAAGGTATTGCTTGCTAATGCGATTATTTACCGCCTTTCTTTTTAGCTGCGGGTAGATATGCAGTGAGAGCATTTATATGCCTCCAGAGCGTAAAGTTCTTAAAATAACAGCCAGAAGAATTTCATGAGTATTATGTTTTGAACGTAAAAAATTAGCGCCCGTGTTTTTGTCATACATTGAGAAATAAATCCTTAAAAAAACAAACGGATAGTATTGTTAGTGAATTAAGATCCTAGATTAGAGTTCTCTATGGTCAATGATACGCACATATTACGCTATCTTGTTGATTTAAAATACAAATATGACCAACTTTAGATTTTGCTACTATAAATTTGTTGCTAGATATGGATTGTACAGGTTAGAGTGGATTCACTAATTCAGCTAACTATTTTATTAAAGTTTCATTAAAATTTCTGGTCAAAAACAATCAAAGATCGTTCGGTTTTCGTAGAGGAAAAAGGGTAATTAAGCCTACATATGTATACCATCAAAAAATGTTAGTAACATGCAAACTTGTCCGGTTTTAATAACATGCGAGTTGTCCGAAAATATTTCCTAATATATCCCCAATTGTTGAGCTTGTGGACCCTGTGGGTGAGAGTGAGGCGAGTGTGGGAAAGCT
>JAJXWM010000046.1 GCA_021781615.1 Pseudomonadota bacterium
CGCAGCACGAGCGTTACATGGATGTACTTGAAGCGTCCCGCAAACAATTACGGCGAGAGGGAGCCTATTTAGTTGAGGCGTATGTTAACTAAATTTTAATGAGGTAGCCCTGGGCCAGGATATGGTCTTACCATCATTTATATCATTGATCTTTAAAAATATTAGAGATGATAGGTATACTGAAATTAATGACAAAAATAATGATATTGATAGGCTGGTAATTATAAATGTTGGTCCTTGACCTTTATAAATGGCATTAAAAGCTAATGTTGTAACAATTGCTGTTCCAGTTACAATTCCTAGATGCCAAATTTGAGGAAACGATTTACGATAAAGACGTAAAGATGCTAACCAAGTTTCTTTAATACTCATATATTCCTTCTCCTTAAAATTGCACATTAGACTTCTTTCAAAACCAGCGTCTTTTGACATACTACTGCGCTCGACATTTGTTCGCAATGCTCATTTACCTAGAAGTAAACTTCGCTTGCTCACTTCACGCGCGCCTTGTATTATATTAAAATACTTGGTTTTTAAAGAAGTCTTATAAATTTATATATTACGATGTACCTATCTATGAATCAAAGCCGTAGCCAATTCTATCATGAAATAACGTCAAAAAAAGCAGAAAAAATCGTTTGGCAAGATTTATATGGTTTGGCTTCTGGATTTGCTATCGCTTCTGCTATAACTTCAAGGCCATTAATTATTGTTACTCCGGATGCTAATACCTCCCATCGTTTGGAAAAGGAATTACGTTTTTTTCTTGGTAAAGGCGAGGAGCGACTACAAATTTCTGTTTTTCCTGGTTGGGAAACATTGCCCTATGATCATTTTTCTCCGCATGAGGATGTGATTTCAGACCGTGGAATGGCGCTTTATCAGTTAGCCACTTCCCAAGCAGTCATTACCATTATTGATGCTTCGACCTTAATGTATCGATTGCCGCCAAAAAGCTATGTGGAGGCTAGTAGTTTTGTTTTGGAAGTGGGTGAAGATTTGGATTTTGAGCTTTTACGGCTAAGATTAGAAAGTTATGGTTATAATTGTGTAACTAAGGTAATAGAACATGGTGAATTTGCGGTAAGAGGTTCAATTGTTGATATCTTTCCGATGGGAAGTAAAGAACCATACCGTATTGATCTTCTAAATACGACGGTTGATAGTATCCGTATTTTCGATGTTGATACGCAAAGATCGTTTAAGAATATAAAAAACATAAAAGTGTTGCCTGCTAAAGAGTTCCCATTTAATGACGAAGCAATTGATCGGTTTTGTGATAACTGGCGTTCTTATTTTGGTGGCAATCCACTAAGATGTCCTCTGTATCAAAGTGTTAGTTCTAAAAAGAGTCATCCCGGGGTTGAATATTATTTGCCATTTTTCTTTGAAAAGGTCGAAACTTTATTTGATTATTTGTCTCCTGGAGCCACTATAGTTACTGTTGGTGATCTTGAAAAAAACCTCCACGAATTTTGGCGGGAGATAAACCTTCGTTATGAGCAATTAAGTCACGACCAAACTCATCCAATACTAGCACCAAAAGATATTTTCGTTGAGCCAGAGCAGATTTTATCACTAAAAAACAATTTTCATCATATTGCTATACAAGGAGATAATGACAAAAAATCTCAAGAAGATTTTAATCTAGATGAGATAGCTAAGTGGTTTAAAACAAAAAATGTTGTCAATAGCTTAATGGGTGGTGATACAAGAAGCAGAGTGGCTAATCTACAAAATCTGCTTAAAACACTGAGCAATGCTCGGGTACTTTTTATCGCCGGATCGATTGGTAGAAGAGAGGCACTATTAAATGTATTGCATGAAGTAAATATTCATCCAGACAAAGTTTCTTCGTGGCAAGAGTTTACGCAACCGTTTGCTATAACTATCGCTCAGATTGACCAGCCGATGCATATAGTATTTGCAGATAGTCAGGAAGAGATTTTAATTATTACTGAAACTCAAATTTTTGGTGAGCAACTAATTGGCAAACTTACAAAAACAGTACTCCCTAAAAAAATGGAGGCTATCGTTAGGGACCTTACTGAGCTCCAAGTAGGCAGTCCAGTGGTACACCTTGATTATGGAATCGGTCGCTATCTTGGGTTACAAAAAATTCAAGTTGATAATTGTGAAAGTGAGTTTTTGGTGTTGGAATATGCTGATAGTGCCAAGCTTTATGTGCCAGTATCATCTTTAGGTTTGATTAGTCGTTATACTGGTGTTGATGTCGAACAGGTACCGCTACATCATTTGGGTACCAAGCAGTGGGAAAAAATAAAAATTCATGCTGAAAAACGGATAAAGGATACGGCAGCAGAACTATTAGAAATTTACGCCAATCGTCTTAAATCCCAGGGTTTTGCATTTACTAAGCCTGAAGTTGATTATGAGCGTTTTGCTGCAGCGTTTCCTTTTATGGTAACAGTAGATCAAAAGCGTGCGATCGATGATATAATTTCCGACATGGTCTCAGGTCGCATGATGGATCGACTGATCTGTGGTGATGTAGGGTTTGGTAAAACAGAGGTAGCGATGCATGCAGTTTTTATGGCGGCTTATAATGGCAAGCAGGTCGCTATCCTTGCGCCCACGACTTTACTTGCCGAGCAACATTTTACCAATTTTCAAGATCGTTTTGCTCATTTTCCATTTACGATATCTTTGTGTTCTCGCATGCGTGATGCTAAAGAACTGAAAAAGGTGAGTGAAGGTTTAGCTAATGGCAAAATCGATATTGTTATTGGTACCCATAAGCTATTGCAAAAAAATGTTAAATTTAAAGATCTGGGATTGCTAGTGATTGATGAGGAGCACCGATTTGGAGTAAAACAAAAAGAGTATATTAAAAATTTAGCAACCCACATTGATATTTTAGCATTAACTGCCACCCCAATCCCGCGTACTTTAAATATGGCTTTTGCTGGAATTAGAGATTTTTCGATTATTTCTACGCCACCAGCTAAGCGCCTATCAATAAAAACTTTCATTTGTGAATACCAACCCTATTTAATCAAAGAGGCAATTTTACGTGAGACCTTGCGTGGTGGGCAGGTGTATTTTTTGCATAATAATATTACTACTATCGAAAAAACTGCACGAGAGTTACAAAAATTAGTTCCAGGAGCGCATATTTCTATTGCACACGGCCAGATGCGCAAAAAGGATTTAGAGCAGGTGATGAGGGATTTTTATCGCCTAAAAACCAATGTCTTAGTTTGTACCACTATTATCGAGTCCGGGCTTGATGTTTCTGCTGCAAATACGATTATTATTAATCGCGCCGATAATTTTGGTTTGGCGCAGCTGCATCAGTTGCGGGGGCGGGTAGGGAGATCGCATCATCAGGCTTATGCTTACCTGGTAGTGCCGCCGGCAGCGGTTTTGTCGGCAGAAGCTAAAAAGCGTTTAGATGCAATTGCAGCGATGCGAGATTTGGGTACCGGTTTTGCCCTTGCCATAAACGATCTTGAGATCCGTGGGGCTGGAGAATTGCTGGGTGAAAAACAAAGTGGGGTTATGCAAGGGATCGGATTTAATCTTTATATGGAACTGCTTGAGCGAGCGGTGAAATTTTTGAAGCAAGCTGATAAGGGTGCTAAGTTATCCTTAGAGGCAGCGTCACCGACCAAGACCGAAATTGAGTTGCAAATTACCGCTTTAATTCCTGATAAATATGTTAATGATGTAAATTCTCGTTTGGTTTTATATAAGAAAATTGCTGATGCAAAAACCGCAGAAGAATTAGATGCGCTACAAGTAGAAATGATCGATCGGTTTGGGCTTTTACCAATGCCTGCCAAGAATCTATTTAGGCTGGCTACCCTAAAATTAAAAGCACTAAAGCTTGGTATAATTAAAATAAACATGAATGGAGATAAGGGTGCGATTGAGTTTGCCGTAGATAGTAGCATCGATCCCAAAGTAGTAATCCAGTTTATGCAAGAAAATACTACTAATTTTAAATTTGCTGGGGCAAATAAGATAAATTTTAGTGCTACTTTAAAAACCAATCAGGTAGATTTTGTCGAGGGGTTGTTAAATATACTTAAACCTAAAAACGTGAGTTGAAATTTACTGAAAAAAATTTCTAGCTTCAATATATTAAGCGTTCTCGTAGTGATTTCAATTCACGGTTTTAGGTTAATGAATTAACTATGAAGAGGGAAAATGAAAAAACTGATTAAAGGGATAGTCGATTTTAGAAAAACCTCAATTGCCGGGTATCGTAATAAATTTGCAAAATTGGCATTGCAACAAAAACCTGATGCATTAATGGTTGCATGTTGCGATAGTAGGGTGGTCCCCAATGTTTTTGCATCAAGTGATCCTGGGGATTTATTTGTATTACGAAATTTGGGAAACTTAACTACTCCATATCAAAGCGATTCTTCACGAGATATTTCTTCCGCCAGTGCTATAGAGTTTTCTTTAGCCAATTTGGGGGTTTCAGATATTATTATTTGTGGTCATTCTGAATGTGGCGCGATGTATAAACTTCTAGAACAAAATGAAGCACAATATAATAGCGCCCCTCAACCATTATTAGACGAGTGGCTGAAAAATGCCACCCCTTCATATCAAAGATTTATGGATAATACCTTTATGCCTGAAGATGGGCTTACCCCATGTAACCGTTTGTCAAGGATCAACGTCTTGCAACAATTAGATAATCTGGAAACCTATCCTTTGGTTAAAGAACGTTTAAAAGATAATTCTTTGAGAATACATGGCTGGTGGTTTGATTTAACCACAGCTGATGTTTATTACTACAACCATGTGCATAAAAAATTTATTGTAATCAATGAAGAGGAGGGGGAGAGCATTATTTCCTCAGCTGGTTAATTAGTGTCTGAAAGAAAACTCTTTAGCTATTGAACAAACTCTACCCTAAAAGCTCTATAAATGATTTTATTCTTTGTCGCCTATTTGGGTATATTAAAAAATATACCTGCCTGATAGCCAGTGCCATAAGATTTTTTGCATCTCGGCCACATAAGGCATTGGCAGTGTTTGGTTTTTAGAATTACAAAGATGGTATAATACTAATTTCCTCGCGGTCTTCGCGCGGGGACAAAGCGATGGGGGATTGCCTAGGGGGAGAAGCGCAGCTCTCCCCCTGGGGCGAGCCCGTGGTTTATATCCCGGGCGAAGTCAAAAAATTAATTTTTTATGAAGAACTTGCCTAAGAGTAAGGATTGGTATGAGTGAAATCTTGCAGCCAGCTTGAATTTTTGATAGTCCCAGCCATTTTCGGCAAAAAAACTTGCTAATATTTATGGAGGAGTTAAAATTAGCTTGTTTTTAGGACTGTCATTTGCTTGGATTAAATAGAGAGTGACTGAAGGAACTGCAGAAAATACAAGAAGGAGCTACCGATCATGATGCGTCCACAATCAAGCCCTCAACCTGAGGAAGTTGCTTTACAAGACCTGCGAGATCAGCCTTTACTTGATGCACAAAAATATGTCGAATATGACATATTTGCATATCAAATGTATGCTGGTCTTTTGCAGTCTCATTTCGATCCATATTCTCTCAATTTTTCTAATCCTGGGAAAATGCAAGAAATTCTTAAAGAACAAGCAAGCTGGTCTTCGCAAACTAGGGAAGAAAGATCTCTTCCTGCTTTGTCTCGTCCACCACAAGCAACTTTAGACTATATGAGTTACGGGAGTCCTGCTGATTTCGATCCAGAAAGACCGGTATTTTATCGTGATGGCGTTGATACGGCACAATACATCCAACCGCCAGAATTTACTTCAAAAATCGGCAGAATTATTTTGCCAGATGGAACGCAGAAAGAGTATCCGCCTAAAACTGATCAAGATGATTCAATAGATATTTACCCGTTTGAAGGAAAAACTGGGGTAACTAAAAAACAAGAAGGTTTCTCTTCACCCATGGGATATGTAGCATACGATAGGAAAACCAAAGAAATTACAGTTGTCTTTCGAGGTAGTAGAAGTGGTGGTGGTTTAGCTGGTACTGCTGCCTCTGCTGCTTGGTCTGACGCGGGAAGTCCTGATTGGGTGACCGATCTTCAAATGACTCCTGAAGAATTTAATGAACTTTCGCCGGATGGAAAATTTCAACCTGGTTTTGCTCGAACCTACCTTTCTTGTCGCCCAGGTATAATTGAGGCCATAGGAAAAATTAAAGAAAGTGACCCTGATGCTGAACAGACCTTAGTGACTACGGGACATAGTCTAGGAGGAGCCTTAGCAACAACGATGTTTATGGATGCAAAAGTTGGTACTTTGAGACAAAAATTAGCAGAAAAAACCGGAAGCGAAGCTTATGCTGAAGATTTAACCACCAAATCCAAGTGTGTTGCGGTTTCTGCTCCCTCAGTATGTACTAAAGCTGCTTCAGCCAAGCTAACTGTAGAAGATAAAGCAAATTTCCGGCGAGTCTACTTTGCCAATGATCCGATTGTGCTAGCGCCAAGCATGAGTGCGAAACTTAGTCGCGAGATAAATGCTTTAGAATTTATTCAAATACCACCTGGAAACGATATTAATCTTGGGGTTTCTTCTAGAGGTTGGGTTAGTGATATGGACCCAAGTGCCCACGAACCATATTTGGTTCACGAAACACTACAAAAACTCCGCGGAATAATTCCAGAACAATTTAAAACATATTGGTTAATATTTAATAATAAGCTTGAAGTTATAAATGCTCCTTATGGTGTCAAAAAATATGCCTCGCCACAACAAGCGGCAGATATTATCGAGCAATTTGATGTCGAATATTTTCTTACTAGCGCTAGACTTTTGGCTGAAGCTGAATTAAAAAAAAATCCACAGCTTCAGGATGCTAAAGACGCCATTAAAATTATCGAAATAGTTGGTGATATGTTCCATGATCCAAAGCTCGATCCGTATGCCAGTGAGGAAAATTTTATCAAATTTAAAGAAAAATTGTCACAAGTGGTAAATATACTACAAGACATTGCTAGCATTGAACCAGCTGCGATAGCCAGAACAACAGGTGTTGGATACTATTCATTGGATGTTTTGCAAGAGTTTGGGGTTGCTATTAAAGAAATCAGAGACAAGGTTGTTACCATATACAAAAATACCCCAGAACTTAAGGGCTATTTAGCAGGTATCGCACCAGCTTATGAAGCACAATACTCTGAGCTGATGGACGCTTTCGCTCTGCTCAGTCAACTAAAAGAAGGGGCAAGTTTAGCTGAGCATAAAGAAGCTTTAATAAAAGCTAAAGCTGGGATAGAAAAGTTTAAAAACTTTTTAACTTCTGAACAACAGAATACAAAACTACCACCAGTAGCGCAAGCTCTTTTAGGTTCGGCGGCAACTTTAGTTGGTGATATGGAAAAATTTATCGGAAAATACGGTGAAGTAATATTACAAGAGGATGAAATTTTAGCCGATCCAGAAGGTAATAAGGAAGAAACCAAAATATCGCTTCCTACCTATAAAGAATTCTTAGGAATGGCTGCACAGCTTATGGACGGCTTAAGACGTTTTAATAATGATATTGCAGACATAGCTTACAAAGAAAGTGTTGCCCAATCAAGTTGGAAAAAGGCTGGCAGTAAGCTCAGTAGTATTGGTGGTTTTTCTTTACAAATTGCCAGTGGTATTTCATACGGAGCACGCTCTTGTGTTAGTAAAGCAACTGACAAAGTTACACCTACCCCACGGCAGCTGCTATATAAAACCTGCGACGAGCTTAGCACTCTATATCAAGGCACTGCTTTTGAGGCGTTAAGTAAACA
>JAJXWM010000047.1 GCA_021781615.1 Pseudomonadota bacterium
CTGAATTTTTATCTCGCTCTGCGAGCTATGATTCATTTCGCCCAATTTACCCAGCCCTGCGACCCGCAAACAACGCGGGTCTTAGGCTGGGCTATTATATTTATCCCCTTCGGGGCTGCTAATGTGTTAAAAAAATCATCTTTTAAACTCGGATTTCAACAGCCCCATTTTGTGTGCACTACTCGCGGCTACCTATTGCTGGGGTTTTGAAAGAATCCGGTTGATTTTGTTATCAACCAAATCGCAAAGAAACCTCACCCGCGGCAAAATGGTGTAATTGCTCACGATGGTCTTTTAATAATAAGTAGCCTTTTTCATCAATGCCAAGACTGGTGCCTAAAATTTTTTGCTTAGGAGTTATAAGGGCGATTTTTTTGCCATAGGTAAGGTCAAGGTTTTTCCATTTTTCTATAAAAGGTTTTAGGCCATATTTTTGATAAGTGGTAAGCGTAGTTAAGAGGCTATTTAGCAGTAAACCAGCCAGCTTATTTCTTTGCGGTTGCGAATTTACTATTTGTGCTATATCACACCATGGTTGTTCAATTTTTTCTCCGGGTTTTTTCGCCATATTTACATTTAAACCAACGCCAATGATTGCATTATAAACATGGTGGGTTTCACCAAAAAGATCAATCAAAATCCCAGCTAGTTTGCGCTTTTCCCATAAGACATCGTTCGGCCATTTTAAAGAAAGACCATTTTTAATCCCATATTTTTTTAAGGCGTCAATGATGGCGATGCCGATTACTAACCCTAAGCTACTTAATTCATGGGGTTCATGAGAGAATTGCCACGATAAAGATAAGTAAATATTTTGCGCAAAAGGGGAGATCCAAGTTCTTCCTAAACGTCCACGGCCGGCGGTTTGATGCTCGGTAAAACATATGTATTTTTTTGTTGTATTGGTTTTTACTAGATCCATTACGTAAGCATTAGTTGAAGTTAGCTCATCGAAGATCAAGAGGTTTTCTGAGTCAAAACCGGTTTTATGTTTGAGGTGCTTAGTGATGCTTTTTTTTTCTAATAGCTCTAAGCCGCCAGGTATTCGATAGCCCAAGTTGGTTTTTGCTTCAACGTCAATCCCGTATTTTTTTGCATGTTTGATAATCTCCCAAATTGCTCCGCGAGTTAATTTTAGTTTATTACCTAAAATGGTGCCAGAGTGATATTTTCCATCGCTGAGTAGTTGGAGGAGCAATTTAAGCTTTTTTTGCATAGACCATTTGTAAAATAAATTTTTTACGTCAAGATAAACTTTAGCTGCGGAAAATAAGGGTGCCGCGACTAAGTTTATTTTACGAGGGGTATGAAATTCTTACCCTAAATCTAATGCGTTTTTTCCTTATGCTTATCCATTTGGCGCACAATTTTATCGATCAAGAGGTCAATAGCTTTGTACATGTCTTCCGCCTCTGCGCTGGCGTAAAATTCGCGCCCTGGGATGTGGACTGTTGTTTCTGCCTTATGAGTATGTTTACTAACATTAAGAAAAACATGAATGCTGGTGATATGATCAGAATGTTTTCTGACCCGTTCAAATTTTTTATGAATAAAATCGTTTAGGGTTGTGGTAATTTCAACGCCATGTCCCGAAAGTTGTATTGGTAGCATTGTTCCTCCTTAATGTTGGTTAGTTAATATCAAAATGTTCACCTAAATATACTTTACGTACTTCATCATGTTTTAAGATTTCTTCTGGAGTTCCGGTGGCAATAATTTCTCCAGCGTTAACTATATATGCACGTTGGCAAATGTCTAGGGTTTCACGCACATTATGATCAGTTATCAAAACCCCAACTTGACGTTGGTGAAGTTGATAAATAATATGTTTAATGTCGATGATCGAGATCGGATCGATGCCGGCAAAAGGTTCGTCTAAGAGGATGAACTTTGGTTCTAGCGCTAGCGCTCTTGCAATTTCAACGCGGCGTCGTTCTCCGCCAGAAAGGCTGAATCCCATGTTGTTTCTTAGAGAACCGATATGGAATTCTTCGAGAAGATTATCACAGATTGATTGGCGCTGATTTTTGGTTAAATTTTTACGTAACTCTAAAACCGCCATGACGTTTTCTGCCACGGTTAATTTGCGGAAAATAGAGGGCTCTTGTGGCAAATATCCGATGCCAAGCCGGGCACGTTCATGAATGGTGAAATTAGTAATGTCCTTGTCGTTAAGAAATATTTTACCAGCATTTTGCGGAGTTATCCCGAGGGTCATGTAGAAGCTGGTGGTTTTGCCGGCGCCATTAGGCCCGAGCAAGCCAACGATTTCTGCACTCTGGATGTAAAAAGACACATCTTTGACTACGGCCCTACCTTTATAAATCTTTTTAAGATGTTCTATTTTTAATGTATCCATAATTAATAATCACTACAATTATAATGCTCCTTGCAGCTGTTTTAGCATGTTTTGCATTTTCGACCCTTTGAGGCGTAGCATCATCTTTTGCATTTGTTCAAACTGTTTTAGTAAACGGTTGATATCTTGGATCTCAGTTCCCGAGCCTTTTGCTATTCTTTGTTTATTTGATCCTTTAATAAAAGCTGGAAAATGCCTTTCTCTAGGGGTCATGGAATTGATGATTGCCTCCATTTTAACAAACAATCCGTCGTTCATTAATTGCTCTTTTTGCGGGAGGTTGCTAATTCCTGGTAGTTTACTTAAGAGGTTTTTGATTCCCCCCATATTGCGCATTTGTTGTAGTTGGGTACGAAAATCTTCTAAATCAAAAGCGGCTCCTTTTTGAAATTTTTTAGCAAGTTTTTGTGCTTTTTCGTGGTCAACTTTATGGTAAGCTTCTTCGACTAAAGTTAAAATATCTCCCATCCCTAAGATGCGAGAGGCAATACGATCTGGGTAAAAAGGCTCAAGGGCGTCGATTTTTTCGCCAGTACCGATAAATTTTATTGGCTGTTTAGCAACAACCCTCATGGCAAGAGCCGCGCCGCCACGAGCATCACCGTCAGTTTTGGTAAGGATGACTCCGGTTAAAGGGATGGTATCAGCAAAAGTTTTAGCAGTATTTACAGCATCTTGACCCATCATGCTGTCGACGATTAATAATGTTTCTAATGGGCTAATTTCCTGGTGGATATGTTTTATTTCAGCCATCATCTCGTGATCAATATGTAAGCGCCCGGCGGTATCAATAATAACACAATCGATCAGTTTATTTTTAGCATGCTTTATCGCGGCTTTAGCGATGGCAGCCGGATCTTCATTGCTACTGCTTGGGAAGTAATTGACGTCGACTTGAGTTGCTAAAACTTGTAATTGCTCGATAGCTGCTGGTCGGTAAATGTCGGCGCTTGCTAAAAGGACCGATTTTTTTTGAGTTGTTTTTAGCCAATGTGCCAACTTAGCGACGGTAGTAGTTTTGCCGCACCCTTGTAAGCCTACCATCATAATGATGGCCGGAGGGGTGGCTTGTAAATTAAGGGGGGCTTGAGTTTCTCCTAAAATTGCTACTAATTCGTTATGGACTATTTTAATCAGTTCGTCGCCTGGCCTTAGGCTGGAAAGAACTTTTTGGCCTAGGGCTTTATTTTTAATATTATCTAGGAAGTTCTCAACTACTGAAAGTGGTACATCAGCTTCAAGCAAGGACAAGCGTACCGAGCTCAAAGATTCTTTGATATTCTCTTCGGTTAGGCGCCCACGACCGGCCAGATTTTTGACAATACTTGTTAAATGTGAAGATAGGTTATTAAACATACAATATTTTCCCTGAAAAAATGTACGTCCATTATCTTAAAATATGCTCCTTACGGCAAGCCACGAGGATAAAAAAATATTTTACAAATTTAGTGGTTAATCACGGTATTTTATGATTCCCTTTTTTGTTTCATAATTTTGTAGTGACTAAATGGAGATATCAACAGGCTTTTTCGCTAAGCGAACTTTTGTTGGTTTTGGTGATTTTTAGCGCACTACTACTTATTGCTATCCCCAATTTGCAAGACGTGTTTGCCAAAAATCGTGCTCGAGCTTATGCTGAGGCGCTAAAGGCTGCTTTAAAATTTACACGTACCAGTGCCATTTTGCGCGGAGAGTCGGTTGTTTTTTGTGGCAGTACTGATCATAAGGAGTGTGATGGAAAATGGCAGAATGGTCAAATTATCAAAGCTAAATCTGGGCGAGTTTTGCGTGTGTTACCGCAAGTTTTTGCGGATGATAAACTATGGTGGAAAGGTGGTGGGTCAGAAAAGGGAGTGGTTTTTTTGGCCAATGGTTTTACTAAGTCACAAATAGGAAGTTTTTTTTATAAACCACGAAATAGCACTAAAAAAAACGTACAAATAACATTACTATCGACAGGAAGAGTACGCATTGAAGATAACTATGTAAAAAACCATAGATTTTAGAAGGAGATAAATATAGAATAAATAAGGTTACGGTCTTATTGATGTATAGATTTAACTTTTAAAAGAAATTAATGTGAGGAATTCAGGTGCGTATAATACTATTAGGTTGTCCTGGCGCAGGTAAGGGGACACAGGCACAATATTTAGCCAAACATTTTGGTATTCCTTTAATTGCCACTGGAGATATGTTAAGGGCAGCAGTGGACAATGGTACTGAGCTGGGTTTGAAGATTAAGCAAGTTATGGATAAAGGAGCTTTAGTGCCAGATGACATTATCATTAGTTTAGTTAAAGAACGGTTGCGAAGTGCTGATTGTCAAAAAGGTTATTTATTAGATGGTTTCCCTCGTACCATTGCCCAAGCTGAGGCGTTAGAGAAGTCCGGTGTTATAATAGATAATGTTATAGAAATTCATATGCCAGATGATGATATTGTTGAACGTTTAAGTGGCCGTCGTATCCATTTGGCATCCGGAAGGATCTATCATGTAAAATATAATCAGCCAAAAGTTTCTGGTGTTGATGATAATACGGGAGAGGCTCTAGTGCAGCGGGACGATGATAAGGAAGAAACCATACGAAAGCGCCTAGAAATCTATCATGAAAAAACCGAGCCTTTAGTTAAATATTATCAGGCTAGGGCTGCCAACAATAGTGGACCAAATGCTCCTCATTATATTAGAGTCGATGGTGTTGGCAAAATAGAGCAAATACAAGAACGAATCTTTTCGGCGTTGGCTTCTGCCTCAAACTAAGCTTGAGCCAGCCAGAAGGGCAAAGTGCAACACCCGCACCGCCTAAGGTGAGCGCTTTTTGCAAACAGCAGGGATGGGTAGTCCTGGGTGGTCGAGGAGAAAGCAACGGCTAGCTCGTAGAGCGAAAGTAATTTATCAAGGTCTGATCAAGTTTGCAAAAAATTTAACAGGGCGCTCCTGGTATATATTGGCATTTTGCTGCTAATCCTTTATTATTGCTCACTATGGAACAACATTCCGTCATTTTTACGGTTTTCTTAATTTTTGCAGGAGCTGCAGTTTTTTCAACTTTAGCGCTCTACATGCGGCAGTCATTGCTGGTGGCTTATATGATTTTTGGGATTGCTTTTGGTCCCTGGGGGTTTAAAGCTATTGCTAACGTAGATTTAATACACCGGGTTGATGATATTGGTATTATTTTTCTGATGTTTCTGCTGGGATTACATTTAAAACCGCAAAGCTTATTAAAGGTTATTTATAAAACAGCCTGGGTTACTTTGGCTAGCTCGGCTATATTTTTTGCGGTGGGATTTATAGTTGGTTATTGGTATGGATATAGTTTAGCTGAAAATATGATTATTGGGTCTTGTGCGATGTTTTCTAGTACTATTGTTAGTCTTAAGCTTTTGCCCAATAATCTTGAGAAACATTGGTATACCAGCGAAGTTATGGTGGGGATTTTGTTATTACAAGATTTAATCGCAATTATGGTGTTGCTCGGTGTTGATATCGCAACTCATGGCAGAGTTGAGTATTCACAGATAATCTTTATTATCTTGTCAGTTCCTGCGATTTTATTATTTGTTTTTTTGGTTGAGCGTTTTATCTTAAAGAAAATTTTTGCCAAATTTTCTGAGGTGCATGAATATATGTTTTTGGTGGCAATTGCTTGGTGTTTGGGAGTTGCGCAATTAGCAAAAACTGTTGGTTTATCATATGAGATTGGTGCTTTTATTGCCGGTATTGCTATTGCCGCAAGTCCCATCGCCGCTTATATTTCTGGACAAATGCAGCCAATCCGCGATTTTTTCCTAGTGCTTTTTTTCTTCCTAATTGGCGCTAGCTTTAATTTACGTTATTTTGAAGTAATTATTGTTCCGGCTTTAATTTTGACTGGTATTTTTATGGTTTTGAAGCCGGTGGTTTTTCGTTATTTATTGCGACAAGTGAATGAAGCTAAAGTTATTTCTTGGGAGGTTGGCGTGCGTCTTGGTCAGCTTAGTGAATTTTCGCTTTTAGTAATATTTGCGGCAGATCGCAGTGAATTAATAGGCCACTCGGTTGTTTATTTGGTACAAGCGGTAACTATGTTGATGTTTATTGCTTCATCTTATTTGGTGTTAATGCGTTATCCGATTGAACATAGGGTGGCGCCGGTTTTGCCTAATTATGATACACAAGAGTAATTTAGATTATAGGAGAGTAATATGGTATTGATCTCTATTTTGTTTTGTTTAGCCCTACAGCGTTTTGCCAATGTTGGTGGTTGGTTTCATCCACTATGGTTTGATGTCTATTTGAAGACTTTAAATCCTTGGTTATCCAAAATGGATGAGCGATTGGCAATATTACTGGTGGTTATACCGATTTTATTGGCGCTGGCATTAATGCATTTTGTTTTTATCTGGCGTCCTTTGGGATTAATTGTATCAACTGCAATTTTATTTTTTTGTATTGATGCTCGTGATTTAAAATATAAACTTACTTCTTATTTTGATAGCTTAGATAAGGCAGATACTCATGCAGCAGCTAATGCTGTCGCAGACTTCATTAGTGACGATTCTATCGGGAATGCAGCTGATTTATCTCGGGCAGTTAGCCGAGCTATCTTATTAAAATCTTTTGAGCAAATTTTTGTTGGATTATTTTGGTTTATGGTTGGCAACATTTATGGTGTGATTACTTATTTTATGATCGCTCATTTGCGGCAAAGTGCTTTAAGAATTAATCATAATTATATTGAGTTAGCTAAGTTGGCGGCTAAGATACAGATGGTATTAGAGTGGCTGCCAGCACGGCTGCTTGGGTTTAGTTATGCTCTCGTGGGTAATTTTAATAAGGGGTTTGGTTATTTTTCTAAATACGTTTGGTCGGGGCCCGGGGAAGTGAAAAAATTTGTAGTTGATTCTGGTCTCGCGGCTTTAGATGTTAGTCCAAATGCTGGTGATGCAGATCAAAGCGAAAACCGCGCAATCTTAGATATCATCAGCCGGGTATTGATTGTTTGGCTAGTAGGGATGATGCTGGTTTTGGTAGGAATTTGGTTGTAAAAGGCCATTAAAAAGTAACGACAATAAATAAGGTATTGACTCAATCGTCGGTGATGCATTGTTATAGCAATTCCCTAAAATACGGAACCCAAAATTGAAATCAGTGGTAGCCGCAGGCGGTCGCCTGCGCTATTAGCTTATGTAAGTAACCGCTTGCGGTTATCGAGATGGTATCCCAGTTTCTGGGGCTGTCGCAATCCAAAAGTAAACGTCTGTTGGTAACATGCCAGTTGTCCGGTTTAAGTAACACGCGAGTTGTCCGATTTTGATAAGGTACTGATTTTCTAAAAACGAGAGGAAATCAGTGAATCGAAGTCGAGTGTTACAGGAGATCAGACG
>JAJXWM010000048.1 GCA_021781615.1 Pseudomonadota bacterium
ATAGCCATAGTTGGCGCTATGATTGGAACCATAATTAGCACTGCCGTAACCATATCCGTAATTGGCGCTACCAGAACTATATCCACCATACCCAGCAGAATCTCTATTTACCCCATAGCTGCTACTGCCATAATAACCATAACTGACGCTATTGTATTCTCCCGTACAATATCCTCCTTTACACATATTGTTATCTTCCATTAAAGTCACGCGGTATAGCCGACTATCTTTTATAGAACCAACGATATCATCGCAAACAGATACGAATCGTAGACTTAACTCATGCCTTCCGGGATTATCAATAGTAACTGGCATACTAGTAGACAATACACACTCAGCTTCCTTACCGACTCTTGGCTTTAATTCATTAACGCCAATCAGAACTCCAGATTCTTCACCACCTGCAGCATCCAAATAAAGCTTAAAAACACCGCCACACTTATCTTCATTAGCAAAATGCTTAGGGAGATACTTCACAGAAAAGGGGATCTGAGCGCTTATGGTTACATCTTGTTTTCCGAGGCTGGTCTTAAAGTAATACTCCTCCACCAGCAGCTCTTTTCCTTTTTCTTGATAAGTAAACTCTTTTGCAGAGTTATTAAAATTATTTATACCACCGACATTATCTAATCTCTTACGAGTATCAAGTAAGGTTTCAAATGCATAGACGCTGGAAAAAACAAATATCCCTAAAAATATAAATAAAAATTTCTTCATAAAAAAAATCCTCCTTCCATTTAAAAAGTACAATTATTAAAGCTCAAAGCAGCGATAATTATAACATACTATATTATGTTATGTTAACTCCATAAAAATCAAACAAAAATTATAGCTTCATTGCTTGAATTAGATGGCTTTTTACTAGCCCAGAAGTTTTTTGACGTAAAATTTGCCACGACTTTGGGATGATAGGCTCAATATCTAATCTTTTTTCAGTTTCAATATAAATCAAAGCGTTAGCTGCTAAATATTCCCCTGCTAATAACTTCTCACAAGTGGGCTTTACTAATCCACAAAAAAAAGGTGGATCTAAAAACACAATATCAAATGGGTGTTTAGGAACTCTATTTAAACGTTCGGGAATTTTTGCTAAGTAAAATTCAACATTAGCTGCTTGTAATAACTTAGCATTTTCCGCCAGCTTTTTAACCACCTTGACTGATGAATCCACCATCACCGCCTTCTTTGCTCCGCGCGATAACGCCTCAAAACCTAAAGCTCCGCTACCAGCAAATAAATCGAGACAACAAGAATCAACAATAACTGGGGTAAGCCAGTTAAATAGGGTTTCACGAGTAACGTTAGTAGTAGGTCTTACTCCCTTTAAGGGAATAAAACTGATTTTACGACTACGCCATTTACCACCAATAATCCGCAAGGTCGATTCCATTTATTGATGGTAGCAGATTTTGTAACTTTGTTGCAATGCTTGTAAATCTAGGTATATTTCTCACCATGTCGATCTTGAACTTTTTCAAAAAAAATAAAGCGCAAACCGAGGAAGGCGGACAAAAAGGAAATAAAGAACCCACCGGAATAGCTTCCACTTTGTTTCGCGGCCTTAAACTTACTCGCAATGCTTTAGTTGACGGCATAGCTGGGATTTTTTCCGACAAAGATAAAATTGACCAAAAAACTCTTGAGGAACTAGAGGCAAAGTTACTAACTTCTGATCTCGGGGTAACCGTTACCAAACAAATTATCGACCAATTAAAACTCGAGCTAAAACACGAAAAAACCATCACTCCAGAAATGGTATTAGAAACAATCAAATCCGGGCTTGCAAAAATCCTTGAGCCGTGCACCCAACCACTAGTTATCCCGGGAAATACCAAACCTTTTGTGATTCTCTTAGTCGGGATAAATGGCTCAGGTAAAACCACCACCATTGGCAAGCTCGCTAAAAAACTGCAAGATAATAATTATAAAATTATGCTTGCCGCCGGTGACACTTTTCGTGCCGCTGCAATTGAACAATTAAAGATTTGGGGAGAACGTAACCAAGTTCCAGTTATCGCTCAAAAACCTGGGGCAGACAGTGCCGCCGTAATCTATGACGCATTGCAAGCCGCCCAAGCACGCAATATTGATGTATTAATAGCAGATACCGCAGGCAGGCTCCATACACACCTGGGGTTTATGGAAGAACTAAAAAAAGTTAAAAAAACTATCCAAAAAATAGATCAGGCGGCGCCGCATGAGGTGCTTATTGTTTTAGATGCAACCATTGGCCAAAACGCATTAAATCAAGTTAAACAGTTTAATGAAATTATAGGCATTACCGGCATTTGTATTACCAAACTTGACGGCACAGCTAAAGGTGGTGCAATCTTTGCTATTGCTAAAGAAACCAAGATTCCCATCCGTTTTATTGGGGTAGGAGAAGGCATTGAGGATTTAAAACCCTTCGATGCAAAAAAATTTATAGCAGCATTATTTGGTGAATAATTATGACACAGAAATTCTTTAAAATTGATGACAATTTGTTGAATATTATTTCTGGCCTTAAGCAGATTACTTACACGCCGATCATGAGCGCCACCATTGTATTATCAATGGCCTTTGCCCTGTTTTTTAGCGCTATTTTCTCTATGCTCTGGAACAGTAGAGATACGATTCATGATCGCTGGAATGAAAGTGCTGAAATCTCATTACACCTCAAAAAAAATGTTGCTTCTAAAATAGCCACCGACCTATTACAAAAATTACAGAAAAGTCCGATCGTAACCAAAGCTGAATTAATTTCACCCGACGAAGGAATGAAAGCATTTGCAGAAAACACCGCGCTTGGCACCTTATTCTCTAGCCTTAAAGAAAACCCTTTACCACAAGTAATTATTATCCACCCAAAACTAAAAGTATTATCAAAAAATCTAACTGCCACATTTATACAAGAACTAAAAAAGGTAACCGAAATTGAAACTGTGGTGGCAGACACCAATTGGATTGAGCGTAGTTATAACTGGCTAAATTTATGGGAGAGCCTCTCTTTGATCTTGCTCTTTACCCTAACCATCAATGCACTCTTAATCATAAGTGGCATTAGTTACATTGCCGCCAGAAACCTTTCCCTAAATAGCAGCTCCACTAAAGAAGCGCTCTTATGCCAATTTGCTTGGTATGGTTTAATTGGTAGCGTACTATCCCTTATATTAACGCGATCGATCACTGCCATGTTGTGTGATCAAGATATATTCGTGCAAGGATTAAACATTGGGTTTAGTATTCTTATCGTAATTGGTTGTTCGCTATTAAGCTTTATTAGCGCGAAGATTGCTGCATGCTCTAGCAACCACACCACCTAAAATCCATATCCTTTGCTGCCTTGACATCATCCAGCCGTTTTACTGGCATCGTAGTTGGTGCTCCTTTTACAAGCTCCGCATCGATTTTAATTTCTTCTAAAATCTTCGTAAGAACCTCGGCAAACGCATCAATCTCTTGCTTACTCTCCGTTTCAGTCGGCTCAATTAAAAAACACTCTGGCACCAAAAGCGGAAAATAGGTTGTTGGCGCGTGAAAACCATAATCGAGAAGGCGCTTACCTATATCTTTAGCAGTAACACCAAACTCTTTATTCTCGCGCTTAAACGTAATAATAAACTCGTGTGACGCTAAACGATCAGGATAAGCGACAGTAAATCCTCTTTTTTGTAACACGCGTAATAAATAATTGGCATTCAAAGTAGAGTATTCGCCCACCCGTACTAATCCGGCAGCGCCAAGCAACCTAATATAAATATAGGCACGCAACATAATGCCAACATTACCAAAAAATGCCGAAAGCCTTCCGATAGTTTGTGGTTCATTCAACCTAGTACGCCAAACATAATTGTCACCTTTTTTGTCTACCAGCGGGAAAGGCAAAAATGGCAGCAAAGTCTTATTTACAGCAACTGGACCAGAACCTGGACCGCCTCCACCGTGCGGAGTGCCGAAGCTTTTATGTAGATTCAGATGCATGACATCAAAACCCATATCTCCAGGACGAACTTTACCCATAATTGCATTAAGATTTGCCCCGTCATAATAAAGAAGACCGCCAGCATCGTGGACAATTTTTGCAATTTCTTTGATCTTTCTTTCAAATACACCAAGGGTCGACGGATTGGTTAACATGATACCTGCGGTTTGTGGACCAACTGCTTTTTTTAATGCCTCGATATCAACATCACCATCTGCAAGTGTTGGAATTTCCCGCACCGAATAACCATACATCGCAGCTGACGCGGGATTGGTACCATGAGCAGCGTCGGGAATAATCATTTCCGTGCGTGTTTTATTATCACCCCGCGACTCATGATAAGCATAAATCATGGCGACACCAGCGAATTCACCATTGGCGCCTGCACTAGGAGTTAATGATACGCCTTGAAAACCCGTAATTTCTTTTAAATATTCTTGTAACTCAAACATACACTTCCTAATTCCTTGGCTGACGTCGCCCAAAGAGTACGGATGATGGGTAGCAAATCCGCTTAAACTAGCCAAATTTTGTAAAATATGAGGATTATATTTCATGGTGCAAGAACCCAGAGGATAAAAATTGGTATCCACTGAAAAGTTTTTTTGCGAAAGCTTGGTATAGTGTCGCACTACTTCTAATTCTGAAACTTCGGGAAGTAGTGGCGGTACCTCACGCAAAAACTTGGCAGCTATACTTATTTTACGATCCTTTAGTGGCGCCAGTGATGGAGCACGACGATTTTTACATGATTTTTCAAAAATTAGTTTGGTCATAAAACGTCCTCCAACTGTTTAGCATATGTTTCAAGATCTTCAGCTGACTTAGTTTCAGTAGTACAAACAAGCAAACTATTTCCTAATTCAGGATACTCGTCAGTTAAATCAAAGCCGCCCTGCGTACCATATTTCTTAGATAAAGCCGACAATATTTCTTCAACTGGTCGCTCGAAACTAATTACAAACTCGTGGAAAAGCTGGCCATCAAATACGGCCTTAACCCCTTTTATTTTTAAAAGATTTTCTCGTAAAGAAATAGCATTGGCGTGGCTCGTAGCTGCAACGCGCCGCATTCCTTCAGCTCCAAGCAAGCTCATATATATGGTTGCACCAGTTGCCATTAAGGCCTGATTAGAGCAAATATTAGAGGTTGCCTTCGCGCGACGGATATGTTGTTCTCGTGCTTGGAGGGTTAGAACAAATCCTGGCTTGCCATCTTTATCGACGGTACGTCCGACAATTCTTCCTGGCAATTGTCGTGCGTTTTCTTTCTTAGTGCACATATAACCAAAATATGGGCCGCCATAAGCAAGGGGTGCACCAAGTGGCTGACCATCACCAGCAACAATATCCGCTCCTTTTTCACCCCACTTACCAGGAGCTTTCAATAAGGCGGTGGCAATTGGGTTGACATTCCCAATAACAAAAATTGAGTTTTGATGCGCCCAATTTGTTAACACATCAACATCCTCTAATGAGCCAAAAAAATTGGGCTGAGCAATTACCAGCGCCGCGACATCTTTATTTGCATATTGCTGTAAAGCATCCATAGACGTACAACCAGTTTTAGGATCATAAGGAATGGTATCTAGATTAAGGCCATGCGCTTTGGTAATAGTTTTAATTACCATACGATACCCGGGATGTAGCGCTTGCGGCAATAAAATGGTTTTTGCTTTTTCGTTTTTATGTAGGCGCACTGCCATTAAAATAGCTTCGGCAAGACTTGAAGCACCGTCATACATTGAGGCATTAGAAACATCCATCTGCATTAAATGACACATCATGCTTTGATATTCATAGATAACTTGTAACGTGCCTTGGCTTGCTTCAGCTTGATAAGGAGTATAGGCAGTTAAAAATTCACCACGGCTAATTAAATCTAGCACTACCGCTGGAATATAATGTTCGTATGCCCCCGCCCCAATGAAACATAAGCCGGTTTGATCTTGTGCGGCTCTTTCTTTTAGCAGCCTAGCCACCTCAAATTCGCTCATTCCTTCAGGAATGTTTTTTAAACCATTAATGCGTAAATCTTTAGGTATTTCTGCAAATAGATCATCGATTGCACCGACACCGATAGTGGACAACATCTCTTTGATATCACTTTCAGTATGAGGAATGTAGGGCATTTTAACCTCGCCATTATTATAATATTGTTATTGCCAAAAACTTTACCCTCTAAGACACCCGGCGTAAAATGAATTTAGACACGAAGACAAGCCACGAGCAGCCGGAGTTTACTTTTTAGTAAATGAGGATTGCGAGTGGCGTAGCCGACAAAGTATAAATTTATTTTTACGCAGGGGGGCATGGTTAGTGCGCCGATTCTGCTAAATATTTCTCATAGGCAGCCGCATCCATCAAAGCATCTAATTCTTTAAGATTAGATGGTTTAATTTTAAACAACCAGCCACTATTTTGTGCATCTTTATTAATAATATCGGGCTTAGCAACCACATCATCATTTACGACAACTACTTCACCGCTAAGCGGTGAATAAACATCAGAAGCTGATTTTACTGATTCAATAACGGCACACTCCTTACCGGAATTTATTATTTCACCTTTATCGGGTTGTTCTACAAATACCATATCACCTAAAGCATGTTGCGCATGATCGGTAACACCAATAGTTACCGTACCATCATTTTCTAACCGAACCCATTCGTGGGTTTTAGTAAATTTCATATCTGCCATACATTTCCCCTTTGATTTTTGTTATGTGTTTACCCTTTCAATCTAAAAATTCTTTTTACCACTGCGCACAAATGGCGGTTTAATAACTTTCGCCGCTAATTGTTTATCGCGAATAACCAAAAAACAACGTTCGCCAGTATTTATTGGAACGCGCGCTAAAGCAATACCAGCATTTAATGTCGGAGAAAACCCACCACTGGTAGTTTCCCCTTCACCAACATCTGGCACAATAACTTTTTGATGACTACGCGGCACCCCCCTTTCTTCAAGGACCAGCCCGACCAACTTTTGCTGGAGCCCAACTCGTCGTTGTTCTTCCAAAGCTTTGCGACCAATAAAATCACGATCGGGTGGATCTAACGCTACCGTCCAGGCTAGATTAGAAACAAGTGGCGTTACTTCTTCGCTCATTTCTGATCCGTATAAACTCATTCCCGCCTCTAAACGCAAGCTATCTCGCGCCACCAATCCACAAGGCCTAATTCCAGCATTAATTAATTTATCCCAAAATGCTACCGCCTCCCCTTGCGGAATCATAATTTCATAACCATCTTCACCAGTATAACCAGTACGCGCAATCCACCAACCATTTACCTCAACACCATAAAATGTTTTGAGACTAGCGGTAGCAGCAATTTGCTCTTTGGTAAAAGCTTTTTTGATTTTCTCGCGAGCAGTTGGCCCTTGAATTGCTAACATCGCAAAATCGGTACGCTCCATTAATTTTACATTGAACTTTTGCACCTGTTTTTGCAACCAGGCGACATCTTTGTCATGCGTAGCCGCATTAACAACCACCCGATAATCTTGGACATTTTTGCGGTAACAAATAAGGTCATCAACCACGCCACCATTTTCTTGCAACATACAGCTATAAAGTGCGGCACCAGGAACTTTAAGCTTATCAATATCATTAGCAAATAAGTAACGTAAAAAAGCTTGCGCTCGAG
>JAJXWM010000016.1 GCA_021781615.1 Pseudomonadota bacterium
TTGTAAGGGTATATTTTGGATATGTCTACTAAAAAAACTAAATTCAAGTTAGGTGAAGTTGACAATAATCTTAGGTCTCTTTTTCTTTAACTTACAACTCGTTCTGTATTATCACCAAGGTTTCGTTATTATCCTAAAAAATAGTCCTAAAAAAAATAGTTGCAACCGTAGCAAGAGTCATTATATTAATGGTTAGTAGATTGTGACTGCTGTTTTTAGGATTGTAAATTATGCTGAATTTTGAGCAAAAATTTGACAGTATACAAAATAAAATTTATCACGAAGAGGCGCTATGACAGACTGTATCTTTTGTAAAATCGCAAGTGGTATTTTACCAGCAAGCATTATCTATCAAGATGAAAAAATAATCGCCTTTGACGACATCTACCCTAAAGCCCCGACCCATAAACTAATTATACCACGCAAACATATTGCTACTTTAAATGACTTATCCGCAGAGGACAAAGGATTGATCGATGAGATGACTGCTGTTGCCCAAAAATTGGCAGTAGATCTTAAAATAGATCAAAGTGGCTATCGAGTTTTAATCAATTGCAACCCAGACGGCGGGCAGGTAGTTTATCATTTACATTTACACCTTCTAGGCGGTAAGCGCTTGACGTTTAAAGAGTGGTAAAAATAAGTTTTAGTGTAACACGTAATCTCAAATGGCCTCTAAGAAAATGATTTTTAAGGGGTTGTATTGCTTAAAGCTACTTGACAACTCACATAGCAGATATGCCCTTCGGGCGTAGATTTATTTTGTGTTAAAAAATCAGTAACCATTCAGCATAATTTTTGAGTAGCGCTTTTTGCTACTTGCAATGATGCTGAATAATTACAAATTATTTTAATTGATTTCGGATTGCAACAGTCCCTTAAAAAAAGTACTATTAGCAAATTCTCTGTCTGCCAAAACCCCTGCTATGCAACTTTTGCCAAAATATTGGTATCGCCAATCCCTCATAAGCTACCCCAAGAGTCAAAATATTTATTTTAGCCTTACCAAAAAACCAGTTAGTTCTATCAATTGCTATATATGCTCTTTATATCTTTAGAAAAGAATAAATGTATCTACTTACTATGCCATGGAGTGAATGTACTATATAAATAAGCAATCAAAGTTCCTACCATAGTAGTGGTTATCTGATAGGATTGGGTAGGTAAAATTGCAGCAGTAATAGAAAGCCTGTACTCGTGCCTTAACCTGATGTGATTGGCATTGCCGTTACCCGGTTGCTCTAAGCGTGTTCTTTGCAAAATCTGGGCGTAACCTAAATCATCAAGCCCACTTGGGTTTTCTGCCGCATATCTAGCGATTCTTTCTAAATTATCAACTGTAAAAGGACCACAGTCTTCTCCATTACCTTCTGGTTGTTGCGGTAAGTGAAGATCAACAAAATGTAACCTTTCTTCAGGAGCGAGTAACCTTTGCAAGATTGGAATAAAATTTGTTACGTTTGGTTCACGTTCTATTGGTACTCCCCGTGGGTCAATGTAAATAACTTGTATGGTTCTATTATCAGCTTGTTGTCTAAATACTGCCCCGACCCAGTGGTTACCATGAATATGAATCGGCATAACGACAATCATTCCCGTTCTTGCATTTCCAACTGCATTATTTATAGCATCTCGCATTAGATCTTCATGTTCTAATATTGCCGCAGCAGGAGCAATTATTACAATGTTTCTTGTGTCGTTTCCTGTGGGACCTAACAAATTTTCCAAGAGATTAAATATACGAGCATCAGTGTACCAACGATCTGTCTCTGATAAAAAATCGCTGTCAGTTTTTTGTTTTTTTGCTTGAGGTTGGTCAGATGGATCTATACTTCTGAAACTGAAATTTTTGGCAGCTGGTTCAGCATTAGGTATACTTCTAATTGGTGTTACCACATCAAAATTAGGTTGTAATACCGAGATACTGTCTCTGGTTGGATCAATAGTCATAGCTATATCTCGCGTATATTTATGAGGCTCAACTATACGGATAATAACTCTTCCAGGATTATCGGTAGTCTCAAGTCTTAAGACTCCTTCACCATATTTTTTAACTAGTAATTGAATAGCTTTTTTTACAACATTTTTATTACCATGGTTTCCCCTGCCAATAATAACTACAATCTCATTTTCTCCTTTCTTTATAGCCTCCTCGATTATTAGGAAAGAAGCAATATAAGTCTCACCAAAACTATGCCCATGAAAATCATGTGGCACACTTTGGTACCGTTCCTGAAATATTCGCAGCGCCTCTTGAACATTACCAATTTGTATTAATACATTAATGAAGACACCGTAAGTAATCAAATTGGCTAATACTATGCTTTTTGCTTCTTCAAAAGCTGCTTGGGCTGCAACAAAATTACCAGCATTTCCTGCTGCAGTTATAAAATTATTATAAGTAACCACATTAGCTAATCCTTCGCTTTTTGCCTCTTCAAAAGCCTTTTGGGCTATAGCAAACTTATCAGCATTCCCTGCTGCTGCTATAAAGCTAGAATAAGTAAACACATCAACTAATTTTCTGCTTTTTTTTGCTTCTTCGAAAGCCGCTTGGGCTGTAGCAAAATTATCAGCATTTCCTGCTGCCGTTACAAAGCTAGCATAAGTGACTGCATTGGCGAATCCTTTGCTTTTTGCTTCTTCAAAAGCTGCTTGGGCTGCAGCAAAATTACCAGCATTCCCTGCTACAGTTATAAAACTATTATAAGTAACCACATTAGCTAATCCTTCGCTTTTTGCCTCTTCAAAAGCCGCTTGGGCTGCGGCAAAATCACCAGCTTTTCCTGCTGCAGTTATAAAACTATTATAAGTAACCACATCAACTAATCTTCTGCTTTTTTTTGCTTCTTCAAAAGCTGCTTGGGCTGCAACAAAATTACCAGCATTTCCTGCTGCAGTTATAAAGCTAAAATAAGTGACCACATTGGCGAATTTTTTGCTTTTTGCCCCTTCAAAAGCCTTTTGGGCTACAGCAAAATTATCAGCTTTCCCTGCTGCAATTATAAAACTATTATAAGTAATCACATTAGCTAATCCTTCGCTTTTTGCCTCTTCAAAAGCCGCTTGGGCTGCAGCAAAATTATCAGTATTACTTGCTGCTGTTATAAAGCTAGAATAAGTAAACTCATCAACTAATCTTCTGCTTCTTTTTGCTTCTTCAAAAGTCGCTTGGGCTGCAGCAAAATTATCAGCATTTCCTGCTGCCGTTATAAAGCTAGCATAAGTGACCACATTGGCGAATTCTTCGCTTTTTGCCTCTTCAAAAGCCTTTTGGGCTGCAGCAAAATTATCAGTATTACCTGCTGCCTTTATAAAGCTAGAATAAGTAAACACATCAACTAATTTTCTGCTTTTTTTTGCTTCTTCAAAAGCCGCTTGGGCCGCAGCAAAATTACCAGCATTTCCTGCTGCAGTTATAAAGCTAGAATAAGTAAACACATCAACTAATTTTCTGCTTTTTTTTGCTTCTTCAAAAGCCGCTTGGGCTGCAGCAAAATTATCAGCATTTCCTGCTGCAGTTATAAAGATAGTATAAGTAACCACATTGGCTAACCTTTCTCTTTCTGCTTCTTCAAAAGCCGCTTGGGCTGCAGCAAAATTACCAGCTTTTCCTGCTGCAATTATAAAACTATTATAAATAAATACATTGACTAATCTTTGTCTTTTTGCTTCTTCAAAAGCTGCTTGGGCTGCAGCAAAATTATCAGCATTTCCTGCTGCAGTTATAAAGCTAGCATAAGTAACCACATTGGCTAATCTTTGTCTTTTTGCTTCTTCAAAAGCCGCTTGGGCTGCAGCAAAATTACCAGCTTTTCCTGCTGCAGTTATAAAACTATTAAAAGTAACCAGATCGGCTTTTTCACTTCCTACCGCAACATCATATAATTGTTGGGAAATGCGGGGAAACCTTTTAATCAGCGCATTAAGTACGTATATATTTATAGCACCCTTTGGTGCCGCCATAACTATTGAAAATATTTGGTCATCTGAAAACCGTGCATCTTTTCTACTTATTTTTAGCATTAAATCCCTAGATAAATCTTGACATTCTTTGTCTCCTAGAGCACGCGTTACTGTATCCACCAGCACTTTTTCTTCCTCTATAGTCAAGGATCGAGCAGATAAAGACGTACTCAAAAAAACACAACAGATCGATACGATAAAGATTGAGCTAATTAACCTGATTTTAATTTTCATACAGTTTCCAGTTTTTATTAGATTAGACCTCTTTCAAAACTCAGTATTTTGACATAGTACAAGACGCACACGAAGTGAGCAAGCGGAGTTTACTTTTAGGGAGCTGTTGTAATCCCAAATTTCAAAAAATAATTTTTTAAAAAACAGCTAGAATTTAAAATTTAGGTGATTTTGTTTTAATGTAGCGATATATCAGCATCACTGCCAGTAGCGTTTTTTGCTACTTGCAATGATGCTGAATAATTACAAATTATTTTAATTGATTTCGGATTGCATTAGTCTCGCTCAACAACTAAAGCCAAGAGCAATCGACCGAATTTTGATACCATTTTTTTGGAAACTCGATTACAGAATCAAGCACATCCTCTTCCGAAATAACTTTAACACCATTTTGCTGTAACAACTGGACAAATACCCCATTACCAGAAATTATATTTTTAGTAAAAGTCCCATCATAAATTTTACCCACTCCACACGATGGCGAACGCGCTTTTAAAATAGCCTCTTTACAACCGAGCAATTGCGCAACTTTTAATCCTTCTTCTGCCCCACGCCGAAAGCTATCGGCAACATCTTTACCGCTGATAGTAACAACTCGAGCGTTCCTCTGTTCTGCTGGCTCTCGCGGCGTGGTTAAACCCCCAAGTTGTTCTGGACAAACTGGCACCGCTGCACCTGCTGCAACCAAATCGATTACTGCTTTACATGGCGCGGCCTTACCTTGCCAATTGCATTTTATACCAGCTAAACATGCGCTAACGATTTTCATAAAATATTAGTCATTTTCCATTAAAGATTGCACTAATTAATCTCCGCAAAACCTAAAGATATTCTATGGGGATTTGGTAAGTACCGAAACAAAACCGGCAAACTCAATAATGCTTTTTGCTAGTCGCTTTTCTAAATCTTCGCTTTTTAATGAACCCTCATTAGTAAACGCTTCGTAAGCATTAGCTAATGAAAATAAAGGAGGAAAAACATAAGCATTACAACAAGCTTGCAATATAGTCACTGTTGACAAAAGACCACGATTACCGCCTACTAAAGATGGCGAGGCAGAGCAAAGCATAATCGGATATTTGGCTATTGGCATTGGTCTTGCGCGTGACACCCAATCTAGCAGGTTCTTCAAAGTACCAGGAGTAGAAAAATTGTACTCGGGTGAAGATATAATTAAACCATCACTATTTTTAAGTCGGGCAATAAATTCTTGCGCCACAGCTGGCAAACCACTTTTTTCTTCAAGATCTCCGTCATAAGCTGGTGCTAAAAAATTAGCAAAGTCGAGTATTTCAACCGTAATATCTGTCTTAGAACAAAGTTTAGCTATAAGATTAATCAGTTTTTTATTACAAGAATTTTTTCTTATTGACGCCGCCATGAGTAGAAATTTTGCCATACAAATCCCTCGTTTATCTTTATATAATTGGTAAAAAATAATTATGCCGGACCCGCAAGAGAAAAATTTCCCTTTTTCAATAAAATTGCTTGGCGAAGTAAAAAAACATATTTTTTGGCTTCTGGTAGTTCATCAGCGGTGATCAGAGTAAAAAACGCTATGGTAACATACGTAGCACCAACAAAAAACGCGCTCCACTCTATCCAACCCCATTTACCTGGAGTGCTCCAAATGGCGTAAAATATAAAACCAAAAATAATTACCTTCAATAATAAACCGCCCTTCTTGTGTATAGCACCTAACACCAACAGGTTTTTTTCACCATCCTCAGCAACATCATACTCAAGCATATTTGCTACATAAAGAAGGGAATTGGTTTCATATTTTAGCATGGCGTTAATAAATTTACCCTGAGCGGTAACAGAACCAATCTCTCTTTGCAAAAAATAGCTACTATTTTTAAAAATCTTTTTACCAAGACTAATGATAATAGCTACTAACATTGCACTCAAAAACAACAAAAAAAATGCCACGAATATAAACTGCCACATGTTATTAATCCCAGCCTCAGGATAGAAAAACCCAATAACAAAAGATTCGGTCAACAACATAAGCGATATAAAAATAATAAGATCGATAGCTGGCATCCCAACCAAAAGCACATGGACACGTCCCCAAGCAATCAAACTCTCACCTTTTTTATGCCCTTTAATATCAGCAAGAATATTTTCAACCTCTTGCTCATCAATTTGATGACCATGACTATTATTTTGCATATATCACTCCCATGTAAATACTACCTAAGAATTCATTACTAATAAATCATTAAAACTTGGCAAATTCTTGGAAACGTTTTCTTTACGGAACTCTTCATAAGCATTTTTAAATTTATCAAAACTTTGATCTGTTTTTTTAAAACCAGAATCTTTAGAATACTCACCAACCATAACCCACCCAAGTGAAAAATCATCCACCCAGAATAATTTAATCTCATCGGCAAACTTGAAATATATGGGTAAGTTCTCAAAAAACATTTTCCCTTTATTTTTTACGTCTTCATTAGTAGATTGAACAACCCCCTGTTTAACTTTTCTATTTTCCACAGCTCTTTGCCGATTTTCATCGGTAGACCCACATAATAACAGAATGATTTTATACCCCCTTCCTTTAAGTTTTTGATATAAAATAGGCATGTTTTTATTGGTAGATGTCGTACCATGAGCAATAGCTAATCCTTCACCATACACGGCATTTAAAAGAGAGTCGGCGATGTAATTTGAAGCACCTCGCCATTTAGTATAGGCCGCAGTTAAAATACTACTATAATCTGGGTCAGAACTTAACACATAATTATTCAACTCCTGAACATAGGTATTAATCATTAATTTTAATGCCCGTTGATCAGGATCGATATAAACAAAGCCTGGGTGATCACGTAAGTAAGCTTCTAAAATAGTACTTTTACCACCACCCGGCCCTCCAGCTGTTGCTACGTAAATCAACCGCTGTTGATTTTTTCTTGCTTGCGCTAAACAAAGTTCACGAATATTTCTATAGTCTCTGGCAATAGCTTCCTTTTCAATTGCTGTATATGACGATAAAAAATTATTTACGATTTCTTCAGGAACCAGAGGGGGGTCACTAAAAAACTTACAGCCTACAACCTTGTCTGCACAATTAGCAGCTAAAATAATTGGCGACAACAACATAAAAAACCCTGATACGAACAAAACCTTAATAAAAATCATCATAAAACCCATCCCCCTATTACTTTTTACGCTCAATAGCCACATGTGCATGCATCAACTCGCCAGGATTGGTTTGCGCTGCAAGCAAGGAAAGCTCACCGCAGAGAACCACCGCCGCAGCAGTAATTGCAAGACACTTTGCATTAAAATTGGCATCACCTTTTTTTAAGCAACCAATGGCTGCTAAATTACTTTTTACAAAATCAAGATCCTTAGCGCTACCTACTGCCCCAATAATGATATTTGGCAATGTCACCGAAAAATATAAATCTTTTTGCCTTACTTCCGCATAGGTAAAACCTTGTGAGCCTTCGACAATGTTAGCCGCATCTTGCCCAAGAGCTAAATAAAAGGCCAGCAACATATTGGCGAAGTGCGCATTAGCAGTTCTTACCCCACCAGAGATTATTGAACCAATAAGATTTTTTTTGATATTTAAAGCAACTATTGCTTCGGGCGTAGCTCGCAGCTCTTTTTCGCAAATATCGCGGGGAATTAACACTTCAGCAACCACATATTTACCCCGGCCTAAAATACCGTTTACTGCTGAATTTTTTTTGTCGACACAATAGTTTCCAGAAACTGACACATATTTTAATTTTGGATATTTTCCAAGCAACCACTGCTCAATCACCTCAGCTGCAAGTGTTGCCATATTATGGCCAGCTGCACCACCAGTAGTAAAAGAAAAACGCAGATAAAGCAAATTACCTACGATCTGCATGTGCCAATTTTGTAACTTAGTAAAATTACTTTTTTTAGCAATCGCTTTTTCTAATTCACCGCGATGAGAATCTAAATTGTTTACAACCTGTAACGCATAAGTAGCGTCTTCAGCCTCAAGTAAAATAGAACGGGTCATACAATCTTGCACTATTACTGCTTTTATGCCGAGAGCCTTCTTGGTTACGCGGGCACCGCGATTTACTGAAAACCAAAGGGGCGATTCAAATGTGGCGAGCGGCGCGTTAATTTCACCAACAAATTCTGAGCTTACGATTTTGATTGGACCAACTGTTTTTGTAGGAATAACTGTCATATGGCTACCTTACCACCTGGTAAAACACCTCACCTTTCTTAACCATGCCAAGGTCATTACGAGCACGATTTTCTATTGCCTCACCACCTTTTTTTAAAGAATCGATTTCGGAGACTAACGCATTATTATTTACTATAATCTCATTATTTTTTGCCTTTTGGGCACGCATCTCCCCTTTTACGCGAAAGGATTGGATTAAACCGTCATCAGCAAACCAAAGACGATATTGTAAGAAGGCAACCACGATTATGAGTACTGCTAATATTGCTTTCATTTTTTTGTGAAAATCACAATCGCACTCTTTCGAGCTTAAAATTATATGTCTACCATTTCCCCAGTCCTGCGCCCCACGTTTCGCGGGGCTTAGGCTGGACTGGTGATGCATTTCGCTCCTTCGAGCGATCGATTTAAATTATTTAAAACTTCTTGGAAACGCTTTTTTACCGATAAAGTTACCTTTTGGTCCAAGCCACTCAGCAATTCTAATCAACTGATTATATTTTGATACTCTATCAGTTCTGCAAAGTGAACCAGTCTTGATTTGACCAGTTGACTCGGCAACTACTAAGTCAGCAATAGTGGTATCTTCAGTTTCACCAGAACGATGGGAGATCACTGCAGTATAGCCAGCATTTTTCGCCATTCTGATTGCCTCTAAAGTTTCAGTAATTGTACCAATTTGATTAAGCTTAATTAATATTGAGTTACAAATTCCTTCCTCAATACCTTTTTTGAAGATCTTAGTATTAGTAACAAAAATATCATCACCAACAATTTGGATCTTTTGGCCAAGCTTATCGGTCATTAACTTCCACCCTGCCCAATCACCCTCGGCCAAACCATCTTCGATGGTAATTAACGCTGGATACTTGTTAACCCAATTGGCTAGGTAATCTACAAACTCTGCAGAGGTATATTTCTTATTTTCCGACTTCAGATTATACAAACCATCCTCATAAAGCTCAGAAGCAGCTACGTCTAAACCTAAGCAAATATCCGTGCCTAACTTAAACCCAGCTTTTTCGATTGCGGCACAAATTGATTCTAAAGCTTCTTCATTAGAACCTAGATTTGGAGCAAAACCACCCTCATCACCAACGGAAACTGCCAAACCTTTTCCTTTTAAAATCTTTTTCAAGACATGGAACACTTCGGCACCATAACGCACTGCTTCCGCCATAGTTGGTGCACCAACGGGCAGAATCATGAATTCTTGGACATCAACATTATTATCGGCATGAGCACCACCATTAATAACGTTCATCATTGGTACTGGTAAAGAAAATGGTCCTTCACCACCCAAATAACGGTAAAGAGGCAAACCAGCCTCTTTAGCTGCTGCACGGGCAATAGCCATCGATACCGCTAAAATCGCATTAGCTCCAAACTTATTTTTATTTTCTGTGCCATCAAGTTTGATCATTAAATTATCAAGATCGGCTTGCTTAGTAGGATCAGCGCCTAACAAAGCACTGCGAAGTTCGTTATTAATATGACCCACTGCTTTCAATACACCCTTGCCTAAATAACGTTTGGCATCATCATCACGCAGTTCCAATGCTTCCCTAGAACCAGTTGATGCTCCAGAAGGTACACAGGCACAACCAACGGTCCCAGAAGAAAGAATAACATCTGCCTCTACCGTAGGATTACCCCGCGAGTCTAAAATTTCGCGCCCTTTAATATCAGAAATTGTTACTGCCATAATTACCCCCTATTTCTTTTAAATTTATCATAAAAGTATATATCCTAAAACATCCAGACTAAATCCACGTTACTTTATCCTCTCTATTGCTGATAGCAAGTATTTTTTGAAAGAACTCTAATATATTATTTAGATTTAACCACTCGGTCGATATCTTTCAATGTCACCAATAAAGATTCAATCTCTGAAAGAGGCAGCATGTTAGGACCATCGCAAAGTGCCTTATCAGGCTCTGGGTGAGTTTCAATAAATAAACCAGCGATGCCAACTGCTATGGCCGCTCGAGAAAGAACTGGAATAAACTCTCGCTGTCCACCAGTTGAACAGCCCGTAGAACCAGGAGATTGCACCGAATGACCAGCGTCGAAAATTACCGGGCAACCAGTTTCTTTTAAAATCTCTAAGGAGCGCATATCGACAATTAAATTATTATAGCCGAAAGTTGTACCCCGTTCACAAACCATAATTTGCTCATTGCCATATGCCCTTGCTTTCTCAACTACATTTTTCATTTCCCAAGGGGAAAGAAACTGCCCTTTTTTCATATTCACGGGTTTATTTAATGCCATAACTTTTCTAATAAAATTAGTCTGGCGACACAAAAATGCTGGGGTTTGAAAAACATCAACAATATCTGCTACTTCGTCATAAGGCGTATATTCATGAACATCAGTTAAAATAGGCACCTTAAGCTCGTCCTTAATCTTACGCAAAATCCTCATCCCTTCTTTAAACTCAGGTCCAGTATAACCATGAAATGATGTACGATTAGCCTTTTCGAAAGAGGTTTTATAGATAAAATTTATTTTTAACCGGGAAGTAACCTCTTGTAAAAAAACAGCTGATTCAAATGCAATTTTTTCACTTTCAATAACACATGGACCCGCAATCAAAAAAAATGGTTGATTATTACCCACTTCGAAATTACACAATTTCATAGATACCCCGCGTAAAATAAACTCCGCTAAGCCACGCAACTCCCAACCGCGGCCCTAATAAATCCAATAAAAATTGGGTGCCCATGCCGAGGGTTAGAATTAAATTCCGGGTGAAATTGACAACCCAAAAACCAGGGATGCCCTAGTAGCTCTACCATTTCAACCAAATTACCATCGCTAGAACGCCCAGCAACTCGTAAACCCACCTCTTCCAAAGCATGAATTAATTTGCCATTAACTTCATAACGATGCCGATAACGCTCAATAATAATATCTTCATTATTATAAATCTCTCGCGAAAGAGTTCCTGCTATCAAATGACAAGGATAATTACCTAAACGCATCGTCCCACCATAGTCGCACTCCCCTTCCCGCTTTTCGACCTTACCGGCAGAATCTAACCACTCAGTAACCAAAGCTATTACTGGATGTTTAGTATTAGGATCAAATTCGGTACTGTTAGCATCACGCATTTTGGCGACATGACGAGCAAATTCTATTACTGCAACTTGCATACCTAAGCAAATGCCTAAATATGGTATATTATTTATGCGCGCGTATTCGGCGGCAATAATCATCCCCTCGGTTCCGCGTTTACCAAAACCACCAGGAACTAAAACACCATCAATTCCTGCCAAAGCAATCTTCGCCCCTTGTCTTTCTAGATCTTCAGCATCAATATATTTAACATTTACTTTGGTCTCTGTATGTAATCCAGCATGTTTTAATGCTTCATTAATTGATTTATAGGCATCGACCAAATCTACATATTTGCCAACCATAGCAATCGTAACTTCATGCGTAACCTTTGCCGCCAAACCAACCACATTATCCCACACCCTTAAATCAAGAGCTGTGTAATTTAGATTAAATTTTTCACTAACATATGCCCCAATCCCTTGATCACGCATCAATAAAGGAATCTTGTAGATATTATCAACATCCGGCATAGTAATTACTGCCCGCTTTTCAACGTTAGTAAATAACGCTATTTTTTCTCGCTGCGAATCACCAATCGGATCTTGAGAGCGACAAATCAACATATCAGGCTGAATACCAATAGAACGCATCTCTTTCACCGAATGTTGCGTTGGCTTGGTTTTGATTTCACCCGCCGAAGTAATAAATGGCACTAAAGTTAAATGAATAAACAGGGTATTATGTAAACCAAGTTCAATACGCATTTGGCGAATAGCTTCAAGAAACGGTAAAGACTCAATATCACCAACCGTACCACCAATCTCAACTAATGCAATATCGCTATTAACCGCTCCTTCTCGAATTCGTAATTTAATTTCATCGGTAATGTGTGGTATTACTTGGACGGTAGCGCCTAGATAGTCTCCACGTCGCTCTTTACGGATTACTTCAGCATAAACCCGACCCGAAGTTAAATTGTTATTCTTGGTCATTTTGGTATTGACAAAACGTTCATAGTAACCAAGATCTAAATCGGTTTCAGCACCATCTTCAGTTACAAAAACCTCACCATGTTGAAATGGACTCATGGTTCCTGGATCAACATTGATATATGGATCAAGTTTAATCAGCGTAACTTTGAGACCATATCCTTCAAGTAGAGCACCCAAAGATGCGGAAGCAACTCCTTTACCCAGAGATGAAACAACACCACCTGTAACAAAAATATAACGAGTCATTTACCTGAACCTCTATGCTATTTTTTTCCGTATTGTAACAGAAAAATTTTGCTACACGATAATTTTTTCTAAAAAATTCTCCAACTCCAAAGGAACAACCTGGATGATCTCTGCTAGCGCATCTGGCCTTCTAATTAGCACCTCAACCTCTTTGGCCTCGCGCCCCTTACTGAAATACACAGCCAGTCTGGCCATCTGTAGCAACCCGACTTCGTCAACTTTACCATCAAGTAGCACCAATGCCCCAGGATGGTCAATCGTCTGGAGCAAAATGTACTTATCAGAAAACCTTTCAATAAAATCGTTCTCAACTTTGTCTCTGCCGACAACAGCTTTTAGATGGGGGTTGATACGCAAATGCCGCCCAAGCCGCATCAGCAAGATGTCATCCAGCTTATAGTTGCGGTCTAATTGATGATCCCATAAATCTTTAAGCCGCTTACAAAAATTGGGGTCGGTTAATAAACAACCACCGCCCGGCTGCGGATGCTCTTTAAAACCATACTTCTCTGCTAATTGCATCTGTGGCTGACGGCTACGCCCACTAAACCCGCAAAGCAAATCACGATTAATCCAACCATTTAATTCAGGTAAAGTTGGCGATAAGAGCTTAGCAGAAAGCGGACGAACAATAAGATCAGAAGTAATTTTAGCTGCTAATGGCAAAGTATCTTTACGTTGCGACATGGGGCGTTGCCCTAACACCTCACCACTAACTAAAAAATCAAACCCCTGTTGTTCCATCCATTCTTTGGCCTTGACTACCATAAATAACTTGCAATCAAGGCAAGGATTAAGGTTTGAGCCAAAACCATATTTGGGACACTGCATTACCGACTTAAACTCATCAACCACACTAACAACATGTAATTTTATTCCCAGTCGATCACAAATCCATTTCGCACCATGGCTACCATCATGAAAACGCTTAAAATAGTAATCGTGATCGCCGGTAAAACCAGTAAAAAAATTCATCCCCTCAACCTCTATTCCTTGGTCAAGAATTAGCTTGGTCGCAAGGAAAGAATCAAGACCACCTGAGATCAGGGATAGAGCTTTATATTTTTTATGAGATTTTTCCACTAATTACCGAACCCGAGATAATAATATCACGCCAATCACCGCAAATATTAGCAGTGGCAAAACCGAGGCCAAAATCGCCGGCACCTGGTAAACTATACTCACTGGACCAACAAATTGATGCAAAATATAAAAACCAAAACCGAATAAAACTCCTACCAACATTCTTAGCCCCATAGTTGCGCTACGTAATGCACCAAAAATAAAAGGTATAGCAAGCAAAGTCATCACCAGTACGGCAAGTGGTGCAAATATCCGTTGCCAAAAAGCAAATAAATATCTAGCAACATCCAAACCACTTTGTCCTCGATATTCTATATAAGAATGCAATTGAAAAAGATTTTTTTGGTCAGTATCAAGATTATCAACGCCAATTATTTTTGGACTAAACTTCAGCGCTGATTGTTGCTTGGAAAAACTAGAGCTAGTAGTCATCGTATCTTTAAATTCCGTTTGTACCACACCCTTAAACGCCCACTTCCCAGCCTCATAAACTCCAGTTGCCGCACGATTTATCGATTGCAATTTTATGTTATCGCCGAATTGATAGTTGGTAATACCACGTAACTCCCCACCACTTGCTATTGAATTAATGTTAGTCACCCCCCCTTTGTGATGCAGCCAAATTCCATGGCGAGTTAACAAAACTTGACCGCCGCTAGTAGCATTAGCTTTTAAACGAAGCGCCTTACGTTGAGCCATGGGCGATAACACCTCACCAAACAGAATCATGATGATTAGCAAAAATATACTCACTTTAATCACCACTGATACTACATTAATTATCGACATCCCCGAAGCACGCATCACAATTAACTCACTATTTGATGCCAGTAGACCAAAAGCGATAATGAAACCAAGAAGACTGACCATAGGAAAAAATTGATAAATATCGTAAGGTAACATTAAAGCCACATACATTAACACCTGCGGCAAACCATAATTACCAACTCCTAAATGAGGAAATTCATGAATGAATTCGATAAAAATTTGCAACCCAAGTAAAAACAGCATTACCAGGGATACATAAGTAATAATAGTTTTTGCAAGATAGGCAGTTAGTATTTTCATTTATCTCTTAGAACAGAATCTGCATAATTTATTCAAAGGTACCCACCAACCAAGTTGTTGGCCAATTAAAAAAATGGCTAAAAGCAACATTAAACCATGCACCCACCACATACCGATTATCGACGTCAACAACCCTCTTCGAATCCAAGCCCTGGCTAAAAACAAAAAATTAGCATATATAATATAAATTAACACTGCGGGAGCAAGTTTAGCATAGCGTCCTCGCTTTGGCGGCACTCTACTTAAAGGGGCGGCAACTAAAGTTAAAATAAAGGCTGATAAGGGCAAAGCAATGCGCCAGTGTAATTCTGCTGCGGCCAAATTTTCGTTACGTCGTTCCCATAATTTTAAGGTAGACACACTGCTATCATCACCATGCCAAACTGGAGCTTCTCGCTTCATCTGGATGCCATACTCATCATACTTTATTACCTCATAATCTTTTTGCCCCGGCACCCCCACATAACGATAGCCATCTACTAACACCACATACGAATCTCCGGTAACTTGGTCGGTTTTCTGATAAGCACTTTTTGCTGTTACTACCGATAATTCAGCATTACTAACACCATTTTGTATTTCTGACTGCTCCGCGGCAAAAACATCATAAAACCGTTTTTTATCTTCAGATACTGATCCTACATAAAACACCCATTTACCTTTTTTATCTATTTCATTAAAACGATTAGGCTTAATCATTTCTATAGCAGTAGAAGTGGCACCAGAAGTTATATGATCAACATATTTATACACCCGAGGATTAACCCACAAAGACAAAATGGCAACTGTAATCATTACCACTGCAGAAAAAATCAGGGTGGTATTTAATAAACGCTTGGGGTTTATACCGCACGCGGCAAAAATTATCATCTCACTATCAGCGTACAAACGCCCATAGGCAAATAGTATACCCAAAAATAAGCTCGCCGGTAAAAGTATGGCGGATAAAATTGGTATTTGTAATAATAATAAGAGTTTTACCGCTTCACCAGACAATACACCCGTAGCGGCAAAATTCATTAAACGCACCAGGACTTGACTTAAAAAAATAAATAATAACACCACCATGGTAGCCAACATAGAAGCGTAGACTTCACGCATTAAGTATCGTGTTACTATTTTCATTTAGTGTCTACCGTATAACCTTCTCTCCATCCATATAATCCCATAAAACCTCAGGTAAATGAATGTGACCATCGCGATCTTGAAAGTTTTCCATAATAGCAACAAGAGCGCGGCCCACCGCAACCCCTGAACCATTTAAAGTGTGCAATAACTCGATCTTGCCCGTCTTCGTATCACGAAACCTCGCTTTCATTCTGCGCGCTTGAAAAGATTCAAAATTGCTACATGAAGAAATCTCGCGATATTTATTCTGTGAAGGTAACCACACTTCTAAGTCGTAAGTCTTAGCAGCAGCAAAACCCATATCGCCAGCGCACAATGCTACCACTCGATATGGTAACTCCAATTTTTGTAAAATCTTCTCTGCATGTAAAGTTAATTCTTCGTGTGCCTGATAAGAATCTTGTGGTTTTTCTATCCGCACCAACTCAACTTTTTCAAACTGATGCTGCCGAATCATCCCTTGCAAATCTTTACCATAACTACCAGCTTCACTACGATAACAAGGAGTACTAGCCACAAACTTCATCGGAAGTTTTTCTTCTGGGATAATCTCATCGCGAACCAAATTGGTAATAGAAACTTCAGCGGTTGGAATTAAACTATATTTGAAATCACCAGCAATATTAAATAAATCAGCATTAAACTTGGGCAATTGCCCGGTACCAAACAAACTTGCATCATTAACCAAATGTGGCACATAAATCTCTTGATATCCATGCTCCTTAGTATGAACATCAAGCATGAATCTTGAAAGAGCACGTTGCAATTTTGCAATTTTATCGTGTAATACTACAAATCTAGAGCCGGTAATTTTAGCAGACGCCCCAAAATCCATCATTTTTAAAGCAGCACCTAAAACAATATGGTCTTTAGGAGTAAAATCAAATGCTCGCGGTTTACCAAAAAGCCTGACCTCTACATTATTTTCTTCACTTAATCCTTCCGGAACCGTTTCATGCGGAAAATTAGGCACACCGCCATAAATCTCGTTAGCCTTTGCTAAAACCTCATCAAGCTCTTTCTGCCCGGCTTCAAGTTTTTTACCAACACCATCCATACTAGAAATAATAGAGGAAATATCACTCCCTTTAGCTTTAGCGATACCTGCCTCTTTTGAACGTTGATTACGCTCATTTTGTAGGTTTTGTACCTCAACTTGTAATACGCGACGCTTTTCTTCAAGGTCTTGGATTAAAGTTACATCTAATTCAAAACCCCTCTTTTTAAGGCGCCTTACCGCCTCTTGCAATTCTTGACGAAAATATTTTGGATCGAGCATGGTTTTCCCTCTCTTAACTGACTGTTAACTATAACAAATTTTTTTAGTTATGACACGCTCGTCATTAGATTTACAAAACGATCATATTTACTTTCTATCTCATTGATTTAATAAACGATAAAAAAATAATGGGTCTATACTCCTTTAACCTAAAAAGAGCAGTTGGAACCGTAGCGATAGCGTTTAAGATCATGATCGCCACCCTATCCTTTAATCACCCCAATCGGCACTAGTCTTGCCACTTTCTTACCAATATTCTCGGCAGCGACAACTCCGACAACATCTTCGATATTTTTATAAGCTGCTGGCGCTTCTTCAAGTAATCCCCGCATATTGTCAGAGTGTACGACAATATTTTTTTGCTTTAAATCTGCTAATAGTGTACTTAGCTTCGTACTTTTTTTACTTTTAATTCGAGACATCCTACGCCCAGCACCATGACAAGCAGAACCAAAAGTGTGCTGCATTGCATCCTTAGTGCCCGCCAGAACATATGATGAAGTACCCATAGAACCTGGAATAAAAATTGGTTGGCCGATTGCTTGGTATTTTGGCGGTAACTCGGGATGACCCGGACCAAAAGCACGGGTTGCTCCTTTACGATGAACAACTAATTTTTTATTAAAGTATTTTTCTATTTTTGCAATATTATGAGCAACATCATAAACCAGCCGCAATTGTTCTTTATCACCACCAAAAATATTGGCCCAAACACCGCGTACCTTATCAGTTATTACTTGGCGATTTACCCAAGCAAAATTAGCCGCGGCCGCCATCGCTTGAAAATAATTTTGTCCCTCATCAGAATTAAAAGGAACCGAGGCAAGCTCTCGATCAGCCAGCGGTATTTTAACCTTCGAATTATTAAATAAACTTACATAGTCCGTGCAAACCTGATGCCCCAAACCACGAGAACCAGTATGAATCATGATGGTTACTTGCCCAAGAAATAATCCAAAACTTTTAGCTATCTCTTCATCATAAATCTCAGCAACTTTTTGCAGCTCTAAAAAATGGTTACCAGAGCCAAGCGTACCTAATTGATCAATACCTCGCTCCTTAGCCATAGCCGAAACACTCTTAGCATCTGCAACCTTAAAATGCCCATTTTCCTCCATACACATTCGATCATCCGCCGACGCCAAACCTTTACTTAACGCCCAAGAAACTCCTGTGTTTAATACCCGATCAAATTCATAGGGCGATAAAATAATCGTACCGCTGCTGCCAACTCCCGAGGGAGTAACACTATACATATGATTAACTAGCTTAGTAATAGATGTTTTTATATCGTTAACATGAAAAGTAGAAGCTAAAAGTCTTACCCCGCAGTTAATATCATAACCAATACCACCAGGAGAAATAACTCCACCATTATTAATATCGGTAGCCGCTACTCCGCCAATAGGAAATCCGTAGCCTTGATGGATATCAGGCATGGCCAATGCATATTTTACAATACCCGGAAGGGTCGTCACATTAATGAGTTGTTCAATTGCTTTTTCTTCAAGGATAGAAGTAAGCATGGCAAGACTGGCATAAATCCGCGCTGGTACACGCATATCAGAGCGATAACTTGTAGGAATCTCCCAAAGGTTATCATCTATTTTTCGAAATTGTTTTAAAGTAATCATAAAATAAATTATATATCGTACACCACAGTTGCAACCCAACCATTCTTAAGCTGTTTTAAACTTAATTCACTGTAAGTAACGGCTTTAATTTCATTCACTGCTCTTGCTTTCCCTGAACCAAGCTCAGCAACAAGTCGTTGTGAACTAATCTCTTTAATATTAAAAGAAACATATGACCGCTGATTAATAGAGCTTAAAGCTAAAATCTTGGCGAGCCAACTTATTAATAACTGTTCAGTATCTGCACCATCAATCTCAATTTGCTCATATTTATCAACTTTAACCTGCTTTTTCCCGTAGACATATGCCATCATTCCCAAAGCCGCATTACTAAACACTTCCGACAAAGAAGCTCCATAAGCATTAATTTTAATATCAGCCGGATGTGCGAGAAACTTATACTTGCTAGTAACAACCATAATGTTTTATTAACAATGAAATTAATCTAAATATAGCAGAAATTTATTAAATAACCTTAAGGATCCATATTTTTTTAATTTATTTTTTAAGCAGCGAGATTATTTTAAGAAACTTACGTACCAAAAATTGGTTGCCATAATGAAGTCGAACCGCCTGCCAAGCGCTTAATAAGAAATCAATAAGTTGTATCTTGCAACCAAACCACCGAAGCCTACCTTTGGTTTGGCTTTATCGATTTTATATACCTTAAAAAAACTTGACGAACAAAGTATTGCTCAAGAAAAGCAGGAATTATGATTTGTGCCTTTTTGCTTTTTCTAAAACTCTCACAATTTCATAATGCTCATTTACAAAAGCAAAAGTGGCTGCCACCCACCCGTTTTTATTTTTAATGCTAGGTTCTGCTCCTTTGGTCAATAACGCTTGTACCATTTCTAGGGAACCGTTTTGTGCCGCCAACATCAACGCGGTATTACTATCATCAGAGGTAGCATCAGGATTTATTTCTTTAGAAAGTAATATCTTGACAGTTTCTAAAGAGCCAGATTCAACTGCTGCAATAAGATTAGCACTTTGTTCATTATTGTAATGGTCTTCGTTATCAAGCAATATTTTTAACACTTCGTGATTTCCTTTGGCGGCAGCTAACTTTATGGCGGCTTTTTTAGTGCTGGCGCTTGGATCCTTTGCAAGCAAGATTTCTACAATTTTAGGATGCTTATTTTCAGCGGCATATATAATTGCGTTTTTACCATGAACTGTTTGGACATGAGGGTCAGCTCCATTTGCTAAAAGAAAATTTACTTTCTCTACATCACCTTTTTGAGCTGCATACATAAGCGCAGTTTCACCATCATTAGTTTTAGCATTAAGGTCAATACCGTTTTCAAAAAAGAGTTTTACTATTTCAAGTGAACCATGATTTATGGCATGCATAAGAGTAGTCTCACCGTTACTCATTTTAATTTTTGGGTCTGCACCAGCCGCTATTAATAATTTTATAATTTCGATGTTATCACTATGCATAATGACGGGGCTACGATAATATCCACCCCAAGCGTTAGGATCAGCGCCATCATTTAATAAAGCATTAGTTATTTTAATATGACCTTTTTCTACCGCATACATCAGAGCGGTTTTGGTATTTTCTCTGTCAACAATATTGGGGTTTGCATGATGCTTAAGTAATAACTCCGTTATCTCAGGATTATCTTCATTGGCATCGCTAACTGCGTATAATAACGCCGTCATCCCCTGATGATTTTTAACATCATAGTCAAGAATATAGTAATCGGTAGTGTGAACAATATTAGGATCTGCTCCTTTTTCAAGAAGCAACCTTACCGCATTAAAAGATCCAGATTCAGCCGCTAGCATGAGAACGGTTTCACTGCCTTCACCCTTGCTATTGGGATCGGCGTTATTTTCTAGTAAGATTTCGATAACCTTGCTGCAACCACTTTTAGCAGCATGCAGCATCACGAAGTGATTTTTATAATCAGCCCCTTGTTTAATTAAACTAGCAACTAATTCAGCATGGCAATTTTTAGCAGCATGCATAATTGCAGTTCTATCTCTTGCATCTTTGGCATCTATGCTCGCACCTTTTGCCAACAAAATATCAACAATATTAGATGCCCCCAATTCTGCTGCATACATAAGCGCAGATTTTCCTTCTTTATCAGCAACATTTGGTTCAGCACCTAATTCAAGTAAAGTTTTGGTATTTTTATGGTCATTGTTTTTAATGGCATCGATAAGTGCAGAAGTAGGACTTGCGCCGGCTTTAAGTAACCGATCGATTACTGCCTGATGTCCTTGGGCAATAGCCAAAGCAAGAGGGGTGTCTCCACGTTTATTAGCAATGTCTGGATCAACTCCCAAATTTAAAAAATACTCCACACATTCAAGACAACCCCAAATAGCAGCCAAATGCAAACCAACGGTTTCTTCCGCATAATCTTTAGCGTTAATTAAAATTAAAGTTGGTACAATATTATCCAAAATTATTTTGGAATCAGGATAAGAATCAGCCTTTTTATCAAAAGAAAATATTGCAATCAGAACTGGTGAGGGTTTTGCGACATTAAATCCATGTGCCGCAAAGATTGACTCTGCACATTCATCAGTCGTTAATAAAACGCTTTCTCCTTTCGGATCATTGGGATCATAAAAACGATAATCTTCTTTATTTTTAAATAGCCCAATCACGTGATCAGGTGACATAATATAGATTAATTTATGGTCATGAATAATATTTTGTTTTAGCAACTGTTTTAATTGGTCTAAAGTAAAAAGTGAAGTAATAGTATATTCTTTTTGGAGCTTTTGCCCATCTATATTCAAACCATTTATTGCTCGCTCGATTGCCAAGTCGCCTATTACAGATTGTAACGCATCAACGGTGAAGGCAAATTTCTCAAGATCGTCACAATTTTGCATGCGACAATTATTATCTATCTCTCTAAAACTTTTGTGATCTTTGTTTTTTATTTCAGGGCAATTAACTCCCAAAATATCGGCGATGGTACTTTTAAACCAGATACTGCTATAAGCATCAGTTTTATCGGGGTAAACAGTTTGCAGATATTGTGAATATAACCATAACAGAACAAAACCATTACAATGTCCCCGATAACCCATAAACCAATATGGATATATAAATTTTTCCTTGAAAAAGGTCGAAAGTGAACAGGTTGCAGAATTATGCAACATACCTGAGATGATACTTTCTTGATCCTGATCAAAGCTTTTTTCAGCAAACGTAAAAGAAGTAAGTAAACTTAAAAATAACCATATAACTAATTTCGGAAATAGTTTTAAAGTTGAAAAATTTAGTTTAAAATTGAATGACATAATTAGTCGGCACTTTTAAAAAAATAGCCTATTATGAAACACATAACTTATTCTACAATTTTTATCTTTGTTAGTATAGCTCTCAATATTCAAGCCAATGCTGTACCTTTAAACCAAGGTTCAATTAAAAACTTATTTTGTACTGATACTGCTTGTTACTTTCCTGAAAAAACAATAGGTGATCAAGATATTTACATAACGGAACTGATTAATTGGGACAATAACAAAGATTTGGTTATCCATACCCGAAAAAATATCGTTTTTAGTAAAGGGGCAAAGATTGTTAGCAATAGCGATGGTTCAATTATTGTAAAAGCCGGGATGGAACCTGGCGATAAAGGCAAACATGAGAACACAGTTATATTTGAAGAGGAGGCAGATGTTTTTAAAGAAACCGGGATCCAGCTAGAGACTTTAGGAGCTGGCGAGATTAAAATATATTATAATCCTCTTGAAAATTCCGAAGGTGATGAGAATAAAAATGAAAAATTTAAATACCATAATCCTCAACAGTATACTTACAGTAAGCACATAAAAACTAGAGACCGCGATAAATTTAGCGCTTATATGTTAGTTAATGATATATATGATTTACAACATGTTAGAGCTTTTTTACATGGAAGCTATGCTCTCAGTCAAAATATCGATGCATTTAGTACCAAAAATTGGTTTGAAGGGAAAGGGGTTATACCGCTAAAAGTTAAGGGAAAAAGCAATATGCCATTTACTGGAGATTTCGATGGTAACACTTATACTATAAGTGGGCTTTATATTAATCGTCCTGATGAAGATGAGGCGGGATTATTTGGGATAGCTGTTAATAGTCAAATTAAAAATTTAATTATTAAAGATTTTGATATTACTGGTGATCACTACGTCGGCGGCTTAGTGGGATTTGCTGCTACCAGTGATCTATCTAATATTAAAATAATTAATGCAAAAATCAAAAGCAGAGATGTTGTTGGCGGACTAATTGGTACCTCTGATAGAATAAATGCTAAGTTTATTCAATTTGAAAAAAATATAGAAGTTATGGGGTTTGAAAACAATGGCTTGTTAGTAGGAGGAGCAAGCTCAACTCAAATAGATGTTCATTTTTCCAATCAACAAGAAAGAGACGATCTTGTAGCAAAGCATAAACTTTTAGGAAACCAAGATCAGCATACCGTAATATGTTTAGTCACTAATAATAATGATCGACAAGTATGTTTAAAATCATCACCAGATGAATATGTAGGTATAACAATGCCAATCCCCACCCCAGATCCCTCTCGGTTAGAAAAAGCTATGGTTACTATAGGCTCACAGAGACTAACTATAGAACAACAAAGGGAGTTTATATTGTCGGCCGAAAAGCTGTATGAAGAATTAACCAAGAAAGAGATCATTACGCATGAGGAGCTATAACTATATGTGGTATAAGATACTTTTTTTACTTTTAATTATCTTTCCTACAGCGTTATCTGCCTATGTTCAAGCAGGCTATCAGGGTAATTATTGCCATTTTGCCGGAATAATTAATGAACCCGGGGTCAATAAACAGGAAGAATTTGCCATGATATTCGAAAAAGAATATTTTCCAAATTTTCAAGTAATAGCTAATGCTATTGCTGCTGTTAGCATAGCTCCAGTAGAAGAACTAAATAATCCTGAATGTCCTATATACAAATATGCCAGGGAGCTGCTAAATTTTTATGACCAAAATAAAGAAAAAATAAACACTGATAAACCATACTTGGTTGAGTTGTTTGACCTAATCAGGGAAAAAACCCATAAACCATTTCTCGAGGAACTGTAAAACTATAGAAAAAATTTCCATCTTGATTTTACACCGTACCGTTTGCATCCTAATAATCAAACCCTTATACTGCAACAGTGACATGGATCGTATTTTTACTAGCACTAAAGTAAAAATAAATTATTCTGCCTTACAATGCTGTTTTGGTATAGCAATAAATACCAATAAAATATGGGGCTTATATGCAACACTCTATTATCAAATTAAACCAACATGAATTAAAAGCAATCGTTGGTGGCAACCATGAAACAACCCCGATACAAGCATTATACGGGATAGTGGGTACTATTATGGGGATGTTGGCACATGAATATATATTTAGTCCAGCAATCGATACATTAGAGAATTGGTGGGAAGGCGGTTCTAACAATACCAAGATAAAAAAAACATGGGATAACGAAACTGCAACATGTTTCTTCATTATTGCAAGTGTTGCTATATAACTTTTATCTGAAGCATATACAGCTACGGACTTATTAAATTGTCCCAATACTAAGCTCGGAGATTAAAACAAGGCCACATTTTAAAGCGATAACAAGAGTGTTTTTAAAATCAATTTTGATTTTTACGCTAATTTGCCCTTCTATATCGGTTTTCGCCAGACATAAATGTATTTCCACATCAGGTATTATCATAAATGGGAAGTCACAGGAAGATGACTCTAAATTTTTCGGCTCTTGTATTAATTGTCTAACCTTGAGTTGTAATTCATATTGCGACGATCTTTAATAATATATCTAAAAGTCTGCAAAAAATTTTTATAGCTCGACACGTTTGGATTTTTTCCTGTCTAGGTGATATTCCAGTTTTGGATTATCAGCAATCATGGCTCTAATTTTTTCATCAACAGTTTTGTCCTGTTTGAGCATTGAATTCAAAGACCAAGAAGCCATATTAATCAAACCATCATCTGCATAAATCTCTGTAAAATTTTTGCTTGAGGCAATCATCAAGATCTTTTTTAAATATCTATCGTCGCCACTAGCTCCACACATAGCCCATGCTCGATCAATCCAACCTCCACTCAAAAACTTCTCTTCTAAAACATCTTCTTCTGGTGGTTGACTAATAATTGTTTGTGCAATTCTCGCGAGTAATTCATCGTTAATATTTGTTAGTTTTTCCAAAAATTCTTTAGATTGTTGAGTATTTGAATCCCCATTGCTTGATAAATATCGCATACAGGACTCGACCCTGTACACTAATGTTTAAGACCTTGTCCCGCTACTGACGGCCTTAGTATGTCAAGAGCTTGTTCCTGTAAATCTCTTAAGGATTCCAAACGATCGCTGGACTTTAGCCCGACAAGCGCCGCTCCAACTCTTTCTATTTTTTGTGCTTCTTTATCAACAGAATCTTTCCATCCTCTTGAGACTGCAAATTCTCCTTTATTCTTAGCAACATAAATATCTCTAAACAATAAATCTATTTCTTTGTCAGTCAATGTTGTTTTTTTGCCCTGTTCAATTTTTGTTAATATCTCTTCTACTTCACGCCTTTCTAAAGTTTTTACTTTTTCCTTCTCTGCACCCATGATTTGATATTGTATGCCTCTGCCTTCCAGTAGAATGGGAATTTCTGATGACCAGGTATCCCATATTGGAGCCGATGTACTTTCAAGAACTTCTGCACCACCTCCATCATAATCAGTATCTGACTTCTCCGATACTAAAGGCCCATATTCAGAGTATTCTGTTGTGCCAGCAAAGGGAGATATGCCTCTTTGCTCTGCATGCGATAAAGGAAAGTCGGTAACAACACCAGAATCAGTAGCCCGAGACGGAGCATAAAATCCACCCTGCTTAATTTCACCTACAGCAAACCCCTTAATTTGAGCACTATATATTCTTGTACCAGGTGATAATCTTTTTACTCTAACCATTCTAGTAAAATCAGCTCCATCCAAAGTACCCAGATCAACTTTTCCATTATTATGCTTTAAATGGTAACTGATAGCAGTGCTTATATTTTTCCTTGTTTCGGCTAGATCATACTTTCCAAGTTGGGCTTCCAGCTCTGCATTATGTTGAAAATAAGGAGTTAGTGCTATTTGTCTCGCATACTTATCAAATGCCACAGCATCTACCAGTAATTGTGAAATATGAAACTTTCCAGCAGGGTTCATTTTTCTTACTTTTCCATCGCTGCCTCTAATAAGACCCTGCTTAAAATCTTCGATTATTGCTCCTTTAATATAGTCTAATCTATCTTTCTCTTTACGATGAGTTACATACTTCTCTACATGGTTATTCACAAGATCCCTTTGTTTTGCCAAATCTCTTATTATCCCTTGCATAGCAACCTCCTGTTTATTTTGTGGTCATCATTAAACCATCTACGCACGCACTACCCAAGGGTACAAATTGTAACAATTTCATGTAAAAAAAACAATGCATATAGAACCAAAATAATTTAACGTAACTATCTAGATTCATACCACGACCTTGTCTTATCAAACTGTACTGTAGACTGTAGACTGTAGAAAGATTATGCCAAGATTATAAAAAACTTGTTATTTATATATAGCTTTTTGCTACCATACAATTTATTGTTATATCTTGACATTTATAACATTAAAGAGATCTAAACATGATCTCCTGGCTAAAAGATTTTTGTTAATTACTTTATTCATTAACTCAGGGTCAAATCCCAACAACTAACAACGAAACGATTTTCATTGTTAGTTGTTGGGATTTGACCCCCCTTTTCCCCAATCTTCTTTTTCAGCGCCAAATTATCTTGCGCTAATTTCATATTTTCTGCTATTAAGTTATTATCTGCTTCGACGGCTTTTTGCAGACATTCTGCTATTGTTTCGCAGTTTTTTGCTTGATCAAATGCAATGCCCTGAACGCTTATAGCTGAAACAAGCACTAACAAAAAAGCTATTATCATTCTTTTTTTCATAATCCTCCTCTTTGTCAGTGTTTAAGTGCTTGCAGTTGCATAAACTCATCTCTAAAAAAAACATTGTCTTCCACAAATCTATCTACATCAGGATGAAAGCAGATTACTCGTTTAGCAAGCTCTGATAAAGTAGAATAAATTATCATTAATGAATCTATCCCAGAATATTATGGGGAAATCGTCTTGCTATCTAGCACAGCGTTTTTCAAGTTTAACGACTTTTTCAAGACCATTAGTCAAAGTATCTTTTTTACCAGATGGTATTCGTACAAAGTCAAACCAAGGATTAGTATTAAGTGCGATAAAAAAAGTAATTATTTCAGAGGTTACTTGAGAGGGGTAAAACATCCCATTTTTATACAACCTTGCTGCAAGATTAGTTATTAGTGCAGCTCTATACTCACAATTCTCATCAAACTGTTGTGTATCATCCAAAGGCACATCAATCCATTCTATATTTTTCAATTTACTTTGTAATTCTCCGACATCTTTTTTCAGCGCCAAATTTTCTTCCGCTATTTTTGCATTTCCTTCCGCTAATTTTGCATTTGCTGCTACTAAGTTATTACCTGTTTCCATGGCACTTTGTAGACAGTTTGCTATCGTTCCGCAATGTTTCGCTTGATCAAACGAATACCCTTCGGCGCTTATAGCTAACATAAGCGTTAAAAAAGCCATTACCATTGTTTTTTTCATAATTATCCTTCTTGTCGTTCTATAAACTTTTGCACTTGCAGAGACTTGTCTCTAAACAAAACATAATCTTCTGCAAACTTTTTCATATCAGGATGCAAGCATATTGCTTGTCTAGCAAGCTTTGATATAGTGGAATAAGTCTGTACTAACGATTCTATCGGTGTATCCGGTCTAATATTTTTTAAGTTGTCAAGCAAATATTCCTTAATAGAATCATACGTCAAATAAAATTGATAATGAATCTCAAAATCCTGGTATGTTTTACTGCCACCAAAACAAAAACCTACAAAACAAGACCCTTTATCTTGTTCGGAATAAAGTAATGGGGAATATATGCGAACTGTATGTGTATTCAATACTTCACCAACGTTACCTAATGCGATTTTAAGAGATTCAAGAAGGACTCTGTCTACAATACATTCGGCTTCTTTTATAACTTCCCAAAAATCAGCAATGGTTTTTTGTTCTAATATATTCACTTTAGTAATAGTACATTCCACAATCTTATTTATTTTTATAATTTTTGAATCAATATCTAGAGAGGTTTTTTCTTCAATTTCTTTAATATCCTTGACGGCCTGTCTTTCCAAATTATTAATATCTTCGACGGTCCGTCTTTCCAGATCATCTGCATGCTGTAAATGCTTTGTCACCATGGCATTGCTTTTATCAAGCGTGTAGTCAATTATTCGACGACCATGTTCGAGCACGCCATGCATTTTATAGACTGCATTGTCTATGTCATCATCAAGACCTAAAAGATCACCAAAAAGCCACCCAGCACTAGCGCAATTTGTTCCGAAAAGTAGCAATACTGCACCTGTAAGAATTACGAAGCGTTTCATTAAATCCTCCACAACCACCTTTTTCTTTTTTCCAGTACCGCACCATTTTCTGATCAACCCAAGAACTCAAAAAGTAAAAGTAACGTATTCTAAAAACAAGTGAATTTTAACATTCTAAATAAATATTAACAAATGTTTCTTTGCGGTGTGTTGGTAACATGCCAGTTGTCCGGTTTAAGTAACACGCGAGTTGTCCGATTTTGATAAGGTAACTCAGAGTCAAATCCCAACAACTAACAACGAAACGATTTTCATTGTTAGTTGTTGGGATTTGCCCCCCCCCTTTTTCCATGGCGGACTTGACCCCGGTTCCTTGGTTTATATCTCCTTCCTCTTGGTTTAATATTTCTGGAAGTGCTTCACTATTGTGAACATTATCACCAGTTAACACACAGGCTTCAAAAGCATACAGGGACGAATCCGCTTGACAACCGACAGCGATGTTATTTTTGATTTAATAATATTAATTAAATTGATTATGCCTTGATAATAAAAAAGCTGTAAGTTTCTAGTCTGTTAATGTGACATACTATTTGGCTGGTTGTCGGACTCGACCCTGTATACTTTTGCGTAGCAATGGTAGGACCAGAGAGTCAGGCATTTTTAAAACTTTTTTAGAGCAAATAATAAAATTAGTGTTATAATCGGGAGGTATGCAATAATATATAATGGAATTAGTTATTATAATAAATAATAAAGGGGTATTAGATAATAATAATTGAGTTGGTAAAATGACATTAGTAGTTGCTACGAAAGTTGTCAGTATAAAAGCGCGATTAGCCGTTATTATTGCTTCTGTGTTTTTGTTCGACTGCGTGCAAGCGCAAGAGGAAGTGCTGCCGCAGCAACAATTACAAACACAGCCATCAACACAACCACAGATACAGATAGCACAGCCACAAGTGCAAGTAACACAACAACCGCTGGTACAGGTACAAACGGTGCCGCCGCAAGTACAGCAGGGACAAGTAATCCAACCACCGCAACAAGCACAACCGCAATCACAGATACAAGTTGTACAACCCCAGCAGTCATTACCCCAAATAGCCCAGACGATAAAGCAACCAACAATGGTGCAAGTGCAGTCGCAACCCCAACCACAAGCTCAAGTCCAGTCTTCACCCCAACAAACACAAACGCAATCTCAACCACAAAACATTCAGATATCAGCACCAGGACAACCACAAGCACAAATACAAATTGTACAACCCCAACGGCCATTACCCCAAATAACCCAGACAACAAAGGAACCAACGCAACCTCAACCACAAGCCCAAATCCAGTCTTCAGCACCGGAGGTGCAAACACAAGCTCAACCGCAAGTTATGCAGATACCAGAGCCAGTACAACCAGAGCAGCCATTACCCCAAATAACCCAAACGACAAAGGAACCAACGCAACCTCAACTACAAGCCCAAGTCCAGTCTTCACCACCGGAAGTGCAAATACAATCTCAACCGCAAGTTATGCAGATACCAGCGCAACCACAAACAATAGTTCAGATGCAACCACAGTCTCAACCACAAACACAGACAATAGTACAGGTGCAATCTCAACCGCCTCAGCCGCAGTTGCAAACACAACCCCAAGGTGGGCAATCGCAAGTTCAAGTAGTGCAGGTGCAGGTACAACCTTGTGCAACACAATCATGTAATGTTTGTAAACCTGCCGAAGTTATTCCACCCCCAGCTGTAAAAGTATCTAAACCAGTCAAGCGGCGTCGAGATAAACTCAAGATTACTCCTGTCTGCTATCATCGTTGCGAAAAAGAGCCCATTGTCAGTAGGTCTCCTTGTTTAGAAAAAGAAAATAAATATCAATCTTATTTTGAAATAGGAGCTGGAGGCGTTGACTATAGTGATCAAAACGCAGAAATGATATCAAGTATTGAATTTTTTTCGCCTATTTTTGTACCATCTGAAAGTGAAATATTTTTTACCGACTTAAAAGTATTTGATAAATCTGGTAGCGAATTTATAGGTAGCGCTCAATTTGGTTATCGTCGTCTTTTGTCGCATGAAAACAATCTAAATCAAATGCTAGGTGTCTCTGCTTCATTCAGTCGTATGCGAAGTAAACATCGAGAATATTTTAACCAAGTAGCTTTTGGTGGCGAATATTGGCTTAATGATTGGTTTGTAGGTGGAAATTTTTATCTGCCGATTGGCACCAAGAGAAAAATCTTCGAAGAAACTAGCACCTATGGGTTATACGAAGAGGCAGTACGAGGAGGAGATGCTGAGATCGGATATGCCATTACAAACAATCTCATCGGATATATAGGAGGATTATACTTTAGTAATAGCGGTATAGACGCAATTAAGGGTGTTAGCGCCAGATTGGAGTACCTTTTTTATCGCAGTTCGGAAAGGAGATTTTTAGGGATATTTGATAATGCAAAATTAGTAGCCGGAGTGAAAAAAATTATAGCAAACGGAACTGTAGGATTTATTGAATTAAAGCTTGGTATCGGCCTTGGTCCATGTCCAAGAGTGAATTTATCTGCGTTTGAATCCCATATGGTTGATATGATTCGAAGAACGCCACAGATTGTAACCGGAGTAGGAGATCCACCGACACCAGCAAAGCCGCTTGTAGTGAATCCACCGGCACCAGCAGAGCCGCCTGTAGTGAATCCGCCGGCACCAGCAGAGCCGCTTGTAGTAAATTCACCGGGACCAGTAGAGCCCACTGTAGTGAGTCCAGCACCACCGGCAGGTAATCCACTGGTAGAAAGTGGTATTACGATGACCGGACGCTCAGTGTGTACTACATGCCCAGAACCCAAAACGAAAGTTGTTTATATCAAAGAGAAATGTAAAACTCCACCTTTGACCGGAAATAATATGTGTCCGATTGAAGCGGAACCTGAGGAATGGTGATATAAGGTATAATCAAAATAAAGTGAAAGTGATGATTTAAATACTTTGAGGACATAGAATATGCTTAAGAAATCTATCATTTTGTCAATTGTTGCTATACTTTTTCTGTTGTCCTCAACCATTTTGTTTGCAGATAAAAAAAGCGATTTAGTGACCATTATACAACAAAATAATAAAATGACTTGTGGTGAAATATTGCTTGTAGAAAAAAAATTAGAGTTAGAAGATTTTCTTGGAGCGGTTATGAGTGCTGATATTCCAATATTAAAGCGAAGAGATTTTGTTGATTTGGCTTTGGAAAAAGGATTGAAACCAAATGTATTGTTAGAGATGGTTATTAACAGATACTGGAAATATGCAGGTGATACGTATTCCATTTCTTTGCCAGAGTCGGATCAAGAGTACTACATAGAATTAGCTATAAGAAAAGGAGCAGATATTTCTGAGATTCATTTTGACCCTTCCAAAGCTAACCTTATTGAAGTTGATGTAGAAAAAATGTGTGAAAAGGAATATGGAGAAAAACCGTGCCCACCATCTTCTTGGTGGCCATTTTTTCTTGCTGTTGGTGGAGGAGCGGCAGCTGCGCAAGCTGTACATTATTATATAGGGCATCGACAACAAAACCAGCAAGAGCCGCAGCAAGCAGGACAACAAGGAGCAGAAATGCAGCCAATGTTACATGCTTCTTCTCAACAACCGGCGTCAGGACAAGGAGTATCATCGAACCCATCTTCTCTAAACCAAAGGTTAATAGAGCAACAAACAAGCGAAACTGTATTGCCAGCTTCCTCTTCTCAAACGACAGCGCAACGGCCAGGGCAACAACAAGTAGCGCCGGGACAACAAGGATCGTCTCAAGCTTCGATTCCAAGACAAAGGCTAATAGATCAACAAACAAGCGAAACTGTATCGCCAGCCTCTTCTCAAGCGACAGCGCAACGGCCAGGGCAACAACAAGTAGCACCGGGACAACAAGGATCGTCTCAAGCTTCGATTCCAGAACAAAGGCTAATAGATCAACACATAAGCAAAACTTTATTGCCAGCTTCTCCCTCCCCTAAGCCGATGGCGCAAATACCATTGGTTGTGCCGGGATCTGATGGTTTGCTTGTACCACCCTTCCAGCGCGGTCTTGATGTGTCCAGCACGGTGGTTAAAAAAGAAGAGGAAAATACCACGGAACTGTTACAGCCACCAATCCGACCGCTCGTAGGTTTTCCTACTACAAGTTCTTCTGCCGCACCACAAATAGCAGAGCAAAATAGCACGACGACATCAAAACGAGGGATGATTTTGCCAGGGCCGTTGTCACCACAAAGACTAATAGATAGGGAAGTAAGGGTACCGCCATATAATGAAGCAGATGTGGAGAGAACGAGACAAGAACTTCATAAACGATCAAGGAGCAACTCTGATTCAACAGGAAAAGTACCGTCAGGTTTGGTACCGGCGATACCGCGAGGGGCGATACCAGTGATGCTGCCTGTACCACCAGGTACTACACTAAGATTCGTACCATCTTCTGATCGGGTTGCACCGCCACCTACTTTTGGTGGGGAGAGACAAGGAACTGTTGTAAGAGATCTAAAAGCACATGAACCTGTTGCTGTTGGTCCGTTTACAGCTGCGAGAACAGACGGTAATATTACTTTAGGATATAATACTAAAGACAGGGAAGCTGTTGAGGCGCACTTGCGAGAGGGAAAAGAAGGGAAGAAGGAGGAAACGAAAAAACAAGAAACTTCACCTCCTAGTTCAAGCTCGGACTCAACTGCATCAACCACTACAGAGAAGCCACCGAAAAAGCCAAGTGAGGCAAAGAAAGAAACTCTATCTCCTAGCTCAAGCTCGACAGTAACTGGTGCTCCAAAGAAACCATAACAACAAAAAACAAAGTAAAAATGATCTCGAAAAACAATACAAACAAAAATTTTATAAATATCACAAGGCAGTTGATCAGTCTTATGCTTGTTAGTGGTATTATGTTGTCACTAAGTAATGTACGGGCAGAGCAACAACAATTTTCTCAACCAGGAGTTCTGGTATCGATATCGCCAGAAAACATAAATGTAAATTTGGGCGGAGGGGCTACTTCTATTTCTATTTCTGGGAACGTTACTACTATTGCAATTGCTGCACCCACTCCCGTAGCATTACCAGTAAATGCGCCACAAAAAAAAGAGGGACCAGCAGCAGAATCAAGATGGTCGTCGTGGATTTCATTTTCAGAATTAGTAAAGGCTGGAGCAGTTTTTGGCGGGATTGGTACCATAGCGACTGTTGGTATATATACATTGTACCAAAATCGCAGCCATCCTGTTGTGGCCAAAATATTCACAGTGCTTATGGGACCAGTAGACGCAGTAAAGCGATTTTGGCAAAATAAGCTATCAAAATGAGGTGTCAATTCACATCGCGGACTTGATCACATTTGTACTATGGGCGGCATGATATGAAGTGAAAGGAGGATAGATTTCAGAGGCGAATTTAATAGCAACATGGTCTGCATAAGAGGCCATGCTGATTAAAAGTAGCCCTGCAGTTACGATATTTATATACTTCATAATGCACTCCCAATTGGGTAACCTCCTTTACCCTTAATAACTCATCCAAAATTTGTTATTATTATAAATGTTTTTTATTAAGGATCTGTTGAAAATTTTTATAAAAACAACAAATGTAGCTTATTGTTTTTATTAGATTCCCGCTTTCGCGGGAATGACGAAAATAGGCGGGTTTCAACAGCCCCATTAACTATGCTAATAGCTGTGTATAGCGATGTGGAATAATTGTTAATGTTACGCCGCTTGAGCCAGAATGGTAAGGGCATGTTACTTTGAAATTTTCTAATACTGGGCCCGTTAGGTGTGTTACAGTGATCAAATTACATTTATTAAACTGGTGTGGTGGTATGATTCTGGATATCCTGAAGCGGGGAAAAAGCACTGGTTACAGGCTACGGGATAGGCGGAAAACAATTAGTTAGCAGCTTTAAAAAACGGAGATAAGCCGGAACAAGCTCGAGAAATGCTACCGCATGCTATTAAAGTCGAGATTGTTATGACTGCAAATATGCGGGAGTGGCGCCACATTTTTGATATGCGGTGTTCAAAAAAAGCGCATCCACAAATGCGAATTTTAATGTTGGATTGTTTAAAGGGCTTTGCCAAAGAAATTCCGATTGTGTTTGATGATTTGATAGCAAAGTTCAGTGGGAATAGTTAGGTAGAATGTAGCTCTATCAGGTTCGAAAAGATTAATATATTCTTGGAAGATATTAATCTAAGTAGAGGATGTTTTTTGATATGAATATAGGAGGTTATTTATGGATAGTAGGCGCAGTCAAATCGCTGTAGATCAAGGTGTTATTAGGGCTACGATTCAGCAAACTT
>JAJXWM010000017.1 GCA_021781615.1 Pseudomonadota bacterium
TAGGCTGATAAATGGTAAGGGCGCCCGCAGCCGTGATTGTTGGCGGGCGATGCAAAGCAGGGACAGCGCAGCACGAGCGTTACATGGATGTACTTGAAGCGTCCCGCAAACAATTACGGCGAGAGGGCGCCTATTTAGTTGAGGCGTATGTTAACTAAATTTTAATGAGGTAGCCCTGCTTAGTTAATGTCAGCTAAAGCTTTTGTATGCTTTGTCCGTACGTCGTACGGTGGTAGAGTAGCCGGTTGTCTGACTACCCCCCAGTTAGAACCGCATCGTGCTCTATTAAGGCAATGGGCTCCCGACAAAATTATTCACATGATTATCCTTCAGTAAAGTTTGTGCCATATTTTTGCTTCTGGTAATGGATTTATTTCTATAAACTTCATAAATTATCTCCACGTAAACGATTTACGTTGGCTGCGTCGCTTCAGCCACTTGAATAGTATACGCACACCCTGAATATTAAATTACACTCCAAAATATCTGGTGTAGCCTACCAATTTCGAGCAGAATAATTTTCAGATGTCTCTCAATTTGTATATATTCTTAATCTTCTTCGCCCAAATGTTTACTTTCTGTAGCTTTGACAATTAGAGGCCAATCTCGTCGACAATCCTTTCCTCCACAATCATTAAGCTGCTTCACGGACAGTATGAGATCGGACCTCCTGTTCATCATAGCAGCCTCCTTGCTGTTACACTTGTTAGCTGCTACTTCTAATCCTAAAGAATGAACAGGATCTCCCATATATGGACCCATCCAACTGTCAAGAAAGTTTACAAATATTTCTTAATGACATTAGAACAAGGTTTCAGTCATATATCCGACATCTTCAATTGAGCAACAAGTTGGTTTAATTTGCTGCTAGTGCCTAAATGAAATCAGCACTTCGTTTCCTTATCACGTTCTCGGTCTTTATTAGACCCGCGGGGAGCCTCATACTTTCACGAAGTTGGTCTTACCTGTTTGTCATTTATTTGTTTTATTCCTCGAACTCTTTTGGACTTATTAATCTTTTACTAAAGACAAAAACTTTTTTTCTTACTTAATTTTTACTTATTTTATAAGGCTTCTAGTACCTATAGACTCGCAGGAGAGCCGAACCTTTTACATCCTTTTCAACTGCTTTTCCTATTTCAGCTTTTATTTTACGCTTATCCATTTGTTTGTTTGGCAAAGATAATCGTTTTCATTATAATACATTCAAATAATATAGTGGTAGTGCCTAAATAGTTACAAAATTTTAATATATGTTAGTTAAAACGATAAAAACTCATAAAATCCAACCTAAAGAATCAATTTTTGATCTTTTAGACACCTATGTTACCAAATTATCTGACCAGAGTATTGTTGCTATAGCTAGTAAAATTATCGGTATTTGCGAAAATCAACTGGTTCAAAAAAGTGAGGTAAAAAACAAAATGACGCTTATAAAAAAAGAAGCCGACTACTGTTTCGCCACCCCTAATAAACTAACAACCTTTTGTTTAACCTTAAAAAACTATCGACTAATTCCGAACGCCGGCATTGATGAATCAAACTGCAATAATTTTTATGTACTACTACCAAAAAAACCTCAACTATCGGCAAAAAAAATCTGGCTCCATTTACGAAAAAAACATCACCTTAAAAATCTTGGGGTTATTATTACCGACGGTAGTATCACCCCTCTCCGCGCCGGTGTTACCGGAATTGCTATTGGCTGGTGCGGTTTTAAACCAACATATAATTATATCGGTAAAAAAGATATTTATGGTCATCCCCTTAAAGTCACCCAAATAAACCTGCTTGATTGCCTGGCAACAGCAGCCACTTTAAATATGGGAGAAGGAAAAGAACAAACCCCAATTGCAATTATTAGCCAACCACCAACAAAAATTACCTTTCAAAATCGAGCGCCGACTAAAAAGGAAAAAAAAGAAACTTGTATTGCTCCCGAAAAAGATTTATTTGGAATTATATTAAGAAAAAAAGGTAACAGAGCTCTTTCAAAACCAAGTATTTTGATATAATCCTAAAAAGAGCAAGCGGAGTTTACTTCTAGGTAAATAAGCATTGCGAGCGAACGTCAAGCGCAGTAGTATGGCAAAAAACGTAGGTTTTGAAAAAGCTCTCATAAAGATAATGATAAATAACTATATAAAACCAACTTGGCCAGCACCAAAAAACGTTAAAGCCTATACCACCATCCGCACCGGCGGTGTAAGCACCACACCATACGCCTCTTTTAATTTTAGCTTATTAACAGGAGATGATGAGAAAAATGTACTGGCAAATCGCAACAAGCTACGCCAAGAACTAAATCTACCAGAAGAACCATTTTGGCTAAAACAAGAGCATACCGACATTGCTATTTGTATTGAAAAAAATACCAAACCAACACCAGTAGTGGCTGATGCCTCATTTACCCAAACTGCAGGCTCAGTATGCGTCGTCACAACTGCAGATTGCGTCCCAATTTTGTTATGTGATCAAGCGGGTAGTATAGTTGCGGCAATTCATGCGGGATGGAAAGGAATAGCAAACGGGATTATCGCCAACTGCATCAAGGCAATGAATATCGACCCAACAAGACTACTGGCCTGGCTTGGACCAGCCATTGGGCCAAAAGCTTTTGCAGTAAAACAAGATACCCGTGAAATTTTCTGTAAACAACTTTCAGAATGTGCATCAGCTTTCGTTAAAAATGAAAATGATGACGCTTTTCTTGCGAATATTTATTCGCTTGCTTCAATTTATTTAAAAAAAGCAGGGGTAACTAAGATTTATGGCGGTGATTACTGCACTTTTACACAAAAAGAGCTTTTTTTCTCTTATCGCCGAGACGGCGAAAAAAGCGGCAGAATGGCGAACCTTATTTGGTTAGCTTAATCTCAATTCATTCCTTATTACTATACCCGCACTCTTTTTGCGGACAAACCTTTTCGGTTCCACGCCGTTTAGTGGTTTTTAAAGTTAAAATCTTCCAACCACATTTTGGACATTTCTCATCTAAAGGTTCGTTCCAAACCGCATATTTACACTTTGGATACTGTGAGCAGGAATAAAAATATTTACCGTAACGAGATTTTCTTTGAAGCATTGTCCCTTCATTACATTCTGGACACTTTACCTGGGTATCTTTAGGTTTCTCTAAAGGCTCCATAAATTTACAATTAGGATAACCACTACAACCAATAAATTTACCATAACGCCCAAGCTTAATGTGTAGTGCTGAACCACACTGAGGACAGGTACGATCAGGTATCACCTCCGCCTCAACTATGTTCTTTTCCCCATCGACATTGGCAGTGTAATCACACTCAGGATAACCGCTACATCCAATAAATCTGCCTTTTTTACCAAGGCGCAAATTAAGGGGTTTACCACACTTAGGACATTTTTCGTCTAAAGCCTCTTGCGTTACATCCTCGCGCTTGACATTTTCTGCCGTAGTATCAATCAGCTTCTTAAATGGTTGCCAAAATTCTTGCATTAGTTCTAAAAACTTATGCTTGCCATTAGCAATATTATCTAACTCATCTTCTAAATGAGCTGTAAACTCATAATCAACATATTGGGTAAAATATTTAGTCAAAAACTTATTAACAACTCTTCCAACATCGGTCGGTTTAAATCTTCTAGTTTCTAAAATCACATACTCGCGACTAAGAAGAGTATCGATAATGGCAGCATAAGTTGATGGTCGACCAATACCATATTCTTCAAGCGCTTTTACTAGACTTGCTTCACTATAGCGTGGCGGTGGCTCGGTAAAATGTTGTTCACCAATAATCTCGAGTAAATCAACAACATCACCAACTTTTAAGGGGGGCAAAACTTTATCATCGTCAGCAACTGCATCATCAACATCTTCATGATATACCATCAAAAATCCCGGATCGGTAATGACTGAGCCGTTCGCACGCAAAACATTACCTGCACCACAACTAAAATCAACCGCCACCGTATCAAGGGTTGCTGAAATCATCTGGCAAGCAACGGTTCGCTGCCAAATTAAAGTGTATAATTTAATTTGTTCAGGACTTAAAGATTTATCAAGATCTTCAGGCGCGGTTTTACTGGCTGTAGGTCTAATAGCTTCATGTGCTTCCTGCGCATTTTTTGACTTGGTCTTATAAATATTTGGCGCTTTTGGCACATTCTTTTCACCAAAACGCTTGGCAATTACTGCGCGGATCTCAGTTATAGCTTCATTAGCTAAATTAACCGAGTCGGTACGCATATAAGTTATGTAACCTGCCTCATACAATTTTTGAGCAGTGCCCATGGTGCGTCTTGCTGAAAACCCTAATTTGCGCGACGCTTCTTGTTGTAAAGTTGAAGTGGTGAAAGGTGGCGCAGGATTACGAGTACGTTTTTTCTTGTCGACTTTGATAACCGGCAATTTACCGGAAGCTGCGTTTAATAAATCAGCTTTAATTGTCTCTGCCCGTTCTTGATTAACAATAAAAAACTGGGTTACTTTTTCATTCTTATATTCAATTAATTTAGCGTTAAATTCTTGCTCGGAAAATAAATTGCGGGAAGCAATCGTCCAATACTCTTGCTTAATAAACTTTTCAATCTCTTCTTCACGCGTAACGATCATGCGTAAAGCTGGACTTTGCACCCTACCTGCTGATAGACCATAACGGATCTTTTTCCAAAGAAGGGGTGAAAGATTAAAACCAACTAAATAATCTAAAGCACGACGCGCCTGCTGGGCATCTACTAACGTCATGGAAATATCACGAGGATTAGATACTGCTTCATTTACCGCGGCTTTGGTAATTTCATGAAATACCACACGATGCACCGTCTGTTTTTTTAAAGCCTTTTTAGCCAGCATTAGCTCACAAATATGCCATGCAATAGCCTCGCCTTCGCGATCAGGGTCGGTAGCAAGATAAAAAGTTTCAGCTTCTTTTAGCGCTTTAGCTATAGCACTAACATGATCAGAGTTTTTTTCGATTGCATCATAACGCATAGCGAAATCATTTTCGGTATCAACCGCACCATTTTTAGGAATTAAATCGCGTACATGGCCATACGACGCCAATACCGTAAAGTCTTTGCCGAGATATTTCTTAATGGTTTTCGCTTTAGCTGGGGATTCTACGATTACAAGATTCTTACCCATTTTACACTCCTGAAGTTACTGTAGCTAAAAAATAGCCCCGCATCTCTTGAATATTTCTATTTAACTTACTCATTAATACTAAAAGCACTACCCATTTAGCATCTGCTAACTCTATAAAGCGGTGATTAAGCTGCATTAGTTGGCTAATAACAATCTCACGCATCTTGGTATCTAAAACACCTGCATGCTCTAAAGATAAAATAAAATTACGAACTTCCGGATTAATTCGAGCTTTTTCAATAGTATCGAAAATCCGGAAGGTCTTATTACTTGTAGAGACGTTATCAACCTTAGCAATAGCATACCAGCATTGCTGCTCAATTAATTCTTGTAACCAATCAAAAGCGCTGATAACGAGCTCCTTGGAAAAACCAGCATCCTCAAGTTTTCGCTGGATAAATGCTGACTCCGCCTCAAAATTGGCAATATTATTCACATGCGAATTGCTTACTTCAAGTAAATATACTATAACTTCGACAATGCTGTGCTTCATATCTAATTAACCCGGTCTTAACTCAATTCATTACCCACATCAATCAATATATTTCGTTCTTACAGAGCTTGGATCGTTCCACCTCCGATAAAACCCAGCTCTGCAGCTAACTACCTAGCCTTAGGCTAAGCTGAAAGCTATTTCTTCCTTAAAAACCCAGCCCTGCGCCACAAAAACCGCGGCTTAGGCTGAGCTAGCAAAGCATTTTGCCCTTCGGGCAGTAGATTTATTTTTATTCTAATATTTTGCTATAACCGCCAACTAAACTTTTAATCAACCCTTGTATCTCTAATTCCAGCAACATTACACCAACTTGCGCTACTGGCAAACCAATTCTTGCTGCCAAAATATCCACCGATGAGACCTCAAAACCCATACAATCTAACAGTTTCTTATGTTCGCAATCAAGTTTATTTTTTATCTTACCATTTTTAGTGTCAAAAATAGCATCTGCTTTATTAGCTATAACCTGCGAAAATTCCTCTAAAATATCCTGTGGTTGCTCCACTAATTTTGCACCTTGACGAATTAAATGGTGGCATCCACGCGCAGCCGGATTATAGATCGAGCCTGGAATAGCAAAAACTTCCCTTCCCTGCTCACCAGCAAGTCTTGCGGTAATAAGTGAACCACTCTGCATCGTTGCCTCAACCACTAAAGTACCAAGACTTAAACCACTGATGATCCGATTACGCAATGGAAAATGCCAAGATTTAGCTGAAGCATTTAATGGAAATTCTGAAAGCAAAACTCCACCGCTTTCAACTATCTCTTTAGCCAATAAACTATGACGCGAAGGGTATAGACAATTTAAACCGGCCCCCATAACCGCCATCGTTTTACCAGAAGCTTTTATTGCCCCACGGTGACTAGCAGCATCAATACCGATAGCAAAGCCGCTGGTAATAACTAAACCTGCGCGCGCAAGATGACCGGCAAAATTATGAGCCGTCTCAATCCCTATTGGCGTTGGATTTCTGCTACCAACTATAGCCATTTGCTGCGCTTGTAATAACGTAAAATCACCAATAATAAAAAGTACTAATGGCGGATCTTGTATCTCTTTTAATAGGGGCGGATAATCAGCATCGTAAATAGTAATAATACGATGTCCACTTTCTTCTGCCCAAGCCAAATCCCTTTCTACTACACCCCAGTCGGGATTTTTCAGTTGGGCCGCTTCTTTAGCCGACAATTTTTTGGATAACTCATCAATATTTGATAATAAATTAAGAACTTTTGTTCCCCAATTAAAAATTAAATTAGTCGTATTAAGCAGTAATAAAAGATTATATAACTGCTCATTTTTATCATTTTTTAACATTTGGTACCTCTTCCCATCGCTCTACTAGCCATTGATGCCGTACGCCCTGCTGCGGGAACCAAACCCTGCGTTCCACGGGGTGGTGTCGCATCTCGCCCCACTAACCAGTTAATTTATTTTATCTCTTACATCTAAACTTTTTATATAAATATGCTATAGTTACTTTATGGCGATCTTACAAATACTGCAATACCCGGATTTACGCTTGCGTCGTAAAGGCTATCGTGTTGGTAATGTTAAAGCAGCAAAAATCCAAAAAACCATCGAAGATATCCTCGAAACCTTGCGCAATGTTGAACATTGCGCAGGACTTGCCGCGACCCAATTAGATATCAAAGATCCACCAAATATTACAGTAATTAATACAGCCGATAACAATGAACCTCTCTGCCTGATAAATCTACAAATAATATCTGCTGACAGTGACGTCATTAATGATGAAGGATGTATGTCAGTTTATCCTCACGACATTCATGCAAAAGTAAAAAGGGCTGGTAAAGTTAAAGTAAAAGCGCTCGACCGACATGGCAATGAAATTGAATTTGAAGCAAAAGACCGTTTGGCGCAGTGCCTACAACATGAACATGACCACCTCCAAGGCATCCTGTACATTGATCGCCTGGAAAAATCGGAGCGTTTACTGCTTGACAAAAGGATAGCAGAACTAACAGCACCAGCAAAAAAAATCCAAAACATTTTATAAACTAACGCTGGAATTATTCTTCCTTCGGGTGTTCCTGAACTGCTTTAACAACGTAGGCTCCACCAATACCTAGAGATACAATTGCAGAAAAAGAGCCAATAAATTTGGCCACCCCATTCCACGCTTCCCCTAAAAAAGTACCTTTTTTTCCTTTTGGTAATAACGCTTCAATCCAATATGAACAGGCTTTGATCGAAGCACTTGATAAAGCACCCATGATTATAGGCCTGTAGTTTATACCCCTGTGGTTTACACCCCCAGATACTTGCTGAATTTCTTTATGATTTAAAATAACTAATGTATGACTTTTCATTCTTTCTCCACTAGATATAAATAAAATATTAAAACTAACTTGAAAATAGTTGCCTTTACCTATTGAATTATAGCAATATAGTCTTAAGGAAATCTTATGTGATTATTTAAAAAGCACTTAAATACTCATATATAACTTGGGGGAAAATTTGTGATAAAATTACAAGCCTATTTCCAATAACCAATAAAAATATAAATTATATGAGAGTACCTTCATGAAAATAATCTTTGCCGGCACTCCTCGATTTGCCATACCAGCATTAAAAGCATTAATAAATTCGTCACACAAAATTTGTGCCGTCTATACTCAACCTGACCGCCCAGCAGGTAGAGGACAAAAACTAACAGCAAGCCCCGTAAAACAACTTGCATTAATGAGTAATTTACCAGTGTATCAACCTCTAACCTTAAAAAATCCCGAGACTCAAAAAGAGTTGCGTAACTCAGGGGCCGATGTTTTTATCGATGTTGCCTATGGTTTGCTCTTACCAGAAACCGTATTAAATATACCAAAATTTGGTTGTGTTAATATTCATCCCTCACTACTTCCACGTTTTCGTGGTGCCGCCCCAATCCAACGCGCAATACTGGCTGGCGACCCAATAACAGGTGTTACTATTATGCAAATGGATGCTGGACTTGATACTGGAGCCATCTATAAACAGCAACCCCTACCAATAACTAACACCGACACCGCTGAAACTTTAATGGAAAAAGCAGCGGACATCGGCGCAAAGTTATTATTAGAAGTTTTAACTGAAATTGAAAACGGTTCGGCAAAAATTACGCCACAAAGTAACGACCAAACCACTTATGCTAATAAAATTTCAAAAGAGGAAGGAAAAATTGATTGGCACAAAAGCGCCGAAGAGATAGAAAGAATGATTCGGGCATTTAATCCCTGGCCCATTGCTTATACAGAAAATGAGAATAATTATGTGCGAATTTGGCAGGCAGCAATCAAAAACCACGAGAAGCTTGCTGAAAGTTTTACCCCGGGAACCATCATTAATACTGGTAAAGATGGAATCGATGTTGCAACAGGTAACGGCGTATTACAGCTATTAAAAATCCAACTTCCTGGCGGCAAGCAATTGCTCGTGCAAGATATTCTAAATGCTCATCACCATCTTTTCGCTACCGGAAAAAAATTCTCTTAGCTCTCCATGAAGCTCGAGCAAAAAAATGCTGGGAAATCAGTCTTCCTAGGTTTAACCTTTACCAAATGTCACATTGCTCTTCCAAACAGGACGACAACATGCCACTTTACCGCTATTAAAGGCTCGACGAAGCATTATTGCTAACCCTGAACATCTCAACCGAGAATTCACCAGATTACCTAACCCAAGCTGGTAATTATAAGATGATATTTTTTCGTTGAAATTGCAATTAGGTGCTAAAAAATGACCTACTAAAGAATGTAGTGTTATTCCGTTATCCATTTGACAAACTCCTTTGTTATAAAAAATAATAAAAATCTACACCAAGAGCATTATACCTCTCAGGCTATCACAAGTAAAATTTTTGTTATGTTATGGGGTTATATTTAAATTTGGTATTTCAATGCAAGCTGGCTGTCATAAAAAAATAGAAGATATATCAAAAAATTATTTTTAGAATTATCAAGATACTAGCTGTCAACCCTTATTTAAAAAATTTTCCATGAACCATATATGGCAATAGAAAAACAATCACTTTACTTAACGAAACCTCACAACCGTAATCTCAGAATGAACGCCAAACCTATTAACTGGCCCCCATGATCCGGTCCCTGAATTAATATAAAGCCAAATTTCGTTCTGACAATTAAGACCAGTATGATATTTATGTGCCAAAGGAACCAATAAACTAAAAGGAAAAAATTGCCCGGCATGAGTATGACCAGAAAGTTGCAAATTAAAACCAACTTTCTGGGCATCACAAAGAACACGCGGACTATGAGAAAGCAATATTTTAAAATCTGACGCTTCCTGAGAATACACTGCCCGTTCTACCTCTGGTTTATGTTCAGGTAAAAACTGACCACCAGATACATCGGTTACACCAGCAAATAAAATTTTTACTCCAGAAAAATCAATCACCCGATTTTCATTAACAAGCGGTGTAAATCCAAGACCACTCATAGTCTTAATCCACTGCCCTGCCCCCCAGTAATATTCATGATTGCCAGTAACATAAAATTTACCAAAAGAAGCTTTAAGATTAGCAAGAGACTCTAATTGCTTTGCAAGCGCATCGGCATCACCGTCAGCAACATCACCAGTTAATACAATAAAATCTGGCTTTAATTCATTAACCTTTTTCACTACCTTTGCTACATAATCATGACGAATTAGCGGGCCAACATGTAAATCACTAATTTGCACAATTTTTACTGCTTTTAATATTGTCGCTTTATTTTTTATCGGCACAAAAACCTCTACAACTTGTGGCCCAGACAAAGCGGTTTTTAAACCTAAACCTGAGAGCAATAATGAAATAATAAGAATAGTAATCGTTAACCATTTCGATAAAAATAAATTTTGGACCTGGTTTAAGGTAGAAGTATGGCTTAATATCATAACCAGCCAAAGAATAAGTCGGCATAAATCAACAGCAAGAGAAAATAGAATAAATGTTACCCATACTCCGAGCAAAGTGGATCCAATCCAAGCAAGGGCACGAAACCAAAACTGATCAGACAAAAAAACGTTGTAACGATAGATAAGTTCCCAACCGATCATAATAAGAAAAAGCAAAAGCGTAAATAAAAATGCTAAAACTCGATGTTCAGGCAAAAACTGACTAATTTTGTAATAGGTATAAAAAATCAAAGATAATAAAATTACTACCGATGAAAACCAAATACGTGGCATGTTATAACCTCAAAATATTCTTCGTAGATACTGCAAAAGCACTCAAATAAAATTCTAATTTAATCCGACCTTACTCCAAAACTGATCTAAATAATCACGAAACTCGCCACCCCAAACTAAATCAACTGGGGTAAGAAGCGAATCGTGTGATGGTGGTTTTTTACCACAAAGTTCGGCTAAAAATTGATCCCGAATCTTAATGATTGTCGGATGCAGACTCGCTGCAAATAAAGTTTCAACTTTTTCCCCATCAGGTGATTCAATATTAGGTTTAACAATATCAACTTTCCCAACTGGCGTAACTTTGACCGCATTACCGACAAACGCTAAACCAGCAATTTTGCCACTACGAATTTGCTCTAAGGTAATATCCTGTTCCTGCGTCCGCAAGCCTAACTTGGGTGCCAAATGCTTTACTATATAATCTAATACTGTTCCTCCCAAACGATTTACCCGCATTGGTGGATAAACGATAGTTTCACCATCATTAAGAACCGCCAAAATCTCCTCTCCTGGACCATCAGCTAAAACACCATAACGCATTAATTCATCAAAATTTCTTAAATTAAAATCTAAAACTCCATCTTTAATGCCATATGGCGCCAGATAAATTAATTCATCATACTTAAGGTTACGCGCTAAAGAACCATCGGTAGAAGCGGCACCATAATTCGAGGCGTGCTTACCAACAATAGGAAACATCCGCTGTCCACCCGTAATAACCGCTTTGACCCCCTCTTTATCAACTCTTACCACATCAGAGAAATAATTACCCCAGCGAAAAACCAAAACACTACTTTCAATAAAATATCCTGGAGAAAGAGATACCCCCCAAGGACCAACACCACTACCAGCCGACGGACGAATATAAGCTCGCGCTGGACTACCATCATCTGCCCGTAAAATATCAGTTCCATGAACAGCTATTGTATCTAATACTGATTGAGCAAATTTTTCGATTGGTATCGCAAGCTGATAACCACGCCCCCTTAAGGAACGTATAAACCTGGCAAGTCTTGGTCGATGCAAAATAACATTTGCCCCAATAATGTTGTTATTCGCATCTAACATTGCCTCAGCGCTTGATCCTTCCCAAGCTCCAGTTGCGTAATCAGAACGATGCTGTTGATTGGGGGCAAAGTTTAAAACTGAATGAGGAGGACACATAACCATCTTTTCCGGAGCAAATGGTAAATTGCGCGTTACATATTTAGTTTTTTGCCAACTTTTTTTCACTAATTCTTTATAATGTAAATGCACTGCGCTGACATCTTCACGCCAACCTTGTAACGATGTCTTATATTCCTCGCGCCAACTTTCGATATTGTGATCTAACATTTTTACCTCGTCTTTTTTTAGAATAAATATTGGGGAGATAATAACTTACTACCATATTTCTTAAAATTAATTCGCACCGCCATCGACTCTCCATCGCCATCAAAACCAGTAATCACCCCTTCACCAAAGTATTGATGTGATACCACTTGCCCTAAACGAAACTTATTAGATTCGCGGGCATGCGATAAATTAACGCCAGGAAGCGCAGGTTTAACACTATTTAATAGTGTGTCACCCCTTAATAACTCTTGGGGTATTTCGCGCAAAAACCGGGATGGAAAACGCGAATTAGTACTACCCCGCAATTGCCGAGATTGGGCATGTAAAAGGTAGAGCTTTTGCATTGCTCTCGTCATACCCACATAACACAGGCGCCGTTCCTCTTCCAATTCCTCTTCAGTCTTCATCGACATCACATGAGGAAACAAACCCTCCTCAAGTCCGCATAAAAACACCAGCGGAAACTCTAATCCCTTAGCTGCATGCAGCGTCATAAGTTTAACACAATTATTATCACTATTATCAACAAACTCCCCCGATTCTAAAGCAATGTGTGATAAAAAATCCTGCAATAACAACAACCTATCATTATTTACGACAAAGGTTGAAAACTGTTTTGCCGCGGTAACTAGTTCATCTAAATTTTCTAAACGGGACTGCTTATATTCTGCTTGTTGGGACTTAATATAATGCGCACGTAAATTAGCCAAATTGATCAGGTGTTGGATAAGATCAGCCAAATCAATCTTTGTAATAGCCTCGGCTCCTTCATTAATAAGACTAATAAAACCGCCCAGAGCACTGGCCGATCTAGCCGACAATTGATTGGTCGCAACCATAGTTTGCGCAGCTTGCCATAAAGAATGGTTGTGGATTTTTGCATAATTACGCAATAAACCCATCGCTGCTTCACCAATACCTCGAACCGGTAAATTAACCACTCGTTCAAAAGCAGCATCGTCGCTACGATTAACCAATAAACGTAAATATGCGAGCACATCTTTGATTTCAGCTCTTTCAAAAAAGCGCATGCCACCATAAACTCGATAAGAAATACCAGCACGTAGTAATTGTTCTTCAATAATTCGTGACTGGGCATTAGAACGGTACAATATGGCGATCTCATTTAAAGCGCGACTAGGCTTAATCCACGCTTGGATCTTATCAACTATATAGCGTGCTTCATCGATTTCGTTAAAAGCAGTATATAAGGTTATCGGTTCTCCGCTCCCACTCTCAGTCCACAAATTTTTTCCTAGCCTATTACTATTATTAGCAATTACTGCATTTGCCGCCGATAAAATAGTTGATGTTGAACGATAATTTTGCTCTAAACGTATCGTATCAACACCAGAATAATCTCTGCTTAAACGGTGCATATTGCCGCTATCAGCGCCACGCCAACTGTAAATCGATTGGTCATCATCACCAACCGCAGTCAAATTAGAATTAGCACTAGATAATAACTGAATCCAAGCATATTGCATGGCATTAGTATCTTGAAACTCATCTACCAAAATATGCTGAAAACGTCCTTGATAATGCTCACGAACCTGCTGATTTTTTTGCCAAAGTTCACAAGAACGAAGTAATAATTCAGCAAAATCCACCAAACAACTACGATCACATGTATCTTCATAAGCTCGATAAACTTTACTTAAAGTATCTTCAACAAAATTACCAGGTATAAACTTACCCGCGCGTATCCCTTTCTCTTTATTACTATTGATAAAACCTTGTGATTGCTTGGCTGGCCACCGCTCTTGGTCTAAAGATAGAGTTTTATGTATCCCCTTCAATAAACGTAATTGATCATCGGCATCAATAATTTGAAACGACTGATCAAGACCAGCCTCTTGCCAATGTAAACGTAATAAACGGTGCGATAAACCATGAAAAGTACCAATCCATAAACCAGCGAGAGCGAGCTGTAACATCTGCTCCAACCGTCGACGCATCTCGGTAGCTGCTTTATTGGTAAAAGTTACAGCAATAATATGATGTAAATTAACACCTTGCGATAGCAACCAAGCAATACGATGCACCAATACCCGAGTTTTACCACTACCAGCTCCCGCTAGTACCAATAAATTCCCACCGGAATAAGTGACTGCTTGCTCTTGTACAGAATTAAGATCGGTTAAGATATTAGATTTCATAACTTTATTTATATCTATCTTAGCAAAATAAAGCCAATTGCCAAAGTAATAGTTATGATTTTAGTTAGAATTTTTTAAAAACATAACCACGGTGACTCAATATAGCGAGCGGTTTTTTTATTGTGATTTTCTCTAAATCGAGTTACGAGGTGGCCGGAGGGAAAACAAGCTTATTTTTATTTAGAATGCACCCCTGCGCGTTACAACGATGCAGAATATCTCAAACTATACGCTTCCAAACTCTAACAATAGGAGCTGCACTTAACAACTTAACCCCGTAAATATGGGGAGGATTAGCAAGAGTATTGGGGTTGATACAATAGAGATTAAAATTAGCAGGATCACTACCCTGCGCTACACGACGACACAAAAGTTGATGATCAATAGTTTCAACAATACAATCTTTACCAATCGCGCTGGATAAATTTTCACCAAACAAACGTCTACCACCAACTCCATCATTTACAGAATAAAACGGCTCCATACCATCATCAAAAATAGTTAAAGTAATAGCAGAATTAATCTTGTCACAAAATAAAGCAATCTCATTTTCTATTGCTTTCTCTTCCTCATAAGCAGAATGCTCGATAATATTTGCATTTTCAAGAGTATTATTACAACGAACATCGATAAATTGAGGGGGTAAGCCAATACCATGCATCAACCACATATATGAACATTGCACGCCTTCTCTTTGCATCGCAGTAATAATTTTTTTTGCACCTTTAGAGCTTAGGCCTTGGTTTTTTGCGCATTCCCAATATTTTATGGTAGAAATACCAAGACTATACTTTGAAGATAACTCATCTAGAGTTAAGCCTGACATTTTCCTAACTAATCTTAAACGTTTGCCGCGCTCTTTTGCTGAAGATCTTTGCATTTCATCTGACATAATTGTCTGCCTTATCTTTTTATTGTATTAAAATGAATATAGTTAATAATACAATACAATTATTAAGCTATCCTTATGCATTTGAAAATTTATCAATAAGATAAACTGCGTTTTATTAAGTAAGTCAAAGTATCCAAAAAATAATAGTCTAATAAATAGATCAACAATAGGTTAAGAAATGGTATAAAAATATTCTAATACTATCCTATAATACTATAATACATAGTATTTATGGTAATAAAAGCGTCAAATATTGCATCCAAATTTAAAAATTTTTTGGCATATGCCATTTGACCAAAACGATCACCATAAAGAAGATGAAACTTGACCCATCTGCCAGTAAGGGTAACATCTATCGTATGTCTTTTCTACCCAAACAGACCTATACCAAAAATGAGGCCACTATTTGGTCTATCCCAAACTACTGGGACATAATGGCCATTGCCATTATTTTCACTTTTATTGTCCTTGTTGCTTGGGGAGCCAAACAAATGCTAGGCTCCTACCGTTTAGGCGATATTATTCACATATCATTAAACCCCATTTATCTACCGGGATATGCTCTCCGTACCACCATGCGTTTATTTATAGCTCTATTCTTCTCCCTTGTTTTTACATTCGTTTTTGGCACATTAGCTGCAAGAAATAAGCATGCAGAACATATAATCATACCAACCATAGATATTTTACAGTCGGTACCAGTTTTAAGTTTTCTTTCTATAGTCATGACCGGTTTTATTTTTATATTTAAAAACAGCATGTTAGGTCCGGAATGCGCGGCTATTTTTGGAATATTTACCTCTCAAGCCTGGAATATGACCTTAAGCTTTTATCAAGGAGTGAAAACTGTACCAAAAGAGCTAAAAGAGGCAGCAAATATTTTCCACCTATCAGCCTGGCAAAAATTTTGGAAAGTAGAGGTCCCCTTTTCTATGCCAGGATTACTATGGAACATGATGATGTCGATGTCGGGTAGCTGGTTTTTCGTAATTGCGTGCGAGGCCTTTTCCGTTGCTGGTCAAAATATTACTCTACCTGGAGTAGGATCGTATATATCTTTAGCTATAGCTGAAGCTAACAGTATGGCAGTTATTTATGCCATTATTTGCATGTTAGTAGTAATTTTTTTATATGACCAATTATTATTTCGCCCCCTCATCTACTGGACAGAAAAATTTGAAGAATCTCAAGACGATGAAGAAAGGGCTCGCCGCGCTTGGATAATAAGCTTATTTCAACGAACAAAATTTTTACGTAAAACCACCTCCCTGCTTGAAGAGCTAGCTGAACTTTGGGTTAACTTTAAACCCTTTAGAACAAAACCCAAGGCCTCTACAAATAAACGCTCGACATTACTTGTAAAAATGCATTACTTAACGTTGGCAACGATTCTCATCTTTGCAACTTTTATCATTTGGGATTTTGTATTAGTCAATATTTCTTGGCATGAAATTAAATACGTCTTTACTCTTGGATTATTTACTGGCATTCGGGTAATGAGCTTAATCCTTTTATCATCACTAATTTGGTTACCAATAGGCGTGTGGATCGGTTTACGACCAAACCTTGCTGCAGCCATTCAACCAATTATCCAATTCGTCGCCGCATTTCCAGCAAACCTGCTATTTTCCGTAGCAACAATGTTGATTGTAACCTTCAATTTAAATGTTGAAATTTGGGTATCACCACTAATGGTACTTGGAACTCAGTGGTACATCCTATTTAACGTTATTGCAGGCACCAGCGTTCTTCCTAAAGAATTAAAACTAGCAGCAGCTAATTTTAGAGTAAAAGGCCTATTATGGTGGCGGCGCATTATTTTACCAGGAATTGCACCTTACTTTATTACCGGAGCAATCACCGCTGCCGGTGGAGCATGGAATGCAAGCATTGTAGCCGAAGTACTCAAGTGGGGCACAATAAACCTACATGCTACCGGTATTGGTAATTATATCGACACCAATTTTAACTCCGGTGATTTACCAAGGCTAGCCTTGGGGACGATAATAATGTGCCTAATAGTACTATTGATTAATAGATTATTTTGGCGACCTCTTTATAATATAGCCATGAGAAGATTCGACATCGATTAAATTATATGAATAACAAGCAACCAATACTTAAAGCTGAAAATATTAAAAAATCATTTAAACAAAATAATCATCAAAATTTACTGGTTTTAGATAATGTCAATCTTGAATTATACGAAGGAGAAATTGTTGCGCTACTCGGAAAATCTGGCTCAGGAAAGTCAACTCTCTTACGCATCATCTCCGGTCTCGTTAAACCAACTGCTGGCGAAATAATTTATCGTGGCAAAAAAGTCACTGAGCCCGCTGAAGGACTGGCGATGGTATTTCAAAGTTTTGCCATTATGCCATGGTTAACCGTATTACAAAATGTGGAACTTGGGCTTGAAGCTCAAGGTGTTCCGAGAAACGAACGCCGTTCTCGTACTCTAAAAGCAATTGATATCGTTGGTTTAGATGGTTTTGAATCAGCTTATCCTAAAGAACTATCTGGAGGAATGAAACAACGGGTAGGTTTTGCACGAGCTTTAGTAGTTGATCCTGATGTTTTATTAATGGATGAGCCATTTTCTGCTCTAGATGTATTGACCGCTGACAACCTACGCAGCGATCTTTTAGATTTGTGGCAATCAAAAAAAACCAATATCAAAAATATATTGTTAGTAACGCACAATATAGCAGAAGCCGCCTCAATGGCCGACCGTATTATTGTTTTTGGTTCTAGCCCAAGTAATATCCGTACCGAACTCATAGTTGACATTCCTCATCCTCGTAGCGAACAAAATCCAAAATTCCGACTGCTGGTCGATAATATTTATACGCTGATGACAACCTCCGCCACTGATCTTGGTAATGCTTATCGCTATAAGACGATTACTTTGGGATATCGATTACCAAACGTCCAAATATCAGAAATTACTGGTCTTCTTGATATGCTTATCGAACCAGCATACCGAGATAAAAAAGTTGACCTACCAATACTAGCTGATGAAGCACATTTAAACATCGACGATCTTTTCCCTATTACCGAATCTTTGGAAATACTACGCTTTGCTCAAGTCTCGAAAGGAGATATTGAACTTAACGCTGCCGGCAAAGCCTTTGCTGAAGCAGATATCTTGGAGCGGAAAAAAATATTCGCCAATCATCTTCTGAGCTATATACCACTAGCACATTATATCCGCCGTATTCTGGACGAAAGACCTGAACATCGAGCATCAGAAGACCGTTTTTTGAACGAAATTGAAGATTACTTAAGCGAAGATGCCGCAAAACAAGTTTTGCGGGTAGTTATTGAGTGGGGGCGTTATGCCGAAATCTTTGCTTATGATTATAATACTGGACAATTGAGCCTAGAAAATCCAAAATAACCCGATTTTACTACATTTTTTGGTTTAATTATTATAAAATTAGCTAGAGTAATTTACAAAGGTAGTAACAATATGGAATTTCACGCATGAAACGACCAGCAAAAATTTTGCATCTAACGGATTTGCATCTATTTGCTGACCAGAAAACTACGCTGGTAGGTATAAATCCACTACACACTTTCCAAAAAGTAGTTACCAAAATTTTAGACGGCCTCCAACAAAATCGACCAGACCTAGTAATATTAACCGGCGACATCTCACAAGATTACTCTTTATTATCTTATAAAATGGCGATAAAAACTTTACAACAATTTTCCTGTCCGATCGCAACCACTATGGGTAACCACGATAACTTCTCGTCCTTTACCAGTATTTTCAATAATCCCACACAAATAGTCGATCACATAGCCAATATTACTAATTGGAGAATCTTACTTTTAAATTCGCACTGGGCAGAACATGTTGATGGAAAAATTTCAAAGGCCGATCTTATTTTTTTACAAGAAAAATTGGCAGAAGATACTACTAAACCCGTAATAATTTTCTTACATCACCATGTGTTACCAGTTGCAAGTACCTGGCTTGATAAAATAAAGCTACAAAATAGTGAACAGTTTTTAGATAGCATATCTAAATATAAAAATGTTAAAGCGGTGATCTGTGGCCACGTTCATCAAGACACTACAAATTTATATAACGATGTAACATTTTTATCTACCCCCTCCACCAGCTGGCAGTTCGCACTAAAAAGCCATAACTTTAGGTTAGATAACACCATGCCTGGATATCGCTGGATAGATTTACATGAAGATGGAACGATCAAAACTGAAGTTGTTCGCATCGAGCATGATGATACTTTTATTCCCGATACTACCAGTAAAGGTTACTAGTTAGTCTTGCCGAACTTCAACCGGGATTGGCCCTAAATATTTGGCCTTCTTTAACAATTCGTTAGCTGTTGGAGCACCCCACGCATAACCAACCAATCCTAAACAACCGCTAAGTTTATATTTATGGATTTTAACCATATCGTTATTTTTGAGTCCTTCCATTAAATAATATAGAGCCGTTATCCTCTCATCGATCAATTTTTTATCTATATAGCTGTGTAACCATGGATAAGGGATATTCACTAATTGTTTAAGCTCTTCCCAAGATTTTTCATAGTTTTTATAATTTACATATCTTTCGTAATCATGAAGCTTCTTATCATTATTATCGATGCGCTTCCCTCGATATTCTATTAACTCACCATAAGCTTCGATAAAATTATATTCTTGAATTAAGGCATAAACTTTATCCATTTTTTCTCGATATTTCTTTTCATCAGCAATAACTTCTTCAAGCTTATTGGCCAAAGCGGTAAGAAATTCAACATGCTTTTTACCAAATTTAGTTTCGACCGCATCGTCTATAATGTTAAATTTTTTGTTAACCTCCTCAGCTTGACTTAGAGAAGGTTGCAATTTAGCTTTCAAAGCATTAACTGCCGAAACATGTTCTCTACTAATATTACAATAAATATTAATGGCATGAATAATATCACGCTTTATTTTACCAACCGCTTTTTTAATGTATTGTTCGGTAAAAGGGTGGGGCAATTGGCTTAGCTCCTTGATATACTCGTCCCTTTTACCTTGAGCATAAGAATCTCCACCACTATCTTTACAAACACGATAAACATAAATTTCAAATTTATGTTTATCGGCCTGTTCGTCAGTTGCATTGCCAATTTTGTAGCCAATTCTAAATTTATAGAATTGGCTGACTCCTACTTGCTTTATCATCTCAGGAGAACAAGTAATATCTGGATTAAAGTCAACTTCTAAGGACTCGCCAGCAACAATACTTTTATTAGTAAGATCTTCTGGTTTTATCCCTATGTATTTACTATATAAAGTATTTCTAGTTTTTTCTATTCCGGTTAAACTTATAGTATGTTTAGTTTTATTACTTAACTTTAATTTTCTACTGCCATTTTCGCCAGTTTCAGGATCTAAACTTATTTCTAATTCAGGCATAGTTCCTTCCATTCGCTCGCAAGCTTCACCATTATTGCTACTAAATTCAACCTGATAATGCGTAGGAAGAAAGTTTTCAATTGTACAACTTATTTTCCATAAACTAGTTTCTTCATCTAAAGTTATAGTTTGTTCTGTTTTTTGCAAATAACAATTATTAATTTCCGTATCTTTATCTGCCCCAAAGAATGAAACAATTGGCCTTATACAATTACTTTTTGTTTCAAGAGAAATCTTATAAATATTATTAAAATCGCTATTTCTATCGGCGCTAAATACTCGCAAACCACTTTTTTCTACCTTTGCCAACCATATACTTTGAACCTCAGAGATATCTGCGCCACAACAAATCTGTGATCCTAAGATAGAGCACATTAGCACTGACAAAATACTGTGCTTTTTAACTATGTTTTTCATGCTTCGTCTCCTATTATATGAACACCACAAGACCTCTCATAACCTAGGGCAGGGGCAGTTTAAGCTGCCCCTAACACTTGTATATATACCTACATGTTATCTGTCATCCCTTCTTTAATTTCTTCCCAGCATAATTTCATCTCGTCCATCGATTTAAGTAACCCGAATACTTTAACCTGGTTGGTCAATGCATCAAATTGATCGAAAGCTCCTAATACTTCCTGTGCTTCAGTTATCGCTGGATTTTCCTTCGCCGAAGCAATTTTACCTATTACCGCCTCACGTTCAGCCTTGGTCGATTCTTTACTTAAGGTATTTACTATTGCTTTTAACCGATCTGTCTCCTCACGAATAGTTATCAACGCATTTGTAACCTTGCTATTACCTTCTGAATTTTTCAACTGCTCCTTGTAGGCTATGCCTTGTGCGAGCAGATCAACCTTAGCTGCCAGCGCATCAAACTGACCAGAAATACCTAGAGTAGCCTGTGCATCCTTTATCAAAAGATCATCCTTTGCATTCTCAATTGCGCCTAATGCCGCGTTGATTTCATCTTTGCTTGATTTATCACCTAAAGAATTAACACTATGTGTCAATTTTTCCAGTTTATTATTGATAGCGGCCACCGCTTCTAGAACCTTTTGATTAGCTGCATTTTTTCCTTCCTCTCTTGCTACAGTTTTGGCGCTTAATAATTGACTTGCGAACTCTTTCTCTTGACTCCAATTACAAGAATAAACAACCTCAAATTCAAATTTATCTTTTGTCGTCTCTGCACCAGATTTATACTCGATAATAAGCTTTAATGTTTTTTCGTCTATTTTAGAATCTTCATTACAAGTACTTGCCGCTGGACTCAATTTAATACGACCCGTGTCACCGGCATCAATGGTTTTGAACCCCAAGGTATCAACTATGACCTCATCCGACCGTCCCTTAGCTGTTTTTGTTTGGACATTTACAGCCTCTATTGCTTTAGAAGAAACATTAGTTACCATTAAATACCTACTTCCATCTGAATCTACCGTAGCATCTAATTCGACTTTTAATTCAGGCATGCTTCCGATTAGAGATGGACAGGAATTATCTACGTTTAACTTATAATTGACTACATAAAAAGAAGGGACACCAACAGCATCAACATTTAATTTCCAACCCATGTTGTCAGCAAATTCAAGCACATTCCCTGCCTGTTTAGAGATTTTAATCTCATTACCATTCTCATCCTTTAAAAGAGCTTTTGGATAGTCACACTCCAACTTTCCTGAAAATCCTATATTATATCTAGTAGAACCATCGGAATTTTTACCCAAATCATATATTCTTACATTACCTTCGCTTATCCTTTTCATCAACTTAACGCTTTGAATCTTAACCTTGCTGTATGCCGGATCTAAATCTGCAAAACAAGCCTGAGCCGATAACACCGAAAATAGTAAAGCAGATGACAAACCAATATATCTTTTATTTTTACTCATAGATCTTTCCTCATTATTGTTAGGTTAGTTTTTTTATCTAATTTATTAAACGCTCTTGTTAAACACCTCATGACCGATGATATAATAAAAATTGTGTTTTCTAGGACCCCCTCACCTGTTATTTCTAGTTAAAAATCTGTCGGTTTTATTAAAATCACATACTATCTATTTCTATCTCTTTACGTTTCTCCTCAAAATACCGGATATTTGAATTTTTACTGTTTCGTAGTTGTTCCCACACTTCGAAGGACAACTTTTTATATTCAGACATGTAGAAGTCCTCATAGAACTCCAATTCAGCTGGAACAATCTCCGCGTACTTTTCTATAAACATTTTCTCCGGTGGTGGCATCAGTTCTTGCCTCGGTTGTTGCTTCGGTTCTTGCTTTAGCTCAGATTTCGGTTCTTGCTTTGGCTCAGGTTTTGGTTCTTGCTTTGGCTCAGGAGTGAAATTTACACTCGCCGGCATTGATAACTGCCTCCCAGTATGTGGAGAATAAATAGAAACCTGGGGCATAAGTTTTACTATTCCACCACAAACTTTAATCCACTCATCCACGACGGGGTTAGACACATCTTTAGCAATTGGATCGGCAATAACGATGTCGTTATTTTTATTAATAGAGTTCAAAACCTGACCCAATTCATCTTGGGTGGTGCCAGAATGATATTTAAAAACATTTATTTTTCTACCACCGCTATCCACCGCAACTCTTGGTACTCCTCGGTGGATGGGTGCTTTAAGCTCACTAGTAATAATATCGACGTCTCGACGCACCAAATCAACCATGTGACGCGCAACACCTTGTAGTCTACCTTGATTAGGAAGCAATCCAACTCTACAATTTAAACTTAAATAGCCGATATTGCCCCTTGGTTTATCATGCTGTATACCTACTTCAATTCCAACTTTATCGAATATTTTTAAAACCCTCTCACCATTAGCTAAAGAATAATCATATGATAGCCTTGCTTTTGGACCATAAATGGCGTCGATACCAGAAGTTTCAAAATAATAGCCGCCAACATAGCCAACAAACCCTTTAAAAAACTCATAACCAATCTCCATATCACCACCACCAGCAGCTTTTTCACCATAATGATCAGGCGTTACTAATATATTATATAAATTACCATTACTATTTGCTGGTACAGATACAAGCACAGGTTCGCTATCGACAACACGTGTTCCTTTTAAACGCCCACCAATTGGCTGATAATAATTAGCACCAATAAAAAAATTTTTATACCATGACTCCATCCCAAATGTTAGTTGACGAAAATAATTGCTAAATACAGTTTTTCGGTAATCAAATGCGCCATAAAGACCATACAGCCAAGCTTCATCATCTGATAAATGGCGATACCCTAAATGAGCATTACCTTCATAAGGAGTTCCAATACGATCATAAAACCGTAAATGGGTAAAAACCAAATGTGAAGGAAAATTTTGCCAAAGAGGAACAAAAAGATCTAAGCTGGTTGCCCAATTATTAGAATCTACGTTAAAAAACCTGGAGCCACCTGCTTGAAAATGGGGTAAATAATTAATTTCCTCTTTGGCAAATACTGGCTTAGATAACGTAGGAGATATTTGAACTTCATGATTAGCCAAAACCGAACCATCAGTAATAATAAACACCATAAGTATTATCACCAAAAATAATTTATTTGTTTTCATGAAATATCCCTCGGAAATAACTACATTTAATATTTCCCTCCCGTGTTTTATTTCCCTATTTTAATATTTAAACTGATGCCAAAATTTAGCACTTAGTAATCAATAAAATAACTAGCGTTTTTATTAAGGAATTATATTTTGAAATTTAACTATGGAATTACATTGGTAAAAATTTTGAGTACATCTATTAATAAGCGCTTTGGTGGATAATTACCTGCTACTTAAACCTAAAACCTTATCAAACTATAACTATGTTGGTGAGCGTAACAGCGGAAAGAGAATAACATCACGTATAGACGGCATATCGGTAAATAACATTGCCAAACGATCAATTCCCATCCCTTCACCAGCGGTTGGTGGTAAACCATATTCAAGTGCAGTTATATAATCTTCATCATAATGCATTGCCTCTTGGTCACCACGAGCGAAACCATCAGCTTGCTCACGAAAACGACTTGCTTGATCTTCTGGATCGTTCAATTCAGAGAAACCATTAGCAAGTTCTCTGCCACCGACAAAAAACTCAAACCGATCAGTAATAAATGGATCGTGATCATTGGCGCGAGCAAGTGGAGATACTTCGACGGGATAAGCAGTAATAAAAGTTGGCTCCTTTAATTCTTTTTCCACCGTTTTTTCAAAAATCTCATATTGAATTTTGCCTAAACCATAATCGGGAGTAACTGCTATCCCCAAATTTTCAGCAATCTTACGCGCCCGATTAATATCATTAAAATCAGCTTCGGTAGTCCCTTTGTTGTGGAATATAATGGATTCTTTTAAGGTGATACGACGAAAAGGCTTAGAAAAATCGAACTCTGCTCCCTGACACCTGATAATAGTAGTACCTAAAACCTCTAAAGCTACATGGCGCAACATCTCTTCGGTAAAATTCATTAAATCACTATAATCTGCATAAGCCCAATAAAACTCAAGCATCGTAAATTCAGGATTATGCCTAGCCGAAATTCCTTCGTTACGAAAGTTACGGTTAATCTCAAACACTTTTTCCATACCGCCAACCACTAGCCGTTTTAGATATAACTCTGGAGCAATACGTAAATATAATTGCATATCAAGAGCATTATGGTGGGTAACAAAAGGACGTGCAGCTGCACCTCCAGGAATCACATGCATCATCGGCGTTTCAACTTCTAAAAAACCTTTTTTAACAAAAAAATTTCTCATCGCAGTAACAATATGTGACCGAATTTGAAAAACCTTCCTGGTCTCGGGATTAGTCATGAGGTCTAAATAACGCTGCCGATAACAAGTTTCATGATCAACCAAACCATGAAATTTCTCTGGCATTGGTAACAGTGATTTCGTTAACAAAAGTAATTCTTGTACTTTAATCGAAAGCTCACCAGTTTTGGTTTTAAAAACTACTCCAGAAACTCCAACAATATCTCCCAAATCCCAATGTAAAAATTGCTCATATAAGTCGCCAAGCAAATCATCTTTTTTCACATAAAGCTGTATTTTACCCGACATATCTTGAACATGGACAAAGCTGGCCTTCCCCATAACCCGCCTAGTCATGATACGCCCAGCCACTTTTACCTGAATATTTTTTTCCGCCAAACTATCGTGACTTTCATCACCATACAATAAAAATAAGTCGTGCGCTAAACTATCCCGGCGAAAATTATTCGGATAAGCTGCACCCTTAGCTCTCAAACTTTTTAGCTTTTCTCGACGCTGGAGAATTTGTTCGTTTAGAGACAGCAATGGATTATTATTTTCAACATTCATAACACTGACACTCACCTTTTTTTATCAGCCACCTTCGCCAATCTGTTTCTCTCTGATCTCAGAAATGGTTTTGCACTCTATGCATTGAGTAGCGGTAGGCCTTGCCTCAAGGCGCCTAACACCAATCTCAGCCCCACAATCATCACAATAACCATAATCATTATCATTAATACGACTCAAAGTTCCCTCAATTTTCCGTAGTAATTTTCGTTCTCGATCACGAGCACGTAATTCAAGGCTAAACTCCTCCTCTTGGCTAGCACGATCCACTGGATCAGGATAATTAGAAACCTCATCTTGCATATGGTGCATGGTTCGGTCAACTTCTGTCATCAACTGGCTTTTCCACCGTGATAAAACCTTGCGGAAATGTTCAAGCTGCTCCTGACTCATATACTCTTCATCTTTTTTAGCCTGATAGGGCTTAACATTAACCGGACCAAATATAGTTGGGCCTCTAGTTTGAGTGGGAGCTATTGGCAATTTTTCCTCAAGAACCCGTTGCTTCGGTTCCAATATTTTTGGTTGTGAAACTATGGCTTTAGGTTTAACCACCACCATACCTTTAGTTTTGGTTTTGGTTCGAACCCCAGTTTTAATCACCAAAGCAGTCTTAGCTTTAATTTTAGTTTTCACTTTGGCAGATTTTCGCGGAACTATTTTGTTAACCGCTTTCTTCGGCACCACTTTTAACTTTTTCTTACTATCAGATTTATTAGCTTTATGAGAAGGTTTTTTCATATATTATTCCATATTGTTTTCCATCAAAAAAATAATTCGCCCATCAAACTTAATAACAAAACAAGACATTAGGAAACGGGTAATTCTACCATAAACACGAGCTCAGAAAATCATTTTTTATACCCAAAAAGGCTAAAAAAGCAAAGTTTCATGATTTTTAACCTAATTTGCTAACAAAACACAAGGGTCATCCCCCCTGGTGCTCTTGCTCGAAGTCGGTTAATTTCTCTAATTGGTTTGATCTTTTGATTCCGGATCAACAATTGTCGAAACACTTACTATACCAATAACATTTTTTTCGTTATTAAATAACGGCACCTTATATGTGTCAAAATATACAATTTTTCCACTCTCAAATTCTTTAATTGAACCACGCTGTACTTCTTCTTTGCCTGCATTCATTAAATAAATATTGTGATCTACCCAAGAATCAGCTATTTCTTTGGAATAAAGGTCATACATTGACTTTCCAACAAAATCTTCAATACGCTTTCCACCTATATCTGAAAGAGCGGGCTTATTTATACCCATAACCACATTATTCGTATCTAGCCAACAAACACCTAAGGGTATATATTCAGCCAATTCTCCAACTTTTTGAAACACTTCTTCTTTAGGATAAAATGAGCTTAAGGTAACAAGAACAAATAAATATTCCTTAGGAGACATTTCCTGTTTCATGAAAAATTTATAAACCAATTTCATGATCTCTACATGATTTAACTGTTTTAAATTCCCATAAAAATTTGCATCTGGCGTTTGAACAAGAAATTTCTCGCCTAAATTATCAGACGAACGAATCATGTCGTCCGATACAAGATTGGTGCCACATTTAAAATCATCCGCATAACCAAAATTAGGCACAACCAAAGCAACACCTGCAATAAACATAAAGCAAAATGCACTTATAGTTTTTTTAAACATAATCTCTCTCCAAAATTTATCACCTCCTTACATTCACCATGCCAATGAAAATATTATATTTTTTTATACTATTTTTCTAAAATTTTAAAAAAATATAGATATTTATTCCAATACAAATTAATCATTCTTTTCATTCTAGAGCATTGTTTCTTAGTAGTAAACAAGATATTACAAACTGAATCTGTAGGCGCACTCCACCGAAGTGCTGCCTAGGTTGGTTAAGGGGACTGTCGCAATCCGAAAGTAAACGTCATTCCCGCATGCTTCTAGCGGGAATCAAGTCAAAATAAAATTTTATTATAAAGCTTTGCAGCTAAATTGAAGTGTTTTTTGGTTTTTGAGGTTTCTATTTTTGTATTTTTATCCAGTTTCATCCCTTTTTAAGATGTTTGCCATATTTTAGACGCACAACTCCCTAAGTAAAAATAACACCAGGTAGTCCAAGAACAGCTAATCGCTTCAAGTTAAAGCAGATGGCTTCCATAAATCCAGCAAATTGGTTTTTGGCTATCCCAATAACTGACACTAAAAAATCAGCTTTTACAAACCGCCTGACTATGGACGTTTATACAAAACCAGTTATAGCTCCAAATTTTTAGCAAATTTGAAATCCGAATGCTTTTTCGGATTTCAATGAGCCCATAATTTCAACAAAAATTGATACTAAAGTGATTAAAATAAATCTCTGATTTTTTCCATACTCCTTGCAAACGTTGTAGGTAAATCTAAATAATACCAGGAGGCTGAAGCCACGGCTATAATTACTGGCGACATCATAGCTATATATCCCAGTGTATGTATCTCTGTCCGGTAATGCTCGTTAATAAAGTGGGTACCGCTCCTTTCGTAGTGTTCTGCACCCGTATATGTTTTAGTATAAAACAAGCCCCCTCCCGAAACATTAGCAAGCTCTTTTTGATTCAATTCAATAATTGTACTCATATAGTAAATCCTCTATTTTAAAATTATGTTATTTAATTTTCTAAGCTTTAACACTGGAATAAGCTAATGGGTCCTCTAAAATTCGCACCCCAAAAAACCATCCAGTTAAGGTAAGGTAAGGTAAGGTAAGGTAAGGTAGAGTATATATGATATTTATAAAAAAACATTAACGAAAGATTAAGAGCTATCCCCTGGTAATTACCTCGCAGGGCTAGAATTGCCAATAGCAAAAACAAAATCTCCTAACGCTATTGCTGGCCACCTCCACCACCAAACATACCATATGCGCTTCTAAGTAAATCGCCAATATTCCACCATCCCCATGCCTGATGGAAAAGTATAATAACCAATGTGTTATCATTTTGCTCGCTTGAAATAGCGTAAAAACTAGTTAGTACTAAATCTAAATTAATCTTCCTAAACCCCTCCTTCATCCAAAACTGGTGCTGCCGCCGCTATTGGTATTGGCTGAGCGCTGTAAACAAATAAATCGAAGATGGCTGCGACTGGCAGTGCGGTGTGGTGTGGTGTGGTATTGTCGCATCATTAATTTTATAAATATTTAATTGCATTTCGCAACACAAGGACCGATAATATGTATGTTTTTTATCGTTAAACTATTAATATGGATATTAGGAGAATCAACTATGAACAATTACAAACTCATTATTGGATTGGCGTGCATTCTTGGTCTAGTCGGATGCGCTGACATGAAGGGTCGCGACATTGGAACCGTTGCCGGAGCAGTCACTGGAGCAGCTCTTGGCAGCCAAATTGGCGGCACCGGCTTAGTCAATGCTATTGGCGCTGCTGGTGGAGCTGTGGTTGGCGGCGTTGTCGGACACGAAGTCGGCAAAAAGATGGAAAAAGAATAACTTTTCCGGTACTACAGTTTTTTTGTGATGAATACACCTATAAAAATAACTCCTATTGTAGAAAATAAATCTAAACGCAACGATCTATCAGCTGAACATGGTTTAAGTTTATTAATAGAAGGCGATAACCAGCGGATTCTCTTTGATACTGGCGCAAGTGATCTCTTAGTAAAAAACGCTCGTATTCTTAACATCAACCTAACAGCCATAGATTGCGTAATATTATCGCACGGTCATTATGATCATCTCGGTGGTTTGATACATATAAAAAATATCAACGTTTACACCCACCCCGATATTTTTATTCCTAAATACGAGAAAATAAACGACCAATACGCGCACATTGGCATGCCACATGATAAAGAATATTACGAACAAAAAAATGGACTACAGTTCATCGAAGTTTTACAAAATACAAAATTAACAAAAAACATCAGCCTGCACACAAACTTTAAAATCCCAGAACCAACCAATTTTTACCTTAAAAAGGGCGATGATTATACCAGCGACTTATTCACCGATGAATTAGCTTTATCTATTAATACTAAAAATGGAGTGATCATTATTAGCGGCTGCTCGCACTCAGGAATAACAAATATCATCGAAAAGGTTTTAGCCGAAAGTAAAACTAAAAAAATTCACGCTCTTTTAGGTGGCTTACACTTTTTTAACTTTACTCAAGAAGAAATCAAACAAGCAGCAAAAAAAATAAACAGTTACCAAATTAGCAACCTCGGCATAAGTCATTGCACTGGCAGCAAATTAGCCGACCATTTGCACGGATCACAGGTATTCGACTTTAACATTGGCGACAGTTTTGCTTGTTAAAAAAAAGATACTAGAGGTATCTTTATCACCGATTACCGCACTGTAGATAACACCCCAATATCAAGCGTTAAAAAATGCAAGGCATCACGTTTTAATATTGACAAAAATTTGTCTACCCCCTTGGGTTCATTACCATTCCCATGGATCAAAATAAAACTGCCGTCTTGTGGCATTTGATTTTTTGCAAACCAAGCATCAGCACCAATAGCGATCAACCCCAAATCTTTTAATCGTTTAATTAAATCCTCATTAGAAATCAAGCCGGGAAAGCGAAAGTAAATTGATGGTTTTTGACCTTGCTCTAACAGTAGTTTCTCTGTCATTAATACTTCTTGTTCAAAATATTTTGCATTAAAAACCAAAAAATTATCTTTTATCGGCACATCAAGATAATAAGGATGACTAAAAGAATGATTGATCCAAGTAATTGCCAATCTTTTTTCAGCCTGCTCTTTCAGCAACCATTGAAACTCTTGCTGGTGAGCAAGCAACCAGGTAGCGCTCATAGATATTGCTATAGGTATTGGCTGGCGTGCTTTATCAGCGAGCGATGCCAAAGTTGAAAATAATTTTTTTTCAAAAGGCTGCGTAGAAGGACACATATCTATTGTTACAAACACTCCACCGGGATGATTTTTTGCCCTAGTAACGCCATAATTTTCTGCCTGATAGGGCGACCGAGAAAAATTATTTAACAATCTCATATAAGGCGTAGCCGCTAGCTTTTGGAAGTAAAAATAGTTCCCTTTCATGTCCTGGTTCGTACCGCGAAATCTTACTTGACTTGCCGGCAATGTTTTAGTTTGCAAGGTATTGGGGTCCACACATAAAAAATATAAGCCAGAATTGGTATCATACATCCGAATGGCGATATTAAAATTATTGCTTTTATCGTAGACAGGAATAAAAGTTGCTTGATAATTAGTTATCGTGCTTTGAGAAAAAGCATATCCATTAGAGAACAACCCGGCAAAAAAAATAACAAAACCCGCTATAAAATACTTTATGATTTTCATAAAACGTCTCATCCTTTGTATATTTTGAATTAGATCAGTATTAAGTTTCATCTTAAAATATGTGGGAACATTATTCAACAAAAGTTAAGGCTAATACGAGAAGATCTATCAGGATCCGACCTTGCTGCAAGAATTAGCATAATTTCTTACCGCTGGGCACTTTCGGTTCAGCGGTAATCAAGCATATTGCTCCATCATCATCAGGAAAACCCACCAACAAAAATTCAGAGACAAACCCAGCAATGTTTTTAGATTCTAAATTAACACAACCAACCACCAATCTTCCAAGCAAATCTTCTTGCCGATAGTGGACTGTAATCTGAGCTGAGGTTTGTTTAATACCAATATCTGGACCAAAATCCACCCATACTTTATAAGCTGGTTTTTTTGCTCGCGGAAATTCTTCTACTTTAACTATCACCCCAGACCTAAAATCCACCTTGGAAAAATCATCATAGGTTATTGACATATTTGACCTCAAGCTAGCACAATGTTTCTATTTGTCTTTTTATATATACCACCGCCTTTACTCAATTATCAATTATAACCATTATTTGAGCATTGGCTAACGATATATTTAGCGGAGCTAAAGTAAGCACAGTTTATGAGGCTGGTTCTAGTGGATTTTATTTGCATAGACACCTTGATTTCCTAAGGTGTCAATAACATTGTAGTCCACTAGGCAGAAATTACAAAGTTTAAACCTAAAAAGAGCAGTTGGAACCTACTGCTCTTTTTACTCGACTATCAAGTTTTTGACCTAATTCCTGTAAGCTACTAATATTCACCAAGGGAATAAAGCTGGAGGAGGTGGTGGATGATTATTGGTGATAGTTTGCCATTTATTCAGGATTATGTTTTGGCATTAAATGAAGCTATAAAATTGCAGTCTCCAGATGCTGCACTTACCAGGATTCAACGTTATTGGTTATCATTTGTGATCCTTGGTTTGTTAGTAACAAATACTTTATGTTGGGCCCGTTTTGAAAGATTTAGTTGCGGCACTTATGGCATATCCAGTATTTGTTGGATGTTTAAAAAAGCAAAAGTTGCTTGGAATTTACTGCTGTATGCAAGTGTAGCAAAGATCATCGAATATTATGGAATAAAATCAGGAGTGTTGGTAGTTGATGATACTGATTCGGAACGATCAAAAAACACGACCCAAATTGCCAGAGTACATAAGATAAGAGATAAAAAGCGTTCTGGCTTTTATAGTGGACAAAATATAGTTTTTTTGTTGCTAGTAACTGATAAATTAAGCATCCCGGTTGGTTTTACGTTTTACGAGCCAGATCCTGCAATTACTGCTTGGAAAATAGAAGATAAGCGGTTACGAAAGAAAGGTGTAGCAAAGAGCTTTCGTCCCATGGCTCCAGAAAGGAACCCAGCTTATCCAACTAAAATAGCGCTTAGTTTAAAATTGCTTAATGAATTTACCAAGGGTTTTTCACCTATTAGAATCAAAGCGATTATTGCGGATAATCTTTACAGTAGCAAAGAATTTTTTGATGGTGCTACTAAGCTTACTGGGCAACCTCAAGTTATTAGTCAGATCAAAAAAACGCAGTTGATAAATGTTAATGGTAAATTTGTTCCAGTTGGAGATTTTTTTGCAAGTTATAGTGGAAAAACTGAAGAGGTTATGTTACGGCATGCACCTAAAAAAATCACCTACCGTAGCACTAAATTTAAAGTAAAATCTCATGATAAGAGATTGTATGTTATTGCTATCAAATATGAAGATGAGCCTGAGTACCGATATTTAGTAGCAAATGATACAACCTGGCGTGATATTGATATTATAAAGACATATGCATTTCGTTGGCTCGTGGAGGTTTTTATTCAGGATTGGAAATCTTATGAAGGATGGGATCAGCTGGCTATGCAAAGGGGAATAGATGGCTCAGAGCATGGCGTCATCATTAGCCTTTTGAGTGACCATGCGCTTCATTTTCATCAAGATCAGCTGGCCCTGTATCAGAACAAGGAACCTGCGGCAACTGTAGGTTCCCTACGTGAAAAAGTCATGACGGAATCGTTGCTTGCCTTTATTAGAAACATTGTTGCCAGTGATGACCCTAAAACCATCTTTGATGAATATGCGTCAAAGATATCTGAGTTCTTTCAACTAAAGAGCTCTATCAAACATATGCGGGGTATTGATATGGAAGAATTACAGCCTCAAATTTAATAGGTTTTTTAGAAAAACTTGATAGTCGAGTTTTAGTTGTCCATCAGTTTTTCCACACGCCCCGAAGGGCGCCAAACGATCCGAAGGACTCACACACAAGCCCACAAGCTTTTCTTTTGGGAATTCAACCAATTTTCTAGGTCCGTGAAATAGGGCA
>JAJXWM010000018.1 GCA_021781615.1 Pseudomonadota bacterium
CCACGGAACAATGGCCCATCTTTTTTATATTTTTTATTATAATATCTAGCATATAAACCGTTTAAATGTCTCATGCCTTCGCTTAAGTTTGGCAAAGGAGTGCATATTAAAATGTGGTAGTGATTGGTGACCTTCTCCCATAAAACTGTCCTAAAAATGGGACCTTGACTCATGATTGCCTCTTATGTCTATGGAACATTATAGATTATAAGATTTTTTTATTTATTCATGCAGGGCTGCCGGAAGCCCACACTGTAACGAAGAAAAAAAGCATAATAACTGTAAGTACATATTCTGACGAACCTGGAAAATATTCTCCACTATGACTAAATGACTAAAATAATCGTATATAGAGAGCGTCCTGTGCAAAGGTGTCAGCACAGCCATGGAATTTAGTTAAGACTTCCTTAATGTTTGCATGCTAAGCTTAGTAAAATACTGCTGGCACAAAAACCACAACTAAGAGATAGACTAATTAGCCAATAGTAAACACAGAAATTGAGTAAAAAACAAAATATGGCTAACACTATAGGAAAAATCATGAACATAAATTTTAAACAATTAATTTATCTATCAAAGAAGCTTACACTATTGGTCATAGTGCTTTTTACCATTTTTTCTTCACTGTACTCACCAGCTCTGCTTGCCGCTAACAACGATGGATTGCTAGAGGCTATAGAAAAAAACAAGATTGAGGATGTAAAAGAGCTTTTGCAGAATGGGGCCGACCCAAATGATGAGGCAATATTTTCACTTATAGAAGAAAACGCAGACCAAGACCCTAAAATAGTAGAATTATTATTTAATAATAACTATAAAAAACTAGATCCTAGCCTCTATTGTCAGCATGAAATAAATAAGCTATTAGCTATGCGAAATATGGAGCTAACAAACATATTTGACATACTACCTAGCCCATCTAAAGTTTCAGAAGTAAAGTATAAAAATTTAAATGCAAAGGCTGCGGCTTATCCAAAAATACCAAGAATTCTTCACCATGTCTGGGTAACGAATGAAGAAACGAAAAAAGAAATACCTAAAGAAGACATCCAACATGTTTTAGACACGGATAAGATTTTCTCACAAAGCAAACAGAGGTGGGAGCATATTGTTTGGACTAATGATAAAAGTTTGATCCCAAATTCCGTGAAAGAACTAGAGTCAAAAGGCGTACAAGTAAGAGAGCTTACCGAAATAAAGAAATATTTTAGGTTAGGCAGGGAAATAGATTGGTTGCTAGAACAAAAGCTATGGGGGATGGCGTCCGATATTTTACGCATTGAATTAGTAAGATGTACAGGAGGAGTTTATTCTGACTTAAATTATGTGTTTAAGCGAAGTTTAGAAGATGATATACATAAATATGATTTTTTTGCCGAGTCTTTTAGCTGTGGAGTTAATGAGCAAATGTTCGGCTCTATAGCACACCACCCAATTTTAGAAGCTTCTGTGGACCTAGATGCTACAAGACTTCATTATGCTCAAAAAATGATAGCCTCTACTCTAAATTTAGATAAAAAGGCCCTTACCTACATGACCACAGGCGATCCTTTATCTTTCCCCTATTTTAAATATGCCCATAAAAATGGTACCATTGACGTGTTATATCCGTTGTCCGATGGAAAGATGATTTCTCCAAATAATATCCTAGAAATAAGACATATTGTTACAAAATATATAGGCGGCACTTGTAATAGAGAAGCAGAGGAAATAGAAAATATCCATAAAATTATTTTTCATATGGAAAGTAATGATATATGCGGTACAGAAGGACTAACTGTTGGATACGACATAACAGCTGATTCCTGGGTAAATACCCCAAAAGAATAGAATATAGCTTAAAATCCTTCACAGCTTTTATTTGTAGCTACAGATTGCTAAGAAGATAATCCACCTTTCACTGATTTCTTAATATCATTTAATTTACTTTCGGATAGCTCTGCACAAATACTAATTGTTGCCAGTGTGACCGGTGCCAGGTCCTGTGACCGGTGCCAGGTCCTGACAAACTTATCACTTTTAACGTTCCCGCAATGCTCTTTCTTTAGCGCGCATAATTGGTTTCATGATGTAAGTCATCATAGATTTTTTGCCAGTCATAATATCAACCATTGCAATCATTCCAGGAATTATAGGAAAAACTCCCTCTTTTTTGCCCAGATAGTTTTTATCGGTTTTTAAGGTAACTTGATAGTAATTATTACCCTTTTCATCAACATTGGTAGATGCTCCAACATTAGTTACTACTGCTGCTAAATCACCATAAACTGCATAATCATAAGCAGTAATTTTAACTCTAGCTTTTTGTCCTACTGAAAGAAAACCAATATCGGTCGGACTAACCCTAGCTTCAATCATCAATTGATCGTGTAAAGGCACGATATCCATAATTGGCATCCCAGGCTTTAATACGCCGCCAATCGTATTGAAAAATATCTCATTTACGATGCCGTTTACTGGAGAAACCATCGTTGTCCTTTGCATCCGATCTAATAGACCAGCAAGACTTTCTGTTATTTCATTAGATTCTTTCTGAGCGTTAGTTAGATCATTCAGGGCTTGTTCACGAATATTATTTTCATAACCATCAATCTTGGTTTTAATACCAATCACTTCCCGTTTTAAGCGGAGTAATTCGACTCTTGAAATCACCCCTTTCTCTACTAAAGGGGTTACAATTTGGAGCTCATCAAGCACTAATTTGTAAGTATGTTGCAAATTTTCTAGGTTTTCTTTAAAAGATGTTTGTTGTGTAATAAACAAATCTTTTCCCTGTGCAACTAATTCAGGAGCTTTTAAAACTTCAGGCGGAAAAACAATCTCAGACTTATTGTCAGTTTGTGCTTTAAGCCGTGCGATGGTAGCTTGCAATGCCAACCATTTAGCATAACCTGCATGGTATTGGGAAGCAAACATAGCATCATCTAGCTTTACTAAAACCTCCCCCTTTTTGACTAATTTACCCTCAGTAACAAAAATTTTGGCTACAATACCACCTTCTAAGTTTTGAATCGCTTGTACTTGTGAAGAAGGTACAACCTTACCAAATCCTACGGTGAACTCATCTATTTTAGTGACCATAGCCCAAATAATTCCAAACAACAAAAGGCTTGTAATAATCAAAAGGGTTTTTGTGGCATATGGGGTCGAAGTGGAAAGTATTGCCGCCTTGCTATCTAAAACAAAATCGACATCTTCAGCTGCTAAAATCATGTGTGCCATTTCGTTTGCATTTAAATTGCATTTAATTGAAGCTGGTTGAGGCTCAGAAGCTGAGTTTGGTTGCTGCTGAGTTGTAGAAGCTTGCGAACTTGCCTCAACTTTTTTAATTTCGGCATCCTTGGTGTTATCCGTGTTTCCCATAATTATATTCCTATCTATGAAGCGGTTTTTATTTGGTTATTGTGTAACTTCGCAATTATTTCATCTTTTGGGCCATCAGCAATTATTTGCCCGTTATCCATCAAAATAAGTCGATTAACTAACGCTAGCATCGAAGGCTTATGTGTAACTACAATAAGTGTTTTATTAGCAGCATAAGCTAACAAATTATTAACTAACACCTGTTCCGTAGCAGTATCGATAGCACTAGTTGGCTCATCCAAAAGCAAAATTGCAGGATTAGCCAAAATAGCACGGGCAATCACTACAGCTTGTCTTTGCCCACCAGAAAGCCCCATCCCTTGTTCACCAATCATCATTGAAAATCCGGATGGATGCTGCTTGATAAAATGATCCACACCAACCAATCTTGCTGCTTGTAGTACCATTTGATCATTAGCCCATGGTGTACCCAAAGCAATATTTTCGTAAACTGTGCCATAAAGCAAGGAGTAATCTTGCGAAACATAGCCGATATTCCTTCGTAAATCGGCCGGATCAATTTGGGCTAAATCAATACCATCAACAAATATTGCACCTTTAGTAGGGGTATAAAAATTAAGTAATAATTTTTCAATGGTGGATTTCCCCGAACCCATCCTACCAACGATTCCCACCCGCTCTCCAGCGTTAATTTTAAAATTAACGTTTTGCAAAACAACCCTTTCCTGGTTGGGGTATTTAAATGTTAGATCATGAAATTCGATACTGTTTTGAAAAGTTGGACGGTGCAGGAATTTTTTTTCCGGTGGTCTTTCTACTGGAAGTTCCATCACTTTATTTAGATTTTTTAATGCTATTTTCGATTGGTTGAAACGGGTTAGTAACGCAGCAATTTGCGCTAGTGGCCCAATAATTCTCCCTTCTAAAATGGAGCAGGCGATTAACCCTCCCATAGTTAATTTATTACCTGCGATTAAATACACACCAATAATAACAATAATGATCGCAAGAAGTTGGGCCATAAAAGAGCTAAAGTTAATAGCCATCGTAGCAAAAAATCGGGATTTTAATCCAGCTTGAGCAGCGATCCCCACAATTTGTTCCCACTTATGTTGTAATGTTCCCTCAGCCGAAGCCCCTTTGATAGTTTCTAAACCATATACTGCTTCAGTTAACAATGCATGTTTTTGCGAAGCTGCAAAAAGGGATTTTTCTACTGAGTGCCGAATCGGCATCTCGATAAAATAAGAGAGTGAAAATATTATCGGCATGGCGATTAGCGGAATATAACCAATTGGGCCACCAACCATAAACATCACTGCAATAAAGATAAACACAAATGGTAAATCAACTAAAGTAGATACAGTTGCTGAAGTAAAAAAATCGCGCAAAACTTCAAATTCATGCAGATTGTTCGCAAAAGCTCCAGAAGAAGCCGGTTTTGCTTCTAAACGCACGTTCATTGCTTGCTGAAATAACGTGCCAGCTAAAATTGTGTCTGCTTTTTTACCTGCTATATCGATTAAATAGCCACGTAAAACCCGTAAAATAAAATCAAACACAATAACAATGATAATTCCGCTAGATAACACCCAAAGGGTTTCTACTGCAAAATTTGGCACAACGCGATTATATATATTCATAATATATAGCGGGCTAGCCAAAGCAAAAATATTGAGGAGCAAAGTAGCTAAAATTACTTGGTAATAAATTTTACGATAATTCCATAGTGTTCCCCAAAACCAGGACTTTTTAGTGGCAATTTGATATTCATCGGCTCGCTTATCAAATGTCATGATCGGTTTTAAAAAGATCGCAAAACCGGTATAACTTTCTTGAAGTTCATTTAAGGGGATTTTTGAGACTCCACCACCACTATCGGGGGTAATTATTTCTGCAGTATTAGGTTCATCACCGAGTTTTTTTAAAATACAAGCACGGTTATCTTTTAAAATCAAAATCGCTGGTAATACCAATTTAGAAATTTTCCGAAGTGAGCGCTCGACAATGCGAGAAGCAAAACCAGCTCGCTTGGCAGCACGCACAAACAATTGGGGCGTTAAGCGATTTTGGACTAAAGGGAGTCCAGCAGTAAGAGCATTAGGCGAGCAAGGGTGTTCATTAAGATGGGTGAGAATCACCAAACAATCTAATAAGGGGTCCATATACCCTTCTTTACTTCCTGGTTCGGACTGTAACGGTTTAGATTTATCGCTAGCTGTCTTATTTAAAACAATATTCTTATCACCCATTGTCTTTATCCTTATGAGTAAAATATGCCGCTAACATTCCAATATTGGCTAACAAGATATAATGATCGATAATTACAGCATATTGACCATTGATAACATCTATTTTGGCGTTATATACCTCGTCTTCCATATCCAAAACATTGAGGAGTGAGGTTTTACCTAAATCAAACTGCTGTTTATATCCATCTAGTGCTTGTTCAGCAGCGTATAAGTGCTTATAGTGCTCGGTTAAGCTTGCTTGATCAGCTTGGAATTTATTCCAAGCTTTAGTAGTACTCTCAATAACTTTATTTTTGGTGTTATAAAAATCATACATCGCTGCTTGTCGATATTGGGCTGACTTATCAATATCGCTGATGTCACTAGCGCCATTAAAAAGATTGTATCTTGCAACTAACATTCCTCTCCGATCTTTATTACGTGACTCATATCCGGAGTAATTTTTGCTATCTGCCTGGGTAGCCTCAAAATCAACCGTTGGTAGCAACGTAGATTTACTCACATCAAGTGCTTTAGTTGCAGATTTAAAATTAGCATAAGCTGCAAAATAGGCCGGATTTTTTTCTAAGGTCATATTTAAAGCTAAGGGTAAATTTTTTGGTAGTGTTGGTACCTCTTTGGGTAGAAAAAGATTTTGTGGCTCTATTCCCACCACCTTTATAAAATTTGCGATGCTATTAGCCTCAGCACCCTCAATATTATGTAACCGAGCCATTTTTTCTGCCAAACGCCCAGCGGCAAGATCAACATCCGCTTTGGTACCACCACCCCCTTTATATTTAATATCTACTTTAGTTAAGATCTCTTTATGCACCCCAACATTATTTTTAGTTAGTTCATGTAGGTGTTTATTAAGCAAAACATTTAAATAAGCAGAGGTTGCTTGTAATGCTAAATCCTCTTTGGTGTAACTTTCGTTAAAACTTGCCCCCTTAAATTCCTCTTTACGTTGTTGCACCAAATTATAAGTACCAAACCCAGAAAAAACCGGCTGCGTAATACTAAAATTTGTCATAATAGGACTTAAAGAATTTTCTGAGGTGCTAGTAGAATAGGTTGTTGTTGTATTAGATCTTCCTACCCCCAAACTACCGCTGACTTTAGGCAAAAATCCGCTTTTCGCTTGTCTGATAGCAGCATCAGCAGCTAAACGATAAGCACGATTTTTTAAAACCTCAGGATTTTGTTGTAGCGTTTTTTTAACCACTGTTGCAAGTGATAATTTACTGGTATTTTCTGGCGCAGTAGTTGCAGTTGTAGGAAGAGCACTTACAGACGTAAAAAGAAAAACGCCACTTAAGCAATATAAGATGTAAGTATAGATGGTGATTTTAAACAACATATTCACTTTTTCCCTGTTGCTCCCAAACTCCTTTTATTACTACCTCTATAGTTGCATAAGAGGGGATACGCTTTAAACGCATCCCCAACTTAACTAATTTTGCTACGTTCTATGCAGTAGTATTAATAATTTGCAAGCTATCGGTATTCAATAGTGTTTCTAAATTAGTATTAACTCTATCTAACAAAATAGTATGTGTTGTACCACCAGGTTCAGCACCATTACTATTAACTGTTATCAAAGTCCCAGTAATACCACCTACTGTAGTCATATGAGTTGTCGTAATATAATCGGTTAGATCCGCTACTGTATATTTGCCATCCGTACCAGTAGGAGCAGGTAAATTTGTAAAAACATCCTGCAGCTTTATTACATCTCCATTTGCGCTATCAAAAACATTGATCCTATTTTGTTTTCCAAAGTCTGTGCCTGTAAAATAAAAGGTATCCGAAGAATCAGGGCTCGTATTGCTAATTATAAAATTGTTTCCAGTCCCAGCGTGCATTTCATCAGAACCTAAACCATCAACAAGATAACTTCCACTACCATCACGAGGGGCTATAAGTACATCATTGCCAGCAGTGCCAGTAATCATATTATATACGTCTATATTTACAGTAGCGGTACTCATACTGCCGTTACCATCTTCTAAAGTATAAGTAAAATTAGCTGGGCCGGTATAATTACTATCTGGTGTATATCTAATTGAAACAACTGCCGTATGCTCAGGATTAAATACAGTTTCTACTGTACCATGGGTTTCCTGATTAGCAACAGCCCCAGTAATAAATAAATTATCAGCACTAGCATCGATATTATTAGATAATAATCGACTTGCCGATAAAGCTAAACTATTTGCATTGTAGGCAATAAAATTTTCAGTTATCCCATTAATATTTATCGTTATATCTTGAGTTGCAGTTCCACCATGTTCATCTGCTACTTGAACTCTAAATGTATCGCTTACTTGCTGAGAAACATTTAAATACTCAAGGCGCGGATCTGTATTATTTAATGTATAATTCCAGGCACCAGTTGTGGTATTTAAATCTAGAGTTCCATAGTGTTCAGTAGTTGGATCTTGATCCGCTACCCTTGACCAAGCTAATATGCCGGCATCGTTAGTATCCACATCGGTTGCCACTAGTTGCCCTTGTACTGTATCCATTTGCGCATTTTCAGTAACACTACCAGATGTTACAACTGTGGAGTCAATTATTGGTGAGTCATTGGTTCCATTAATATGTATAGTTAATAAATCTTGTTGTGCTATTCCATCATGATTATCTGCTAATCGGACAGTATAAAGGTTATTGAGCTGTTCACCTGCACCTAAACTCTGTGCTGCTTCGTTAGTTAAAGTATAAGTCCAAGCACCAGTTTGCGGGTCAATTGTTAAAGTCCCATAAGCATCGGTGATTGCATCGTAAGCATTGCCATTTTTTACTAATTGCCAAGTTAAAGCATCATTGGTATCTGGATCATGCCCCTGAAATTGACCAGTCGCAGTAAGGGCAATATCTTCTGTAACATTTCCCGTTTGTGGTATGCTATCAATTACCGGTAAATCGTTAGCACCTGTTATGGTTACATGTACGGTATTATTACTAATAACCTTACCGCCCATAGATACTTGATAATTAAAATTACTAGTAGTAGATTCCCCCTCACCTAGGCTATTATACTGCACCCGAGGATCAAAAGTTATCGAAGCACCACCTGCATTTACAGTGATATAGCTAGGAGTGCCAGAAACCAGCTGAATAGTTTGTCCTTTAGTAGCATCAGCAAGATTCAAGGTAAATGGAGCATCTTCATTAATGGTTTTGCTTATGTCAAATTGTAGTTTTTCAATATTGACCATATCTAAACCAACCATTTGTTGGGTATATGCACCAAAATCAACATAATGACCAAGTTTTACCGCCGCAAATCCGTTCTGCATTCCGACCAGCAAACTTGCTTCGTTAGCAGAAGTATTATTTGCATCAACAATGACTCTTAGAGTATCAGCGCCACCACTGCCATTATATAGATCTTTATAACCAAGATTTTCAGTAATATTATAAATTAATAAATCATTTCCGGAGCCGCCGATGATTATGTCATTGCCAGAGCCGCCGTTTAAAGTATCACTACCGGCACCGCCAATTAAAATATCGTTACCACTACCACCGGTAATGGTATCATTTCCCGAGGTACCGCAGTTTACAGTTACAAATGATGATATTATTGCCATTTTAACCTCCATTTAAATTAAAATTATGAAATTTGAGATAAAAGTTTTGGCTAGGCAATAGGAAAAACATAAACGTACAAAGACCATGCAAAAGAAACACAAAGAGATTTAAACTGTGAAAGAAATTCTGAATAGCTACTTTTGATACGTAATCTTCCATTTACCACGCCCCCTTAATTCCGTTAAGGATTGTTCTAGCATGCTATCCGCAAAAAGCAAGATAGAATAACTAAACACTTCTTTAGATTTGCGTTTACTGGCAGCCAACCAAAAGCGCTTCTATTTTTTCGAACTATCTACCGCATTATACTTAGCTAAAAAATACTTTGCAATTTATTTTTACGCACATGTTACGGATACGTGATATGACCGACTTAGTTGATACGTTAATTGATCGATTGTAAATGTAAAATAGGAGCCTTTTGAAAAACAAGAGGTTATCTATGAAAATGGTGTCAATTAACGAGGTATTTAAGATGAGGTTTTTGGATATCTACGGTCAATATGAGAAGAGCAAGATAACTTGCGAAGAAGCGGCAGCAATACTGGGTCTAAGCGTTAGTAGTTTTTATCGTAAGCGGCAAACTTATGAAGAAGAAGGGGTTGATTGTAAATTTGGCAAAAGGGTAGGAAGAGCCTCACCCCATCGAACAGGGTGCCAGGTCCTGACCATTAATTTATCGTGTATAGTTCCTTGACTTTGTTTATATGTAGAAAGCGCATATCCTGCAGACGAAGAAAGGAAAAAAAATAAAGTAACAATCAGGTTAACAATAGTAACTAGTTGTTTTTTTAACCCCTCGCTGCTAACCCTGGAGAGCGAAGCGAAGGTTAGTAGTCCGCGATAGGTGCGCATCGAAGGGCGTTGTTTGCTGTTGGCCCGTAGATGCATCGTGCCGTAAAGCCATTGTGGCGTTTCCCAGCCGCAGGGCGAATCGCGGCAAAAGGAAAACCTGCCGCGTAAACGAGTGGCATTTAGGGGTCAGGATGGCCTAAACGCTTAACGAGTTAGCGGCACGCTTGTGTTTTTAAAAATCATGGTTGGTTACCTAAACAATAATTTGTTGTTCTCTCATTCTAAGCTAAAGATTAACATAATTTACTTTAAACAATATTAAGGTAGTATTAACTTATGAGCTACCTTTACATAATTAATAATTGATTTTTTAAGGGAGGGTGATTAACAGAACAAGCATAAAATCTCTTATTTTTATTTAAACAGCACGCCGTCAAAAGCGCCGAACACAGTTGACAACGCTAACCAAATTACCTCATTACAAGAAATAACGTGGCTACCAAAATTGTAACCGCCAGCCAATCGTCTGGCAATTTAAATTTTAAAACGGCGCGAGAAATGATCAATAGACTTTTAAGAGAAGAAAAAATAAAAACACCACTAGATGATGGAATAATTAAAGGCAATGCTTCATCGCCCGTGTCGGAAGTAAGAGTCAAATCATACGTCAAACAAGAACTAGCTAAAAATATTGGCATAATTTCAGAAGAACTTAAAAAACTTAAGTCATTGGGGTTTTATCATAAAATGGCAAACAAAATTTCTTCGCCATTGATCAAGTTATACTGCGCTACTAAATTTGCAACTGGCAAATAATAAGACGCGGATCAAGATCGAATAAAATTGGTGCAATTATAAGGCTGCATTTAGTTAACAACTATACCCCATCCAGCTTTTTAATATTTACTTAAGTTTTTTTGCTTGTAAGGATATTGGTTTAGAGTAAATAAATGAATGTCCTGTAAAATAGTTAAAAATATGCTATGCTATGCTATGCGGGTTTGGTTCTTATTCTTATTGTTAATTTTAAAATGAGAGTAGATAATATATTACTTGTTCAGCGTTTTAAACTTAGAATAATTGTTAATTAGTTCAGATTATGATTAATGCGGAGTTAATTTATGAATATGTATGTAAAGACTGTCTTTACAATCGTCTTATGTATCTCATGTATGACTGCAATAGCAGCAGATAGGTTTATTGTAAAATATAAGCTAAGTGAATCTCAAAAAGCTTTTTTAGCATCTCATGCTGGCGCTGATGCAAAGGAAGCCAGAGCAAAGATCAGAAAGGAGTTACGGGAGAGGCTCTCAAATGAGCAAATTGATGCATTATCAAAAGCAGCTGAAGTTAAAGAAGCAGTCAAAATTCAAGCAACAGATTGGCACTCTTTGGGTGATGGTGCTCATGTTATTATATTAAGTGAAGATTTAAGTGAGGCACAAACTGAAAAGTTTATTAATAATGTTTCTCAATATAATGATATTGAGTCTATCGAGGAAGATAAAGAGCTAAAAGCTTTTTCAGCACTAAATCCTACTTATCAGTGGGATATGACAGGCCAAAAAGAATTTCTAACGGAACCTACATGGAGTGGCGATAATTTTAATAAAGCATGGACTGCGCTTGAGAGCTACGGCAATTTCCCAGGAAAAAACATAACTGTTGCTGTTTTAGATACAGGCTATACACCGCACCCTAATTTTATAGACAATCTACAACCCTTGAATGGACAAGCCGGGGTTTATGGCTACAAATTTATTTCAGATTGCCGAATGTCTGGAGAATGTCCAGCGTCTACTACAGATGTAGATGCAAGGAACGATCCACACAGCAAATATACACCAAACGGACTGGATTTGGGTGATTTTATAACTGCTGCAGATACTAATTATAAAATTTTTCGTTGGAAATTAGCACGAGAGTCATCGTGGCATGGATCACATGTGATAGGAACGATAACAGGTAACGGATATAACATAAATAATTCAGATTATATGACAGGTGGCGCTTATTGGACTAGGGTCGTCCCTGTACGGGTTCTTGGGAAAAGCAGTATGATGTCAGACATAACAGATGCCATGATGTGGGCGGCTGGGTTTGAAGTGGATAATGTTGATGGTTCGCCAGTTCCTATTAATCCAAATCCCGCACAAATTATTAGTATGAGCCTTGGAGGCACAGGCCAATGTAATATACGGTTTCAAAACGTGATAAATGATTTGGTTAGAGAAGGAGTAATAATAGTAGTTGCTGCGGGTAATGAGAAACAAAATATCAAAAACGTTATTCCTGCTGGTTGCAACAATGTGATTTCTGTAGCAGCAAAAGAGCCAACTGGTAGGCTAGCCTATTATAGTAACTTTGGAAACACAACAATAACAGCTTCTGGCGGTGATGGTAGAATTTCAAACCCATTATCCATGATTAAATCGACAGTATGGTCATCCTTAAAGGAATATCAAACCCCAGAAAACGGTGGTCAAGGAATTTGGAAAGAGATGGAGGGGACTTCTATGGCAACATCCCATGTATCTGCAGCAGTAGCAATTTTAATTGGTCTATTGAAAGCTCAAAATAAAACGTATACCAATAAAGACATTGTCGAATTATTACAAAAAAGTGCAACAGAATATACCGAATGCAATGCCGATGGTTGTACAACAGGCTTAGCCTTAGATGTGTATAATGCTGTTAATAATGTATTACTGCCTGATTGTATTAAGTGGTTTTATTCTGCATCAAAAACCGTGGCTAATATAGCAGTAGGCGCAGTAATAGATGGCGTCACAGTTTATTTCTTGTATAGACTCATGACATATGATAGAGAGGTTGTGTCAGCACCTTGAATCCTTCAGGGTCAAGTCCCAACAACTGACAACGAAAGACAGTTAAATTAATTTGTATAGGTTTTCAATATCATTAGCCAAAGATGAGGTATTAGATTTAAGCATTATTAATGCGACAGACGACTTGTGGGATACTTCTGTAACTGATGTTTTTAAAAAAGTTTGCAATACTTTTGAATTTTTCGCCGGATAATTGTGCAGCAAGATAGATAGCAATTGTTCTTGGTAAGTTACCTTTTATGCGATCTACTATTTGTAACGTCTCAGGAAAAACATGGTAATAATCAGCAACTATCTTACATATGTGTCGCATGCTTGGTTGGGTGCAAACATTTTTTTGATGGGATGTTGATATTTGCTAGCATTCTTTCTATTTAAATAATTCACTTTGGGCGGTATATACTAAACGCGGGGGATGAAACTAACATATGTAGGCAGAGGAAATTGTCACCTAGAAAAAAAGAAAAAATTCTGAAATATTTACTTTTTATCCATCCGGCACTTTTTTGTGGATCTCTCCTGACCGCTCAATGCCATATGGCTTTGAAAATTTTGTGGTCTACATAGCTGAAGGTTGTCTTAGAACAGACATGACGATAATAATTTGCTCATCCCCGAATTATCGTATTTAATGCGCAGATCAAACTATCAGTCTTGAGTTCGGATATCGGTTAAGAATCTTTTTACACTGCTTTTAGCAGTGTTTGATGATTAGCTTACCGTTGTATTTCTTTATATTCATTCCAAGAAAGTCAAATCCTTCATCGATATGAGCTATCAATGTTTTCTCTTGTGATAATGATAACCCTCTTTTTTCCAAAAAGGTTTCAATAGTTGGTTTAACTTTATTTTTCAGCACTATAAGCCCAATTTTTGCCAGCTCTCCTAGTGGATCCCTTGCTAGATGTCTATTTTTTACCAGTAGTAGATGATGTAGCAGCTCTAAGGTTAGGCGCGACAACCAATTCTTCTATTTGTCTTATATCTTCCGTTGTAAGGTTTGGGTGTGCTCCTTGAGTTGGTACCTGCGGTAATACTTCCTCTGCTTCCGGTTCTTCTTCGATATATAACGGTGTTGGTGGAGTTCTTGAGCTCATTGACAGTTCATCAACAGGTGTTGTTGGCGGTGCCGGGGCTTTGTATGATGTGTTAGCCGAATCTAAATCATCCTCAAATAGGGATGGCGGTGCAAAACATTGTTGTTTTTGCTCCGGAGGGGGTAACTCGATTGGTTGAGGGGCGGAACTTATTGAGCTGCTGTTTTCTGATTCGGGAAAAGATGGGGTTGATACTTCCCGGGTTCGTTTTGGTTGTTTCTCAGTAGCTAGATGAAATTCAACATCCGCAAAGATATCATTACCACCTAATCTCAAGCTTAAGTTAGTTAAACCTGCTAGAATCTCAGAAATTTCTTTTATTGCTTCAGCACCGCCGATATTATTTTCTTCAAGATCGAGCACAATTAATCCTCTATAAAATTGTATACTTTTGGCCAGACTTTTAGCTGCTTTCAAGCCTATTTTATTTCTATGCAAATCAATAAGACGCAAATTGTGATTTCTCTCTATGACTTTTTTAATTGCCGCGGCTCCTAATGGCCCAATATTATTACCCCCCATATAAAGCTCAATTAAACCTAAAGTGTGTCCTAAAGCCTTAGCAACGGTCTTGGCTCCTTTAGTCCCTATATTGTTTGATCTAAGATTTAGAATGGTTAGTTCGGGGTTTCTTTCTATGGTCTCAGAGATAATCACTGCACCTTGGATCCCAAGATTATTTGCTTGAAGAAGAAGTATTCTAAGGTGCGTATGAGGGGCAAGAGCCCTATTAATTGCCAGAGCGCCAGTATGATCAATTCCATTTGCGCCCAAATCGAGTATAGTTAACTCTAAGCTTCTTGCTATCACTGGAGCTATTGCCCTAGCTCCAGCAGGACCGAGTTCGTTTTCCGCAAGAATTAATTCCCTTAATTCAGCGTGAGGCTCAAGGGATCTTGCAATGTCTATAGCGCCATCAGGACCAATTCTATTTTTCGTTAAGTCAAGTACGGTTAAGCGCGGATTTGTTTCTATTATTCTCGCAATTTGTCTAGCTTCTCTCTGTTCTAAGTGATTATTTCGTAACCGCAGCGTAGTTAGTTGTGTGTAACTTGCTAAGCCATCAACTAATGTTTGTAGTGCTTGAGACGTAAAATTTACATCCTCAATAATTAGATCATGAATGCTTTGTTGGGTTAAAGTATCAACGATTTCTCTCGCTATTACTGGTGTAATCAAAGTTATAGTCTCGTCAATTTTTAGAATGGTTTTGCCACTAGCCTGATCTCTAGAAACATATTTTTCAATTGTCGCTAAACTATTACAGCTATAAATAATCGTTAGCGCGTAAAATATGAATCGGATGCTTTGAAAAAAAATACTTTTTGCGGTTTTTATTTTCATGTTAAGTTCTTATGAAGTGGTTTTTTATTGATCCGCGGATTCTATAGGCAATAGAGAGTATTGTAAAGTTTTTGAGAGAGCACTTCCAGGTTTTTTACCGAGAAAAGCAAGATAAAATAAGGAGCAGTAGAATCTTGAGGTGGTAGACCGGTAGGTTTCCCCTCCGATCCCCAGTTCCAACCACACCGTGCCCAATTAAGGCAGTGGGCTGAAGATCAGACATTACTCTGGTTGCTTTAACAACATAATTGTTCGCTCTACCACATAAAATTAGAAAAGTTGATGGCAAATTTTTATCGCCGGAGAAGGATATGCTCTGAGAAACAAACTAAACTACTCCCAATTCATACTTTTCTTCCGGTTCCTACGGTTTATCCATTTAAAGAAAATATGCGTAGCATGCTTGGTGAACAAAACTATGCAAGCTATCTCGAGGGATAGGTGTCAAATCCATAATGGGCCTGTTGAAGTCTGAAAATTTTTATAAAAACAACAAATGTAGCTTCTTGTTTTTATTAGATTCCCGCTTTCGCGGGAATGACGAAATAGGCGGGTTTCAACAGCCCCATAATCTTACCCATAATTATGTCCAAAAGCATCTTCGAAAGCTAAACGAGCTCTAACCTGTTCATACATATTTCGCATACCTATCCACATTGTTTGTGGACCTGGCTCTCCGTCATTTTTTCGATTTTAAAAGCCACCAAGTGATGCAATCATTCTTACCATATCATTTAGCTTCGGCGGTTTCTCTGGCGGCTTTTTTTTGTAAAGCACAATATACATAGTTTGCCATTCTTTCGTATCAAATACACAGTCACAAGCAATGTTAGGATTCTTCCTACCTAGCATAGTTATATATAAAATTCTCCACGCTATAATCATATATAAAACCAAACAGGCATCGAAGCGTTTCTTTTCTGTCAGTGCCAGCTTTTCTGTCTTGCACCCACTTTTTAATATCTTAAAGTAAATTTCAATTTGCCAGCGACATAAATACCATTGAATAAGTTCACTTGCTTTTTTGAAATTATCAACAACAATGCTTGTGCATAGAACCCATTCTAATGGCTTTTTCCCTCGCGGCGGGTTAACCTCAGTTGCAATAATTATGTTGGCATCTACTGGTATATATCCAGCCCTTTGTTTTCGGCTGGACGGCTTTAACTTAACCCGCTTGGCATATAAAGTCTATTTGACTAATCTTTTTGGTTGTCCGTTTGATGGTGGTAACTCAAATGATATAGCGCCTAATTCTCCAGATTTTTTAACTGCTGCTATTAGCTTTTTTTGTTTCTTTTTTTCATCTACTACCCCTCTATCATAAGATGATCTTATAAGCCAATGCGCTGATCCCTCCATAAATTCTTGTTGTGCCTCATGATAAAGTTCATATAAATCAGCTTCGCGATCTCCTACCGAAACCACTAATGTATCTTTTAGTTGCTGCGCCATATTCGCTTGCTTTTTGGTGGCCTTTTACCCATCTATAGCTCTCTTTATCTGTGGGTTTGCGCAAATGATTTAACCGACTCCGCTCTTTAGAGTTTTTATGCGCTAACTCTTTTCTTGACCACTGGTAATGATCCACTATACCAAGACATAATCTTTCAGGAGTAACTGCTGGTGTTGGGTGGATAAATAATCCTTTGGTATTATCTCGATTAATTGGACCAACATCCTTACGTTGCTTTTGTCCTGTATAATTTAGCGTCGATGTATCCTGAATGAATAAAACTACTTGGTGTTTTTTTATCCTCTCTATAGTAGCTTTTTTATGAGGTGCTAAGATGTTCTCTGCTGTTACATTATGATTCTCAAAAAATCTATATGCAGCTTTAGTTTCTCCCCAGTCCCCGCAGCTAGATGGGATACTTTCACCAGGACTTTGGCTCAGAGCTTCCAATAAATTAGTCGCTCTAGCATTCAATCGTTTGCCACCAATTCATAATCTTACCTCCTTGGTTTTTGTTAGCAAATTAATTGTGTATTCAAGATCAGAAAATGGCAAATAATGTTTTTTAAATCAAACAACTGACAAAGCTTTTAGTATGCGAAATATGTATGAACAGGTTAGAGCTCGTTTAGCTTTCGAAGATGCTTTTGGACATACTTATGGGTAAGATTATGGTCAGGACTTGACCCCAGGGCATTTTCAATTATTTTAGATTTCCGAACTCAGGAAGACCGACCTGCGGTTCTGTCATTCTCCTTTGCTCTAAAAATCCGCAAACATTTTTATGCCCCTTTTCTTCAGCAAGAGCATATGCATTTTTCCCCTCTCTATTACATGCATCAATATCTACATTTTGCTCAACAAGAAACTTCACCACCTCGGAATGCCCATTTTTTGCAGCAAGCATAAGCGCATTATCTCCCCTTAAATTAACCACATCAAGACGTGCGCCATGGGCAAAAAGCATTTTCACAATTTCACTATATCCGTTACGTGCAGCCCACATAAGGGGAGTATTATCAATGCCTATATACCCCCGAGTTTCATACTCATCTTGAAGATCTTCACTGTAAAGACCAGATTGAATATTAATTTCCGCTCTGACCGCAGGGAATTGAAGAAGCCTTTCGACGATCGCTAAATGTCCATTTTTTGCGGCATACATCAAGGCAGTTTCGTTGTAACTATCATTGCGGTTTTCAGCCGGATTAGCACCGTAACGAATAAGCAGCTCCATAATATCTTTATGACCATTTCTTGCGGCCCATATCAGCGCAGTTTTTTTGCTACTACTATACATAGCTGTCTTATCTATTGTGGCACCACTTTTAAGAAGAAGCTCTACCGCTTCTTTATGGCCATTCATTGCTGCATACATAAGCGCACTTTTGCCCTCTACAGTCATAGCATCAATTCTACCGCTTGGTAAAGCTTGAGAAAGAAGGGCATGCAAAATTTCAAGCCTGCCATACTCTGCAGCAATTATAATAGCATTTTGATTAACCAAGTTTTGTGCGCTAGGATCAGCACCACTTCTTAAAAAGAATTGTACAGACTCTAGACTTCCCGCTTCAACTGCCATTATTAAACTAGAACTTTTTTCCGCATACCCATCTATTTGTTCCACAAGAGGACGTATGCGTTCTAAAACCATCTGGGGAGGAGGATAACCTTTTTTACTCCCTCACCATAGGAAAATACCCTAATGCTGAGTGGAAGAGGTTTGCTCACATCATACGAAGCAACATACTTTGCATTGGCAAGGAAAATATCCGTTGCTACCTCAGCAAGGTTTTTGACCATTATCTCACCCTCTGGGCTATCTGGATTAAAATAATAATAATTATCTCCATCTCTAAAGATTGCTGTTATATGCCTACCAAGCCCATACTCAACATGGACCAATCTACCATCTGGAATAATATTTTCCGCAATTAATAACTGCTTCAGTTGTTCCAAAGTGAATAAAGAACCTATCGCATATTCTTTTTGAAGCCCCATCCCTTGGATTACATCTAAATCTCCCCGCGCTACCGATAAATAATCTGAAGTATGGTGAAAAAATTGGATCAACGAAACAAATCGTTCAAAGTTTTCTGTTTCCTGGGCATTTAATTCCCTTACACCATCCCAGCTAGCAATTAACTCTACAGTGGATTTAAACCAATCATAATCATCCTGCGACCTGAGCTCGCTTTGCCTATGAGTTGGTGGAGGAGAGGGCCTTAACCACTGAAGAAATCGTCGCCCCAGTCCTGGTGGATCATAAGACCGTAACTGACTGATAGCTTCAAATGCTTTAGTCTGTGCTCGTTGCAACCCCTTGGTATACAACCACAAAGAAGAAATCCCATTACAATATCCTCTTCCCTTCCGAAGAAACTGCCCCACCAACTCTTTATCCCTATGTTTTCCCTTAGATAAAAAAACACTCAAGTTATCTAGCACTTTTTTTTGGCTAACATCTAATGGCATAAGATCATTCCTCCTACATAAGTACTAAATTAGCTATGGTCCTGTTGAAACTGAAAAAAGCATTCATTTTCAACAGGACCTTAAAGAGCGGCTTGACCCTTGACCTTAACTCAATCAGTAGAATAAATGGGAGCAGCTGAAACAGAAGCGTCAGTAGAATAAAAGGGAGCAACTGAAGCAGGAGCTTCAGTAGAATAAAAGGGAGCTGCGCCCTGGGGGTCATAAGCAGTAAATTCAATATCCCCGCGGTTTTTATTAAAACATAACATTTTATGTTTGTGTAAAATAAAAACTGTTGCTGTAGTCAAAACTCCTACTGCACCAAGAGTTGGGGCTATGACAGCTGGAATAATCCATGACTTAGAAGCGCCGGGGGTGGATACACTACTGTCGTCAATAAGAATAGATTTTCTTTTTGAAGATATTTGATCAGAGTTGCTTACCTGTACATCCCACTTCCTTAAAAATATCTCTGAGTTATCTGCAATATTTATAACACAAACAATCTTCTCATTGGTTACCGTTATAATGGTTGCTGCAATCGTATCAACATCGCTTATGAGCAGCACCTGTATCCCATCTACCCCATTAATGAAGTTAATACCGTAGATAGTGATTGTCAAAATGCCATCAATAACTTGTGTCTCTATGGTATCTATTTCTGGTGTTAAACCACTTTGAAGTAAAAACCCTTTAACCAAAGTACCCGTTCCTCCATCTGGATTGGTTACTACAACATCCCAAGAGCCAACTAGAGTTTGTGGAGTGCTAGTAAGATCGATATTACAAGTAATCTGATTAGAGGTCACTCCTGTAACTATTACATTTATTGTATTGCTTCCACTTACAAGCTTTACCGTTGGTTTTACGCTTCCAGTTGCAAAATTATTTCCGGTAATGGTAGTTGTAATAACATTCCCGATTACACCCGCATCCTTACTAAAAGATAAAACTGTGGGCGCCAAAAGCGGGGAATTGCTCATGCTTGACGAACCACTTCCGCTTGAAGAACTGCTTGTGCTTGAGGAGCTACGTTGATTTAGAGATGAAGCAGTATTGTTATAAATTGGTGGCTCGATTACCTGGATAGTAATATTCTTTTGGTCACATACCTCGGTATATGTCGAAGCGTTATATATTGCTGTAAGCTCTGTAGAAAAATTGCCAACAGATATCGGATCATAAAATTTCAGGGTAACATTGCAAACATTCCCATAACATTGACTGCCGACAATCTGCGCAAAAGGACCGGTATTATTAAATAGTACACCAGTACCATGAACCGTGTCATAACTCCAACAGTAGCAACCAGTAGCATTTTGTCCCCGATATACACTGGCTGGTAGCGGATCTATATTGCAACAAGTACTACTACCCTCATCTACACACCAACCATACGTAACATTCGGAGTGATAACAACTATTACTAAAAATAACATCGATAATAAAAAACGATAATGGCGCATATTATTTAGCCTCATCTTTAAATTGTTTTTACTCTGCTGCATACCCTACTATCGTCAGTGCAGAAGCAATAGCAAGAGCATCAACCTCTTTATCTTTTATACCGCAGCCTAGATTCAACCAGCTCTTATTTAAACTATCCCACTGGGCAATATAATTCATCGTTTTTCCGCCAGCAGTACTAAAACTACCACCAGCATAAATACTATCATTAAGAGCAATCATAGTATAGATAGAGCCATTTACACCAGGATCTGCAACTAAGCCACTACTATCGATCAACGCTGACCAGCTTTGATTAACGCTATCCCATTTGACAATATTATTTGCTGTCACTAAACCAGCTTTACTAAATTTGCCTCCAACATACAGGTCACTACCTAACGTTGTTAAAGCAAAAACATCGTCAGTAGCAGCAATTCCACCGGAATCTAACAGTGCTGACCATTCGTTTGTTCCAACATTCCACTTGGCGATCTTATTTATGGTAGTACCTCCAGCAGAAGTAAAATTTCCACCAGCATAAATATTGCCATTCATATTAGTTAAGGCATTAACAGGTCTATCTGTACCTGAAAATGCCGACCATTTCTTATCTGAACCAGACCATTTAGTGAAATTCTTTACCATCACTCCATCAATTGTCATGGTAAAGTAACCGCCAACATAAAGATCACTACCAACGCTGGTCAGGGCATAAATAGAGTTGGCCGACCCTGCAATGCCATGGTTCAAAGCCTGCCAAGAAGAACTGTCCCCATCCCATTTAGCAATATTATTTACTGTAAGTCCCCCTTGCGTTGTAGCAAAATGGCCGCCCACATAAAGAGCATCATTTACATTACTCAAAGCAGAAACCGGTCCTCCCAAGCCTGGATTATCGCCCGTGGAACTAGATAATCCAGACCACGTTGAACCATTCCACTTAGCTATATTATTTACTGTGGTTGATCCTACGCCAGTAAATGACCCACCCACATAAAGATCACCTCGCATACTAGCAAAAGCATAAACTGGTTTACCAATACCAGCGCCAGCACTTTCAGTTAACGCGGACCATGTTGAGCCATCCCATTTTGCAATATATCCGGTGTTATCAGCCTCTCCTGCTTTGCTAAATTTCCCCCCAACATAAAGGGATTTATCGTAGCTTGCGGTAAAAGTACTGCTCTTCTCGTAATCTGTATAATCAACCCAGTTGTATGTTGTTGGAGAGCTCCCTTTCTTAGCTTCCTCTTTTTTTCCTACCACAGTTACCGAGATTTTTCCTAATGTACTCGGAATAGTTTGCAAACTAATACCTGTTCCATCATAATTTTTTTCACGAGCTTTAAACCATACCAAACAACTTTCGCCACTAGCTAAAGAAACACCAGGCGAACTACCAGAAATAATATTGCAATCTGTCTCATATACACAGGCCTCATCACCTATAGCGCCATCATTTTTGGCGCAGTATTTAACAACAGGCTTGGCTTCAGGTAAACCATCCAATAAATTTCCACCAACTTGTATATCACTTATCAGCATGTTTCTTCCAACCCCAGGATCAGTAATAGTATTAGTGATTTTTACCGACCGATATCCCAGATGGTTTGCTGATGAATCTTGATTTATTGCAATTGATAAGCCGCCCACAGCAAGAACATTTTTAAGATAGGAGCTAATATTTGATCCTGTAGCTTGTAAAATCCCCCAATCTCCAGGATGATCATAATTAACGGTTAAAGAGAAAGTACAAGATGTCCCAGGAGCAAGGGAAGCACCATTACAGGCGCCGCTACCAGTATTATCAATGGTGACCACCTCTTCTCCTCTTGGATTGTCAAATGGTGTCTGCCAAGATATAGCAGGATTTTGCCAGCTAAATGCACCGGTATTGGTATAGCTAAACTTTCTCATTACCGGGGACTTTTTGTTTGTTGCTACCAAGATATCGGAGTTTTGAGGGGTGGTGCCTTCAGATAACTGTAAAGAGGTATTAGCTACCGCTACGCTTGCTATTAGTGTTTTATCACCATTATAGGTAAGAACAGCTTGACCACTGCCATACGCTTCCTGGGTAGCAATTAGTGGAGCTTCGCATGTACCTTCAGGCGGCAAAGATTTACAGCCTTCGCCAATCGTACCTGCAGTTACACCATTAATACCACCTCTAATTTCTATACTTTCTACTGTTACCGACTTAGCAGAATTATTGATCAATTTTATATATTGTGTTCCCGGAGCAATAAAATAAACACCGTCATCATCCAATGTCCCCGTCGAGGTCGGATCATTCCCTGAATTATTGTCATGGGAAGATAATATCGAAGCAATTATTACACCAGCAATTCCCACTCCGCAGGTGGCAAGCCCAGCAGCTATAGCTCCTGCATTGTAATTTTTGGAAGCGGCATAACTTGGTCTTACAGAAAAAAGAAATAGACAGAAAAATAATATGATTACCCTTTTGGGATTACTAATATGCATAAAACCTCCATGTACCTCGATCCACGATCTATAACCTATCCAATCATCCAATATAATACACCTGGATCGAATTATAGACTAAATTGCCATTTAAAGTCTATCTCAACGGACAGATATTTTTGCAGTATTTTTGCGGTTGTAGATTTTAATCATGGCTTAAGGTAAAATACTGCAAAATTTCATTAAGATATATTTGTGTTTGTTTTTTTTGTGTGGTTAGCATTTTATAAATGTTGAGTCGCTTTTTAATTACAACTAGCAGGATATGGTTATGAGCTCAAGAAAGCAAAAAGGTTTAATCGTAGCATTTCTTTTTCTATCCCTAAATTTTGTACAACCATCGGCAGCTGCTTCGTATAGTACTGAAGCAATAGTTGCTGGATTTGCCGGTGGTATTGGGATTGTTGGTGCTATGATTACCGCTTTAATATCTTCCAATAAAGATGGTAAATCCACTTCTAGTTCTAGTGAGTCTCCAACCCCAGAAGGAACACTAGAGGTAACAGGGATAGTTATTGATAAACCTAATATACCAATGCAGCTAGTGTTAACCAATAAATCTACTGAATATCCAGTAACAGTAGTCGGTATAGCATTGGATGGTAATATTCAAGGAGTTGCTAAGGGGACGATACCAGACAATTGCAAGCCTATTCCTAAAGGTGGAGCGGCAACCTGTAGTATTATATTAACAGCCAGTGAGGCTGCATATGGCAGTGGACAAGCTACTATTACTTATGCCGGTGGCGAAAAAACAGCAACCGCTGCTGTTAGTGTAGCGCCCACAGTGTTGGAGCTATACTCTGGTCCTGCTCCTACGGCTCCTTTGCCTGCTAGTACTAAAGTTATTACGGATATAATATTACAAGATGTGACAGATCCGGTTACGACTTATAATTACTATTACAAGAATGCCGGCCCATTCGTCTGGCAAAGTCCTGGTGTGTTATGGCATGATACTTTTGACTCAACGCAAACACCTCCTGTTCCTACTCAATATGTTGAGCTGACAGATTCTAGCTCGGGGACTCAGTGTTCTTCTGGTTTATCTGTTAATGTTGGAGGTACATGTGCTTTTGGACTCAAGTATAAAGAAAAGAACCCAGGTGATTGGGGAACAATTAAACCAGCTGGAACCAATCTCGGCGCTCCATTGCTGACCAATGTGTTAGCTGGTGGCGCTTTATCCGTAGCGCCAAATAATGACATAAGCGATTACCATTTAGGGTACCGGTCTATTAAGCTTACCAATACATATGCCAAGCCTATTACGATCAGCTATATCAAAGCAGAAGATGGTCCCCCTGCTTATCATCCTGGTGGTTCGGTGCCAGCTATTGTAAAAAGTACGCTGACTGGTAGTGATCCAACTTATGGCGGTTATCCTCATATTAAGTATTGCGATCCTGACGCAACCGATTGTGATGGGTATATAACAACCTGCCTTGAACCAGGCCCAGTCAGTAAACAACTTGCTGCCGGCCGTACGTGCCTTGTATGGTTCAAAGCGCTCAGCAGCAAAAGCGGCGTAGCCATCCCACTTAAAACCTTTCCGATCACTGAAGGTAGAATAAGAGTTGAGGCGCTAGGGAAAAAACCAAATGGTGAAGATCTTGATACCTATGAAAGAGTAAGTGTTTTTAATGCCACCTATTCAAACAACCTCTATGCTGGAGGTGATTTTGTCGATTTGAATAGTTCGCCAGGTATATTGATTAGAATAGCCAAATGGGATGGCAACAACTGGAGCCCGCTCTGGTCATCGCCAACTGCACTGGGAGTGGGTGATGGTGCTGTAAAAGCGATGACAATCATGAAAGGAGATCTCTATATTGGCGGTACCTTTACATTAGCTGGAGGAGCACCCTTATCCAAAATAGCACGTTGGAATGGGAATGCCTGGTTACCGCTAGGTGCTGGGATCGGAGGGGAAGGTAGCCCATCGGTAAACGCCTTAGCTACAGATGGTAGTAATCTTTATGCTGGAGGATTGTTTACTGAGGTGAATGGTATTGATTATACAAATACGCCAAACGTAGCAAAATGGAATCCAACCGCAACTGGAACCTGGAGTCCATTAGGCAGTGGTCTAAACAACAAGGTAAATGCATTAACTATGTGGGGCACAGACTTGGTGGCTGGAGGAGCATTTACTCAGAGCTCATCGATCAACGACGCCAAACATGTTGCCAAGTTCAGTAATAGTTCAGGAGCATGGTCTGAGATAGCAGGGGGGTTTGCAAACGAAGTTTTGACTGTTGCCGGAGCTGTTAACGGGACTGATAATTACTTATATGCAGTAGAGAGCAATGCACATTTGAACTACTTAAAAACAGGGGAGCAATCTTGGACGATAGGGGATAGCATAGGTGGGACTATATCCGCCGCGGCTTTAACCGCAACAAATTTTACAAACAGTAACCAAATCGATGCTCGAGTATTAGTATCTAATACAATTTATAATTGTAGCGGTACGGCAGGATCTGCGCTAGGGTGTGCGGCATCGTCATTCTTTGCTGGGTTATATACTCCATATTCTATAGTATGGGCTGGAAGCGATCTTTTTGCTTCTAATCCTGCTGGAACCTACAAGGAGCCAGCGACTGCTTCTTCAAGGTCTCTTACGGGTGATTTTATTGGAAGGCAGTATGCACTCCAAACTGCTCCAGCGTTAAACATTACCAGTTATTATGATCCCAATAGCCAGACAACCTATGCTACTGGAGATTATTGGCCGAATGTTGGTGAACCAGTTGGGCTGGTTTTTGCTTGTGGTGTTTCTGGCACGGAATCTTCTCCTTGTACATCTGGCTATGTAGCAGCCTTAAGGGATCAAGCATCTGGTATTGCGTGGTGGCGGTCAGAAGTCTCTAATAGCAGTGGGGAAGTAAACCCCAATAAAATAGGTTTTGGAGACGACGGTGGTAGAGAAAATACTAAGCGAATTATATCATTTCTTGGTGAGACCCATGACTATGCTGCTGGTGTTGCTCATGACTATCAAGGGGGAGGATTTAAAGATTGGTATTTACCTTCGGGAAATGGTGGAGAATTAGCTGCCATGTATAACAATCTTAAGGCGCAAGGTAAGGGTTATTTTGTCAATGGTAACTACTGGAGTTCTACCGTCGCCAGTGATAGTAGAACTGTATGGTTCCAGTTCTTCTTAGATGGCTTTCAGGGTGGTAAAGATTTGCTTGCGAACCTTAAGGTTCGGGCTGTTCGGGCTTTTTAACTATTTAGCTGTTGAACAATTAAATAATATAAATCTACGGAAAGTTTTTGCGCTGTGCCAGAGCAACTGCTCTTTTTAGTTTAAGAAACAGGGTCAAGTCCCAACAACTGACAACGAAAGACGGTTAAATTAATTAGGAAACAGAAGAGGAAACAGGGTCAAGTCCCAACAACTGACAACGAATCAAGAGGAAACAGGGTCAAGTCCCAACAACTGACAACGAAAGACGGTTAAATTAATTTGTATAGGTTTTCAATATCGTTAGCCAAAGATGAGGTATTAGATTTAAGCTTATTAATGCGATAGACAACTTGTGGAATACTTCTGTAACTGATGTTTTTAAAAAAGTCTGCAATACTTTTGAATTTTTCGCCGGATAATTGTGCAGCAAGATAGATAGCAATTGTTCTTGGTAAGTTACCTTTTATGCGATCTACTATTTGTAACGTCTCAGGAAAAACATGGTAGTAATCAGCAACCATCTTACATATGTGTAGCATGCTTGGTTGGGTGCAAACATTTTTTTGATGAGGAATTTCCTTAGAAGGTGGTTGTTTAGTTAAATACATCTCGTTAATTTGTTTATTAAATACATCAGATCCCAATATTGGCAATAATTTGGTTTTGCGATAAAAATTTTCTAATTCATGATCTGTTTTTTCCATAATAAATAAAGAGTATTTGTTTTTTTGTTGTTTTGTCCCAAAATAAGAAAGCGTTTCTTTAGTGTAAAGCCAGTCGGGTGATGTAGCGTTTTTACTATAAAATTGATAACTAGACCAATGGTATTTAATTGGATGTTTAACTATACCCGCTTTGACAGGATTTAAATGTATGTAACGACTAAGGCGAAGTAAATAGTTTTCTGCATCAACCAAAACTGATTTATATCGACCACGAAACAATGCCCCATCTTTTTTATATTTCCTGTTGTAGTATTGAGTATATAAACCGTCTAAATGTCGCATTCCTCTGCTTAAATTTGCAAGAGGAGTGCGTACTAGAATATGGTAATGATTAGGCATTAAACAATAGGCATGTATTTCAAAACGGTATCGACGATGTATTTGCAATAAAAGGTCTAAAAACATTTTGTAATCATTATTACTGTGAAATATAGCTACACGGGAAGCTCCGCGATTTATTACATGATACCAGGCATTCGTATATAGTATGCGTAAGGGTCTAGACATAATGATAACATCATGTCAAAAAGAAGTGGCTTGTGAAATACCGTGATAATTCCTGGGTATTAACTTCAATTATTTATGGTTTTTGTTGTAAGTTGTTGGGACTTGACCCTGGGACTTGTTGGGACTTGTAGCTTCTTGCCCAAGTAACTAAGGTGCCTAATGGAATCCCTAGCTCACTACTGACTTGGGCATATGTTCGATCACCTGTTAAAAATAACCTCACCGCATTTAATTTAAATTCCTTATCATATGTTCTTACTCTAGCTTGATTCATGCTATACCTCAAAATTAACAAAGATCTATATTCTTTGTTTGTCTTCGGTATGTCTACTAAATGGTAGCAAGATCATACCAATGAGATAGGCATGGTTGGAATTTCGCAGTTGTCTTAGTTTTTTGACGTTTTCAGACTTTTTTGAGCATGTTAGCAAAAAAACTTGCTAATGCTTGTGCAAAAGTTAAAATTAGCATGTTTTTTATCGTGTTTCTTCTCGAATTAATTAGAGAATGACATGGTCATGATTTAAAAACAACCTAACCAAGGTGATTGTTTATGAAAAATTGTACTCTTGTTTTGCTTAAATTGTTATTTGTCATTGCCATGCTTGGTTTGTTATCTGGTTGTTTTGATGATAACGATAACTTAGTTGATTCTAATAAAGTCTATAATAAAAAAGAAACCGCCAACGATCAATCAGCACTGTCGGATCCAGAATATTCTTCAGATTCTAACTCTCCTCCTACAGAAGCCGACACCTATTTTTCTTATTGGAAACAAGAAATCCCTATATCTACCTCTCAAGAAACACCTATACTTACTTCTAGAGACGCTTCAAAAAGGTCATATACTCCTTCTGCTCTTAATGATAATTCTGATTTTTCTATAGAAATACCTATCAAGCGTCTAAATCTTGAGTGGCAAAACTTATTTTCAGCCCCCCCTACTAAAGAAGACCCTCAAAAAAAAGGACGCCTTTATACAATTATAGATTTGTTAAATCGTATTATAAAGAAGAGCAGTTCTTCTAGTGAAGATATCCCCACAATTAAATTGGCTAGACATTATGATGTTGATCTGCCAGAAGGATGGGGTCTTGAAAAAAATGATGACAAGACAATGGTGCTGGCGCATGGACCTATTGCTAATATTTTAGCAGCCAATTTTATGGCTTTTGGTGCTAGAGAAACATCGGAAAGTAGTGATCTTATTAGCTTTGCTATTGTTATTGCAGAAAAGAGAGTAATGGAAAATACAGTGAGTGTTGAAGTCTGGCAAGTAACCGTTCCTTTTAATATGGTTAAGGAAATATGGCAAGCAAAAGTAAAAGCTGAAGCTGAATCCAGTGCCTCTAAAATCTGAATCTGGGGTCGAGTCCTGTCAACCGACAGCGATCCATCTTTTTTATATTTGTGATTGTAATGGCAAGTATACAAGCTATTCAAATATCTCATGCCATCGCTTAAGTTTGCTAAAGGCGTACGTATTAAGATATGGTAATGGTTAGGCATTAAGCAATAAGAGTGGATCTCGAAGCTATAGCGAGTATGTAATTTATCGAAGATATTTATAAAGGTCTGATAGTCATTATTATTGTGAAAAATTGTAACGCGAGCGGCACCACGATTCATAACGTGATACCAAGCATTGCTATATAACAATCGTAAATGTCTTGCCACTATAAAATAATGTCAAAAGTTACTCAGCAATGGAATACAGTGGTTTTATCTATATGGTGTTTTGGGCGTCGAATTACTATCAAAATCTTCGGATTGGCTGTCGGTTGTCAAGTTTAAAGAGGTAATAAAAAGTAGTACAGTCCTTTTGACGGGGTCAATAAAAGTTTATTTTATCGCCCCAAATTTAAACCTAAAATTATAGGAGGACTGTACCGTGAGAGATTATACTAAAGACTAAAGAAGTTATTTATATTGGAATAGATGTACATAAAAAAACTTATTTTGTGACAACCATATGCAATGGTACTGTAGTAAAAAGAGATACCATAGCAGCTTACCCAGGAGAATTAGTGAGGTATATAAAAAAATATTTTAATGGAGCTAAAGTAAATACTGTTTATGAGGCTGGTTTTAGCGGATTTTATTTACATAGGTACCTTATAGCCCAAGGCATCAATAACATTGTCGTACACTCAGGAGCCATTGAAACAGCCGCCAGGAACAGGGTTAAGACAGACAAAAGGGACTCATTAAAAATGGCAGAACAGCTGTCAGATGGAAAATTAAAAGGTATAAACGTGCCAAGTGAAAAAAGAGAGTTTTTTCGTATGATAACTAGAACCAGAGACCAGCTAGTTACTAACAAAAAACGTATAGGGAATCAATTAAAAAGTCTTTTATTTACCCAAGGGCTTATAGATCCACAAGATGATATGAAAGTTTGCAAAACCTGGATTAAAAAGATACAGCAGCTTGAGATGTCAGAGGAGCTAAAATACAGCGTTGATTTGTTTATTCATTTTTGGCTTGATTTAGATGCCAAATTACAAGAAATATTGAAGAAGCTAAATAAGCAAGCAAAAACAGACACAATAGATAAAATGTACAGATCAGCTCCTGGAATTGGTGCGCTAAGTGCAAGGATATTAGCTAATGAACTAGGTGACATGAGCCATTTTTATAGTGAAAAGGGGTTATTTAGTTATACTGGACTCACACCAAGCGAATACTCTTCAGGAGAACACAAACATCTTGGAAATATTAGTCGCCAAGGAAAGGCCTTGCTACGAATGATATTAGTACAAATAGCCTGGAGGAGTATAAAACAAGATCGGCGTTTATTAGAGGTATTTGAGCGGATAAGTAAAAAAGCTGGTAAAAAAAGAGCTATAGTTGCGATAGCGAGAAAGATTATAGGATGTATTCGATTATGTTTTAAAGCTGGAGCAGTATGGTGCACTAACGCGCCTGCTAGCAAAGAGGTTTTAACTGCGAAGGCAAAGGCTTGTTGATTCGTCTTTGTGCGGCTTGCGCCGCAGTCGACGAATTTCGTAAAAAAACAAAAAGAGGAGTTATTAAAAATTTTATTATAATGTTTTTTTGGTGACCTCGCGTCAAGTCCTGTGGCAATTAATTGACCACGTTGTTAAGTTTGGGGCACCAGCTTAATGAACTCGAAAGATTAACTTGTGGCGATTTTACGAAATTGACCACGAATAGCAGATAGGGCAACTAAGCCAAATTCGAGCAAACATAAACAATAAAAAATTTAATAACGATACTTTTTGCTAGTGTAAGAACTTGTATATTTAGTTATTCGGGATCCATGAAAAGATCCTAATGGATTGTATTGCTTAAATAGCTTGACAATTCACATGGCGGACTTGACCCTGGGGCCTTCTGGGGCTCTAAAAAGGAGCTGGCGGAAAAGCTTAGTATAACTCCAAAAGAGCTTGAAAAACTTAAGTCATCCGATTTTTACAATAAATTGGTAAATAAAATTTCTTTGCCATTAGCAATGTTATATTGTGCTACAAGTTTTGTAGGCGATAAGCATAAGTTTAAAGAACAGCCTGCTAAATAAAAATATAACCTCGGTTGTAACTTAATATAATTAAATTGACAATAATGAATAAATACTTTAGTTAGTAAACTAAGTTTTTTATAGGCACTAGGTTATATAAAAATATTTCAAGATAAAGTTAATATTAGAGGTAAAACATGAGGTTACTGCTATTGAATACAATAAAACTAATTATAATCGTAGTGTTAATTTCTTTTTGTAATATTTCAAGTGCACTTAACTACACTAAGAATAATTTTACTATTTTAAATAAATTGAAAAATCTTGAATCCGGCACTGAAGGGCGTTTAGGAATTTTTGCTGTTAATACTGAAAATGAACATGTAATCAAGTATCGTGCCAATGAAATTTTTCCAACTGGATGCACATCTAAAACAATTGGAGTTGCAGCAGTTTTAAAAAAATGCATGATTAATCCTTCTATTCTTTCAAAAAGAATTAAATACACTAAAGAGGAGCTAGCTGAATGGAGTCCTGTTACTAAAAAATATGTTCTTGACGGAATGACAGTTCAGGAACTTTGTGCTGCCTCAATTAGTCTTTCTGATAATACAGCAATGAATCTTCTTTTGAAACTAATTGGTGGTATTCAAGGAATGAATGACTTTGCTCGCTATATAGGAGATTATTCATTTAGACAAGATAATGATTGGCCAGCAGAAGCTTTTTCAGGTGGAGCAGGTAATTTAAAAGATTCGTCAACTCCTAAAGCTATGGTAGAGAGTTTTCGCAAATTAACTTTAGGCAAGGTGTTAGACAGACCACAGAGGGATCTATTTACTACTTGGTTAATAAATACACAAACTGGTTCTGCTAGAATTAGGTCAGGTATCCCAGAAGGTTGGATAGTTGGCGATAAAACTGGGAGTGGTGCTTACGGATCGACAAATGATCTTGCGATTGTTTGGCCCCCAAAACATGCCCCAGTCTTAATAGGAATTTACTATACAAGCGATAATTCGAAAGCAACAAGAAGAGAAGATGTACTATGTACAGCGACGAGGTTTTTAATTGAAGAATTTGTTAAGAAAGATAAAAAACTACAAACTCGTAGTCTTTAAAAATCTAAAAGAGTATCAGAAAAAATGCTGGTTTTCTTTATCAGTGCCTCAGCAGGCACTCGACTTAAGCGTCTTGAAACAACATGAAACAAAAAAACTGGGGTCGAGTCCTGATCATATCATACCCCACAAGTTATTCCATAAACTGCCTCAAATGCTTCTCTGGCCTTTAGATGTTCCTGCATGTTTCTAAGTCCAATCCACATGAGACCATCAGGGTCAAATCCCAACAACTAACAACGAAACGAAATGGTTTTCGTTGTTAGTTGTTGAGTTGACCCTGATGGATTCTATAGTTAGAGATAGTGTACGACATACATTTCGTTATGTAAGCAATGTACCTCTAAATGATGAAAACTTTGATTGTCGAGTAAATGTACTGGAATCTTGGGAAGAAAAACCTAAGGAGTTTTATCTATTGAGTGCTAATAAAAAATTATTGGATAAGGTACTTATAGGGGTTTATTGCTTATATAGCTCAAATTGGGCAGGGTGGAACTCAGGTTTAGAAGACAGTTTCTTGGAAATTATATAGGGATGTAGATATTACGGACTAAATAATCACGATTCCTGCTTTTTTAAAAAAGCGGGAATCGATGAAGAAATCCTGTTCACCTGTTAGTAACATGCAAACTTGTCCGGTTTTAATAACATGCGAGTTGTCCGAAAATATTTCCTAATATATCCCCAATTGTTGAGCTTGTGGACCCTGTG